>NZ_AMXG01000038.1:0-616440 GCF_000313235.1 Pseudomonas sp. PAMC 26793
GAAATGACGGTGGTCGGCGGATTTGTATTGTCCGGAACCAGCTTCTCGAAGTTACCGCCAGTAGCCGTCGTAATCGTGGTGCTAACGGTGGAACCGTTGTTGTAGACGTCGTTGACCGGGGTCTGGAAAACCACGGTGCCCGTGGTTTTGCCCGCGTCGATGGTGATCACCTGGCCGTTGGACAAGGTCACGGTCACCGGTGCGTGCGCTTCATTCGAAAGCGTGGCGGTGTAGGTGATCTGGCCACCTTCAGTGATCGCAGTGTCGTTGGTCGACAAGGTCACGGTGGTGGTGTCGATCGAGTCGGTAATCGTGGTGGTCGGCGGATTGGTGTTATCCGGCACCAGCTTCTCGAAATTGCCGCCAGTGGCGGTGGTAATCGTGGTGCTAACGGTCGAACCGTTGTTGTAGACGTCGTTGACCGGAGTCTGGAATACCACGGTGCCGGTAGTTTTACCGGCATCAATGGTGATGACCTGGCCGTTGGACAGAGTCACAGTCACCGGCGCATGCGCTTCATTCGAAAGCGTGGCGGTGTAGGTGATCTGGCCGCCTTCAGTGATCGCGGTGTCGTTAGTCGACAGCGTCACCGTCGTGGTATCAACCGAGTCGGTGATCGTAGTCACCGCTGGCGTGGTGCTCGGCACCAGGTTCTCAAAATTACCGCCAGTAGCCGCCGTAATGGTGGTGCTAACGGTCGAGCCATTGTTGTAAACATCATTGGCTGGCGTATCGACGACCACCGTCCCCGTGGACTTTCCGGCTTCAATGGTGATCACCGAGCCATTGCTCAAAGTGACCGTCACCGGCGTCTGCGCGGGGTTGGTCAGGGTGGCGGTGTAAGTAATCTGACCGCCTTCGGTCACGCTTTCGCCCGCCGTCAGGGTGACGGTGGTGGTGTCGATCGAATCGGTAATTGTAGTAACCGCTGGCGTAGTCGCTGGCACCAGGTTCTCGAAGTTACCGCCGGTAGCCCCGGTAATCGTGGTGCTGATGGTCGAGCCATTGTTGTAAACATCATTGGCTGGCGTATCGACGACCACCGTCCCCGTGGACTTTCCGGCTTCAATGGTAATCACCGAGCCATTGCTCAAGGTGACCGTCACCGGCGTTTGCGCTGGATTAGTCAGGGTCGCGGTGTAGGTAATCTGACCGCCTTCGGTCACGGTATTCCCGGCTGTCAGCGTGACAGTGGTGGTATCGATCGAATCGGTGATGGTGGTAACCGCTGGCGTAGTCGCCGGCACCAGGTTCTCGAAGTTACCGCCGGTAGCCCCGGTAATCGTGGTGCTGACGGTCGAGCCGTTGTTGTAAACATCATTCGCTGGCGTATCGACGACCACCGTCCCCGTGGACTTTCCGGCTTCAATGGTAATCACCGAGCCATTGCTCAAGGTGACCGTCACCGGCGTCTGCGCGGGGTTGGTCAGGGTAGCGGTGTAAGTGATCTGACCACCTTCGGTCACGGTATTACCGGCTGTCAGGGTGACAGTGGTGGTGTCGACGGTGTCGGTGATTTGGGTCACCGCCGGCGCGGGGTCGGTGGTCAGCACCAGGTTGTTGCCACCAGTGGTGCCGGTGACGGTGACGCTGATCTGGCTTGCATCAATGTACGGGGTGTCGTTGGGTGCCAGGGGCACATTCACTGTGCCCGTCAATTGGCCGGCCGGGATGGTGATCACCGCGCCATTGGACAGGGTGATGCTCAGGTCGCTGGTGGGCGCCTGCGTCACCGTGGCGGTGTAGGTCAGCACGCCGCCCGCTTCGGTGATGGTCGGGGTCGCGCCCAGGGTCAGCGTGGAGGCTTGCAGCACCAGGCCGCCCGCGTCGCTCGCCTGTGCGCCCGCGTTCTGGGTCAGGGCCGAGGTGGTCACACCCAGGCCGGCCGTTGGGAAACCAATGGTCGGTGCAACGCTGGCCGCTGTCGCATCCAACACCACGAAACTATGGCCGCCACCCGCTGCGCCCGTGCCGGCCGCGGTTGGGCCTGCAGCGGTAGCTTCCAGATCGGTGGTCGGGTCGGCGCCGGCAGCGATGGCTTGCTGCAGCTCGGCAACCGACGGCGCGGCCTGGGCTGTGGCTTGGGCCAGGTCGAGGCTGGAGTCCGGCGTGTCGGCGCTCCACTGGGTATCACGGCCCAGGTCCAGTGTGCGGCCATCGGCCAGTTCCAGGCTGACGGCGCCCGAGAGGCCGGTGTCTACCTGGTCCCCAGCGAACAGTCGGTCGCCTTCAATGAGTACACGTCTGACTCCTTCTGGAGAAATGACGAAAACTTGGCCAACAATGCTTTTGACGATGGCAACAACACTGCTCATTGAAGATTTCTCCGGCGATCCGTTCGGGTAACTTCCATAGACCTGAGCACTAATTAGCGTCAGTTTGGAGGTGCTTGGACTTTTTGACAGGTGGTTAGTCAATAATTTGGCTATATTTTTTCGAAATTAACTTTATGCCAAACTATTGACCTTATGGCCGCCATCCTAAACAATCGCCCCACTAATGTCACATTGATATTTATGCGGCGAACCGTCCTACATGTGTGAACCAGTTCCGATTTTGAACTTTCCGACGTACGGTCATTACGGTTGCCATTTTCCGACACAGCGACTCGATCTGCTGTGATTTGAGACAAGAAGTCCTGGGGAATTTTTGAAATGCGTTTGCACCTGTTTAAGGCACTGCCGTTCGTCCTCGCCGCGAGTTTCGTACACGCCCAAACATTGCCACAGGCCATGCAGCAAGCGCTCGACGTGCACCCTGAGATTCAGGCCGGCGTAAATAGTCGTATCGCCGCCGACTACCAATTGCGCGCCGCCCAAGGTGGCTACCTGCCGAAGGTGGATGTGGCCGCCGGCTACGGTCGTGAAGGTGTGGACAACTCCACCACTCGTGCCGCCAACGGTCGTGGCAACAACCAATGGGATACGCTCAACCGCGGCGAATCGAGCCTGCGTCTGCAGCAAATGATTTTTGACGGTTTTGCCACCTCCAGCGAAGTAGGGCGTCAACAAGCCACCGTCAACTCCCGTGCTTATTCGTTGCTCGGCACCTCCGAGCGCACCGGCCTGACCGTTGCCCAGGTCTACCTGGACGTGCTGACCCGTCGTGAGTTCGTACGCCTGGCTGAAGAGAACCTGCGCAACCACGAGCGCATTTACGACCAGATCAAACTGCGCACCCAGCGCGGCGTCGGTAACGGTGCTGACCAGGACCAGGCTGAAGCCCGTCTGGCTCAAGCCCGTAACAACCTGATCACCGAACAGACCAACCTGGCCGACTCCCAGACTAACTACCTGAGTGCCGTGGGCCAGATGCCTGACCAGTTGGAGCGCCCGGCACCGTTCATGGCCATGCTGCCAGCCGACCTGAACGAAGCACGTCGCCAGATGCTCGACAACAGCCCGGTCCTGCGCTCGGCTGAATCCGACATCGTCGCAACCGAACAGCAATACCAAGCCGCCAAATCGACGTTCTACCCGCGTTTTGATGCTGAACTCGGCACCAATGCCGACAACAACGTCAGCGGTGACCCGTCCCACAGCAATGGCTGGGAAGCCATGTTGCGCATGCGCTTCAACCTTTACTCCGGCGGCAGCAACAAAGCGGACCTGGAATCCAAATCGGCCCTGTCCAACCAGGCCCTGGATATCCGCAATAACGCCTTGCGCCAGTTGAACGAAGAGCTGGGCCTGGCCTGGAATGCCCTGAACAACGCCAACGCCCAAGTGCCGATCGCCCAGCAATACGTCGATCACAGCACCCGAGTACGGACTTCCTACCAGCAGCAATTCAGTTTGGGTCAACGTACCCTGCTCGATTTGCTCGACAGCGAGAACGAACTGTTCACCGCTTCCCGCCGTTTTGAAGAGATCAAAAACATTCAGTTATTTACTCAGTACCGAATCAAGGCGACCATGGGCGAATTGCTCAAAAGCCAGGGAGTGGTCGCGCCAATGGCCTCCGTCGTGCAAAACGACGTGAAGCCTAAAGTCCAACTGCCAGGGATGAATTGAGCCACCCCTCCAAGCCCCATCTGTTAGTCGAGAGTACCCGCGTGGAATCAGAAGTCAGTCGAGTTCATCTCAGTCATGATCCACGCACGCTGCATGACGACCCGTTACTCGACGGGTTGCTTGCGCTTTGTGCACTGCATCAGAAACCTGCCAGTGCGGCGATGCTCACCACCGGCCTGCCGTTGCCTGCGCAACGCCTGAGCGCCGAACTGCTGCCTCGCGCCGCTGCACGCGCGGGGCTCCAGGGGCGTTTGTTGCAACGCAAGCTGGAACAGATTCCGACCATCGCCCTGCCGGCCTTGCTGTTACTCAAGGACGGTCGCAGCACGGTGTTGGTCGGTTGGCATGGCGAGGACGAAGCTCGCATTTTGCTCAGCGAAAGCGATGGCGGTGAAGTCGTCGTCAAGCGCGACGTGCTGGCCGATGATTACACCGGCAAAGTGTTCTTCGCCCAACCCCAGCACAAGTTCGACGTCAACCACGGCACCCTTATCCCCCGTGCCCGCTCCTGGTTCCGCGACACCTTGAAGCGCTCGCGCTGGCTCTACACTGACGCCATCGCCGCCAGTTTCCTGATCAACATCATCGCGATGGCCGCACCGCTGTTCGTGATGAACGTCTACGACCGCGTGGTGCCGAACCAGGCCACGGCCACCTTGTGGGTGCTGGCGATCGGCATTGGTGGCGCCTACCTGTTCGACCTGATCCTCAAGAGTCTGCGCAGTTTGTGCCTGGACCTGGCCGGGAAAAAAACCGACCTGATTATCTCGGCGACGCTGTTCGAGCGCATTGTCGGGATGTCCATGAAATACCGCCCGGCGCGGGTGGGCAGCTTTGCCCAAAATATCCACGAGTTTCAGAGCCTGCGGGATTTCCTCGCGTCGCTGACCCTCACCAGCCTGATCGACCTGCCGTTCACCCTGCTGATTTTCCTGGTGATCGCTATCCTCGGCGGGCACCTGGTGTGGATCCCGGTGTTGGCGTTCCCGCTGGCCCTGGGCATCGGTTACGCCCTGCAAAAGCCCCTGGTGGCAACCATGGAGCGAACCATGGCCCTGGCCGCCGAGCGTCAGTCGAGCCTGATCGAAACCCTCGCCGGGCTGGACGCGGTCAAGGTCAATAACGCCGAAAGTGAACGCCAATACCAGTGGGAACAAACCATTGGCACCCTCAGCCGTCTGGAACTGCGGGTGAAGTTGCTGTCGGGCCTGTCGATGAACATGACGCTGCTGATTCAGCAATTGGCGGGCGTCGTGATGATTTGCTTCGGTGTTTACCAGATCATCGACGGCAATCTGAGCATGGGCGGCCTGATTGCCTGCTACATGCTCAGTGGCCGTGCCTTGAGCCCGCTGGCTTCGCTGTCCGGCCTGCTGACCCGTTACCAGCAAGCCAAAGTCACCATGAAATCGGTAGACCAGATGATGGAGTTGCCCCAAGAGCGCAACTTCGAAGAGCGTCCAATGAGCCGCCGAACGCTGCAAGGTGCGATCGAATGCCGGGGCCTGAACTTCACCTACCCGGACCAGCAAAACGCCGCGCTGAAAAACCTCAACCTGGTGATCAAGCCCGGGGAAAAGATCGGCATTATCGGGCGCAGTGGTTCGGGTAAAAGCTCACTCGCCAAATTGATTGTCGGCCTCTACCAACCCGACTCCGGCGCCTTGCTGGTGGACGGCGTGGACGTTCGCCAGATTGACGTCAGCGAGCTGCGCCACAACATCGGCTACGTCCCCCAGGATATCCAACTGCTGGCCGGCACCCTGCGGGACAACCTGGTATCCGGTGCCCGCTATGTCGAAGACGAAATGGTCCTGCAAGCCGCGGAATTGGCCGGTGTCCACGAGTTCGCCCGCCTGCACCCCCAAGGTTACGAACTGCAAGTCGGCGAGCGCGGGCAGAACCTGTCCGGCGGCCAGCGGCAGAACGTCGCGCTGGCCCGTGCCTTACTGCTCAACCCGCCTATCTTGCTGCTCGACGAACCGACCAGCGCCATGGACAACACCGGTGAAGAACGCTTGAAACAACGCCTGCAAGCTGTGGTGCAAAACAAGACGGTCGTGCTGGTCACGCACCGCGCCTCGCTGCTGTCCCTGGTGGACCGCCTGTTGGTGGTCGATCGTGGTCAGATTCTCGCCGATGGCCCGAAAGCCGCCGTCATGGAAGCGTTGAAAAAGGGGCAAATCAGTGTCGCTTAAGTCCTTCAAAAACGCGATTGGCCGCTACTTCAAAGGCTCCGAATCCCTGCAAGACCAGCCGCTGCCCGAGGTCAACAAAGCACTGATCGAAGATGCGCCGCGGGTCATCCGCCTGACCATCTGGGCGATCATCGCGTTTTTCCTGTTCCTGGTGGGCTGGGCGTATTTCTCCAGTATCGACGAAGTGACGCGTGGCGACGGCAAGGCGATTCCGTCCTCCAAACTGCAGAAAATCCAAAACCTTGAAGGCGGTATCGTCGCAGAACTGTACGTCAAGGAAGGCCAGATCGTCGAAGCCGGGGCGCCGTTGATTCGTCTGGATGACACGCGCTTCGTGTCCAACGCCGGCGAAACCGAAGCCTTGCGGTTGTCGATGTTGCTGCGGGTCGAACGCTTGAGCGCGCAGGTGGATGACCGCCCGCTGAATATTCCGGACGACGTGCTCAAGGCCGCGCCAAGCCAGGCCGCCAGTGAGCGCTCGCTGTACGACAGCCGCCGTCAGCAGCTCAAGGACGAAGTCGGCGGGTTGCAGGAGCAACTGGTGCAGCGCCAACAGGAACTGCGCGAGTTCTCCTCCAAGCAAGGCCAATACCGCAACCAGCTGTCGTTGCAGCGCCAGGAAATCAACATGTCCGAGCCGTTGGTGGCCCAGGGCGCGGTCTCCCCGGTTGAAGTGCTGCGGCTCAAGCGTGCGGAAATGGAAACCCGTGGCCAACTCGATGCAACGACCCTGGCGATTCCCCGTGCCGAATCGGCGATCAAGGAAGTGCAGCGCAAGATCGACGAAACCCGCGGCAAATTCCGCAGTGAGGCCCTGACGCAACTCAACGAAGCCCGTACCGAACTGAACAAGGCTGCGTCTACCGGCAAGGCCCTGGAAGATCGGGTGAGCCGCACCCTGGTGACCTCGCCGGTACGCGGCATCGTCAAGCAGCTGCTGGTGAACACCGTCGGCGGCGTGATCCAGCCAGGCAGCGACATGGTGGAAATCGTGCCGCTGGATGACACCCTGCTGGTGGAAGCCAAGATACGCCCGCAAGACATCGCCTTCCTGCATCCGGGGCAAGAAGCGGTGGTCAAGTTCACCGCCTATGACTACACCATCTACGGCGGTCTCAAGGCCAAGCTCGAGCGCATCGGTGCCGACACCATCACCGACGAAGACAAGAAAACCACCTACTACATGATCACCCTGCGCACCGACCGCAGCCACCTGGGCACCGATGAGAAGCCGCTGATCATCATCCCCGGCATGGTGGCTTCGGTCGACATCATCACCGGCCAGAAAAGCATCCTCAGCTACCTGCTCAAGCCCATCCTTCGGGCGCGGGCGGAGGCGTTGCACGAGCGCTGATCCCGATTGCACGCCCTGGCAAGCCCGGCCGCCCCCTGTGGGAGCCGGGCTTGCCCGCGATGAGGCCCTCCAAAACACCCAAGTGCCATGGCCTGTACAAAAGCCATATCGATATTCATTAACGGTATTTAAAATGCCGTTCTTATGACTATAAAGTCACTCTCCTGACTGTCCGGGAGTGAACTCATGTCTGCCACCTCTACTGTTCCAACAGCGAACGACACTGCACAAACCTTTGAGATCCGTCCATTTCCCGGCAGCGTCGGCGCCGAGATCATTGGCCTGGACCTGACCCGCCCGGTCAGCGACCAGGACTTCGCCCGCATCCATCGCGCGCACCTGGAACACCACGTCGTCGTCTTCCGCGACCAACGCATCACTCCCGAGCAACAGATCGCCTTCAGCCGCCGCTTCGGTGTGCTGCAAATCCACGTGCTCAAACAATTCCTGCTGGCCAACCACCCGGAAATCCTGATCGTCTCCAACATCATCGAAAATGGCCAATCCATCGGCCTGGGGGACGCCGGCAAGTTCTGGCACTCGGACCTCTCCTACAAGGAATTGCCGAGCCTCGGCTCGATGCTCCATGCCCAAGAGCTGCCGTCCGAAGGTGGCGACACCTTGTTCGCCGACATGCACAAAGCCTGGGACCACCTGCCCTACTCTCTGCGCAAAGCCGTCGAAGGTCGCAGCGCCGCACACTCCTACACGGCGCGTTACAGCGAAACCAAATTCGAAGGCAACTGGCGCCCGACCCTCACCCCTGAGCAGCTCGCTCAGGTGGCAGAACTAGTGCACCCGATCGTACGCACCCACCCGGAAAACGGCCGCAAGGCGCTGTTCGTCAGTGAGGGCTTCACCACCCGCATCGTCGGCCTGCCGGAAGACGAAAGCCGTGACCTGCTGGCCCAGCTCTACGCCCACAGTGTGCTGCCGGAAAACATCTACCGCCATCAGTGGCAGCCCCACGACCTGGTGTTCTGGGACAACCGCTCGCTGATCCACCTGGCGGCCGGCTGCCCGAGCCACCTGCGGCGCAAGCTGTACCGCACCACCATCCAGGGCGACGCGCCTTTCTGATCCGGAGCAAGACCATGTCCAAGAAAATCCCATTTGCGCGCCTGGCCGCCACGGTCGGCCTGGGCTTCAGCCTGCTGGCCGGCAGCCTTGTTGCACCTGCGGCCGCCCAGGCCGAAGGCGAGATTCGCATCGCCGAGCAGTTCGGCATCGTCTACCTGTTGCTCAACGTGGTGCGCGACCAGAACCTGATCGAAAAATACGGCAAGCAGGAAGGCATCGACATCAAGGTCGACTGGACTCAACTGTCCGGCGGCGCCGCCGTCAACGATGCGTTGCTGTCCGGCTCCATCGACATCGCCGGGGCTGGCGTCGGCCCGCTGCTGACCATCTGGGACCGCACCCACGGCAAGCAGAACGTGAAAGCTGTCGCCTCCCTGGGCAACTTCCCTTACTACCTGGTGAGCAACAATCCCAAGGTCAAGACCATTGCGGACTTCACCGAAAAAGACCGCATTGCCGTACCCGCAGTGGGCGTCTCCGTGCAGTCGCGCTTCCTCCAATACGCCGCGGCCAAGCAGTGGGGCGACAAGGAATTCAATCGCCTCGACAAGTACAGCGTCGCCGTCCCGCACCCGGATGCCACGGCTGCGTTGATCGCCGGTGGTACCGAGCTGACCGGGCACTTCTCCAACCCGCCGTTCCAGGAACAGGCCCTGACCAACCCGAACGTGCACGTGGTGCTCAACTCCTACGACATCCTCGGCCCCAACTCGCCGACCGTGCTGTTCGCTACTGAGAAATTCCGCAACGACAACCCGAAAACCTACAAGGCGTTCGTCGAGGCGCTGACCGAAGCGGCCCAATTCGCCCAGAACGACAAAGGCGCTGCCGCCGATACCTACATCCGCGTGACGAAGGCCAAGATCGACCGCGCCGAGCTGCTGAAAATCATCGAAAACCCGCAATTCGAATTCAGCGTCACGCCGAAAAATACCTACCCGCTGGCGGAATTCCTCTACCGCGTCGGTGCGATCAAAAACAAACCCGAATCGTGGAAGGATTACTTCTTCCAGGACGCCAAGCCGCTGCAAGGGAGCTGACATGAACGCGCCCTTGCAAGGCCACACGGCCAGCAACCCGACCACCACCGAAGCACTGCTTTCGGTGGATAAAGTCAGCCTTGAATACCGCACGCCGGAACGGGTCGTGCGGGCCACTCACCAAGTCAGTTTTGAGATCGACCCGGCGGACCGTTTTGTATTGCTGGGGCCTTCGGGCTGCGGCAAATCCACACTGCTGAAATCCATCGCCGGCTTTATCAGACCGTGTGAGGGCGAGATCCGTCTGCTTGGGCAAAAAGTCGAGCAGCCAGGGCCGGACCGCATCGTGGTGTTCCAGGAGTTCGACCAACTGCCGCCGTGGAAAACCGTCAAGCAGAACGTCATGTTCCCGCTGCTCGCCTCCAAGACCCTGAAGCGTCGCGAGGCCGAAGAGCGGGCGCTGTACTACCTGGAAAAAGTCGGCCTCACGGCCTTTGCCGATGCCTACCCGCACACCCTGTCCGGCGGCATGAAGGCCCGCGTGGCGATCGCCCGAGCGTTGGCCATGCAGCCGAAAATCCTGCTGATGGACGAACCCTTCGCCGCCCTCGACGCCCTGACCCGACGCAAGATGCAGGAAGAGTTGCTGCTGCTCTGGGAAGAGGTGCGCTTCACGCTGTTGTTCGTCACCCACTCCATTGAAGAAGCGCTGGTGGTGGGCAACCGCATCCTGTTGCTGTCGCCGCACCCGGGGCAGGTGCGCGCGGAAATCCACAGCCATCAATACGACCTGCACAGCCTTGGCGGTGTGGCGTTCCAGGCTTCTGCGCGGCGCATTCATCGGCTGTTGTTTGATGAATCGCCCGAGGCGGAAACCGAGCTGGGTTTCGCCGATATCCGCATCGCTTATTGAAGGGTTTCCACCATGCGCCAGGAATATGAAATCACCCTCGAACCGTTGCCCGGTGTTCGCGTAGAGCGCGAGTTGCCGCTGCGTCAGCGCTTGTGGCAACAAGGCTGGCTGCGAAAAAGCCTGATCCTGATCGTGCTCGCGATCCTCTGGGAAGCGGCCGCCCGTTATCAAAACAATGACCTGCTGCTGCCGAGCTTCCTGCAGACCCTGAGCGCGTTCTACGACGGCATGGCCAGTGGCGAGCTGTTGAGCAAGGTCAGCATCTCGCTGGTGGTGCTGATCAAGGGTTACCTGATCGGCATTGTGCTGGCGTTCGCCCTGACCACCCTGGCGGTGTCGACCCAATTGGGCCGCGACCTGCTGAGCACCCTGACCTCGATGTTCAACCCATTGCCGGCGATTGCCCTGCTGCCGCTGGCGCTGTTGTGGTTTGGCCTGGGGCAGAACAGCCTGATCTTTGTGCTGGTGCATTCGGTGTTGTGGGCGCTGGCGCTCAACACCTATTCCGGGTTTCTCGGTGTCTCGGAAACCCTGCGCATGGCCGGTCGCAATTATGGCCTCAAGGGCATGCGTTTCGTGCTGTTCATCCTGATTCCGGCGGCGCTGCCGTCGATCCTCGCCGGGCTGAAAATCGGCTGGGCATTTGCCTGGCGCACACTGATTGCTGCCGAGCTGGTATTCGGCGCCACCAGCGGCAAGGGCGGCTTGGGTTGGTACATCTTCCAGAACCGCAACGAGCTGTACACCGACAAGGTATTTGCCGGCTTGGCAGTGGTGATCCTGATCGGGCTGCTGGTGGAGAACCTGGTGTTTGACACCCTGGAGCGGGTCACCGTGAAGCGCTGGGGCATGCAACGCTGACTGAAGCACCCACCCTGACTGAAACACCCACCCTGTGGCGAGGGAGCTTGCTCCCGCTGGGCCGCGAAGCGGCCCCAATAACATCACCGCTTTCTTTCAGAAAAAGCTCGATTGCAAATTTTGGGGCTGCTTCGCAGCCCAGCGGGAGCAAGCTCCCTCGCCACAGTCTGCTACGATTGCGCCAAGTTCACTCCCAACCCATCACGAGTGCTTGGCATGCAATTACCGGACATGAACCTGCTGGTCGCCCTCGACGCCTTGCTCGACGAGGGCAGCGTGGTGGGTGCCGCGCGGCGGATGAACCTGAGCCCGGCCGCCATGAGCCGCACCCTCACGCGAATCCGCGAGGCGGTGGGTGATCCGATCCTGGTGCGCGCCGGTCGCGGCCTGGTGCCAACGCCCAAGGCCCTGGAGTTGCAGGGCCAGGTGCGTAACGTGGTGGAACAGGCGGCGCTGCTGTTCCGCTCGGCGGACGAAGTGGACCTGCGTACCCTGCGGCGCCGGTTCAGCGTGCGGGCCAATGACTTTTTTGTCGGGGTGTATGGCGGTCGGCTGTTCGACACCATGGAGCGCATGGCACCGCTGTGCGAGCTGCGCTTCGTGCCCGAAGGCGACACCGATGACGAAGCCCTGCGGGAAGGCCGGCTCGACCTGCGGGTGGGCAACACCATGCCGATCACCCCGGAAGTGAAGGTGCAGAACCTGTTCACCACCACCTTCGTCGGGCTGGCGCGGGAAGGGCACCCGTTGTTCGATGGCGAGATAACCGCCGAGCGGTTCGCCAGCTATTCCCATATCAGTATCTCCCGGCGCGGTATTGCCCGTGGGCCGATCGACACGGCGCTCAACGCCCAAGGCCTGGAACGTCGAGTGGCCATGATCGCCCCCGGGTTTCACGGCGCGATGTTCATGCTGCCGGATTCCGACCTGATCCTGCCGGTGCCCAAGGAGGCGCTCTACAGCGCCAATCGCCTGAAGCTGCCGTTGCGCGCATTCACTCTGCCGATCTCCCTGCCGACCCTGGTGTTGACCCAGGCCTGGCACCCGCGTTTCGACAAGGACCCGGCCCATAAATGGCTGCGCGAGACCATGCGTGAATGCTGCGAGGCGACGTGGCAAGAAGCGCAGCCCACGTGAGTCGCAAGTGAGCTCGGTCAATGTGGGAGCTGGCTTGCCTGCGATGCGGGCGACCCGGTTTTTCAGGAATAGCGAGGTGATGCCATTGCGGGCAGGCTCGGCTCCCACAGCGATCGCCTCCATTTTGATCATTGCGTCTGGTGCACTTATAAGCTTCCTATAAGTCACTTTTTGTCATGTCTAAGCCTGATTAAACTGCTCGGGTATTTCCTATGCCGAGTTGTAGTTCATGACGTCCCTCGCTGCTCCCGCACCCCTGGCTGCAGCCAAGCCGACCGCCATCACCCCGCCCGTTTTCGGCCCGCGCATCATCATCGGCCTGGTGGGCGTTTTGCTCGCGGTACTGGTGTCCGGCCTCAACGAAATGGTGACCAAAGTCGCCCTCGCCGATATTCGCGGTGCGATGTACATCGGTTTTGACGAAGGCACCTGGCTGGTGGCCGCGTACACCGCTACTTCCGTCTCGGCGATGGCCTTTGCACCCTGGTGTTCGGTGACGTTCTCCCTGCGCCGTTTCACCCTGTGCGCCATCGGCCTGTTCACCGTGCTCGGCGTGCTGTGCCCGTTCGCACCGAATTACGAAAGCCTGCTGATTTTGCGCACCGTGCAAGGCCTGGCCGGCGGCGCCTTGCCGCCGATGCTGATGACCGTGGCCCTGCGTTTCCTGCCGGCCAACGTCAAGCTATACGGCCTGGCCGGCTATGCCCTGACCGCGACCTTCGGCCCCAGCCTCGGTACACCGCTGGCGGCCATGTGGACCGAATACGTTGGCTGGCAATGGGCGTTCTGGCAGATTGTCGGGCCGTGCCTGTTGGCCATGGCCGCCGTAGCCTACGGCTTGCCCCAGGACCCGTTGCGCCTGGAGCGCTTCAAGCAGTTCAACTGGCGCGGCCTGCTGCTGGGGTTTCCGGCGATCTGCATGCTGGTGATCGGCCTGCTACAGGGCAATCGCCTGGACTGGTTCGAGTCGTCGCTGATCACCTCGTTGCTGATTGGCGGCCTGGTGTTGCTCGTGTTGTTCATGATCAACGAATGGTCGCACCCGATGCCGTTTTTCAAGTTGCAGATGCTCGGTATCCGCAACCTGGCGTTCGCGCTGATCGTGCTCGCCGGCGTGCTGATCGTGCTGCTGGCGGTGACCATCATTCCGTCCAGCTACCTGGCTCAGGTGCAAGGCTACCGCCCGCTGCAAACTGCCCCGGTGATGCTGATCATGGCGTTGCCGCAGTTGATCGCGCTGCCGTTGGTGGCGGCGCTGTGCAACCTGCGCTGGGTCGATTGCCGTTGGGTATTGGGCATCGGCTTGAGCATGTTGATCCTGTCCTGCGTGGGCGGGGCGCAGCTGACGTCGGCGTGGATCCGCGATGATTTCTACGCGCTGCAATTGCTGCAAATTTTCGGGCAACCCATGGCGGTGTTGCCGCTGTTGATGCTCTCCACGGGCAGCATCACGCCCCAGGACGGGCCGTTCGCCTCGGCGTGGTTCAACACCGTCAAAGGCCTGGCCGCCGTGGTCGCTACCGGCGTGATCGACGCCTTGACCACCCACCGTCTGCATTTCCACTCGACCATGTTGGTGGACAGCCTGGGCAACTCGCCCCTGGCCGACAGCGATGCCGCCGGCCTTGCCCATCGCTTGCACCAGCAGGCCGTGGTGCTCACTTCTTCGGATCTCTACTACGTCATGGCGGGTGTCGCGGCGGTGTTGATCCTGCTGATTTTCTGGATGCCGACGCGGATTTATCCGCCCCGCGCGCTGACTTGATTGCTCACTGAGCCAAAGGGATCGTTATGAAACGCAAAGACAAAATCGCTGTAACCGTCATCACTGTGTTTGCCTTAGGTGTGCTGGTTTACCTGTTGGCGCCGGGCGTGTTCGGCAGCAAGCGCCAGACCACCAACGACGCCTTCGTCGCCGCCGACTACACCTTGGTGGCGCCACGCGTGGCCGGGTTTATCAAGGAAGTGCTGGTGGAAGACAACCAGCGGGTCAAGGCCGGCCAGTTGCTGGCGCTGATCGATGACCGTGACTTCCGCGCCGCCGCCCAGGCGGCTGATGCCGATACGTTGGTGGCCCAGGCGCAACTGAAAAACGCCACGGCGACCCTGGAGCGGCAAAGCTCGGTGATCGCCCAGGCCCAGGCCACGGTGGCGGCAGATCGCGCCGAAGTGGCGTTTGCCGAACACGAACTGAACCGCTACAACCACCTCGCGGGCGTAGGCGCCGGTACGGTGCAGAACGCTCAGCAAGCCAAGACCCGCATCGACCAGGCCACCGCACGCCTGGCGAATGCCACGGCGGTGTTGGCTGCCGAACGCAAGCAAGTGGAAATCCTCAGCGCCCAGCGGGATGCGGCGCAAGGCGGTTTGAAACGCGCCCAGGCCGCACTGGAAATGGCCAGCTTTCAGCTGTCGTACACCCGCATCGTCGCGCCGGTGGACGGCATGGTCGGCGAGCGTGCAGTGCGAGTTGGCGCCTACGTGACGCCAGGCAGCAAGATTCTCGCCGTGGTGCCGCTGGCCGAGGCCTACGTGGTGGCCAATTTCCAGGAGACCCAACTGTCCCACATGCACGCAGGCCAAGCGGTTGAAGTGCGGGTCGACAGCCTCGACGGCGACGTGCTCAAGGGGCATCTCAAAAGCCTGGCGCCGGCCACCGGCGTGACGTTCGCCTCGGTCAAGCCGGACAACGCCACCGGCAACTTCACCAAGGTGGTGCAGCGCATTCCGGTGAAAATCATCCTGGAGCCCGGCCAGGCGCTGACCGAACGCCTGCGGGTCGGTATGTCGGTGGAAGCCAGCGTCGACACCCACGCCGCCGCCCAGCCACGCGAGGTCGCCCAGCAATGAGACGCCTCGCCTGGATGACCTTGAGTTTGCTCAGCCTGAGTGCCTGCACCGTCGGCCCGGATTTCCAGCGCCCGCAAAACCCGCTGGGCAAATGGACCGAGCCACAGGGCCGACAAGCCGCCAGTCATGCGGTCAACGACCCGCTGGAAGAGCGCTGGTGGGAAGTGTTCCATGACCAGCAACTCACCGCGCTGACGCGTCGTGCACTGACCGACAACCTCGACCTGAAACTCGCCAGCAGTCGCCTGCAACAAAGCCGCGCGGCGCGCCAGGTGATCACTGCCGAGCGCTACCCGACCGTCAACGCCACCGGCGACTACCTGCGCCAACGCAACAGCGCCGATGGCTTGAGCGATCCCTCCGGCAAGAATGGCCGCTCGGCCTTCAACCAATGGGACATGGGGTTCTCCGCTGCCTGGGAACTGGACTTCTGGGGCCGGGTAAAACGCGAAACCGAAGCCGCCGACGCTACCCTGCAAGTCGCCGAAAACGACCGCCGTGCCGTGCTGCTGTCAGTGCTGGCGGAAACCGCCCAGGACTACATCCAACTGCGCGGCGTGCAGAACACCCGGGCCGTCACCGAGCAAAACCTCGACGTCGCCCGCCACAGCCTCAAGCTGTCGCAACTGCGTTTGGCCGACGGGGTTGCCACAGACCTGGACGTCGCCGAAGCCGCCGCTCAAGTCGCCGCCATTGAGGCGCGCCTGCCGGACTTGCAGCAACGCCAGGACCAGTTGATCAACGCCCTGAGCCTGCTGATGGGCGAGCCGCCACAAGCCTTGTACGCGGAGCTATCCAAGGACGCTGCCGTGCCGCAAACCCAACGCCAGGTCGCCATCGGACTGCCGTCGCAACTGGCCGAGCGCCGCCCTGATATCCGCCAGGCCGAAGCGCGCCTGCATGCCGCCACCGCTTCCATCGGCGTGGCCAAGGGCGACTTCTACCCGCGCATCACCCTGTCCGGCAGCGTGGGCTCCCAGGCGTTGCAGCTGGCAGATCTCGGCTCGTGGAGCTCCCGTGCATTCGCCTTTGGCCCGCAACTGAGCTTGCCGATTTTCAACGGTGGCCGGCTGCAAGGCATGCTCGATCTGCGCGAAGCCCAGCAACAGGAAGCGGCTTTGGCCTACCAGCAAACCGTGCTGCGGGCCTGGCATGAAATCGACGACCAGTTGACTCGCTACAACGCCAGCCAACTGCGGCGCGACAGCCTCGCTGAAGCCGTGCGGCAGAACCAGATCGCCCTTGCCACGCGCAGCATCAATACGTCGAAGGCGTGGTGGATTTCGTCAACGTGCTGACCGTGCAAAGTGCGTTGCTGGCGACGCAGGAACAGTGGGTGGAAAGCTCCACCGGGGTTTCCCTGGCCATGGTCGGGTTGTACAAGGCATTGGGCGGGGGCTGGGAGTCGGTGTATCCGGAACAGACGGCAGGGCGCTAATACCAGTGCCCACAGTCCAGGGACTGTGGGCATTCAAGGATTCTGCAAAAACACCACATACCCACGAAACCACTCATTCCCCTTCAAATACCCCGGCTCTTCCCACGCCCCACCCTGAATCAAGCCAATCTTGAACGGCACTCCCAGCCGGTTCATCCGTGGCAGGTACGCCGCGTAGTCCGGAATGCTGTGGCGGCCCTGGTAGGTCTGCACCACCACTTCATCAATCACGCCCTTGAGTTGGGCGATGGCGGCCGGGTCAGCGTTACTGCTCCAGTCCATCAGCCCGGTGATGCTCAGGCGCAAATCCTTGGGCAGTCGCTGGCGCAGGTCGCGCAGGAAGTCGGCGTATTCGTCGAGGTATTGCGTGCGCGCATCGAAGTCGATCTGGATGCCAACCACCGGATTGCCCGCGTCCCGCCAGCGTTGTACCTGGCCGAGCATCTGGCTGTAGACCGATTCGGGCCAGTGCAGGGTGTGGGCGCGGTACACCACCCAGATTTCGCCGTGGGTGATGCGCGGCACACTCATGCCCTGGGCGATGAATTGCACGCCACGCTGGGGCGCGCGGCGGGTTGAATTGATCTGGCCCTGGAGGATGTACAGGGTTTTCGCCTGCTTGAGCACCGGCTGCGGCGCGACGCCGCTCCACAGCCAGAATGCATCATGGTCGCGGGCGTCCACCGCACCGAAGGCCGGGCTTGCCAGCAGGAGCAGGGCCAGCCAGAAATGCTTCATGGCTTACCAGTAATACTGCAGCGACTTGCCCCACTGGGTATCGGCAAACCCGGTTTTCAGCTGGCGGAACCAACCTTTGCGCACGGCCTTGTCGACGTCTTCGCCACCGCAGCTGTTGTAGCCCGAAGGCCCATAGCAGTTGATGGCGCGAAACAGTGCGTAAGCCTTGTCGTTATGAGGGGCCTTGGGATTGCCGATCACCCGTTTATAGCCTTCGAGCCGCGAGAAAGCTTCACCCTTGAAGGGCGAGGCGGTACTGCCCAGGCTGCCAGCGGAGCGCGCCTGTTCCAGAGGCATGCCGTCCAGGCCATTACGCAGGACGAATTCACCCAGGCAGTTCAGGCCCAGCGGGTTTTTCGGATCGGCCTGCAAGGTGCTGGCGATTTGCGCGATGCTCGGGCAGGTGTAGCCGGATTCGGCCTTGTCACCCTTCCATTGGAACAGTTTCAACGACTGGCCGCCGCCGTAGACGTAGCCCAGGCTGGTGCCCAGCTTGTCATCGGGAACCTGGGCGGGCAGTTGCTTCAGGTCCTCGGCAAAGGTCTCGAACTGGCCGCGCAGCAGGTCTTTATAGAGCAGCGTGAATTGCGCGGTCTGGCGTTCTATCGGGTCGCCGGCATGGGCAAGCTGTTGGCGCAGCAGGTCGGGACCGGCGACGTTGCGCAGCAGGATGTAGCGCACCTGTTTGGCGCTGATCGGCGAGTCGGCGGCAAACACCTTCGCCAGTTGGCCGCTGCGTTCGTAGTTCATCGCCAATGCCAGCTCCAGCTGGTCACGTTGCAGCGGTTGCTTGGCCAGCGGCAACAGTTGCAGCCACAAGGCTTCGGCGGCTTTCCAGTCTTCCTTGGCTTCCAATGCCAGGCCGCGCAGGGTCTGCTGGCTGAAGGCGAAGTAGTCCAGATTCGACGGCACGTCTTGCGGCAACAACTTCAAGGCGCGATCGGGTTGGTGCTCGACGTACACGGCAAACGCCGCCTGCACGTAGTCATATAACGCCGGTTCCTGGGCGAATGTCGACTTCTGCCCATCGAGGGCTTCACGGGTGAGCTTCGGCGGGTCACCGGCGCGCATCCACATCAGGTCGTTGAGGGCCAGGATCAACGGATTGCCCACCGGTGCGGTGGTGCTGGTCAGCAATTTGGTGTCGGCTTCCTGCACCAGTTCATCCAGGGATACGTTGCGCTGGGCCTCGGTGGCCTGGGTCAGTTGCCAGGCGAAATCGTCCGCCAGTTTGTCGGGGTTGGGCGCCAGCCAGTGCACCCGGCGCAGCAGGCCACGGGCGGAGGCGGCGTATTCGCCCTGTGGATAAGTTTTCAGGTAATCGTCGAAACCGCTTTCGGCCCTTTGCAGCGCGGACTTATCCACATGCTCAAGGGATGGCGTGCCGTATTCATCGAAGGCGTTTTGCTGGGCGTCGTTCAGCGCGGTGCGGGCGGTCATGTACAGCGCTGTTTCCTTGAGCCAGGGCAGCGAGCTGCTCGTCAGCCCGGCAAACCCTTTTTGCGCATCGCTGAAGCGCCCGCTGTAAAAGTCCCCGGCGGCTTTCAGGTAGGCGAGCAATGCCTGGCCGTCTGCGGATTTGATTGGGTCTGTATCGCCTGCCGCTACGCCGTCCGAGGAACAGCTGCCGAGCATCTGTAACCGCAGTTTGGCCAGTAGTTGGCGCTCGGCCTGCGGTACATCGGCCTTCACCACCTGGCTGATAAACGCGGCGGCGCTGTCATCGGCGTTGCTGCGGCAACGGCTGCCTTCGCCGGAAAGGAAGGCTTCGCCGGCGGCCTTGTAGTCATCGCGCTTGATGCCCAGCGGGCTGAGCAGTTCATCCAGTTCGGCGGTGCGCGAGTCGTCGGGTTTGTTTTCGGGCTCATCCGCCGAGGGCGTGAGCCGATACACCGGGAATGGCACCGGACCAAAGCCTTCGGAAAAGTCCTGCTCGCCCAGGGCATTCGGTGCCAGCGGCATGACGTTCTTGTCCGCCAGCAGCAGCCGCAGGTTGACCCGGCTGTCATTGCCTGGGCTCAAAAACGGCAGGTTGCTGCACACGTCCAGGCTGTTACGCGACACCCGCCAATCCGGGTAGCACGAGTCATCGCCGCTGGCGTGGGCCTGAAGGGGCAGGGAGGTGAGCAATGCCAGTGCCAGGGGTGACAGAAGACCGATGCGCATGAAGTGTCCTTGATCCTGAATCCATGGAAGGCAGCAATCATAGCCTGATCCGACTAAGGCGTCGGAGACACCCTGCGCAAAATTCAGATTTGTCCGATTGGCGGATGACGGCTCAAAACGAGCAAAACAGCGGGCGAATCAAGGCCTTTTAACCTAGAGTGGCGGGTGTTCGCGCAAGCGCAGGTTCAGTAGTGGGTGAGGAAGTAGAGGTGCGACGCTCTGTGGCGGAACAAGACAACAAGGCCGGGGCATTTCCCGTGGTCAATCCTGGTCTTTGGGAGAATGCCGGCTGGCTGGCTCGATTGTGGTGGGTGCCGCTGCTGGCGTTGGCCATGGCCGTGCGTTTCTATGGCCTGACCGCCGCCGCCATCTGGGGCGATGAAGGTTCAAGCCTGTTGCTCGCTGAGTATTCCCTGGAGGATCTGTGGTTTCACGCCGCCCATGACGTTCACCCGCCGCTGTATTTCTTCATGCTGCGCGGCTGGATCGAGGTGTTTGGCGACAGTATTTTCTCCCTGCGCAGCATGAGCGCGATCCCCGGTGTGGTTGCGGTCGGCCTGGGGGTCTGGCTGACGCGGCTGATCGCGACCCGCCGCGCGGCGGTGCTGGCGGGGATTCTGCTGGCGTTGCTGCCCACGGCGGTGCGCTACAGCCAGGAAGTGCGAATGTATTCGTTGCTGGGTGTGTGGCTGCTGGCCGCCACCCTGGCATTGGTGTATTGGGTCCGCCAGCCTGAACGCAAGCGCTATCTGATGGCCTATGCGCTGTTGATGACGGCGGCTTTCTACACCCACTACTTCACCGCCTTGTGCGTGCTGGTGCACTGGTCATGGCTGGTTCTGCTGCGTTTGCCACGGGCCGGCGGCCTGCGCCTTGTCACGCGTCCGGGCTGGTGGTTGGCCAACCTTGCCATTGTCTTGCTGTACCTGCCTTGGCTGCCGAATTTGCTGGGCCTGGTGCATCACACCGAAGAACTCAAAGTGGGCGGTGATATTGGCTGGGAGGATCCGGTCAACCTGTACTCCGTGCCGTCCATGGTGTGGCAGTTCCTCATTCAGGACCCGGGCGACCATTTGTGGCGCCCCCTCTTCATTGCGTTTCCTTTATTACTGATAGCGTTGGTAGGCGTATCCGCCTGGCGCGATCAAAGCCGCTATCGGTTTGGTTGGCTGCTGGCGCTGTTTTTCATGCTGCCGGTGGTGCTGGTCTATGGGGTTTCGTTTATTTCCCCGGTGTTTATCGAGCGTTATCTCACCGCCTACGCGATGAGTTTGCCGATCATCGTGGCGGTGGCTGTCGACCGTCTGTCGCCACGCCTGCCGCTCGCGGGGGCAGCACTGCTAGTGCTGTTTGTCGGGGTCGAGTGGGTAGGCTTGAAGACCAACGCCACCGTCGATGAACATGATCAATTCAACGTGGTGGTGGAGTTCGTCAATCGCAACTACCAGGAAGATGACCGCATCGTCATCAGCGACATGCTGTGGTACCTGCCCTACGTCTATTACGACGAGACCGACGCCCAGTTGCAGCTCTTCACACCGCCGACCGCCTCCGGCAAGTCCACACGGCCGAACGCCTACGGTTTTGGCACCTTGGTGGACCAGGACGGCGGGCGCATCTACCTTGATCGCTTGTCGGCGTTACCCGCCGAGACCCAGCGTGTATGGCTGATCAGCGGCACGGAGCCGCCGGATGAGTTTGCTCCGTTACCGACAGGGTGGCGCCAGCTCAGCCAGCAGGATGGCGGTGGCGCACGGGCCCGGCTGTTCGTGCTGTGTAACGCGCCAGCGGGCGTGCACCGTGAGGGCTGCGATTAATCTGCGCAACACCGGAGAGGTTTATGTTCGCCTGGGGGGCTAGACTCAGGTGAACCATCTCTCCAGGAACGCCTCATGGAATCCCCAGTCCACAACTTGCCATCGTTGTTCAAACAGCTCGGTTTGCCCGATGACCCGGTCAGCATTGAGCGGTACATCGCGGTCCACTCCCCACTCAAACCCGAACTGCACCTGGCGGATGCGTTTTTCTGGACGCTAAGCCAGCGGGCGTTTTTGCGCGATGAGATTTTGGGGGATGCGGATTGGGCGGAGGTGGTGGATGAGTTGAATTTGCGGTTGAGAGAGGGGCGAGGAGTCTAAGCCGTCAAGAGGCGGTTGAAGCGCTACGACCCTTACTACGTCGGGCTCAAGTTGGTAAACAAGGCGGTAGCTTGGATGAGGAATGACTTCGCGTGTGCCCGTGATCCTGCCGAGTGGACCGATTTCTGGGTGTTTTGCCAGTCCCAGCACTGCACTGCTGAAGCGTCGATCCATATCGGCTGCGGCTTGTGGGTTTTTCTCAAATAAAAAGTCCCAGATATCCCTACGGTCCTGCGCCGCTTGCGGCGTCCAGGCAACCCTCATTCCTGATTATCTACGTGAGCACGTTTCGCAGAAAACTCAGCTTCCAAATCCTCATTGGAAATCTCTCTGCCTGCCTGTATCGAGGCGCGAGAGGCGTCTACTTTACGCTGCAAGAACGCATCGTACTCCCGTGATTCCTGCTGGGCTTGGACAAACTGACGCATCATATCTCGCACGATTTGCGATGCAGGACGGTGGGTAGCCTCGCACTCGGCCATGAATTGGTCGCGTAGTTCCGACTCAAGCTTCAAGGTGAAAACGGCTAGTTTTGACATAAGTGAATGCTCTAGATTGGTATGTACGAAGTATATACAACGTGCATACCTGACGACGCATGTGAGCTGAGTGAGGCGACTGACGGTTGCTGGCAGCAAACCACTTTCCCCAAACCAGCTTTACTTAGCCTACGGGCCATCCACCCATCCGCAAATTTGTATCAAAACTTGACTGCTTTGTATCCATCGACCATATTGATAGTTAGCAAACTAACTGTATGCGAAGAGTCCAGTGTCCCAGACCCTCGAACAACTCCAGATGAACATCAGCAGCAGCATGGTGGTAGGTGCCAGGACCTGGCGCAAAATCTGCCAGACCACGCTCGTCAGCTATGGCATCTCTGAAGCCTGCGCCGTGCCGCTGCTGATGATCGGCCGCCTCGGCGACGGTGTGCACCAAGTCAAAGTGGCCCAGGCCGCCGGGATGGAAAGCCCGTCCCTGGTGCGCCTGTTGGACCAGCTGTGCAGTTCCGGCTATGTGTGCCGCACCGAAGACATCCACGATCGCCGCGCCAAGTCCTTGAGCCTCACCGAGCGTGGCCGCGAGCTGGTGCAGGCGGTGGAAGAACAGCTGGTGCGCCTGCGCCGCGAGGTGCTGGCGACGATCGATCCCGATGACCTGGAAGCTGCGCTGCGTGTCCTACGGGCCTTCGAAGGCGCCAATCAACATCCCATGGTTGTGAGTTCTTGAACGGATTTTTTACCGGCATGCCGCCGGCCAAGGATTGGTTCTATGGCGTAAGGACATTCGCCGCTTCAATGATCGCGTTGTACATCGCCATGCTGATGCAAATGCCGCGTCCGTATTGGGCGATGGCCACGGTGTATATCGTATCCAGCCCGTTTGTCGGCCCTACCAGCTCCAAGGCGCTGTACCGGGCGGTCGGTACCTTCATGGGCGCGGCCGCTGCGGTGTTTTTTGTGCCGATGTTTGTGCAGACGCCTTACGTGTTAGTGGTGGTGATCGCGCTGTGGACTGGGATTCTACTGTTCCTGTCCCTGCACCTGCGCACCGCCAACAGCTATGCGCTGATGCTGGCCGGCTACACCTTGCCGCTGATCGCCTTGCCGGTGGTGGATAACCCGCTGGCGGTGTGGGACGTCGCCGAAGCGCGTACTGAAGAAATCTTCCTCGGCATCGCCGTGGCCGCCGTGGTGGGTGCGATGTTCTGGCCGCGACGCCTGGCGCCGGTGTTCGATGACTCGGTGAGCAAGTGGTTTGCCGACGCGCAGGTCTACAGCCAGCGCTTCCTCAGCCGCAACGTGCAGCCCGAAGAAATCAGCACCCTGCGCAGCGGCATGGTTGCCACCTTCAACACCCTGGAATTGATGATCGGCCAACTGCCCCACGAGGGCTCGCGGCCGCAAACGGTGCGCAACACCAAGGAGCTGCGCGGGCGGATGATCCACCTTCTGCCGGTGATCGATGCCCTCGACAACGCCGTATACGCCCTGGAACACCGCGCGCCGGAATTGCTCGACCGTTTCGCGCCGTTGCTGACCGCCGCCAACGAGTGGCTGGCCAGCACGCAAAAGGATGCGCCCCTCGAACGCTGGCGTGTTCTGCGCGACCAGATCGAAGCGCTGCAACCCGATGCCGAGGCCCTGGATGACCGCCACCAATTACTGTTCTCCAATGCCCTGTACCGACTGGGCGAGTGGGTGGATTTGTGGCAAGACTGCCGCAGCCTGCAAGCTGCCATCCAGTGCGAAAGCCAGGACAGCTGGCGCGCGGTATACCGCCACTGGCGCCTGGGCAGGCTGACCCCGTTTCTCGACCGGGGCCTGATGTTCTACTCGGCGTTTTCCACCGTCACCGCGATCATCGTCGCCTCGGTGCTGTGGATCCTGCTGGGCTGGACCGACGGTGGCAGCGCGGTGATCCTCGCGGCGGTGGCCTGCAGCTTTTTCGCCTCCATGGACGACCCGGCGCCGCAGATCTACCGGTTCTTTTTCTGGACCGCAATGTCGGTGCTGTTCGCCAGCCTCTACCTGTTTCTGGTGCTGCCCAACCTGCACGATTTCCCGATGCTGGTATTGGCGTTTTCGGTGCCCTTTATCTGTATCGGCACGCTGACGGTACAGCCGCGTTTCTACCTCGGCATGCTGCTGACGCTGGTCAACACCTCGTCGTTCATCAGCATCCAGGGTGCCTACGACGCGGACTTCCTGGCCTTCGCCAACTCCAACCTGGCGGGCCCGGTGGGTCTGTTGTTCGCCTTCGTCTGGACCCTGATTGCGCGGCCGTTCGGCGCCGAGCTGGCGGCCAAGCGCCTGACCCGCTTCGGCTGGCAGGACATCGTTGGTCTCACTGAGCCTGCGACCCTGGCCGAACACCGGCACATGGGGGCTCAAATGCTGGATCGCTTGATGCAGCATCTGCCGCGCCTGGCCATGACCGGCCAAGACACCGGCATCGCCCTGCGGGAATTGGGTGTGGCGCTGAACCTCATGGATTTGCAGGCTTATTCGCCACGCATCCTCGGCGTACCGCGCGTGCTGCTCAGCCAGGTCGTGGAAGGCGTCGGCGGTTACTTCAAGGCCTGCCTGAAAGCCGGTGAACGTCTGCCGGCCCCCGGCGGTCTGCTGATGACCCTCGACCGTACCCGCCGCGCCCTCAACGGCCAGGGCCTGCAAGGTGAGGACGAAACCCGCCTGCACTTGCTGCACGCCCTCAGTGGCTTGCGCCTGGCGTTGTTGCCCGGCGTGGAATTTCTCGGCGGCACAGAAATGGAAGCGCCGTTACCCGATGGAGCGCCTTTATGATCGGTGATCTGGATATCAGCGGGGTATTCCTGCCCACGCTGCTGGTGCTGATGGGCATTACCTATGTGTTGTACCTGGTGGTGCACGGGCTGTTGACCCGCCTCCACTTCTATCGCCTGGTCTGGCACCGGGCATTGTTCAATGTGGGTCTCTACGCTCTGTTGCTGGGCGCAGTGGATTCACTCAGTCGATACCTCATGACATGAAAAAACCTTTTTTGACCATCGGCCGTGTAGTCCTGACGTTATTGGTAGTGACCTTCGCCTGCGTCGTGGTGTGGCGCATGGTGATGTACTACATGTTCGCCCCGTGGACCCGTGACGGCCACATCCGTGCCGACATCGTGCAGATCGCCCCGGACGTGTCAGGGCTGATCCAGCAAGTGGACGTGCGTGACAACCAACTGGTAGTGCGCGGGCAGGTGCTGTTCTCCGTCGACCAGGACCGCTTCAAGCTGGCCCTGCGCCAAGCCCAGGCCGCCGTGGCCGACCGCCAGGAAACCCTGGCCCAGGCCGTGCGCGAGAACAAGCGTAACCGTGGCCTCGGCAACCTGGTGGCCAGCGAACAACTGGAAGAAAGCCAGTCCCGTGTCGCCCGTGCCCAATCGGCCCTGGCGGAGTCGCAAGTGGCGGTGGATGCCGCGCAGCTCAACTTGGACCGCTCGGTGATCCGCAGTCCGGTGGACGGCTACATCAACGACCGTGCGCCGCGTAACCAGGAGTTCGTGACCGCCGGGCGTCCGGTGTTGTCGGTGGTGGACAGCAACTCTTTCCACATCGACGGCTATTTCGAAGAGACCAAGCTCGACGGCATCCACGTCGGCCAGAGCGTCGACATCCGCGTGATCGGCGACAACGCTCGCCTGCGCGGGCATGTGCAAAGCATCGTCGCCGGTATCGAAGACCGTGACCGCACCAGCGGCTCCAACCTGCTGCCCAACGTCAACCCGGCGTTCAGCTGGGTGCGCCTGGCCCAGCGGATTCCAGTGCGCATCGCCTTTGACGACGTGCCGGCGGACTTCCGCATGATTGCCGGGCGCACTGCCACGGTGTCGATCATCGGCGATAAACCCAAGTCGGAGAACCAGCCATGAAACGGCTTTTAGCAACCGCCGGGCTGGGGTTGTTGCTGTCGGCCTGCCAAGTGGTGGGCCCCGATTACAAGCTGCCGGACAAGGCGGCTGTGAACCGTGGTGACCTTCAGGGCCAGTTGGCCGGGGAGGGCAACAATGTGGTGTCGGCGCCGGTGCCGGCGGACTGGTGGAAGCTCTATCAAGACCCGCGCCTGGATCAGCTGGTGGAGCAGGCCATGGCCTCCAACACCGACCTGCGGGTGGCTGCAGCCAACTTGCAGCGCTCGCGCTATCAGGTGCAGCAAGCTGAATCGGCCGGCGGCTGGAGTGCCGGCGCCAAGGCGGAAGCCCAGCGCCTGCAAGAGTCCGGTGAGGCCTATTTGCTGACGGAAAAAGTCCCGGTGGCCAATATCGGCGCCGCGAGCATCAGCACCTCTTACCAGTTCGATTTGTTCGGCACCTTGCAGCGCGGCATTGAAAGCTCCCAGGCCAGTGCCGATGCGGCCCAGGCGGCGGCCGATATCGCCCGTATCACCCTGGTGGCCGACGTGGTGCGCTCCTACACCCAAGTGTGCGCGGCCAACGAAGAGCTGGCGATCGCCAACGAGTCCCTCGACCTGCAAGCCCAGAGCACGCACCTGACCCAGCGCCTGCGGGATGCCGGGCGGGGTGATGAAACCCAGGTCACCCGTTCGCAAACCCAGTACAAATCCCTGCGCGCCGAAATGCCGCGTTATGAAGCGCTGCGCCAGGCCGGGCTGTTCCGCCTGTCGATGCTGCTGGCCAAGCCACTGAATCAACTGCCGGCTGGCACCGCGCAATGTGCCGAACTGCCGCATATCGCCCAATTGCTGCCGGTAGGCGACGGCGCCACGCTGCTCAAGCGTCGCCCTGATGTACGCCAGGCCGAACGCCAACTGGCGGCTGCCACCGCACGCATCGGCGTGGCCACCGGCGCGCTGTACCCGGATATCAGCATCGGAGCCACCGTGGGCACCGTGGGTATCCTGGATGACCTGGGCACGCCGGCCACCAATCGCTGGGGCTTTGGCCCGCTGATCAGCTGGACGCTGCCGACCAACGGCGCCCGCGCCCGCATCCATGAAGCCGAAGCCGCGACCCAGGGCGCCCTGGCGCATTTCGACGGCGTGGTGCTCAACGCCATCCGCGAAACCCAGACGGGCCTGGCGCAATACACCGCGCAACTGCAACGTCGCGATGCCCTGGCGGATGCCGGCGCCTCGGCCAAAGAGGCCGCGGAGCAGACGCACCGCTTCTTCCAGGCCGGTCGCGCGTCGTTCCTGGCCGACCTGCAAGCCACCCGGACCTACACCGATGTGCGGGCGCAACTGGCGGCGGCGAACACCCAGGTTGCCATGAGCCAGATCGATTTGTTCCTGGCCCTGGGCGGCGGCTGGGAAAGTGGACGAACGCAAGCCACACAAGCCAGCAAACCCTGAGCTGATTGCTATGCTTTGACTGGCGGGTTCTGTTGATGACCCGCTTGTCACTGCTCGCGTTTGCTCATGGGGATTCCAATAATGAAAAACCCTTATGCTCCCGCTTTCTGGTGTGTGTTCTTCGCACTGGTACTGCTATCGGCGACTTACTTCTACGGCATCATGTTGGCCCATCAGATCGACAAGGCCATGGTGTTCCTCGACAGCGCCAGCGCGCTGATCGCGGTGCTGTCTATCGGCGTGGTGGCCTGGGCCTCTTACCAAGGCCAGCGAATCAAGCGAAGACTGCTCGAACAAGGCAAGACCCGCGTGGCGATCTGGGACACCAAGGTTGCCCTGCGCCGGGTCGAGACAGTGTTCGACCGCTACTTCTGGGGCAGTTACTGGCAACCGGGGCGCACCTTCCAGGAAGTCATGGGTGAACTGACCGGCACCCCGCTGGAAAAAAGCCTCGAAGCCCTGAAAAAACAATGCGTGATGCTTGATCGGCAAGTCGCCGACGGACGGCATTGGCTGAATAACGCCCGGGAATTATCCGACGTAGCCACCGCGATGGCGCGGGAGCGTTACCAGCTGGATTTTTATGACCCTAAATCAGATACGCCGGGCAATGCGGTGATTCACCGTGAGTTTGAAGTGCTGGTATATACGTGGACGGCGCGGCTGAAGAGCTTTGACCATCAATTGGATGAGATCGAAACCGAGTATTCCTGAAATCTGCGGTGTCTGTACTGACGCCTTCGCGAGCAAGCCCGCTCCCACATTTGATCGAGTTTCCTCTTTGGAATGCCGTCGAATGTGGGAGCGGGCTTGCTCGCGAAGGCGCTTTACCGTTCACCGCTGAAGTCCGCGCCTATTGAAAAATTGGGCTGCATACGCCAGCAATGCTAATCTTCCCCGGATTTCGGCGGGCTTGAGCCGACACCCTTCGGGGTTCAGGGAAGACAGCCCACTTCACAGGATTTGATCAGGTCACTACATGAATAAGCCAGCAGTCGTTCTCTTGGGTATCGTCGTCGCCATTGGTGCAATCAGCGCAGGCGGTGCCTGGTACACCGGCAAGCAACTGGAGCCGGTGCTGCAAACCGCCATCCAGGACGCCAACAAGGAACTGCAGACCTCCATGGCCGGCGTCGACGGCACCGTGACCCTGGAACTGGTCTCCCTCGACCGCCAGCTGTTCAGCAGCACCGCTCACTATCGCCTCAAGGCCCAGGGCGCAGTGTTCGGCGAAAACCATCAGGACACCGAACTGCTGTTCGTCGACCATATCGAACACGGCCCGCTGCCGTTCTCGCGCCTGGTGTCGCTGAAATGGCTGCCAGTCATGGCCACCAGTCACTACGAGCTTGAGAAAAACGCCACCACCGAAAAATGGTTCGCCGCCAGCAAAGACGTGTCGCCACTCAAAGGCGTGGCCAACATCGGCTACAACCGCTCGGTGAACGGCAACGTTGAACTGCTGCCCCTGGAACTCAAGGACGACAAGTCGGCCGTGAGCTTCTCCGGCGCCAACCTGGACTTCGATTCGACTGCCGAAGGCAAGAAGGTCAAGGCCAGCGGCTACATGGACAGCCTCAAGGTCTCGGTGGTCGATGCCAACAACGCCAAGCTGGACGCTGAGCTGAGCGGCCTGACCATCGCCAGCAACCTGGAAAAAACCACCTTTGGTTTCTACACCGGGCAAAACACCGTCGAGCTGACCAACACCAAGGTCACCTTCGGCCCACAGCAAGCGGTGCTGACCCTCAAGAACTTTGAGCAGAAAGACAGCAGCGAAACCAAGGACAACAACCTGGCCGGTCGTGTCGACTACAAGATCGACGAGATCGGTTACCAGGGCAAGCCAGTGGGTTCGGCGGCCATGGCGGTCAGCATGAAGAACGTCGACATCCCGTCGATGCTGGTACTGACCAAGCTCTACCAGGAAAAAGTACAGCCGGCCCAGGCCGCTGCCGCTGCCGGCCAGCCCGTACCTGAGCTGCAACTGACCGAAGCCGAGCAGACCCTGGCCCAGGCCAACGTCGACCAACTGCTGGCTGCCAAGCCGCAAGTGGCGGTAGAAAACCTGTCGCTGAAAACCACCAATGGCGAGAGCCGTTTCAACCTGGTGCTGGACCTGGCCAAGCCGTCGAGCATGGACCTGCCGCCAGTGGAGCTGGGCAAGCAAATCGTTGCTCTGCTGGATGCCAACCTGACCCTGTCCAAGCCGATGGTCCAGGACGTTGCCGCCCTGCAAGCGCAGATCGGTGGTGTGACCGACCCGAAAGCCATCGAGCAGCAATCCCAGATGGCCAGCGAGATGATCAGCGGCATGGCTGTGGGCACTCAACTGGCGACCCTGGTGGGCACCGATATCGTGTCCAAGCTGCACTACACCAACAATGAAGTGACCTTCAACGGCCAGAAAATGACCGTCGAGCAATTCATTGGTTTTGTGCTGGGCAAGTTCGGCGCGGTCAACGGCGCTCAATAAAACTCGCCTCAAAGTGATGTAGGCCAATTCTGAATAATTGTTCGGAATTGGCCTTTTTTGTGCCCCTCTCAAGGATATTGCGCCCCAGGAAAGCTTGGCCGCGTCATCAGATGCTGGCCGCCTGGAGTGTCGTGCAGGTGAATTTATCGCTACAGCTTTCCCAGGTGAGGAAGCTGACGACATGTCGCGTAATGTTCATCCCTTTATCCGTCTGGCCCTGTGTAGCCAGTTGCTTTGGCCTGTGGTGGCGTCGGCGGATGCTGCCTATGATTCGCTGATCAACCAGGCCCGCAGCGGCAACTATGGCCCGGCCCTCAATCTGTTGCGCCAATTGCCCGCCGAGCGCCAGACGCCGGGGCAGGTCAGCGATCACCTGTTGATTGCCAGCTGGGCACGCCAGGACGCCGAGGTACTGACGGTCTACGAAGCCCAGGGCCGCAATCGCACCCTTACCACCCAAGCGTTGGCCACCGTCGCCCGCACCTATCGCAACCAGCAGCGTTGGGAGCCGGCGATTGCCGTGTATCGCCAGGCGCTGCAACGCGAGCCGAATAACCCGGACCTGCAATTGGGCCTGGCCCTGACTCAGGCCGACGCCGGCCAAACCGCCGAGGCCGTACAGCGCACCCGTGCCCTGGTGGCGGCCAAGCCCGACGACGCCGACCGCCGCATGGCCTTGGGTTATGCCCTGACCCGCGCCGGTTCAACCTATGACGCGTTGTTCGAATTCGACCAAGCGTTCATCCGCGCCGGCAACAAACCCGAAGTCGCCCGCGAATACATCATCGCCCTGCAACGCGCGCGCCTGCCGGAACCGGCCCTGCGCCTGGCCGCCCGGCGCCCGGGCCTGTTGGACCCGGTCACCCAGCGCCGCCTCGAAGGCGACCTGGCCGCCGAGCGCGTGCGCCTGGCCGAGTTCGCCTCGCGCAGTGAAAAAGAGCGCTACGTCATCGCCGACCGCGCCCTCAAGGATTACGACCAACTGCTCACTACCTGGACACCGGATGCCACCGCCCATGATGACGTGGTGCGCTGGCGCATCGATCGCCTGGGTGCGCTGAAGGCTCGGGCGCGCACCGCCGAGGTGATCCGCGATTACGAAGTGCTGAAGGGCGAAGGTGTGCAGCTGCCGACCTACGCGCTGCGCTGGGTCGCTGCCGCTTACCTCGACCAGCGCCGGCCGGAAAAGGCCGCGCCGCTGTATCGCCAGGCCCTGGCGGCGAGTGATGCGGACGCCGGCGATCACGTCGAAGACAGCACCGCGCTGTTCTATGCCTTGCTTGAAAACGATCAAGTGGTGGAGGCCCGTGAAGTCGCCGACAACCTGGCGAGCACCCAGAAACCCCGGGTCGAACTCAAGGGCCTGCCCATCGGCAACCCCAACGACGCCTGGATGGACGCCCAACAACTGGCGGCCCAGGCCGGCACCTATGGCGCCGATCTGCCCGCCAGCGAAAAAGGCCTGGAAGCCCTGGTGCAGCAGGCGCCCGGCAATATCGGCCTGCGCCTGGCCCAGGCCGATATGTACCGCGCCCGCGACTGGCCACGGCGCGCCGAAAACACCCTCAAGGAAACCGAAGCCCAGGCCCCGCGCGACATCGGCCTGGAGGTTTCCCAAGGCCACACCGCCCTGGATCTGCAGGAGTGGCGCCAGCTCGATGCGCTCACCGACGACGTAGTCGACCGCGCCCCGGACAACCGCCAGGTGCAGCGCCTCAGCCGCCTGCGGGATGTGCATGACATGGCCGAATTGCGCGTCGAGGCCTACACCGGCAAAAGCAACGGCGGCGGCGATAACGGTGCGGGCGCGGTGTCCGGCAGCCGCGATTTCGGTATCGAAACCTTGCTCTACAGCCCGCCCATCGATGAAGACTGGCGCGTGTTCGGCGGGGCCGGCTACGCCACTGCCGATTTCCCGGAAGGCACCGGCCAACACCGCTGGCAGCGCCTTGGTGTCGAGCGGCGCACCCGCGACATGACCCTCGAAGCCGAGGTCTCCAATCACTCCTACGGCTTTGGCGACAAGCAGGGCGCGCGCATCGCGATTGCCCGGGACATCAATGACCAATGGCAGTACGGCGGTAGCCTCGACTACCTCTCCGCCAGCACCCCGCTGCGGGCGCTGAATGCCGACATTACTGCCAACGGCGGCAGCGGTTTTATCCGCTGGCGCGCCAACGAAAGCCGCGAATGGAAACTGGCCCTGAGCCCGTCCCATTTCAGCGACGGCAACAACCGTCTCGAAGCACTGCTCACCGGTCGCCAGGGCGTGTACAGCTCGCCGGGGGTGCAAGTCGATCTGGGCCTGGAAGTCGGCACCAGCCGCAACACCAAGGAAGACACGCCGTACTTCAACCCGCGCTCGGACTTCAGCGTGCTGCCCACGGCCACCGTCAACCATGTGCTCTACCACCGCTACGAAACCCAGTGGAGCCAGCAGTTCCAGGTGGGGGCGGGCACCTACAGCCAGCGCGATTACGGCACCGGCGGCGTTGCATTGGTGGGCTACGGCCAGCGGTTTCGCTGGAACGACGTGCTCGAAACCGGCGCCAACCTCAGCTGGATCAGCCGACCTTATGACGGTGAGCGCGAAAGCGATCTGCGCCTGATCGTCGATCTCACCTACCGCTTCTAGAAGAGTCCGATCATGCCTGTCTTGTCCCGTTGCCTGTTGGCCCTGGGGTTAATGCTGAGCAGCGCTTGCGCCCAGCAACCCGCGCCTTTCACTCCACCCGCCGAGCGGCTCAAGCCTGCCAACGAAGCGGCGTGGCCGAAGAACCACTTTCTCGGTATCGCCTACCACGACATCGAGGACCGCGACCCTGATCAGGCGGTGGTGGCCGTACGTACCGAGCGTTTGATCGAACAGCTGGCGTGGTTGCGGGAGAACGGCTACCAGCCGGTCACCGTCGACCAGATTCTCGCCGCCCGCAACGGCGGCCCGGAGCTGCCGGCGAAGGCGATCATGCTCAGCTTCGATGACGGCTACGCGAGCTTCTACACCCGTGTGATGCCGATCCTGCGCAGCTACAACTGGCACGCGCTGCTGGCGCCGGTGGGCTCCTGGGTGGATACGCCGCTGAACCAGCCGGTGGATTTCGCCGGTACACCACGCCCGCGTTCGGACTTCCTGACCTGGCAGCAGGTGCGTGAAATCGCCCAATCCGGCCTGGTGGAAATCGCCGCGCACACCGACGCCAACCACAAGGGTGTGCTGGCCAACCCACAGGGCAACCTGCAACCGGCCGCCACCACCCGACGCTTTGACCCTGCCACCCATCGCTACGAAACCGAAGCCCAGTTCCAGGCGCGGATGCGCACCGACGTGACGGCGATCTCCAACAAGATCCGCGCCGTCACTGGCAAGGCGCCGCGTGTGTGGGTGTGGCCTTACGGCGCTGCCGATGGCACCTCGCTGGCGGTGGTGGGCGAGCAGGGCTACCAGATGGCCCTGACCCTGGAAGACGGTCTCGACAGCCTCGGCAACCTGATGAGCAGCCCGCGTTTCCTGGTGGCCTCCGACCCGGACGGCGAGCACTACGCCAACGCCATCGTCGCGACCCAGACTGAAGCACCACTGCGGGTGCTGCATGTGGACCTGGACAACGTCTACGACCCGGACCCGGAGCAGCAGGCGCGCAACCTCGACAAACTGGTCCAGCGCGTGGTCGACATGGGCGCCAGCACCGTGTTCCTGCAAGCCTTCGCCGACCCCAAGGGCGATGGCCTGGTGCGTTCGCTGTACTTCCCCAACCGCCATTTGCCGGTGCGCGCCGACCTGTTCAACCGCGTCACCTGGCAACTGCGTACCCGGGCTCACGTAAACGTATTTGCCTGGATGCCGGTGCTCAGTTTCGCCCTCGATGCGAAGCTGCCCCGTGTCACCCGTTGGGACCCGGAAACCGGCAAGGTCGCCATCGACCCGGACCAGTACCAGCGCCTGTCACCCTTCGATCCGAAAGTGCGGCAGATCATCGGCGAGATCTACGAAGACCTGGCCCGCACCAGTGCCATCGACGGCGTGCTGTTCCACGACGACGCGGTGCTGTCGGACTTTGAAGACGCCAGCCCGCTGGCGCTCAAGGCCTACGCCGCCAATGGTCTGCCGAACACCATCGAAGCCCTGCGCGCCGACCCTGCGGTGATGCAGCGCTGGACGCGTTTCAAGAGCCGCTACCTGATCGACTTCACCCATGAACTGACCGCCAAGGTCCGCACGCTGCGCGGCCCGCAAGTGCAGACCGCACGCAACATCTTCGCCGAGCCGATGCTCAACCCGGGCAGCGAAGCCTGGTTCGCGCAGAACCTCGACGACTTCCTCACCAGCTACGACTGGACTGCGCCGATGGCCATGCCGCTGATGGAAGGCCAGGACCTCAAGGGCTCCAACGCCTGGCTGGAAAAGCTCGTGGCCACCGTCAAGGCCCGCCCCGGCGCCTTGCAACGTACCGTCTTCGAGTTGCAGGCCAAGGACTGGCGCACCCAGGCCGCCCCGGACCTTTCCGGCGCACAAATGGCCGAGTGGATGGGCGTGCTCAAGCGTCAGGGCGTGACCAGTTTTGGCTACTACCCCGACAACTTCCTGGAGAATTCGCCGGATCTGAAAACCGTGCGTCCGGCCCTTTCCAACCAGTGGAATCCTTGACTCATGTTCGACAGAATCCTCGCGCTTATCGTCTTGTCATTGGTATTGGGTGTGCCCCTTGGGCTGATCTTTTTGGTCACCGGGCAGTTCCTGATGGACTTTGTATTCTTCTATCCGCTGTTCATGTCCGGCTTGTGGATCGCTGGCGGCCTGTACTTTTGGCTGCACTGGGAGCGCCATTGGCCGTGGGCGGATGACACGCCGGCGCCGGTGTTGGCCGGCGAGCCGCTGATCTCGATCCTGATCCCTTGCTACAACGAAGGCGACAACGCCGCCGAAACCATCGGCGCCGCCTTGGCCCAGCAATACCGCAACATTGAAGTGATCGCGATCAATGACGGCTCCAGCGACAACACCGCCGCCGTGCTCGATGCGCTGGCGCTGAAAGAGCCACGCCTGCGGGTGCTGCACCTGGCGCAAAACCAGGGCAAGGCCGTGGCCCTGCGCATGGGCGCGGTAGCCGCGCGCAGCGAATACCTGGTGTGCATCGACGGCGATGCATTGCTCTCGCCGAACACGGCGGCGTACCTGGTAGCACCGATGCTCGACAACCCGCGCCTCGGTGCCGTCACCGGCAACCCGCGCATTCGCACGCGCTCGACCTTGATCGGCCGGGTGCAGGTGGGCGAGTTCTCTTCGATCATCGGTTTGATCAAGCGCACCCAGCGGGTCTTCGGGCGGATCTTCACCGTTTCCGGCGTGGTGGTGGCGTTTCGGCGGGCGGCCCTGGACCGGGTCGACTACTGGAGCACCGACATGATCACCGAAGACATCGACGTGAGCTGGAAGCTGCAACTGGACCACTGGAGCATCTTCTACGAGCCCCGCGCGCTGTGCTGGATCCTGATGCCGGAAACCCTCGGCGGCCTGTGGAAGCAGCGCCTGCGCTGGGCCCAGGGTGGCGCCGAAGTGCTGTTCAAGAATATCCGGGGCATCTGGCAATGGCGCCATCGCTACCTGTGGCCGCTGCTGTTCGAGTACTGCCTGTCCACCGGCTGGGCCTTCACCTTTTTGCTCTCGGTGATCTTCTGGGCCGTGGGCAAAGTCGTGACGCTGCCCGCCGCCATCGCCGTCGACTCGCTGATGCCGCCGGCCTTCACCGGCTTGTTGTTGGCGGTGGTGTGCCTGGTGCAGTTCGCGGTGAGCATCATGATCGACCGGCGCTATGAAAAGGGCCTGTGGAAAACCCTGTTCTGGACCGTTTGGTACCCGCTGGTGTTCTGGCTGGTGAGCCTGTTCACCACCCTGGTCAGCTTCCCCAAAGTGTTGTTCCGCCAACACCAGAAACGCGCGCGCTGGGTCAGCCCGGATCGCGGTATCAAAGCCCCCACTACGGATGTGCAGCCATGAACCTGATCCGAACCCAACAGCGCCCGGTGATGTGGGCGATCGACGTATTCCTGACCCTGCTGGCCTGGGCCGGGCTGATCCTCCTGCTGGTGCGCGGCATGGTGCCGATGCTCGACAGCCACGGTGGCCCGCGGATCGAAGCGCCGATTTTTGCGGCGCTGGACACCTTGCAGATCTACCTGTGGATCGCTGTGTTCAACGCCGCGATATTGATCAGTTGGGCACGTTACCAGCAGCAACGCGGCAAGCGCTTTGCCCAGCGCCGCTCGGCGGCCAAGGCCTTGAGCGACCAGCGTTTGAGCGACAGCTTCAGCCTGGGGGAAGGTGACCTGGAGCAACTGCGTCGCCCGGGTGTGCTGGTGATTCATAACGACCAGGAAGGAGGCGTGCAGGAAGTGACAGCCCATGTGTCCCGGCATGTGGAGAAGCCAGGGTTGAAGCTGGTGCCGGGGCAGGAGCGGGCCAAGGTGGTCGGTTGACCCGGATGCCGAAAAGTGGGATCCAATTCACAAAATAGCTGCGAACTTTTCCCATCTTTTGGCTACTAACCAGTCTGGATACCAGATTGATGGCCAACTAATGGCAATTGTAAGCGCCATAGTTGAAGTTGTATCAAAACTGTTACCGCTTGTCGGAATAAAAATTCCAAATGCAAGCACTTAAGCGTTGCTTGATTTATTTATTGTTAATAATCAGCAACTTATAGGCCTGCGAAACATAACTTCCAATAAAGCCAGAATGTTGGCCCACCGGAAGTTCGATGTTAGTTTGCCGGCCCCCGCTTTTTCGACGGATCGAACATGTCTTTATTACTGCCACGGACTCGGCTCCTGCTGGGCGTTTGCCTGCTGACTTGCTTCGCACTCAATAGTGCGGTGGCTGCGCCTACGCCTGGCGATCAGGACCTGATCCGCGACCGGCAAAACCGTCTGCTGGAAGAACAGCGCCGGCGCCTTGAAGACCTCAAGGAACTGCCCGGCAAAGAAGCCAAGCCCGAAGCGCCTGCCACCCCGGCTGACACCCGCTGCTTCCCGATCAAAGACATCGAACTCAAGGGCGCCGACAGCCTGCCTGCACCGGACCGCGAGCGCCTGCTCAAGCCGTATATCGGCCAGTGCCTGGGCGTGTCCCAGCTCAATCAAGTGCTCAAGGCGATCACCGACTACTACATCGACAAAGGCATGGTCACCAGCCGTGCTTACTTGCCGCAGCAGGACCTGTCCACCGGCCACCTCCAGGTGTTGGTGGTGGAAGGCAAACTCGAAGGCTTGAAGGGCGCCGACGGCAGCAACCTGTCCCAACGCGAGCTGGCCATGGCCTTTCCCGGCAAGGTCGGCGAGCAGCTCAACCTGCGGGAAATCGAGCAGTTGGTGGACCAGTTGAACCGCTTGCCGTCCAAGCAGGCACAAATGGAACTGACCCCCGGCAGCCAGGTGGGCGGCAGTGAAGTGCAGGTCAAGAACGTCCCGCAAAAGCCCTGGCGCGCCAGCCTGTCGCGCAATAACGACGGGCAGAAAAGCACCGGCGAACAGCAGTGGGGCGCCGGCCTTGAGTGGGACAGCCCCCTGGGCCTGGCCGACCAGCTGGTGTTGCGCGGCGGCCACGATGCCGTCAGCGACCACCAGAAAACCTCGAAAAACACCATGCTCTACTACAACGTGCCGTGGGGCTGGTGGAACTTCAGCTACACCTACAGCGAGAGTGATTACCGCACTTACGGCGTGACCGACGACTACAAATTCAAGCAGAACGGCGACAACGAAAACCATCAACTGCGCGCCGAGCGCGTGATCCATCGCGACGACGTCAGCAAGACCTCGGTCAACGTCGGCCTGGCCCATTTGCGCACCAACAACTACATCAACGACGCCCACCTCGAAACCAGCAGCAACCGCCTCAGCGAACTGCAACTGGGCATCAACCACGGCCGCCGCATCGGCAATGCCTTCGTCAACCTCGACCTGGGCATGCAGAACGGTATCGGCGCCTTCGATGCCCAAGCTGAAAACGAGCGCGATCAGTACGGCAATCGCCTGCCCAACGCGCGCTACCGCAAATACACCGCCACCGTCAGCTATTTGCAGCCGTTCACGCTGTGGGGCGAGTCGTTCAGTTTTTCCAGCCTGGCCACCGGCCAACGCAGTGAAGACATTCTGTTCAGCCCCCAGCGCATGAGCCTCGGCGGCTCGGCCTCGGTGCGCGGCTTCAAAGACCAGCAGCTCACCGGCGACTGCGGCGGCTACTGGCGCAACGACGTGCGCTGGGCGCGCCCGGTGACCTGGGACTGGATGCGCCCGGCCTTTGCCGAATACGGCGCCAGCGTCGGCTACGACCAGGGTGTGATCAGCAATGGCCGCTACAACGACAACGTGCACGGCCGGGTCTCGAGCAACTCGCTGGAGCTGTTCGCCCGTGGCAAATACGTTAGCACCAGCGTGACCTTTGCCCATTCCCTGGAACGCCCGGCAGTGATGAGCGAGCGCGAAGCGCCGATCTACTTCCGCATGGATTTCTTCCTGTAATTCAACGCCCCGTTACATCGAGAATATGACAATGGATGTTCGCCACTTTGCCTTCCTGGCCCGCCAACCTTCTGCTGCGCTGAAACCGCGAGACTCGTTCTTCGGCCTGCCCAAGCGCGGTTTGGTGCTGATCCTGGCCAACGCGCTGTTCTGGCAGCCGCTGCTGGCCCAGGCCGAAGGCATTGTGGTCAGCGCGCCGGGCACCACCGTCGGCCAGGCCGGCAATGGCGTGCCGGTGGTGAACATCGCCACCCCCAATGGCAGTGGCTTGTCCCATAACCAATTCAAGGACTACAACGTCGGCCCCAATGGCGTGATCCTCAACAACGCCAACGGCCCCGTGACGAACACCCAACTGGGTGGCTACATCGTCGGCAACCCCAACCTCAAGGGCGGCGCGGCCAGCGTCATCCTCAACGAAGTCAACGGCGGCAGCCCCAGCCAACTGCGCGGCTACACCGAAGTGGCGGGCCAGTCGGCCAAAGTCATCGTCGCCAACCCGTACGGCGTCACGTGCAGCGGTTGCGGGTTTATCAACACCCCCAACGTGACCCTCACCACCGGCAAACCGGTGCTCGACGCCAGGGGCCAGTTGCAGCGCTACCAGGTTGACGGCGGCGCCGTGACCATCGACGGCGAAGGCTTGAATGCCAGCAACGTCGACCGCTTCGAAATCATCACCCGCTCGGCCAAGATCAATGCGCAGATCAATGCACGGGAATTGACTGTGATCGCCGGGCGCAACGATGTTGACGCCAAAAGCCTGAAAGCCACCGCGCGCGCCGATGACGGCAGCGCCAAGCCCGAGCTGGCCATCGATTCCTCGGCATTGGGCGGCATGTACGCCGGTGCGATCAAACTGGTGGGCACCGAGGCCGGCGTAGGCGTGAAGCTTGACGGTACCTTGGCCGCCAGTGGTGGGGATATCCAGTTGGATGCCAATGGGCGCCTGAGCATGGCGCAGACGGCGGCCACCGGTAACCTAAAGGTCACCGCGCAGAGTGTGAACCTGACCGACAAGGTCTACGCCACCGGCAATGTGCAGGTGAGCAGTGCTGAAGAACTGGTCAACCAGAAGAGCCTGGCCGCTGGCCAGCGCATCGAACTCAACGCCACCACCGTCACCAACCCGGGCATCATTGAAGCGGGCGTGCAGGCCGATAACAGCCGAAATACCACGGGCGACGTGGTGGTTAACGCGCAGAGCGTGAACACCAGCGGTGACCTGCTGGCCAGCCGCGCGTTGGCGATCACCGCCGCGCAGGCGCTGACCAACCAGGGCAGCATCATCCAGGGCAAAACCGTCAGCGTCAGCACCGCCAAGCTGACCAACCAAGGCGCCACCGCCCGTGTGTACGGCGAGCAAAGCCTGGCGATCAGCGCGCCGGCCATCGTCAACCTGGGCGGGTTGATTCGCTTCGGTGAAGGCCAGGCCGCGACCCTCGACAGCGCCTCTTTGGACAACCGCCAAGGCCGCATCGAAATATCTGGCGGCAGCCTGGTGCTGACCAGCGCCGCACTCAACAACAGCGGCGGGCAAGTGATCGCCAACGCCCTGACCGTCAACGCAGGCAGCCTGAATAACCAGAACGGCAAGCTGATTGCCGGCGCCCTCACGGTGAACGCCAGCGACCTCGACAACAGCCTCAAGGGCCTGATCCAGGCTGACAACGGCGCACTGAACCTCACCGTCGCCAATGGGTTCAACAACACCCAGGGTTTTGCCCAGGCCAGCACCGACCTGAACCTCAACGCCGGCAACCTCAGCAGCAACGCCAACGGCGTACTGAGCGCCAACACCGGCAAGTTGACCCTCGTCACCGCGCAACAGCTCAATAACGCCCAAGGCCGCTTGCAGGCCGGGCAGGGCGATGTCGAGCTGCACGCGGCGAACCTGGATAACCAGAGCGGCGTAATCGTCGGCAAACAACTGCTGCTCGATGTGACCGGTGGTGACATCGACAACCGCGCCGGGCGCGTGGTGGGCGACCAACTCGACGTGCGCGCCTCCGGCCTCGACAACCGCAACGCCGGCCTGCTGGCCGGTGGCGCGACGGGCGTGAGCCTGCTGCTCAAGGGCCCGGGCCAGTTGCTCAATGCCCAAGGCCGTATTCAAAGTGAAGGCCTGTTGCAGGTACAAGGCGAGCGGCTGGACAACAGCGCCGGCATCCTGATCGGCACCTCGGTTGACGTCACCGCGCAGACCCTCAACAACAGCAACAAAGGCTCGCTGGTCAGCAATGGCGGCGACGTGACCCTCAACGTCAGCGACCTGCTGACTAACGCAGGCGGGGTCATCGACGCTGGCGAACGCAGCCTACTGGTCAAGGCGCTCACCACCCTCGACAACAGCGGCGGCACCCTGCGCGGCAAGCGCCTCGACATCGCCGCGCAGCACCTGAACAACGATGGCGGCCAACTGCTGGCCGGTAACCAGGGCCTGAGCTACAGCGGCCAGGACGCCACCAACCGCAAAGGCCTGATGCTCAGCGGCGGCGCACCTACCCAATTGGATACCGGCAGCCTGGATAACACTGGCGGCACCGTGCAAGGCGACACCCTGACCATCACCGCCGACAGCGTGAACAACGCCAGCAACGGCACGTTGGCCAGCCTGGTGGGTAACCTGCAACTGACCGTCGAAGCCCTGGCCAACCAAGGTGGCAAGCTGTTCGGTAAAGAACAGGTGACGATCACCGGCAACACCCTCAACAACAGCGCGGGCGGCCAGATCAGCGGCAACCAACTCAACCTGACTTCACGCGACACGCTCACCAACCAAGGCGGCCTGATTGAAGCCAACCAGGGCCTGACCCTCAACGGTGGCAACCTCGACAACAGCGCACGCGGGCAACTGCGTGCGCTGGCCGGTGCCAGCAGCAGCCTCAACCTCAGCGGCACCCTGAACAACCAGGACGGCACCCTCGAGTTCGGCAGCACAGCCTTCAGCCTCGATGCCACGCACCTGAACAACCAGGGTGGCCAGTTGCAGCACGCGGGCAACGGCCTGTTCCGCATCAACACCGCCAGCCTCACCGGCAGCCAGGGCAACATCAATGGCATGGGCACCGCTGACTGGGCATTCGGCAGCGTCGACGGCCTGGGCCGTCTGCAACTGAACGAAGTGCTCACGTACAAAAGCAGCCAGGGCCTGACCCTCAAGGCCGGCGACCGCATGGCCAGCAGCAAGGGCCTGATCCTCGACGTGGCCAGCCTGAACAACGGCGGCGAACTGCTCAGCGACGGCGACCTCAGCCTCAGGCTGAGCGGCGACCTGAGCAACAGCGGGCGCATCGCAACCCTGCAAAACCTCAGCGTGACGGCCAACAACCTCAGCCAGAACGGTGGTCGCCTCGCGGGCAGCAACACCCAGCTCAAACTGAGCGGCACCCTCGACAGCCTCGGTTTCCTCACCGCGCGTCAGCAACTGGATATCGCAGCGGCCCAAATCAATAACCGCGGCACCCTCGGCGCCCAGGGCGCAGTGAATCTGACGGCCGTCAACGGCATCACCAATAGCGCCGATTCGCTGCTGTTCAGCGGTGGCGACATGACCCTGCGCGCCAATGGGTTCAGCAACAGCTACGGCGACGTCTACAGCAAAGGCAACCTGACCTTTGCCGGTGTGGATGGCGGGCGTGCGGTGCTGTTCAGCAACCGCTCCGGCACCGTAGAAAGCGAAGGTTCGATTGGCATCAACGCCGGCTTTATCGAGAACGCCAAAGACGTTTTCGAATTGGGACAAACCCTCGAGACCGGGAGCCTGAGCTGGGTGTGTGGGCAGCACTGCGGCGAGAAAGACGACTGGCGGCGCGGCACAATCACCATCAACGAAACCTACCTGGAAAAAGCGATCCAGGATTCGGTATCGGCGCGGCTCGTAGCTGGCCAAAATATGCTGCTGCAAGGCGACACCGTGCAGAACCGCTACAGCCTGATGGCGGCCAATGGCAACCTGAGCATCGCGGCCGTCGACCTGCTCAACCAGGGCGCGAGTACGCGCACCGGGCAGCGCAAAATTGTCATCGGCACCCCAGGGCACGTCGACAAGCACCTGTGGGAGCGCATGGAAGACGTCGATGTGCCTGCGTTCAACAACGCGACGGCGGCCGGGAATTTCAACAAGGCAACGTTTGAAGCGCTGAAAGCGCTGTCGCCCAACAGCGATCCGTTCAAGCAATCGAGTGACGTCACCACTTGGACCCCTAACGGCGGCCTCGCCTACGACGCCACCCTGCAAGCCGGCGGCACCGTCGACCTGTCCAAAGTCACCAACAAAATACAAAACGGCACGCTGCACGAGAACACCCTGGAGCAACTGACCGGCACCCTCGGCAACGACCAGACCGGCATCCCCGTTGGCGGCATCAATATCAACCTCAGCAAGCACGTCAACGACGCCAGCGCCCAGGCGCCCGGCAGTGTGCTGCCGGTGGCCACCCTCGCACCGGGCGGTGGCTTCGTGCCCGTGGACTACACCGGCACGCCGTTCGCCCCGGTCGACCCCACCACCTCGCCGTACTTCCAGCTGCCCAAGGGTGAATACGGCCTGTTCGTCAAAAACGCCGACCCCACCAGCCACTACCTGATCGAAACCAACCCCGAGTTCACCACGGCATCGGGCTTCTTCAGCTCCGACTACATGCTCGGCAAACTCGGCTTCAACAGCGACAACGCCTGGCGCCGCCTCGGCGATGGCCAATACGAGACCCGCCTGATTCGCGACGCGGTACTCGCACAAACCGGCCAACGCTTCCTGGCCGGCGGCCTGCTCAGCGACGCCGACCAGTTCCGCTACCTGATGGACAACGCCCTCGCCAGCAAAGACGCCCTGCGCCTGAGCGTCGGCGTGTCCCTCACCGGCCAGCAAGTCGGCGCCCTGACCCACGACATCGTGTGGATGGAAAACCGCGTGGTCGACGGCCAGACCGTCCTCGTGCCGGTGCTCTACCTGGCCCAGGCCGAATCGCGCAACGTGCGCGGCAACAGCCTGATCCAGGGCCGCGACCTCAACCTCGTCACCGGTGGCGACCTGGTTAACGTCGGCACCCTGCGCGCCAGCAACAACCTCAGCGCCGCGAGTGGCGGCAGCCTCTACAACGGCGGCCTGATCGAAGCCGGCAACAACCTGAGCCTGCTGGCCCAAGACAGCATCCGTAACGCCATGGGCGGCGAAATTCGAGGCAATCAAGTCAGCCTTACCACCCTCAAAGGCGACATCACCAACGACAACACCGCGATCCAAGTGCGTGAAGGCGTCGGCATGCGCACCCTCACCGACGCCAGCGCGAGCACCATCACCGCCCGCGGCAACCTGGCCATCGATGCCGGCCGCGACCTCAACAACCACGGCGCCCTGGTCGCGGGTAACGACGCCAGCCTCAGCGCCGGCCGCGACCTGAACCTGGTCGCCGTCAGCGACACCAGCGTGATCCACAACACCATTGATGGCGGCGAAAAATCCACCATCACCACCGACGTCAAAAACCTCGCAGCCAGCGTCACGGCGGGCGGCAACGTCAACATGCAGGCCGGGCAAGACGTCAACATTATTGGCAGCACTGCCACTGCCGGTAAGGACCTGAACATTCAGGCCGGACGCGACCTTAACGTCGCCTCCGTCAGCGACATGCACAACGTCGAAGGCAAAGAAAAACACGGCAAAAAACGCATCAAGACGGCCGATGAGCAAACCACGCAGTTGGCCAGTGTGCTGACGGCGGGCGCGGACTTTAAGAGCCAGGCCGGGCGCGACACCACGATTGTGGCGAGCAAGATCAGTGCGGGGAATGAGGCTTATCTGTATAGCGGGGATAAGTTGAATTTGCTGGCGGCTGAGAACAGTACGCATACGTTGTATGACATGAAGGAGAAGGGAAGCTGGGGCGCGAAAAAAGCGCAGACAGATGAAGTCACCCGCACGACTCAGATGGGCACCGAGATCAAGACGGGTGGCAATCTGACGCTTAAAAGTGAAGGCGACCAGCTGTACCAAGTTGCCAAGCTCAATAGCGGTAAGGACATCATCCTCGATAGCGGTGGTGCGGTTGTCTTTGAAGGGGTCAAAGACCTGCACGATGAGAGCCACACCAAAAGCAAAAGTGACCTCTCATGGTTCAGTGCCAAAGGTAAAGGCAATACGGATGAAACCCTGCGCCAAAGTGAACTGGTTGCTCAAGGCCAGCTTGTCATCAAGGCCGCCGAGGGGATTCGCATCGATGTCAAACAGGTCGATCAGCAGACCGTAAGTCAGACCGTTGATGCGATGGTCAAGGCTGATCCCAATCTGGCGTGGCTTAAGCAGGCCGAGGCACGTGGCGACATTGATTGGCGCCAGGTCAAAGAGATTCACGAGAGCTTCAAGTACGACAACTCTGGCTTGGGCGCCGGCGCCAAGATCGCGATTGCGATCATGATGGCCGCGATCATGGGGCCGGCAGGTTTTGGTTTGCAGGGCGCCACCCTTGCTGTCAGCACGAGCCTGAGTACGACGGCGGTTACCAGCACCATTAACAACAAAGGCAATCTCGGCCGGGCCTTTAAGGAAACCGTTAGCACCAATAGTCTCAAAAGTGCGGCAGTCGCCGGTTTTACGGCTGGCGCGCTTTCTTATGCTGACACCAATTGGTTCAGCGGCACTGAGAGCACAAGTACAACAGCAGTCCAAGGCGTGAGCCCCAGCGCGGGGTCAACCTTGGCCGTCACCAACTCTCCCAGCGATATTTTTACCTGGACGTCCGCAGGTGACATTGCCTTGCGTGCTGGTGGTCGAGCGGTCATCTCCAGCGGAATCTCGACGGCTATCCAGGGCGGAAGCTTTGGCGACAACTTCAACGCGGCATTACTGGGAGAGGCTGGCAACGTAGCAATGGCGACCGGTTTTAACTGGGTGGGTGACACCATCAAGTTCCCGGATGGCAGCATTCAGAAGATCGCTGCCCACGCGTTGATGGGTGGCCTGCTGGCAGAAGCGACTGGCAGCGACTTCAAAACCGGTGCTGCGGCTGCCGGACTGAATGAGGCACTGATCAACCAGCTGGCTTGGGCAGCACGCGGTAATGACGACATCACGTTGATGCTGTCGCAGCTGACGGGCTTGTTAGCAGCTGCAGCCGTTGATGGTGATCTTGAAAAGGGCTCGGAGATCGCCCAAAAAGCCTCGACGTACAACTGGCTGACTCACCGTGAAATTGAGGATGCGGACAAGGCGAGAGCTGGGTGTAGTGCGCTCGGAGCGGGAGCGGGTGCGTGCGAGAAGAAAATCATCAGGGATATGGACGAGCTCGATAAGTCCAGAAACCTTGGAATGTTTGATCTTGAGCGCACATTGCAGCTATCAGTTTTGCGAGATGGAATGACGCAAGGTGAGTACCGTGAAGCACTGCTCGACGGCTTCAATGGCCTTGATCCGAAAGACCTGGTCTTCACGGGCTACGCGCCCGCCAATGAACTGGGTTACCGAGCTGAGGCTTTAGGCAGTCACGTTGTGGACCTTGCCGCCGAATTTCCTGGGCGATTCAAGGCGGGGCTTGAAGGTCTTATAAACAATTACGACCAAATTCCCGCAGGCATCGCACAGTCGGCCAGGGATGGCGTCGATTGGTGGACGGGCCCGATTCCGGCACAAGCCATCGCCCGGGCTGAGGACAAACTGGTCTTCTCCACACCCGAGCAATTGGGCGACAGATTGTTCGATATGACATTGGGCACTGCGGCAGGTGCTGTTGGAGGAGCCATTGGTGGGAAGCTATTTGAATGGACGGCAGGTCGCTGGGCACTAAGGGCCGGGTCAGATGCTCAGGGAAGCAAGTTCGTTTTCCGAAGCGATAATAATTTTTCATCCCCGGTGAATGAAAAAGGCGCACTTAAAGCTTACATTAATGCAGATAATGAGCTTGTACCTCCCAATCCGAATGGCGGAGGATCTATTCAGTCCCATATTCGAGGTGGCAACTCCAAGGACTCTCCTTATATATCTACGACAGATCCAGTTGTAGCTGGGGAAATAAAGAGTTACGGAGCGAATCAGGTTGCTATTGATGTAGGACAAATGCAAAAAGATATAGATGCCGGTAAACTGGCAAATGTTGAATTTATAGATAATGTGAAGGTTAAGTCAGCGTTGCAGCAAAAAATAGATCAGGCGGAAAGAAAGTACGCCTCTAATGCAAGTGATGAGAACGCGAGGCGATTAAAAGCTGCTCAGAAAGACCTTGAGAACGCTAGTAGAGACGGAGAATGCCTGATAAAAGGTTGCGTCCCGTCTAAATATATCAAGCCTGTAAAGAACTAGGTGGTCAGAATGAACAAAGAAATCCAAGAACTGCTGTATTCTGTTCCCCCGAACGCAGATTATGCCGTTGATGCCACAGATATAGACTCAGAGGATATTCCCCGTAGCAGAACAGAGGGTGTCTTTAAGCTTTTGGACAACGATGATGAAAATATAAGATTCTCTGCAGCAAGACTGTTGACGAGTTGGGGGTATAGAGAGGGGTTATTATATCTGTCTAACGCGCTATGCCGCCCAATGGAAGTTGAGGGACTTGAAGTTCATAGGCTATACGGCTATGACGATACATTCAAATTGGCATTGGCAGCGCTTGTTGGATATTTTACACGCTCCTCTGACAGGGGGGAGGGAGACATGGCGAGGGGCGAAATTTTTGAGCCAATCAAAAAGATTATTAATTTTTCAAATACTCGCCCATTTGAAATTTCCGGTTTCTTCTGGTTGGTAGAAGATAAGAAATTTCTCGAGTATGTTCCAGCTTTGCGTGAGCATCTTTCGATGATAGTCGGATTTCCAAGTGTTCATAGGTGGAAGATTTATGATGTTCTGAATCTTTTGTTGAAGGTTGATGGTGATTTCGCTCAAGCTTTTTTGCAAAAAGCAAACAAGAAACTAGATGATTTCAAATTGGGTGGGGAATAACTGGATAACAGGAGACGTAAAGGGGCGATTTTTTTAAATATTAAATATAAATTCCAGATGAGTTGATTAAATAAATCCGTCCCCTTTGACCCTTTGACCCTTTGACCACTTAAGCGTGTCTACGACTATAAATCGGGCGGCACCCAGGCCGCCCGGCTTTTACTCAGGATGGATCGGTATTGAGCCTGCGACTGATGACATCCAGCAAATCACACCCATCGCGCAGCGGAATCGCCAGCAATTGGGCGAAGTCTTGAAGCACCACAGCATCGCTGCTGAGCTGTTCGCGAAAGGCCAGGTTTTCCAGCAGTTGGGTGACGGCGCGAATCCGGTACACGGCGGCGTCGTGGAGGACATCGAGGGGCGCATGGGTGTCGATAAGCAGGGCGGGGACGGTGCAGTCGTGGCCCGTGAGGGGCATGTATCGATTCATTGTCAGTACTCTGTTGGTGGATTAAGCCACCACTCATTCGTCGCCAAACGAATGGGTGGCAGCTGTACGCAGGTTGGCGAACCGGCAACAGAGTAAACCGGCAGACCCGAAGGTCTCCCGCGCACAGCCGCCATATCATGCACAGCTTTGCGGGTGCAAAAACACCTGCATAGAAGCGGGATGCTTTTGCGCTCTGTTGTCAGGTCGCCAAACCTGAATCGCCATATGGGCGACGGCCCGGACTATAAGCCCGCACCCAAACCCACGCAAGGCAGCAAAGTACTGGCCCAATCACAAGGCCTCATGTCTTCACCCCCATTGCCGACACACTGGCGTTGATTAAACGCATTCACCACCAACATTAAAGGACTGATGTGAAAAACCTTCTCCTGATTCTCCTCTCCACCCTCATCCTCGGTGGCTGCGTCAGCCAGCCCCTCACGCCCGAGCATCGTGCGCAGGTCAAGACGGTCAAAGTGCTGCCCGTAAAGTGGGAAAAGAACATGGTCTATATGGGCCGTGAACAAGCCTGGGGTGCGGCCTTGGGTGCCGGGCTCGGCGCGGGCGTCGGCATGGCCAGCGGCGCGTCCAAGCTGGGCACGGCGGCCTTGAGCGGCGCGGGGTTTGCCGCCGGCATGAAGGCGGGGCAACTGGCCGAGATGTCGACGCCGGCCGCGATCCTCACGGTGATGGACGCCGAAAATATCGACTTTGGCGTGTTGCTCAAGCAGGCCTTTATCGATGCCTTGGGTAAGACGTCATCGCTCAAGGTGGTGGGTGACGACGAGCCGGCCGATGCACAGATTCAACTAACGGTGGGCGAGTGGGGCTTTCGCCTGACCCAGGGTTTCAGCAGCGTGGTCTACCCAACGCTCACCGTGGTGGCGCGTATGGACCGTGGCGACGAGATGCTCTGGCGCACGGTGGAGACGGTCACGCCGTTCAATGGCCAGAATGTCTACGGCTACACACCGCTCACTTATCGCACTGATCCTGAGGCGTTGCGCCGTGCGTTGACGGGTATCACGCAGATCTCCGGTGGGTATCTGGTGAAGGAGCTCAAGTAACTCCGCGATAGGCTCGACGTCGCCCCGTGGCTTGCGGTGGCTGATGTCGACGCGGGTGGTTATTGACCGAAACCGCAGGGCATCTTGAACATTTTGTATATCCCAATGTCTTTACCCCGCCCACCCGCAACCGGTCGGGCTGCATGGACTGCAGCGTTTTCAAAATACATTAAGGATTAATGTGAACCTCGCCCCCTCATTCACTTCTCTGCCACCGCCCGCTGCGGTGCACTCGCTCGCGCCTGCGTTGCAGAAAGACGCCTTGGGGGCATGCACTTGGATCAAGTGATCCTTCGCTCAGTACACCTACAGCCGTCGGGCTTATTGGCGGCTTTGACTGTAGTTCATGGAGTTTTAGATGAAGCGTAAGCCGTTCCAGAAAACCCTGTTGGCCTTGATGGTCAGCGCAGGCGCCGCGCACGTTGCTGCGGTGGAATTTGACGTCAGCAGCGGCCAGAACAAGTGGAAAGGCCAAGTGTTCAACGAGCCTGTGACCTTGGTCGGTTCGCGCAATGTGGTGGCCACCCAGCGTTATGTCGATGGGGCGAGTGTTGCCGAGACCGATATTCAGGGCTCGCTGATCAACCGCGCCGACTACACCATTGATGGCAGTGGCCTCAACATCCGCGGGTTCGTGGTGGACGGTGCGATTGACTCAGATCTCAGAGCCCGTGGCGGTATTATCACCGGCGATGTGATTCAGTCCGGTGTGATCAGGCTGACCAACCAGACCTGGGCCGAAGGGTTTGAGGTAGGCGCTGCCACCGTCGGCGGCAACGTGATCAACACGGGCACCATCATCACCGTCGACGTGCCGGGTTCCGGCCCCGAGAGCGACGGCGAGGGGATCTACCTCAACGGCACCACCGTAGGCGGCGATGTCGTCAACTCCGGCCTGGTGGACGTGACGTCCTACTACGGCTACGGCCTGATTCTGGACACTCACAACAATATGCCGGTGACCATCGGCGGCAAGATTCTCAACTCCGGGACCATTCGCGTCACCGGTGAGGAAGCGCTGGGCATCGAAGTTGAAACCGACACCAGTGACCTGCGCATCGAAAACAGCGGGTTGGTGACGGTCAACGGCGGGCTGGCCAAAGCGGTACAGTTCAACTCCGGGACTTACGATTACGTGCTCAACACCGGCACTATTGAAGCCAACGGCACCAACGCGGTGGCCATTAATTTGGCCGGGGCGACCTTTACCCTGAACCCGCAGACGGGCGCGCGCGGCATCGTCAACCGTGGCCTGATCAAGGCCGACAGCACGGCGATCCTGGTGGACGCGAAGTACCAAACCTCGCCTTTCGAAATCAACCAGCAAGCCGGCGAGATCCGCAGTAACTCCGGCACCGCCATCGACGCCGCCAACCTCGCCACGCTGAACTGGACCGGCGGCAAAATCACCGGCGACCTGCTCAACTTGAGCGCGGTGAATGTCGCAGGCCAAGCCGATTTCACCGGCAGCGGCATCATCGCCCCGGTCTCGATCAACTCCGGCTCGCTGAACCTTTCCGCCCCGGGCACCACGATCACCGGCGACCTTAACGTTGCCAACGGCGCGGGCATCGATATGCACCTGTCCGACAGCGTCGTGCCGACCACGCCGTACCTCAACGTGAATGGCAACGCCACGTTCGCCCAGGCCTCGAAGCTGACGGTGAGCGCGCAGCCAGGCGACTTCGCACGCACCAACAACGGCACCCAATACACCTTGGTGCAAGCCAACAGTGTGCAGAACAACGGCCTGTCGGTCGCCAGTTCGTCGTCGTTGCTCGACGTGCTCAGCTACTCGGCCGACGCGCAAACCGTCAAGGCGGTGGTGGCGGTCAAGGACAACCAGCAAGTGCAGCAAGAGCTGGCCGGCGTGGGCGCCAGTGCCGCAGCGGCCACGGCGGTCAATACCTTCAAAAATGACGTGCTCGGCGACCTCAACCAGAACGATCAAGTGTTCCAGGCCCTGGCTAACGCCGGTACTGCGCAGCAACTGGCGCAAGTCAGCGAACAACTCAAGCCGGACGTCAACCGCGGCGCCCTGGACGTGGCGTTGTCGGGCCAGACCGTTATCAACGGCGCCATCTTCAATCGCCTCACCGATCAGCGCGAAAGCCATCAAGCCGGCGGCGTGTGGGTGCAGGGCCTGAGCAGCAACATGGACCAGGACGGGCGTGGCGGCAACAACGGCTACTCGGCCAACAGCAGCGGCATGGCCGTGGGTGTGGACGGGCGCTTGAACGACACCACCACGTTGGGCGTGGCGTACAGCTACCTTAACTCCAACATCCATTCCGACCTCGGCAACAAGACCGATGTGGAGGGCCATGCGCTGTCGCTGTACGGCAACTGGTCGCTGCAAAACTGGTTTGTCGACGGCAGCCTCAGCTATGGCCATAACGACAACGACAGCAAACGCCATATCGCCGGCACCACAGCCAAGGGCAGTTACGACAGCAATGTGCTGTCTGCGAGTGTGATCGGCGGCTACAGCTTCAAGCCGTCGCAGGCCGTGGTGATCGAGCCGCGCGTGGCAGCGCGTTACGCCAACGTGCGCATGGACGGTTTCGACGAGAAGGGTTCTTCGGCCGCGCTGAGCACCCAGTCGCAACGCTATGAAGTGGGCGAGCTCGGCGCTGGTGTGCGCTTGGCGGGCAACTTGCCCATGGGCGCCGGTAGCCTGCAGCCGGAAGCCACCTTGATGGCGTATCACGACCTGATGGGTGATCGCGTCGCACAAACCTCCAGCTATGTGCTCGGCGGTTCTGCGTTCACCGTCACCGGCGCTTCGGTGGCGCGTGACAGCTATGAAGCCAGTGTCGGCGTGAACTACCAGGTGTCGGACTTTACCGTGGGGGCCAGCTACACCCGCCAGGCCCGCAGTGGTTTTGATGCCGATGGGATCATGCTCAAGGCGCGGTACGCGTTTTAAACAATGTGCGCGCCCGGCCGATACGCCGGGTGCGCACCTCAATGCCAACCCGGTAATGAGCTGCACTGTCACGGTGGCGAGGGAGCCAGCTCCCTCCTACGGCCTTGCAGCTCGCGCCGCGAGCGGTGCGCTGCCGTTGGGCGGCGAGAGCTCTTGGTACACCGAAACCGCTTGAGTACGTAGGACAACTCCGTAAAATGCCGCGGCAATAGCAACATGCCATCTTTCAAGGACGAATCAAGCAATGCGTGTTTTTGCCTTTCTCCTGGCCATCTGCCTGATGGCCGGCTGCGCCTCCAAGCCGGACTACTACATCTCCCCGGCGCCGGTCACTATTCCCAAGACTGCTACTTACTGGCTCGACACTTTCAACGTTGAAGTGAGGGGCGAGAGCAAGCACTTCATGCCTGATGACAAGGTCCGCCAGGAACTCGGCGTCGATCTGGTCAATCGCTTGCTTAACGCCAAGCGTTACGCCGCTAGCAAAGAAGCCGCCGATTATTGGCTGGACGTGGATATCGTCTACGTGCGCCACATCATCGACTCCAGCGGTGGGCTGTCCAACCTGGTGATCGACGACGGCACCATCTTGCAAAGCATCGATTTCGGCTACAAGGTCAAGGTCAAGAAAGCCGGCGTCGAGGTGCTGCACTTTGCCCAGAACCGGCCCGGCCTGGTGCCCAACAACTGGCGGGGCCAGGCACAGCAATGGAAGACCCTTGGCGGCATTATGACCAACACCGGTAATTCCAGTGTCGAGCGATATTTCACCGGCGGGCTAAGCGACTACATCCTTGATGACTTGCGCGATATACCCTCCCGCTAGCGTTACCTGCTGAACCCGATTTTCACCCTAGGAGCATCCCTTGAAAACACTGTCCAAAATCCTGCTGTCGGGTCTTACCGCCGCAGCGCTGCTGACCGTGGCCGGTTGCGCCACGGAGAGCAATCGTGCGATGCCGGTTGAACAAGTCGCCAGCGCCAACGTCGCCTATTCCGGCGTGCGCGTGCCGATTGCCGTGGGCAAGTTCGACAACCGCTCCAGTTACATGCGCGGCATCTTCTCTGACGGTGTTGACCGTCTCGGCGGCCAGGCCAAGACCATCCTGATCACCCACTTGCAGCAAACCAACCGCTTCAGCGTGCTGGACCGCGACAACATGGGTGAAATCTCCCAGGAAGCCGCGATCAAAGGCACCGTGCAAAAGCTCAAGGGCGCTGACTACGTGGTGACCGGCGATGTGACCGAGTTCGGCCGCAAAGAAACCGGCGACCGCCAGCTGTTCGGCATCCTCGGTCGTGGCAAGACCCAAGTGGCGTACGCCAAAGTCGCGCTGAATATCGTCAACATCAGTACGTCGGAAGTGGTGTATTCCACCCAGGGCGCCGGTGAATACGCGCTGTCCAACCGCGAATTCGTGGGCTTTGGTGGCACCGCCAGCTACGACTCTACCCTCAATGGCAAGGTCCTGGACCTGGCCATGCGCGAAGCGATCAACCGCCTCGTCGACGGCATCAACGCCGGCGCCTGGAACCCGCGCAACTGATCAGTAACACCTCAAGGAGCAGTACACGGATGAGCAAGGCAGTTAAGTTGGCGCTGATGCTGACAGCAATCGCGACGGTCGCCGGGTGCCAGACGGCGCCCAAGCCTCTCTATCAATGGGAGAGTTACCAGGCTGAGGTCTACGAATACTTCAAGGGTGAGCCCAAGGAAGCGCAGGTTGAAGCGCTGGAGCGCGACCTGCAAAAGATCAACGCCAGTGGTCGCCAGGCCCCGCCGGGTTACCACGCCCACCTGGGCATGCTGTACATGACCATGGGCAAGGATGACCAGATGGTGCAGGAGTTTCGTACCGAGAAGGCCCTGTTCCCCGAGTCTGCTTCCTATATGGACTTCCTGCTGAAAAACGCCAAGACCGGAGTCGCCACTAAATGAGCCTGTTAAAACTCACCGGCGCCTTGCTGGCCCTGGCTTTGCTCGGCGGTTGCGCCGCGCCCAAGACCATTGATTACACGGCGTACAAACAGGCGCGGCCAAAGTCGATCCTGGTGCTGCCACCGATCAATGAGTCGCCGGAAGTGCAGGCGTCCTACAGCCTGGTTTCGCAGGTGACTTACCCGCTGGCCGAAGCCGGTTACTACGTGCTGCCGATTGCCTTGGTGGACGAAACCTTCCGTCAGAACGGCCTGACCACCGCCAACGATATCCAGGGTGTGGCACCGGCCAAGCTGCATGACATCTTCGGTGCGGATGCGGCGCTGTACATCACTGTCAGCGAGTACGGCACCAAGTACATGCTGATCTCCAGCGACACCTCCGTGACGGCCTCGGCCAAACTGGTCGACCTGCGCACCGGCACCACGCTGTGGACTGGATCCGCTCGCGCTTCCAGCGAGGAAGGCAACAACAACAGTGGCGGCCTGGTGGGCATGCTGATCTCGGCAGCGGTTAAGCAAGTGATCAACAGCTCCACCGACGCGGCGCACCCGATTGCCGGTATCACCAGCGCACGCCTGTTGTCGGCGGGCCAGCGTACCGGGATTCTCTATGGGCCGCGTAACCCCAAGTACGGGTCGGACTGATCGCTTGAAGGGGGCGGACTTGCCTGTCCCCTTTTGAGCATTAACCCGTATTGCCGACGTCTTGCGTCTGACCTTGTGAACGGATCATTCACTCACGAGGTTCAGACCATGTCCCGTCCTGTTCTGCTGTTGCGCCCTGCCGCCCAAGGCTTTGCCGTGACCCTGCTGGTGGCGCTCGCCGGGTGTGGGCTTTCTTCATCCCGTGATGTGGCCAAGCCTGCTGAATCGGCACCTGTTGTGCAGGTGCAAAGCGAACCCTTGCGCGCTGAGGGCGCGATGGTCAAGCGTATGGTTGCCCCGGCACCGATGGCTTCACGGCTGGTGATGAGTGATTCGGTCGCCATGGAGTACCGGGAGCACTATCAGAACCTCCCGGACAACCCGATCCGCAGCGTGGCCGAAACACCGGTCTCCACCTTCAGCGTCGACGTCGACACCGGCAGCTATGCCAACGTACGACGTTTCCTCAATCAAGGCAGCCTGCCACCCGAAGGTGCCGTGCGACTGGAGGAAATGGTCAATTATTTTCCCTACGACTACGCCCTGCCTACCGACGGCTCGCCCTTTGGCGTGACCACGGAAGTAGCACCGTCACCCTGGAACCCCCACACCCGACTGTTGCGCATCGGCATCAAGGCCTCGGACCGCGCGGTGGCAGACCTGGCACCGGCCAACCTGGTGTTCCTGGTGGACGTATCCGGCTCGATGAATCGCCGCGAAGGCCTGCCGCTGGTCAAGAGCACCCTCAAACTGCTGGTGGACCAATTGCGCGACCAGGACCGCGTCTCGCTGGTGGTCTACGCCGGCGAATCGCGGGTGGTGCTCAAGCCCACCTCGGGCCGCGACAAAACCACGATCCGCAATGCCATCGACCAGTTGACGGCCGGCGGCTCCACCGCGGGCGCGTCGGGTATCGAAATGGCCTACCAAATGGCCCGCGAAGGGTTCATCGACAAGGGCATCAACCGCATCCTGCTGGCCACCGATGGCGACTTCAACGTGGGCGTCAGTGACTTCAACAGCCTCAAGCAAATGGCCGTCGACCAGCGCAAAAGCGATGTGTCCCTGACCACCCTCGGCTTTGGTGTGGATAACTACAACGAACACCTGATGGAACAGCTGGCCGACGCTGGTGATGGCAACTACGCCTATATCGATAACCTGCGCGAAGCCCGCAAAGTGCTGGTGGACCAGCTCAGCTCGACCCTCGCCGTGGTGGCCCGGGATGTGAAACTGCAAGTGGAATTCAATCCGGCGCAGGTCAGCGAATACCGATTGCTGGGCTATGAAAACCGCGCCCTGAAGCGTGAGGATTTCAACAACGACAAAGTCGACGCCGGCGAAATCGGTGCAGGGCATACGGTGACCGCGTTGTATGAAATTGTCCCGAAGGGTGAACAGGGTTGGCTGGAGCCACTGCGCTACGCATCGGCGGCCAAGGCTGACGGTAAAACTGATGAGCTGGCGATGTTGCGGGTACGCTACAAACCAGCGGAAGGCGGCAACAGCCGACTGATCGAACACCCGATCAGCAACCAGCAGAGCGGCAAACCCAGCGACGACCTGCGTTTCTCTGCCGCCGTGGCCGCCTTCGCCCAGCAACTCAAGGGTGATGGCCGCTACACTGGCGCCATGAGTTTCAAGGACACGGCGGCACTGGCCCGCTCCGCCCGGGGCGACGACCCCTTCGGCTTGCGCGGCGAGTTTGTGCAACTGGTCGAATTGGCCCAGAGCCTCCAGGCCCCGGCCAAACACTGATCCACCTCAAAGGAGTGCGCCACCTGATGGATTCACCCAGCGACGAAGCCCTGCTGTCCCGCTACCGCAGCGGCGACGGTGCAGCGTTCGAAGCCCTGTACGCGCGGCATCGACAGGGCCTGTACCGTTTTCTGGTGTCCTTGAGCAACAAGGCCGAACTGGCCGAGGAAGTGTTCCAGGACACCTGGCTCAGCCTGATCCGCAGCACCAGCGAGCCACAGGGCCGGGCGAGTTTTCGCACCTGGTTGTTCCAGATTGCCCGCAACCGCCTGATCGACCACTGGCGCAAGCACGGCATCCACAACCCGCTGCACGACAGCTACGATGAGCAGCTTCACGGCCAGCCCGACGACAGCGCCGGGCCCGAACAACTACTGAGCCTGAGCCGCGACCAGGCGCGCCTGGACACCGCACTGCAAGACTTGCCCGAAGACCAGCGCGAAGTGTTCCTGCTGCGCTTGCACGGCGAGCTGGAAGTGCCACAAATCGCCGCGCTCACCGGCGCCCCACTGGAAACGGTAAAAAGCCGCTTGCGTTACGCCCAGCAGAAACTGCGCCGACTGCTGGCCGAGGAGGTACCCGCATGACTGACCCCCGACATACCCAGGACTCGAACGACGAGCTGCTGATCGAGCATTTCCGTCAACACACCCGCGGCGAGCCGCCGGCTTCCCTGGACGCCTTCATCCTGGCCACCGCCCACCGCGAAGCGCCCGTGCGGCAACCCGGCCTGTGGCAACGCTGGTTGCAGGCCTGCCAACGGCCGCGCTGGCAGATGGCATTTGCCACCGTGGCAGGTGTGGCGCTGATGATTGGTTTGGTCACGCGCTCGCCGGTGCCGCAGCCGGAGTTATCCACAGGCACTTACGCGGCTGCTCCGCAAGAGCTGGCCCGTCCGGCCCCCGCAGCGGCGCCGATGGCTCGATTCTCAGTGGCTCCGCAGGCCGATAGCGCACCGCAGGTGCAGGCAGAAGTCGCGGGTTCGCTGGCGGATGAGCCGGTGGCGAAGATGAGCAAGCGCTCGGCTGTTGTGCTGCCGCCATTGGAGCAAGGGCTGCAGGAAATCCTGCGGTTGCGGCAGGCGGGAGAGGCGAAGGCGGCGGATGAGAAGCTTCTGGAGTTGCACAAGCGCTTTCCCAACGAGGATCTGCCGGCGCGGTTGGAGGCGTTGAAAAATCCTTGAGGTGGAGGTCGCCAGCCGGCGGTTGACGAGAAACTTCCGGCCTTTATAATCATCCGCAACACGGCCCCTGTCGGTTGATGCGCTTCGGTGCAGCAATTGCTCAGGGGTTTTTTATTGCCTTGATTTTTTCGATTACCAATCGCGCTTCTGCCAGTGGTGATCCACTCCCATGCCCTCCAAATTAAGATCAAGATGGGACAAGTCTGGAAAGTCATTCTCCAATAGTGCTTTCAGCCGTCGTCCCCAGCTTGATGACGGATTGATGACCTTCATCAAGTGGTGGGTGATACACAAGAGCATAAAAGGCCGCGCGCGTCGGTGTGCATCATCATGGAATGCGGCCAATGCAGGAGCCTGTTCCTCAGGTGGCAGTTTTGGCTGATCAACGATGTTCCGATTCCACAGGCGACTGTGATGGGCGCATACGTTTCGCAGGTAGTTCAGGCTGCGCAGCCAACTGGCGAAGACCCTTCCATTGCTGATCCCGTACTCTTGAGATATGGCATCTTGATCCGCCTCAGTCATGCCAGCATAAAGGGTCGACAACGTGCCGAAGTCCCAAACCTCGCAAGCCACCCAAACCGCCAACGGAAGGCCGTATTTTTCCTTGTTATGACGGATAAAGTCTTCGTTCGAGCGGCTGATCAATGCGGCGTGTTTGCCTACCCAGGCATGATGTTTGGTGAGCCCTGTTTTCCCGTCGATTTGGGTAGAAAAACTTTCATGGAAAAGCTCAGGTTTTAGATACGCAAACTTTTCGTGCTTGCCCAGCCCGTGGGATATGTCCACTCGCAATGCGATTTCGATACGTTCCAAGGCGTCCATGGTCAACAGGCGAAGTTTTTTATCAAACACATAAAGATCGACTGCGTTTTGGAAGGTAGTGCCGGGTTTGAAAGTGTCTAGAGGGAGCCGCCCCGGTTTGGTTTTGTTCGGCTTCTGATTTTTGTGCTGAATAAGTGGGCAGCACAGCTCGGTGCGCTCACGAAAGGCGAACCAGTAGCCGCTGAGGCGGTAATAGCCAATGCGCTCCAGATACTCCAAGGCTTTAGATCGCTCAGTAACGATCATTCCGCGAGCTATCAATATCTCAAGTTGGTCCTGGTAGCTCTGCCAAGGTTTAGGGTAACCCTGGATCATTGGTGCATCACTTTAGGCATGTGCAAGTCCCTCCTGCTTGAAATCGATACAAGCGCCCGCCCTTCGATGTGTGGCGTCACTCGGGCTTTCACTTTGCTGGTCGAGAAACTTATGGTCAGCCATAAAACTGTTACTTTATTTGCATCTTCTTCCTTATCTTGCGCCCACAAAAAAGCCCCAGGCCTTTCGACCTGGGGCTTTTTCATCTGTATCTGGTGCACCCGGCGGGATTCGAACCCACGACCCCTGCCTTCGGAGGGCAGTACTCTATCCAGCTGAGCTACGGATGCTTGTGCGGGCGACATCATACCCATGTCGACCTTGGGCGTCCATGCCGCTTTTCGGCCTGCTGCCAGTAGGATTAAGCGCTGCCGAAGCCCTGTGCCGGGCATCTCGACGAATTACGGTTGAACTCGCCTGAAACACGCTGATCAGAAAAATGGAGCAAATGCGCCGTTTTCGTTCTTTTTTTCGAACAGACTATTGCCCTGCACCCCCATTGATCCTAGGATTCGTTTGAGATTTCAAACGCTCCTGCCTGGGTGCTGAACCGCACATTTGTCCTTTCGTGCGCTATTTACGTGCTTGCGCCCAGTGAATGATTTCCCTGACGGCAGCCCTCAAGGCGCCTTTCAACAACTCTAATTCGCTCCGCGCGTGCGCGGTGCTGTTAAGGAAAGCCGACATGCAGCTCAAAGACACCCAGTTGTTCCGCCAGCAAGCCTTCATTGATGGCGCTTGGGTCGATGCGGACAACGGTCAAACGATCAAGGTCAACAACCCCGCTACCGGCGAAATCCTCGGTACCGTGCCAAAAATGGGCGCCGCCGAAACCCGTCGTGCCATTGAAGCGGCTGACAAGGCCCTGCCGGCTTGGCGTGCACTCACCGCCAAGGACCGCGCCAACAAGCTGCGTCGCTGGTTCGAGCTGATTATCGAGAACCAGGACGACCTGGCTCGCCTGATGACCCTGGAGCAAGGCAAGCCGCTGGCCGAAGCCAAGGGCGAAATCGTTTACGCCGCTTCGTTCATCGAGTGGTTCGCCGAAGAAGCCAAGCGCGTCTACGGTGATGTGATCCCCGGCCACCAGCCGGACAAGCGCCTGATCGTGATCAAGCAACCGATCGGTGTTACCGCTGCCATCACGCCGTGGAACTTCCCGGCCGCGATGATCACCCGTAAAGCCGGCCCGGCCTTGGCCGCCGGTTGCACCATGGTGCTCAAGCCTGCGTCGCAAACCCCGTTCTCCGCGTTCGCCCTAGCCGAACTGGCCCAGCGTGCCGGCATTCCGAAAGGCGTGTTCAGCGTGGTTTCCGGCAGCGCCGGCGATATCGGCAGCGAGCTGACCAGCAACCCGATCGTGCGTAAATTGTCCTTCACCGGCTCCACCGAAATCGGTCGCCAGCTGATGGCCGAATGCGCCAAGGACATCAAGAAAGTCTCCCTGGAACTGGGCGGCAACGCGCCGTTCATCGTGTTCGACGACGCAGACCTGGATAAGGCCGTCGAAGGCGCGATCATTTCCAAATACCGCAACAACGGCCAGACCTGCGTCTGCGCCAACCGTCTGTACATTCAGGATTCGGTGTACGACGCGTTCGCTGAAAAACTGAAAGTGGCGGTGGCCAAGCTGAAGATCGGCAACGGTCTGGAAGAAGGCACCACCACCGGTCCGCTGATCGACGAGAAGGCCGTGGCCAAGGTTCAGGAACACATCGCTGATGCCCTGAGCAAAGGCGCGACCCTGTTGGCTGGCGGCAAGGTGATGGAAGGCAACTTCTTCGAGCCGACCATCCTGGTCAACGTGCCGAAAGACGCTGCCGTGGCCAAGGAAGAAACCTTCGGCCCACTGGCGCCGCTGTTCCGTTTCAAAGACGAAGCCGAAGTGATCGCGATGTCCAACGACACCGAGTTCGGCCTGGCTTCCTACTTCTATGCCCGCGACCTGGGCCGTGTGTTCCGTGTGGCTGAAGCCCTGGAATATGGCATGGTCGGCGTCAACACCGGGTTGATCTCCAACGAAGTGGCGCCGTTCGGCGGCATCAAGGCTTCGGGCCTGGGCCGTGAGGGCTCCAAGTACGGGATCGAGGATTACCTGGAAATCAAATACCTCTGCCTGGGCATCTAAGCCCGGCGCGGGATTGCAGTAGACGCAGAGGGCACGAGAGCGCTGTCCCTTTGCGTGTTTCACACCGTTATTCGTAGTGGCCGGGAAAGCTGTGGCAGTCGATCATCGCATGCTGCCGTAGTTGCCTCCCCGCCACGTATTCCTTGGACCACGCCACCCGATGAGTGGCGAATGAGGACTTTATGAGCAAGACCAACGCATCCCTGATGAAACGCCGCGAAGCCGCTGTACCACGCGGTGTTGGCCAGATTCACCCGATCTTCGCCGAGTCGGCGAAGAACGCCACCGTGACCGACGTTGAAGGTCGCGAGTTCATCGACTTCGCCGGCGGTATCGCCGTGCTGAACACCGGTCACCTGCACCCGAAAATCATCGCGGCCGTGACCGAACAGCTGAACAAGCTGACGCACACCTGCTTCCAGGTGCTGGCCTACGAGCCGTACGTTGAGCTGTGCGAAAAAGTTAACGCCAAGGTCCCGGGTGATTTCGCCAAGAAAACCCTGCTGGTCACCACCGGTTCCGAAGCGGTAGAAAACGCCGTGAAGATCGCCCGTGCCGCCACTGGCCGTGCCGGCGTGATCGCGTTCACCGGCGCTTACCATGGTCGCACCATGATGACCCTGGGCCTGACCGGTAAAGTCGTGCCGTACTCGGCCGGCATGGGCCTGATGCCGGGCGGTATCTTCCGTGCGCTGTACCCGAACGAGCTGCACGGTGTGAGCGTGGACGATTCCATCGCTAGCATCGAGCGCATTTTCAAGAACGATGCCGAGCCGCGTGACATCGCTGCCATCATCATCGAGCCGGTGCAGGGCGAAGGCGGTTTCTACGTCGCGCCTAAAGCCTTCATGAAGCGCCTGCGCGAACTGTGCGACAAGCACGGCATCCTGCTGATCGCCGACGAAGTGCAAACCGGTGCCGGCCGTACTGGTACCTTCTTCGCCATGGAACAGATGGGCGTCGCTGCCGACCTGACCACCTTCGCCAAATCCATCGCGGGCGGCTTCCCGCTGGCCGGTGTGTGCGGCAAGGCTGAGTACATGGATGCCATCGCCCCAGGTGGCCTGGGCGGCACCTACGCCGGTAGCCCGATTGCTTGCGCTGCGGCCCTGGCCGTGATGGACGTGTTCGAAGAAGAGCACCTGCTGGACCGCTGCAAGGCTGTCGGCGAGCGCTTGGTCACCGGCCTGAAAGCTATCCAGGCCAAGTACCCGGTAATCGGTGACGTGCGTGCCCTGGGCGCGATGATTGCGGTCGAGCTGTTCGAAGATGGCGACAGCCACAAGCCGAACGCCGCTGCCGTTGCTTCCGTGGTGGCCAAGGCTCGCGACAAGGGCTTGATCCTGCTGTCCTGCGGCACCTACGGCAACGTGTTGCGCGTGCTGGTTCCGCTGACCTCGCCGGACGAGCAGTTGGACAAAGGCCTGGCGATCATCGAAGAGTGCTTCTCCGAGCTGTGATCGAAAGTTGACCTGATCGACAAAAAACCCGCTCAGGCGGGTTTTTTTGTGCCCGATGAACGGTATTCAGCCGTTGTTCATTGTACCCAGGCGGCTCCTTTGTCTAAGGTGCTGGTATTGCCGATGGAGCGTGCTGGATGACTGCTGTTGATTTACCTGCTGTACCCCGTGTGCTGATTGCCGAGGCCGACCCCTGGTCTCGGGATTTGCTCAAGCAGGTGTTGCTGAATGTGCGCTGTGACGCACGGCTGGATGTGTGCGCCGATGGCCAGCAAGCCGCCGAGCTGCTGCGTGACAAACCCTACGACTTGATCCTCGCCGATTGGGAGCTGCCCGGCGTCGATGGCCTGAGCCTGTTGCGCAACGTGCGCCAGCAACGGCGCACGCCGCTGTTGCCGTTTATCCTGCTGGGCACCCGCAACGACAGCGCCAGCGTGCACGAAGTCTTGCCCCTGGCGCCGACGGCGTACCTGACCAAACCCCTGAACATGGAAAGCCTGACCCAGCGCCTGCAAGACCTGCTGCTGAATGAAGGCGAGACGGTGTATTGCGAAGTCCCGGCCCTGGCGCCGGGCATGACCTTGCCGGTGTTTCTGGAGCGCCGCCGCGAAGCCTCCGACGGCGCTCCGCTGAGGGTCGACGTGCAGGCCGCGGTGCAACACAGCCTGGAACCGGAAGGCCTGGACCTCAGGCGTCTGGAAGAGCAGGTGCGCATGGACCCGCAAATCACCGCTGTGCTGATCGCCGCCGCCAACAGCGCCGGGTATCACGGCTCGCCGGTACAAACCCTGGCCATGGCCCTGCACAAGCTGGCGGCCGGGCAGAGCATGAACCTGATCCTGGGGCTGGCCCTCAAGCACAACGTGGTGCTGAGCGACCCCGGCCTCAAGGATTACGCCGAGCGTTACTGGCAGCTTTCCCAACGCACCGCCGATTACGCCCGCAGCCTGGCGCGCATGCTCGACCTTGATCACGAGCGCTGCTACAGCGCCGGCATCCTCCATCGCCTCGGCGACCTGGCCTTGCTGCGGTGCCTGCAAGACTGGTTGCAAGGCGGCGGCGAACTGGATGACGAAGCCATTGGCGAGTCCCTCTACACCTTCGGCGCGGCCTATGGCTCGGCGTTGCGCACACGCTGGCGCTTGCCGCTGGAGTTGCGCCAGTTGATCGCGGCGATATATTCGCTGGAAGGCGGGGTGTATTCCCGGGAGGCGCTGGTGGTGAACCTGGCGGCGCAGCTGGCGCGGCTGACCGAGCATGAAGGCGTTGAGGCGCTGGCGAAAGGCAAGACGGCACGCTTGCTCAAGGTGGGTTTGCCGGAATTGGCGCGTATGCGCAAAACCTAGCAGGCGATGCGGGCCCGTGTGGGAGCTGGTTTGCCTGCGATAACATCATCCCGGTACAACTGACACACCAAGGTGCCTGCATCGCGGGCAAGCCCGGCTCCCACAGGTAATCGTGTAGCGTCAGCCGACGAGCACGCGGTTTTTGCCTTGGCGCTTGGCCTCGTACATCGCGGCGTCGGCGCGGGCGAACAAGCTGTCCACGTTGGCATCCTCGGCTGTCAGGCTGGCCAGGCCCTGGCTGACGGTGACCGCGTAGCTCTCACCGTCATGGCTGAAACTCAGTTGCGCGATCTCGTGCCCCAGGCGTTCGGCCACCTGCATTGCCATCTCCGGTGCGCAACCGGGCAGCACGGCGGCGAATTCTTCGCCGCCAATGCGCCCGAACAGGTCACCACGGCGCAGAACCCCTCTACCTCTCTCGGCGATACGCTGCAACACCTGATCGCCCTCCAGGTGGCCGTAGGTGTCGTTGACCACTTTGAAGTCATCAATGTCCAGCAACAGGAACGCCAAAGGCGTGCCCTGCAGGCAGGCGCGTTCGAACTCGTGGTGGGCGCACTCGAAGAAGTGTCGGCGGTTGCTGCTGCGGGTCAGCACGTCGGTGGTGGCCAAGCGATGCAACTCAAGCTCAAGCTGCTTCTTTTCAGTGATGTCCTCGGCTATGCCTACGACGATCACCGGCTGGCCGGGCTCGGCCTGCTGGCTGATGTAGCACTTGTCGCTGAGCCAGCGGATCTGCCCGTCGGCGGTGATGATGCGGTACTCGCGGTCTTCCACGGCGCCGCTGTGCAGCACTTGGGCCAGGCTGTGCTCGGCGTAGTCGAGGTCTTCGGGGTGAATGCTATTGCGCCATTCCCGATGGTCGGCCAGCAGCATGCCTGCCGTACGTCCGAAAACCCGCTCATAGGCCGGGCTGACATACAGCACGCGGCGGGTGTCCCACTCGATGGCCCAGAGCACGGCATTCACGCTGACCAGCAGTGAACTCAGCAGTTGCTCGCGTTCACTCAAGCGTTCCACTTCGCCCTGGGCATGCATCAGCGCCAGCAACGTAGCGGCGGCTGCCGGTCGTGGCTGTTCTTGTATGGGGATGTCGGTGAGGGTCTTTTCGGGGACCATCGGCACAACTCTCTCTGGGCATGCCGCGGGGTTGGGCAGCGGTCACAACAAGGCCCGCCGGGATGGCGAAGTGTTGTTTGAGAGGGGGAATTTGCAGCGAAGTTCCGTTATCGGTGCCGATTGCGCGGGATTAAGCAGTGACCGGTATATGGCGTCAAAAACCGGTGGCGAGGGAGTTGCTCCCTCGCCATGGCCCGTATCAGACCGCCGCAGGCCGCAGCGAATAGGTCTTCAGTTGGTGGGCAAAGTCCCGCAGGGATTGAATCCCGCTGGCCTCGGCCTCGTGTACCCATTCCTTGATCGCCGCCAGCATGTCGTGGCCGTTGGTGCTGGTTTTCAGCCAGATCTGTTGCAGCGCCAGGCGCTTCTCGTAGATCACTTTCAGGGCCTGGCTGTGTTCCAGCATGCTTTGGATACGCACGTGGTGACGGTCATCCAGCAGGCTGGTTTCCCGGGACAGCAGGCGCTTGGCGCGATGGAATTGGTGACGCACCGAGTGATCGACCTTCTCCAGTTCCTGCTTGACCAGCGGGCCAATCACCAACTTGCGGTACTGCGCCATGATCTGGAAGCGGTTGTTGAGGATCGCCATGGCGGTGTCCATGTCCAGGTGGCCCTTGCCTTCGACCTGATGGGCGATGGGCGCTACCCGTTGCACCTTGGCCAGGCGCAGGAAGCTGAACACTTTGATCCAGGCCCAGCCCAGGTCGAACTCCCATTTCTTCACCGACAGCTTGGCGGAGTTGGGATAGGTGTGATGGTTGTTATGCAGCTCTTCGCCGCCAACGATGATGCCCCAGGGAATCAGGTTGGTCGCCGCGTCGCGGCATTCAAAGTTGCGGTAGCCGATGGCATGGCCCAGGCCGTTGATCACACCGGCGGCCCAGAACGGGATCCACATCATCTGGATGGCCCAGATGGTGATGCCGATGGTGCCGAACAGCAGCAGGTCGATCACGCCCATGATCGCCACGCCCAACAGCGGGTAGGGGGTGTAGAGCTTGCGTTCGATCCAGTCTTCCGGGCAGTTCTTGCCGTAGATGCGCAGGGTCTCGGGGTTTTCGGCCTCGGCGCGATACAGCTCGGCACCTTTGCGCAGCACGGTGGACAGACCCTTGATCACCGGGCTGTGGGGATCGTCGACGGTTTCGCACTTGGCGTGGTGTTTACGGTGGATAGCGGTCCACTCGCGGGTGTTCTGCGCCGTGGTGAGCCACAGCCAGAAGCGGAAGAAGTGTTTCAGGCCAGCATTGAGCTCCAGGGAGCGGTGGGCTGAATAGCGGTGCAGATAGACCGTGACCCCGACAATGGTCACGTGGGTCATCAACAGAGTGACTGCCACCAGTTGCCAGGCCGACAAGTCAAGAAAACCGTTGTACCACATAGGCTGTATGGCCCTCAGATAAAGAAAAAACCAGCTTGCGCATTATCACTAAGCCTACAGATAAAACCAGCCGCCCTTTCAGATAGGAGTGACTGGATGTTTCTTATTCTATAATCCGCAACCTTTGTAGGGCGAATCTGGTTTTTAGTAAGGATTACTAAACATATGCTGTTTTCATACCGAGGTGCCCTGCGTGCAGGGCTGGTGTACCTGCTGGTTTCGATTGTGTGGATTCAGCTCAGCCATCAGGTATTGATCAACTTTATCGATGAACCCGTGGAACTGGGCCGCTGGCTTCAGATGCGCGGTTACGTGTGGGTCAGCCTCACTGCCCTGGTGATCTACCTGCTTTGCGCCCGTTTTGCCCGGGCGAACCTGGTCCAGCAGCCGCTGCAGGAAAACCGTGAGCGCCTGCGCCAGGCCGCTGCCGTATTCGATTGCACCCGTGAAGGTGTGCTGGTCACTGACGCCCAAGGGCTGATTGTTCACGTAAACCGGGCCTTTATCGAAATCACCGGCTACCAGTGCGAAGACGTATTGGGCCACCGGCCGAGCCTGTTCAAGTCCGGACGTCACTCGGCCAGTTTCTACCAGGCCATGTTCCAGACCCTGGAGCGCGACGGTGAGTGGAGCGGCGAAATCTGGAACCGCCGAAAAAGCGGCGAAATCTACCCCCAGTGGCAGACCATCCGGGTGATCCGCGATGATCAGGGCCAGATCAGCCACTACGTCGCGGTGTTCTCCGACATCAGCGCCATCAAGCATTCCGAGCACGAGTTGGCGCACCTGGCCCACCACGACCCGCTGACTGACCTGCCCAACCGCCTGCTGTTCACCGACCGCGCCGAACAGGCCCTGGCGTCGGCGCAGGCCCATAAACGTGGCTGCGCCTTGCTGCTGCTGGACCTCGACCACTTCAAAATCATCAACGACAGCCTCGGCCATAACGTCGGCGACCAGTTGCTCAAGACGGTCGGCGAGCGCCTGCAAGGCCTGTTTGGCTCCGGCGTGACCCTGGCACGATTGGGCGGCGACGAATTTGCGGTGTTGGCGGAGAGTTGTCCACAGCTGGTCCAGGCTGCCGCGCTGGCACAACGTATTCTCGACGCGATGAAAGAGCCGTTCATCTTTGACGGTCACCAACTGTTTATCAGCGCCAGCATCGGCATCAGCCTGTTCCCCAGCGATGCACTGAGCGCCGAGCAACTGCTGCGCAACGCCGACTCCGCGTTGTTCAAGGCCAAAAGCGCTGGCCGCGAAGGCTACGCCTTGTACACCGAAGAACTCACGGCCCACGCCCAGCACCGGGTGGAAATGGCCGGCGAACTGCGCCGCGCCCTGGAGCAGCAAGAGCTGCGGGTCTATTACCAGCCGGTGCACGAACTGCAGAACAGCCGCCTGATCGGCGTCGAAGCCCTGGTGCGCTGGCAGCACCCGGAGCGCGGTTTGGTGCCGCCGGGAGATTTCATCCCGATTGCCGAACGTACCGGGCTGATTGCCGATATCGATGCCTGGGTCATGGACCAGGCCTGTCGCCAGATGTGCCAGTGGCTGGCCGACGGTGCGCCGCTCACGTTTCTTGCGGTGAATGTGTCCAGTCGCCTGTTTGCCCGGCGCGAGCTGTATGACCAAGTGGCCAAGGTATTGCACGACACCGGGTTGGATCCGGCATTTCTGGAGCTGGAAGTGACCGAAAGCGCGGTCATGGAAGACCCGGAAGTCGCCCTTGAGCAGATGCACCGCCTGCGGGAGTTGGGCTTGCGCCTGGCGATTGACGACTTTGGCACCGGTTATTCATCGCTGCTGCGGCTCAAGCGCTTGCCGGTGCAGAAGCTCAAGATCGATCAGGGCTTTGTCGCCGGGTTGCCGTGGGATGAGGACGATGCGGCGATTGTGCGGGTGGTCATCGCATTGGCGCAGAGCATGGGCATGCAGGTGCATGCCGAGGGCATCGAGCAGGTCGATCAGGCGCGGTTTCTGTTGGAGCAACAGTGCGACCTGGGCCAAGGGTACTGGTTTGGTCGGCCAATGCCGGCCAGTGAGCTGGATTGGCATAGAGCGCCGACAATTTGCTAAACGTCGCCTGGCTTGATTTGAAACAGGATCAAGTGTGGGAGCGGGCTTGCTCGCGAATACGGTGGATCAGCCAACCTATGTATCGACTGACACGCCGCCTTCGCTAGCAAGCCCGCTCCCACATTTGGATCTCCACACGGCTTTATTTCACGGGTCGGCCCGCAAAACCTCTCGCAACCCCACGTCCCGCCAGAAAATTCTTTCTGGTTATATAAACATTCTTAAATAGTATTTTTAAGAATATCCGCGCTTATCTACTATCGCCCTCACGCCGCAAGCAGTGCCGCCACTGCGAGGCACTTCTCATTTCAGGAGCACGACCATGAGCGCATCTCTACGTAGCGTTGACGGCCAGGACGAAGCAGCCATTTTGCGCGAGATCCAGAGCGCCCTGCGCGATCTGCGGTTTGGTGCGGTGGAAATCACCGTGCACAACGCCCAGGTAGTACAGATCGAACGCAAAGAGAAATTCCGTTTGCAGAACCCGGGCAACAAACCGAGCTGAGCAAGATCGGCGATTCGATTGCAAGACCCGCAACTATAAGAAAAAAGCCAACACCCCAGAATTTCAGGAGCCTTCTATGTCGTCGATTCGCCGTTATGCCCTGGCAGCACTGGCCAGTGCCGTGTTTGCCGGTTCCGCTGTTGCCAAGGATTACGAACTGCTTAACGTGTCTTACGACCCGACCCGCGAGCTTTACCAGGACTACAACGCTGAATTCACCAGCTTCTGGAAGCAGTCGCACCCGGGCGACAACGTCAAGATCCAGCAATCCCACGGTGGTTCGGGCAAGCAAGGCCGTGCGGTGATCGATGGCCTGCGTGCCGATGTGGTGACCCTGGCCCTGGCCGGCGACATCGACGAAATCGCAAAACTGGGCAAGACCCTGCCGGAAAACTGGCAAACCCGCCTACCGGACGCCAGCACTCCGTACACCTCGACCATCGTGTTCCTGGTGCGCAAGGGCAACCCTAAAGGCATCAAGGATTGGGGCGACCTGATCAAGAAAGATGTGTCCGTGATCACCCCGAACCCGAAAACTTCCGGCGGCGCCCGCTGGAACTTCCTCGCCGCCTGGGCCTACGGCCTGAAAGCCGGTGGCAGCGAAGCCAAGGCCCAAGAATACGTGAAAGAGCTGTTCAAGCACGTGCCGATCCTCGACACCGGCGCCCGCGGTTCGACCATCACCTTCGTCAACAACGGTCAGGGTGACGTGTTGCTGGCCTGGGAAAACGAAGCCTTCCTGGCCCTGAAAGAAGACGGCGGCGCCGACAAGTTCGACATCGTTGTACCTTCGCTGTCGATCCTCGCCGAGCCGCCAGTGGCCGTGGTCGACAAAAACGCCGAGAAAAAGGGCAACACCGAGATCGCCACCGAGTACCTCAAGCACCTGTACAGCCCGGCTGGCCAGGAGATTGCGGCGAAGAACTTCTACCGCCCACGCGATGAGAAAGTCGCCGCCAAATACGCCCAGCAGTTCCCGAAACTGGACCTGGTGACTATCGACAAAGACTTCGGCGGCTGGAAAACTGCCCAACCGAAATTCTTCAATGACGGTGGCGTGTTCGACCAGATCTACTCGGCCCAGTAGGAGCGAGCTTGCTCGCGAAAAACTTCATGACGCCGCGTGCTTCCTGACTGCCCGCGTTATCGTTGACGGTTTTCGCGGGCAAGCCCGCTCCTACAGGGATCAGGAGCCCGCATTCGTTTGCGGGTTTTGCATGTCCGTTCCGCTAACCAAGGACTCTTATGTCGCGTCGTATCTCCCCCGTCATACCCGGCTTCGGGCTGACGCTGGGCTACACCGTGGTGTACCTCAGCCTGATCGTACTCATCCCCCTGGCGGCGATGTTTGTACACGCCGCTCAACTCACCTGGGATCAATTCTGGAACATCATCTCCGCACCCCGTGTGCTGGCGGCGTTGAAACTGAGCTTCGGCACTGCGTTGTATGCCGCGATCATCAACGGCGTGATCGGTACCCTGCTGGCCTGGGTGCTGGTGCGCTACACCTTCCCCGGGCGCAAGATCATCGATGCGATGATCGACCTGCCGTTCGCCCTGCCCACCGCCGTCGCCGGTATTGCGCTCACCGCGCTGTACACGCCCACCGGCCTGGTAGGCCAGTTCGCTGCCGACCTGGGCTTCAAGATCGCCTACACCCCCTTGGGCATCACCCTCGCGCTGACCTTTGTCACGCTGCCCTTCGTGGTGCGTACCGTGCAGCCGGTGTTGGCCGATATCCCCCGGGAAATCGAAGAGGCGGCCGCCTGCCTTGGCGCCAAGCCCTTGCAAGTGTTCCGCTACATTCTGGTGCCGGCGTTGCTGCCGGCCTGGTTGACCGGCTTTGCCTTGGCGTTTGCACGGGGTGTCGGTGAATACGGTTCGGTGATCTTCATCGCCGGCAACATGCCGATGAAAACCGAGATCCTGCCGTTGCTGATCATGGTCAAGCTCGACCAATACGACTACCACGGCGCCACGTCCATCGGTGTGCTGATGCTGGTGGTTTCCTTTGTCCTGCTGCTGCTGATCAACTTGCTGCAGCGGCGCATCGAACACCCATAAGGAGGCGCGGAACATGTCCCAATCGTCTATTTCCGCCGCGTCCTCGGCCAACGCTGCCCGTCGTGGCAGTGCGGTGTCCCGACGCATCCTGATCAGCCTTGGCTGGCTGGTGTTCTTCCTGTTCTTGCTGCTGCCGCTGTTTATCGTGGTGTCCCAGGGCCTGAAGAATGGCCTGGGGGCGTTCTTCACCGCGATCCTTGAGCCGGACGCGCTGTCGGCGTTGAAACTCACGGTGATCGCCGTGGTGATCTCGGTACCGCTCAACGTGGTGTTTGGCGTCAGCGCCGCCTGGTGCGTGAGCAAGTACTCGTTCCGTGGCAAAAGTATCCTGGTAACCCTGATCGACCTGCCGTTCTCGGTCTCGCCGGTGATCGCCGGCCTGGTCTACGTGTTGATGTTCGGCGCCCAGGGCTTCTTTGGCCCGTGGCTGCAGGACCATGACATCCAGATCGTGTTCGCCTTGCCGGGCATCGTGCTGGCGACGATCTTCGTCACCGTGCCATTCGTGGCCCGTGAGTTGATCCCGCTGATGCAGGAACAAGGTACCCAGGAAGAAGAGGCCGCGCGCCTGCTGGGCGCCAACGGCTGGCAGATGTTCTGGCATGTCACTGTGCCGAACATCAAGTGGGGCCTGATCTACGGCGTGGTGCTGTGTACCGCGCGGGCTATGGGTGAGTTCGGTGCGGTGTCGGTGGTGTCCGGCCACATTCGCGGCGTAACCAACACCTTGCCGCTGCACGTCGAGATCCTCTACAACGAATACAACCACGTCGCCGCGTTTGCCGTCGCGAGTCTGTTGCTGATCCTGGCGCTCTTCATCCTGCTGCTCAAGCAGTGGAGCGAGAACCGTATTAACCGCCTGCGCGCCGGTGCGGCTGAGGAATAAGTCATGTCGATCGAAGTCCGTAATGTCAGCAAGAATTTCAACGCCTTCAAGGCCCTGAACAGCATCAACCTGGACATCCAGAGTGGCGAGCTGGTGGCGTTGCTGGGCCCGTCCGGCTGCGGCAAGACCACCTTGCTGCGGATCATCGCCGGCCTCGAAACCCCGGATGCCGGCAGCATCGTGTTCCACGGTGAAGACGTCTCCGGCCACGACGTGCGTGATCGCAACGTCGGCTTTGTGTTCCAGCACTACGCCCTGTTCCGCCACATGACCGTGTTCGACAACGTCGCGTTCGGCCTGCGGATGAAACCGAAAAACCAGCGCCCGACCGAAAGCCAGATCGCGGTAAAAGTCCACGAGTTGCTGAACATGGTGCAGCTCGATTGGCTGTCGGATCGCTACCCGGAGCAACTGTCCGGCGGCCAGCGCCAGCGTATCGCCCTGGCCCGCGCCCTGGCGGTAGAGCCTAAAGTGCTGCTGCTGGATGAACCGTTCGGCGCCCTGGATGCCAAGGTTCGTAAAGAACTGCGCCGCTGGCTGGCGCGCCTGCACGAAGACATCAACCTGACCTCGGTGTTCGTGACCCACGACCAGGAAGAAGCCATGGAAGTGGCGGACCGCATCGTGGTGATGAACAAGGGCGTGATCGAGCAGATTGGCTCACCGGGCGAAGTCTACGAAAACCCGGCCAGCGATTTTGTTTATCACTTCCTTGGGGATTCGAATCGCCTGCACTTGGGTGAAGACAAACACGTGCTGTTCCGCCCGCATGAAGTGTCGCTGTCGCGCCTTGAGCTGGAGGACCACCACGCGGCTGAAGTGCGTGATATTCGCCCGCTTGGCGCGACCACCCGGGTGACCCTGAAGGTCGAAGGCCAGAGCGAGTTGATCGAGGCAGAAGTGGTGAAAGACCACGACAGCCTGACCGGCCTGGCGCGGGGCGAGACGTTGTTCTTCAAGCCCAAGGTCTGGCAAAAAGCTTAAGAACACTGCAAACCCAATGTGGGAGCGGGCTTGCTCGCGAAAGCGGAGTGTCAGTCACCAGACGTATCGACTGAACCACCGCTTTCGCGAGCAAGCCCGCTCCCACATGTGGATCTCCAGTGTTTGTCAGGCCGTGGCGTTCTTGTGCCGCACGGCCACGGGCCCCGAGCGCTCTTCAATTTGCCGCTTCAGGTCATGCCGCAGTCCCACCAGAAACGCCAGCTCCGCCACCACAAACAACGGCCCCACGATCAACCCGGACACGTCATCGACAAACGCCGGCTTGCGCCCCTCGTAGTAATGCCCCACAAACTGGATCACCCAGCCCACCACGAACATGCCGATGCCGCTGCCCAGCCACACCAGCGTGCTTTGCGCCGCCAGCACATGCCCGGCCCACACCGACAGGCCCATCAGCACCGTCATCAGCACACCGAGTGCCAGCTCCAGGCGCAAATAGAACCACGCCGAGAACAGTGCCAGCAGCACCGCAGGCGACAGCCAGAGACCCGCCACCGTCCATTCCGGGCGTGACAGCAGCACGGCCACCGCCACTACGATCAGCGGGATGCCGATAAAGTGGCTGGCGATATTGCGCGGGTCGCGGTGGTAGGCGGCGTATTGACTGAGATGGTCGACGAGGCTTTTCATTGTTGTTCCTCCTGTAGGATGTTTGATCATGCCCTGTAGGCCCGCGACACACTGTCAACTGGCCGACAATCTTCGGAGTTCGCATGGATGTAGAGAAGTGGCACCCACGGTTGGCCACCGGTCACTGGTACAGCCATCTGCCTGCTGACTTACAGAATAGCTTGCTGGCCAGCGCCCGGTTGCGGCAGCTGACGGCGGGGCAGTACCTGTTCAAGCGCGGCGATCCGCCGTGTGGGTTGTACGCGGTGCTGGAAGGCTCCCTGCGCATCAGCGCGGTGAACGAGCAGGGCAAGGAAGCGGTGTTGAGCCTGGCGGAATTGCCTTACTGGTTCGGCGAGATTTCCCTGTTCGACGGGTTGCCCCGGACCCATGACGCCTGCGCCGCCGGGCCTTGTACGTTGTTGCAGGTACCGCAGCCGGCGTTGCTGCACATCCTTGAACAGACGCCGCGTTACTGGCGCGACATGGCCCTGTTGATGAGCCAGAAGCTGCGCCTGACCTTTATCAATATCGAGCAATTGAGCCTGATGCCGGCGTCGGTGCGGGTGGCGCACCGCTTGTTGATGATCGCCGAGGGCTACGGCGATATCGAGCGGGCCCGACACTTACTGCAACTGCCCCAGGAAGACCTGGCCGCGATGTTGAGCCTGTCGCGCCAGACCACCAACGCGTTGCTCAAGGAGCTGCAAGGCCAGGGCATCGTGCGCCTGGGCTATGGCGAGATCGAAATCCTCGACCCGCAGCGTTTGCGCGAGGCGGCGCAGGCCTGAGGGTGGTAGCCTGCGTTCACGATTAGTCGAGGTGTGTTATGCGCGTCCTGTTGGTGGAACACGAGTCAGAAGCGGCCGAGGCGATGGGCCGCAGTCTTGAAGAGGCCAGTTACACGGTGGAGGTGGCGGCCAATAGCATGGCGGCCCTGCGCTTTGTGGAAAGCACCGAATACGACCTGGTGATCCTGGATGTGATGCTGCCGGGGCTGAATGCCTGGAAGCTGCAGCAGGCGATTCGGTTGAAGGGTGAGACGCCGATGTTGTTTTTGACCACGCCTGACGGGATTGAAGATCGGCTGCGTGGGTTGGAATTGCATGAGGACGACTATTTGCTCAAGCCGTTTGAGGCCCGGGCCTTGGTGGCGCGGGTGAAGAAGGTGCTGCGGCGGGATCGGGGGCGCTGACTACCACTGGCTTTTGTGGTGTTTGATCGACCGCTTTCGCGAGCAAGCCCGCCCCCACATTTGACCGCATTCCAAAGGGTGTACTCGGTCAAATGTGGGAGCGGGCTTGCTCGCGAAGAGGCCCTCACAGCCACCGCAACTCCAGCTACCTCAACCCATCCCGAAACTGCCCCGGCGTGATCCCCGTCCAGCGCTTGAACGCCCGGTTAAAGCTGCTGGTATCGGCAAACCCCAACAAATGACTGATTTCCGCCAGTGAACACTCGGGATCCCGCAAATGCAGGAGCGCGAGATTCTCCCTGCACTCATTCAGCAGCGCATCAAACCGGCAACCCTCGTCCGCCAGGTGCCGCTGCAGGCTGCGCAAACTCAAATGCAACGCCTGGGCGATCCGCTCGGCGCTCGGTTCACCGTCGGGTAACTGCGCTTCGATGGCCGAACGCACCTTGCGCTCCCAGGTCAGCGGCCGCAGTTGCGCCAAGGTGCGCTTGAGCACGGTTTCATTGTGTTCGGCCAACTCCGGGTTGGCATCGTCCAGGTGACTGTCGAAGTCCTGGGCGGCGAATTCCAGGCGGTCTTCCTCGGCGGAGAAAAACACTGGCGCGCGAAACACCGTGTGCCACGGCTTGGGGTCGGCCGGCTCGGGCCGCCGCAGGTACACCGCCAGCGGCGCATATTCGCGCCCCAGTCGATTGCGGCAAGTGCGCACGTAAATCGCGGCAAACGCATCAATCGCCTCAAACGCCGGTGCGGGTGTGCCGGCAGGCTGTTGCAGGCGAAAACAGTAACGTTCGCCCTCCCGGCTAAGCTCCAGGCTCAGGGCGTCGCTGACCACCTGGTGATAGCGCACGATCCGCTCGAACACTTCCCGCAGGCTGCCGCTGGCCACCAGCGCGTAACCCAGCGCATGAAAGGTGGTGGGGCTGACAAACCGCGACACCCGCAAGCCAATCGCCGGGTCGCCACTGGCCTGCACCGCCAGATCCCACAGGCGCGTGGTGGCCGACAACGGGTAGCGCGCGTTGGGGTCGTCCATCTGCTGCGGGTCGAGCCCGGCCTGGGCGCACAGCGCGGCGCTGTCGAGGCCCAGGGCGTCGAGCTGCTTGCGCAGGGCGCGGGTCCAGCTGGCGAGGGAGGTCGGTTCGGTCATGTTGATTGGCGCTTGCGGTCAACAGGTTGGCGTGTGGGGCTAGCGTCCCGCCTGATCGCATAGGGCAGGATGTACGCATCAATAAGACAGAGGATGGAAGCATGGACGGTACTTCTGCAAGTCCCCGGCAGATGAACGCACACCAGCGTTCAGCGCATATTCGTGAAGTGGTGCTGGCCGAGGGGCAGTTATTGCGTCAGCGCCACCCCTGGCTGCTGCATCAGGACGCGTTGGGCGCGGGCATCCTGGCCTTTGCCCTGGTGGGCATGCTGGGTTCGGCGGCGCTGTATATCACCGGGCACATGGCGTGGTGGGTGTGCCTGCTGCTCAATGCGTTCCTGGCGTCGTTGACCCACGAGCTGGAACACGACCTGATCCACAGCATGTACTTTCGCAAGCAGCGCCTGCCCCACAACCTGATGATGGGCCTCGTGTGGCTGGCGCGTCCCAGCACCATCAACCCATGGGTGCGGCGCCATATTCACCTGAATCACCACAAGGTGTCCGGCAGCGAAACCGATATCGAAGAGCGTGCAATCACCAACGGTGAGCCGTGGGGCTTCGCACGCTTGCTGATGGTCGGCGACAACATCATGTCGGCGCTGATCCGGGTGCTGCGGGCACCGACCTGGAAGCACAAGCTGGGCATTCTCAAGCGCACGGCGCTGGTCTACGCACCGCTGGCGCTGCTGCATTGGGGCGCGTGGTATGTGTTCCTCGGCTTTCATGCCGCCAATGGCATCGCCAGCCTGTTGGGCGCGCCGATCGACTGGTCGGCCAACACCCTGGCGGTGATGCACGTCATCGACATCGCCGCCGTGGTGATCATCGGCCCCAACGTGCTGCGCACCTTCTGTCTGCACTTTGTCAGTTCCAACATGCACTACTACGGTGACATCGAGCCGGGCAATGTGATCCAGCAAACCCAAGTGCTCAACCCGTGGTGGCTGTGGCCGTTGCAGGCGTTCTGCTTCAACTTCGGCAGCACCCACGGGATTCATCACTTCGTGGTCAAGGAGCCGTTCTACATCCGCCAGATGACGGTGAAAACGGCGCACAAGGTGATGGCTGAGATGGGCGTGCGCTTCAATGATTTCGGCACGTTTGCGCGGGCGAACCGGTTTGCGCGCCAAGAGGGACGGCTGAGCGAACTCAACCCGGTGGAAACGACAGTGAGCTGAGCAAGCGTCCCGGTCACCCTTGGGGTGACCGGGTGCGGTTTACTGAATGGCCTGGTAGAAGTTCACCTGTGCTTCATCCAGGTACGCGAGGATTTTCGCCGGCAGGCGTTCGGTGGGTTTCGCCGGGCCGAAGGCTTTGTAGAGCGTTTCGAAATGCGCGTGCAGGTCTGCGACGCTTTCCCACTGTTCGTTGAGAAAGAACCGGTTGGGGTTCTCTTCATCCTTATGCCATTGATAGACCACGGCCTTGTCGTGCTGATGGGTGAGTTTCTGTGAAACGGCCGCTACATCACGATAGAACTCGGCCTGTTTGCCGTCTTTGATGGTGCCGCTGAAAACCAGGTAGAGCATGTTGAAATCCTCGGTTTGGGGAGATTGCAGAACATCTGCATCGCCAAACTAGCCTCAGTGAGCAGCCCCTTGTAGCCAGCCCGCCGCGAATTCAGAATTCGTAAAAGGCCTCGGAATCGAACGGCTGTCTTTGCCCGGTCAGGCCAGGGGGGCAAGCCAGGCGCGCAAGGTGTCGGGATGCCTGGCCAGCCAATCGCTCGCGGCGTCATCTGCGGATTGCCCGCCCCGGTTGAGGGCATCATCGAGTTCGGCAACGATGACGTTGGAGAGGCGAATATTGTCCAGCACCTGGATCTCGGCAGCCGTGAACAATACCAAGCGATCCTCGCGGGCCAGCAGCACCGCTCTATCAACACTGCCGAGTAATCCCTTGGGGTCTTTCAGATCGCGAATTCGATAACGGTGGTGCAGGAACTGAGGGTGCCACAGCGGCACGATGCCCCAGCGCCGCTGCTGATACAGCGTCTCGAACGCCTTAATGCACTCGTCCTGGCTGCCCGTGCGGAACTGATATCCGGCGTTGTTCAACCCGTATTCGTCCATGATTTTCAGCGAGAAGCGGGTAATGCCCGCACCCGGGCCGATCCCCTGGATCAGCGGGTTCATCCGGGCCCGGACGTCGGGCTTGAGCAGGTCCTCTATGGACTCCACCTCATGCTTGCCGACGTAGTCCGGCACTCCCCACAAGGCATAAGGCTGATAGTGCAGGCCCAGTTCGCGAGTGGGCGTCACTGCCTCCACCGCTTGCTTGTACGGCCCGTGGCTGAACGGAATCCAGGCGGAGACCAGCATGTCGACCGAGCCTTTGCGCAACTGCTCGAAGTTTTCCTCGTGCAGGGCATAGTGGCGCTCAACGGTCAGGCCCATGCGTTGCAACACCAGCACGACCACCGCAGCGGTAACCCGATGGAAAGACAAGTCTGTGACCCCTAGTCGAACGACCCGTGGGCCGCTCGCGAGATTTGTTTTGCCTGCAGCTTGATAAGTCACCGTCATGATTTTTTCCCTATGCTAAAAATCGCCCTGAAACTCGGCGATCATGAACTCGACGAAAGCCCGAGCCTTGGATGAGATCAACCGCGCGCTGGGGTAGATCGCCCAGATATCCCGGGTTTGCTCCAGGGCACAGGACGGCATGATTTCCACCAATGCGCCGCTTTCCAGTGAGGGCCTGACGTTCCACTGTGAAACAGAGACGATGCCGAGCCCACCCTCTGCGGCAAGCCGTGCGCTTTCGCCGCAATTGACTCTGAGCGAACCACCGATTGCTGTGACTTCGTGTGACGGGGCACCTACGAAACGCCAATGGTCCTCGTCGCCCAGCAGGATGCAGGAATGATCGGCCAGCTCCACAGGTGACGTCGGCTCGCCATGCGCCTGGAGGTAGGCGGGTGCCGCACACAGGATGCGCCGGTCGCAGCCGAGCTTGCGCGCCACCAGGGACGAGTCCTTCAGGGCGGCGATGCGGATTGCCACATCAATCCCGATCTCGGTCAGGTCCTGCATTTGATCGGACAGTATCAAGTCGATCTTCAGCTTCGGGTTGGCGTGCAAGAACCGGGTAATCGCCGGCATCAGGCACATCCGCGCGAAGGACCCGGGGGCGGATACTCTTAACACCCGCTTGGCCACGTCCTTGCCTTTCACCGCGACCCAATAGGCCTCGTCCACGGCTGCCAGCACCCGGATTGCATGGGGCAGAAACAGCGCACCGTCTTCGGTCAGGCTGACCTGGCGGGTGGTGCGATGCAGCAGGCGCATGCCCAGGTATTCTTCAAGCTTCGCCAGTTTGTGGCTGGCCACCGAAGGCGCGAGTCCCAACTCCCTGCCGGCTGCGGTGATATTGCCCAGCTCCGTTGATCGCATGAAAAGGTTCAACGCTTCAATATTCATGCTTCGGCGCCGCTAGTGTGTGGGCGCCGGTGCGGCATCGATCTTCACGCGCAACAGGCTGTAGGGTTTCTGGCGCAAGTCTTTGCCGGCGTGAAAGATGCTTTGGCGGTGCAGCTGATTGGCGATGAAGTACAGGTAGCCATCAGGACCGATTGACAGGGTGTCGGGCCATAGCACACGCGGATCATGGACGATGGTCTGCCATTGCCCGTTCGCCAGCCGTTTGCGCACGCTGTTGTTTTCGTAGTCGCCGGCATAGACGGCCCCCGACGCGTCGGCTTCAAGCCCGTCCGAGGCGCCTTTTTCCCCGAGGTCTTTGACCGCCATTTCGAGCCGTGCTTCGCTGACTGTCTCGTCCCGCAGCAGTGCCGTGGGGATGGAGTACAGGTGCCGGCTCGACAGCGGGCAGAAATACAGGGTCTGCCCATCAGCCGACAGGGCGATGCCATCCGAAGCCACGGCAAAAGGCTGCGTGCCGCCTTTTGCATCCCGTACTTTCAGGGCCTGGCCTTCCACCGTGGGTACGAAGTTCGGGTCGACCGAGGTCGAGGGTGCACCACTGAGTCGGCGTATGGCTGTGCCAGTGGCGATGTCCATGACGATGATCGCGCCCGGGCCGGTAAGTGAAGAGTCGGTGATATAGATCACGCCTTGGTCACCCACGCGAAAATCAAAGCGCATGTCGTTGACGTAGGTGCCGGGCAGCATGACGTTTTTCGGGAATACGAGGGTCTTGACCACCCTGTTGGTGGCGAGGTCAACCGCGACGAGCTTGGCGCCTCGCGGCTGTGGAGATGAGAAGCCAGGGGCTGCGGTGTCCAGTATCCAGAGGTGTCCGCGCCCGTCGGCCACCACGCTTTGTACGCTGATAAATCCTTTGGCCGGGTCTTTGGGGTTGGCCTGATTGATCGCCTGGTCAGGGTAGGGTACGACTTTGCCATCGCGCAGTTCTGCGACGGTAAACGGCACCTCGTCGCCCCAGCGAGGAAAGTTGACAAAGATGCGTCCGGTCTCGGTAACGCTCACGCCGGTGGGCATGGCATCGTGAAACGCGTGCACCTGCTCGACGGCGCCAACGCTCTGATCGGCGGGCAGGTTCGATGGCATGGAAGCCTGCGCGGCGGTGCCGGTGAGGGCCGCAGCCAAGGCAAGGGCAGTCCAACTGATTGGGTATTTCAAGTACATGGCAGGGCTCCAGGTTTTCTGTTCTGGAGCCAATGGTGTCGGTTACCGGCAGGCGAAAAAACCCGCTGATTGCCGATAACAGTTTCATTGAAATCAAGAGAATGGGCTGCCGCGCGCAAGCCTGGTTTTTTAGTTGCGGGCGAGCAAGCGTGCTTCAGCAGAGGGGGTATCCACGGTGATCAGGGTTTCGATCATCGCCTTCGCCGCCGGCGACAAGCGAAACCCGGTACGGCTGATGATCCCGCAACGGTTGTTCAAACTGTCGAGGCTGTGAGGCACGTTACGCCAGTGCAGCACCGTCAGTGCACCACGGGCAAAATCTTCGGCAAACGCATCCTCGGCACCCAGGCCAATCGCATTGGACTGGTGCACGATGGCCGCCAGCGCCGCAAACTGCTCCAGCTCGATAGCGGGAGAAAAGTCGACACGCCCGCTCAGGTTGGCCAGTAGCTTGCGTACACCGGGAGCGATCAGCGGTGTGGCCAGCGGGTAGTCAAACAAGTCGTTGGTGGAGAGGCTGTCCTTGGCCAGTAACGGGTGCCCGGCGCGGCAGAAAAATACATTGCGCCGGGGTGTCAGGGCCTGGGTCTGGAAATTTGGATCGGCCTCGAAGTGGCGCACATCGGCGATGAAGAACTCGATCTCTTCGCGACTCAGACTGCGCCCGAGTTTTTCCCAGTTATCCACATGCAAACCGCTGCGTACTCGTGGATGAGCGCCGACAAACCGTGCGATCGCCCCAGGCACGAGGCTCACCGCCGCCACGGCATCGCAGCCAAAGCGCAATTCGCCGGCGTCGAGCTTGGTCATGCGGGTGACTTCGTGGGTCAGCCGCGCGGCCCCCTGAACCAGCGACAAGGCATGTTGCAACACCATCTGGCCCTCGGGGGTGGGGCGCAGGTCTTTGTGGGCGCGGTCCACCAGCACACAGCCAAACTCCTGCTCCAGGCTTTGGATGCTGCGGCTGAACGCCGGCTGGGTGATGCCCATGGCGTCAGCGGCGCGCACAAAACTGCGGTACTCGTTCAGAGCAATGAAGTAGCGCAGTTGGCGAAGGTCCATGGAGTTTTCCGGCGTCCTGAAGGAAACCGCGATTCTAATCGCCGCACTTATTCCACCAAAGAAGCTTCATTGTTTTATCTAGACTCAAATTGCATATTCATAGAGCCTGTGCGGTAGGTGGCCGGGCTGAACACGCGGGTCACGATCAGCATCGCCACCACCGTCAGCGTCAACACCATCCAGGCGCTGACGAAACTGCCGGTCAATTCCCGCAGCCAGCCGGTCAGCCACGGTGAGACGGCGTTGATCAAAAAGCCCACGCCCTGGACGAACGCGGCCAGTTGGCCGGCTTCCCGAGGGTCGCGGCGGTGATCCAGGGTCAGCAGCAGGCTCAGGGCAAAACATGCTCCCAGGCCAAAGCCGATCAGCGCCACCCACAGGTGTGGGAATTCCAGCGGCGCTGCCAGCAGGCCGATATAGCCCACGGTCTGGGCCAGCAGGCTGATGCTCAACAACGGCCGACGATCAGTGCCACGTTGCGCCAGCGCGGGCATCAACAGCGCGGCGATCACCTGGAAGATCGTCATGAACGCCAGCAGTGAACCGCTGGGCAACACGTCCCAACCCAACTGCTGATAGTAGGCCGGCAACCACGCGACCATGCTCATGTAGCCGCAATTCACCAGGCCGAAATACAGCGCCAGCAACCACGCCCGACGGTTGCGCAGGCCCTGGAACGGCGCCGTCACCTGCGGGTTTTTCGCCGCACCCAATGGCAGCCAGGCCCACAACAACAGTGCGCCCAGGGCCGGCAGCAGCCAGATCCCGAGCCCCGCCTGCCAGTGCTGGAAATGCCCCGCCACCAACGGGCTGAGCAGCGCCGCCAAGCCACCGCCGCCCATCAGCGACGCCGAGTAAACCCCCATCGCCAACGGCACGCGCTGATGGAACTGGCGCTTGATCATCGCCGGCACCAGCGCCTGGATCAGCGCCACGCCAGCGCCGCCGAACAATGCGGTAGCCAGCAGCGCCGGCGCCTGGCCAAACAACCAACGCGCGAGGCAGGCCAGCAGGATCATCATCAAGCCCAGGGCGATCCCGCGACGCTCCCCCAGCTTCGCCTCCAGGCGCACACCCACCAACGCCACCAGGCCCATGCAGATCACCGGCAGGCTGGTGAGCAGGGCGCTGCTCTGGAAACTCAGGCCGGTGGCCAGGCGGATTTCCCCCAGCAACGGGCTGATGGAGCTGAGGATGGGCCGCAGGTTCAGGCCCAGCACCACCAGCAAACCCCAGCCGGCGAGTTTGCCGGCGAACGAATTATTCAGCGTCATGCAGGGCCTGCCATTCACCGTAAAGGGCTTGCATCGCCGCTTGTGGCAGGTGCCGCACGGGCAATTTTTGCTCCGCCAAAGGCAACGCCATTTGTTGGTAGATCGCTGCCGTCGACAGGCCAAATGGCGCCGCCACTTCGTTGCTGGCGGCGAATACCACACGGGACACGCCGCACAGGTACATCGCACTCAGGCACATCGGGCAGGGCTGGCCGCTGGCGTAGATCACGCAGCCTTCCAGGCGCGGGCCGAGCTGTTGGCTGGCGGCGCGGATGGCGAGCATTTCGGCGTGGGCGGTGGGGTCCTGGGTCAGGTGGATTTCATTGACGGCCTCCACCAGTACCTTGCCGTCGCGCACCAGCACGGCAGCAAACGGGCGGCCACCGGCAGCGACGTTGGCCCGGGCCAGTTGCACCGCGTGATGCAGATGCCGTTGATCGTCCGTCATGCAAATCCCCTCGTGCGCAATGAGGCGTGAAGTATGGGCAGCCGCAGGGGTATTCTGAAATTAAATATAACCATGCCAATCAGTGGCAAATGGAATGGTGAGGTCCATGTTCGATCCCGTGTTGTTGCGCAGCTTTGTCGCCGTTGTCGATTGCGGCAATTTCACCCGTGCGGCCGAGCGCCTGCACTTGACCCAGTCCACGGTCAGCCAACAGATCCGCCGCCTGGAAGACGCACTCGGCAGCCAGGTGCTCGACCGTGATCAGCGTCGCGTGGTGGCCACGGTGGAGGGCGAACGCTTGTTGGCTTATGCGCGGCGCATCCTGGCGCTGCACGAAGAGGCGGCCGATGTGCTGATCAACCAGCAGAGCGATGGCGTGTTGCGCCTGGCGGTGCCCGAGGACTTTGCGGCTGAGCGCTTGATGTCCTTGCTGTCGGCGTTTGTGCAGGCTTATCCACGGGTGCGGCTGGAGGTCACCAGCGGCTTGGGGCCGGAGTTGTTGCGGGATTATCGCGGCGGTGAATTCGACGTGCTGCTGGTCAAGCAAATGGGCGACAGCGATGACTGCCTGGCGTCCTGGCCGGAGCCGTTGTGTTGGGTCGACAGCCGCAGTGCGCCCTCCCTGGGGCGTGATCCGCTGCCGCTGGTGGCGTTTCCCGCCGGTGGCTTGTATCGCAATGAAATGCTGCATCACCTGGAGGTGGGCGGCTGGCGCTGGCGCATCGGTTACTCCAGCGCGAGCCTGGCCAGCGTGTGTTCGGCGGTGGCGGCGGGGCTGGGAATCAGCTTGCTGCCGGTGCGGGTCGTGCAGCCCGGGCATGTGGTGTTGGGCCCAGACAGCGGTTTGCCGGCGGTGCAGGGCGTGCGGCTGGCGCTGTATGGCCGCAATGGCCTTGGCGCAGCGGGGCAGGCGTTGCTGCGTCAATTGCTGGATTTGTGTGCCAGTAATCCGCGCTGAGCCATGCCTTCAGTGAATATTTTGTATGCCTCAAAAGCATTGAAATTTTCCCCCTCGACGCCAGGCCGCGCAGGCCGTGGCCTCGGCGTATCCGGATGTTTCGGTTATTCAATTTGGATCTATCTATAACTTTAAAGATTACTTTAAGAGATAAGCGTCTGGCCCCGATGATTCAGCCCTCGACGGCCGCCAAGGCATGCCCGTCGGTTTTTTTGCTTAAGACCGCAGGGGAGTTAATCAATGGGCAATGTCCAGACCGCCGCCAGTGCACAAGAGGCGCAGTGGCGCCACGCACCGGGTGGTGAGTTGGTCGACCTTGGCCGGCCGCACCGCGCGCCGTTGGGGCAGTTGCGTACGCAGAAAACCCCCAAGGGTGTGTTGAGTCGGCGTGAAGCGATCCTGTTGGGGATTCTCGCGTTGGCCTTGCATGGTGCGGTGATCTATTGGGTCAGCCAGAAGCCAACCCCGGTGCTGCCGATTGTGCCGCCGGAAATTCCGCCAATGACGATCGAATTTTCCCAGCCGGCGCCGCCGGTTGTGGAGCCGCCACCGCCCGTGCCGCCACCGCCGCCGGTTGTCGAGCCGCCACCGCCGGTGGTTGATGAATTGGCCGCCAAGCCGGCGCCGAAAAAGATTCCGAAACCCAAGCCGGTACCGAAGCCCGTGCCCAAGCCCGCACCGAAACCGGTCGCCGAGCAGCCGCCCGCGCCGCCTGTACCTGCGCCACCGGCTCCCGCACCTGCACCGCCTGCGCCAGCGCCGGTAACCCCGGCCTCGGCCAACGCCGCGTACCTGAAGAACCCGGCGCCCGAATACCCGTCACTGGCCCAGCGCCGGGGTTGGGAAGGCACGGTGTTGTTGCGGGTGCATGTGTTGGCCACCGGCAAGCCGGGTGAGATCCAGATCCAGAAAAGCAGTGGTCGCCAGCAACTCGACGAAGCCGCACTGGCTGCCGTGAAGCGCTGGAGTTTTGTACCGGCCAAGCAGGGCGATGTGGCTCAGGACGGCTGGGTCAGCGTACCGATCGATTTCAAGATTCATTAATTATTGGATGCGGTGTGTCGGACACATCGCGACCTGCACAGAGGGAAAACATCATGGCATTAGCATCTCCAACTGAATCCATCGAAAGCGCGGTGATCTGGCTGCTGGTGGTCTTTTCGGTCGCCACCTGGGGCCTGGCCCTGCTCAAGGGCGTTCAGTTCGGCCGCCTCAAGTCGCAGGATCGCAAGTTCCACAAACAGTTCTGGGCGGCATCCAGTCTGGACTCGGCCGCTGAACTGGCCGAAACCAAACCCGGCGCGGCCGCTCGTGTGGCCCAGGCCGGTTACGCCGCGATCCAGGTGGGTGAGGCGCCACACGCGGCTGACCTGAGCCAGGCGATCAACCATCAGGACCGCCTCGAACGTGCACTGCGCCAGCAAATCGTGCGTGAGCGTCGCTCCCTGGAAACCGGTCTGGCGGTGGTCGCGAGTATCGGCAGTACGTCACCGTTTATCGGTCTGTTCGGTACCGTTTGGGGGATCATGGAAGCCTTGAAAGGCATCAGCGCCGCCGGTTCCGCCAGCCTCGAAACCGTGGCCGGGCCGATTGGTGCCGCGTTGGTCGCCACGGGTGTGGGTATTGCCGTCGCGGTGCCGGCGGTGCTGGTTTACAACTACTTCCTGCGTCGTCTGAAACTCACGGCTGCTGACCTGGATGACTTCGCCCATGACTTCTACAGCCTGGCGCAGAAGAACTCGTTCCGTGTACTGCTGCACCCGACGTTGAGCAAGGCCGGTGCCCAGGGCGGCGCGCAAAAAGTGAAGGAGGCGTCCTGAGATGGCCTTCTCCACGCAAGACAGTGATGAGGTGCTGAGCGAGATCAACGTCACGCCGCTGGTGGATGTGATGTTGGTGCTGCTGGTGGTGTTTATCGTCACGGCGCCGCTGTTGACCAACGCGATTCCGATCAACCTGCCCAAGACCGAGGCCGTGGCGCCGGTGGAGCAGAAAGATCCGCTGGTGGTGAGTATCGATGCGGCCGGCAAACTGTTTATCAACAAGGATGAAATCCAGCCGGATTTGCTGGAATTCAACCTGCAGTCGGCCAAGGCCAAGGACCCGGAGGTGCGGGTGCAACTGCAGGCTGACGATGGAGTTAATTATGGCGAAGTGGCGCGAGCCATGGCGTCTATCGAGCGCGCGGGGATTACCAAGCTGTCGGTGATTACTGCACGTTAGTTTCAAATGCCTCGACAATTTTTTTGGCCGTTTCCTTGGCAGGGTGCGGCCTTTTTTTTGGCTTTGGGGGGAGTACATATCCGTTATTTAGGTAACGGCTACTTAGGGTTCCGCTCTTACAGCGGGTCACTTTTGGCAAACGCCCCAAAAGTAACCAAAAGGTCTTTGCCCCACCACTCGGTGCCTCGCTTAGGCTCGGCATGCCCGCACTCCGGCCCGGTTCCGCGGGCCGCCGCGACGGGCCATCCATGGCCCGGCGCGGCTAAATCGGCATCCCTGCCGATTTACCCGCTCCACCGTGCCTACTTGCGGCCATCGTGGTTGACGGGGCCCGTAGATCAAAATCAAAAGCAGATCAAAAGCAGAGCACAGCGGCCTACCGGCCGGCTTGAGTGTTAAAAGCCAGATCAAAAGCCAGAGCGAAAACAGAGCTGCTTTTCTGTGGGAGCTGGCTTGCCTGCGATGCAGACACCTCGGTGCATCAGGTGTACCCAGTTGATGCTATCGCAGGCAAGCCAGCTCCCACATTTGACCGTGCCCGCTTTAGATTTTGATTTTGCTCTTCAGCACTCAAGTCGGCCGGTAGGCCGCTGTGCTCTTGCTTTTGATCTTGATCTTGATCTTAGGCGCCCCGTTAAACCACGCTGGCCGAACGCAGGCTTTGGAGCGTGGGTAACCCGGCAGGACGCCGGGTTAGCCGCGCTGGGCCAAGGATGGCCCATCGCGGCGGCCCACGGTCCAAAGCCGGAGTGAGGGCACTCCGAGCCTAGGCGAGGAGCCGAGTGGTGGGTCAAGAGCGTTTTGCTTACTTTTGCGCTCTTCAAAAGTGAGCCGCCGTAAGGGCGGAACCATAAGCCGCCGTTACCTAAATAACGGATATGTACCCAAACCCCCTAATCCCCCCCACCCTCAAACAACCATTTTGGTTATTAATAAATAGCTTCTTATTCCTTAACGAATATATACCCCGTGCCTATACTGACCCACAACGTTAAACGCTGCAGGAGGGCACACCCATGCACAGCGAGTCGATTCGTTATCTGATCGTGCCGGGCTGGCAAGGATCGCCAGAAGATCATTGGCAAAGTCATTGGCAGAACAGCCTGCCCAACAGCGCACGCGTGGAGCAAGCCGACTGGCTCACCCCGCGCCGCGAAGACTGGGTGGCCGCACTGGCCGAAGCCATCGCCGCCGACAGCACCCCGGTGATTTTGATTGCCCACAGCCTGGGCTGCATCACCGTCGCCCATTGGGCCGCCACCGCACCCGTGCAGTTCCTGCGTCAGGTACGCGGCGCCTTGCTGGTGGCCCCGGCCGATGTCGAACGCCCTGCCTGTGCTCCCGCCCTGCGTAACTTCGCGCCAATCCCCAACCATCTGCTGCCGTTCCCAAGCCAGGTTGTCAGCTCCGATAACGACAGCGCCGTCAGCGCCACCCGCGCTCTGGAACTGGCGCGTAACTGGGGCGCCGAAGCGGGGATTCTCTCGGGGGCCGGGCATATCAATGTGAAGTCCGGCCATCAACGCTGGGAACAGGGCTTCGCCTACCTCTATCGCCTGCAAAATCGCCTGGAACATCACTCCCGGCGCCGTGCATAAAATTTTTTAAACGCCCCTTCCCCTTCGTGGATGGGGCGGGAGTCTGCCATGAGCCTGCATGAAACCTTCGGTCAGCCCCTGCTGACTTTCCCCGACGCCGAAAAAAGCCCCCTGAGCATTCGTGCCAAGGCGCTGGTGTTTGTCGACCCGCGTTCGCGGCAACTGCGCGAAGACCTCGAAAACCTCGCCCCCCGTGCGTTGCCTGTGTTGATTCGGGGCGAAACCGGCAGCGGCAAGGAATTGCTCGCCCGGCATATCCACCGGGGCAGTGACCGCACCGGCCTGTTTGTCTCGGTCAATTGCGGCGCCATCAGCCCGACTTATGCCGACGCCGAATTGTTCGGCTATGCCGCAGGCAGCCACAGCGGCGCGGCCAGCAGCCGCGCCGGCTGGTTTGGCTCGGCCAACGGCGGGACCTTGTACCTGGATGAGATCGGCGACCTGCCGTTGCCGATCCAGGTCAAGTTGCTGGCGGCGCTGGAAAACCACGAAGTGACCCGCGTCGGCGCTCATCAGCCAAGTCCGGTGGATGTGCGTCTGGTGGCGGCCACCAGCATTGACCTCGCCCAGGCCGTGGCGGCCGGCAAGTTTCACGAGCGCCTGTTCCATTACCTCAGCGAAGGCCAGTTGGAGTTGCCGGCACTGCGGGAGCGGGTGGGGGACATCCTGTCACTGGCCGAGTATTTCCTCGGCATCTACAGCCAGCGTCTCGACCTGCCGGTGCCGCTGATCAGCGACGAAGCCCAGCGCGTGCTTGAGCATCACAGCTGGCCGGGCAACACGCGGGAGTTGGAAAACGTGATTCACTTTGCCCTGCTGGTCAGCAGTGGCGACGAGATTTTGCCGGAGCATTTGAACCTGCCGCTGCCTTCGGTGGCGCAGATCGAGCACCAGGCGCGGCAGATCCTCAGCGGCGGTACCGAGGCCGAACGTGATGCGTTGAAGCGTCTATTGAAAGGGTTGGGGTCTGTATGAACAAAATGGAATATGAAAGTGAATAAAAAGTATTGTTCTGGAATAAAAAACCTCGGTATTGTCCGCTTCACGCCGCGATAGCACTTCGCTGGCACTCAACTAAAAGCGGCCGTCCCAGACGACCCGGATTTTCGATAAGGACACTGCATGAAAAAGGTTCTGTTGTTTACCGCACTGGCGGCTGCCCTGACTGCAAGCTTCGCCCAGGCCAACGAGAAACTGGTGGTTGCCGCTACCCCGATCCCGCATGCCGAGATCCTTGAGCTGGTCAAGCCGACCCTGGCCAAAGAAGGCGTGGACCTGGAAATCAAAGTCTTCACCGACTACGTACAGCCGAACGTACAGGTGGCCGAGAAGCGTCTGGACGCCAACTACTTCCAGACCCTGCCGTACCTGGAAAACTTCAACAAGGGTAAAGGCACCAACCTGGTGACCGTGGTCGGTGTGCACGTTGAACCCTTCGGTGGTTACTCGAAAAAGATCAAAAACATCTCTGAGCTGAAAGATGGCGCCACCGTGGCCATCCCGAACGAAGGCAGCAACTCCGGCCGTGCCCTGCTGCTGCTGCAAAAGGCTGGCGTGATCACCCTGAAAGATCCAACCAACGCCCTGGCCACGCCGAAAGACATCGCCAGCAACCCGAAACACCTGAAGTTCAAAGAGCTGGAATCGGCCCTGCTGCCACGGGTGCTGGACCAGGTTGACCTGGACCTGATCAACACCAACTACGCCCTGGAAGCCGGCCTGAACCCGGCCAAGGACGCACTGATCATTGAAGACGCCAAGTCGCCGTACGTGAACTTCCTCGTTGCCCGCCCGGACAACAAGGACAGCGACGCGATCCAGAAGCTGGCCAAAGCCCTGACCAGCCCGGAAGTGAAAGCTTTCATCGAGAAGAAATACAACGGCGCGGTCGTGCCGGCGTTCTGATCGAGCCCCAAAACCTCCTTCAAGGTTTAAACGCCGACGGCTTCTATAGCGTCGGCGTTTTTTATCGTTGGAATACAATCGAAATGTGGGAGCGGGCTTGCTCGCGAACGCGGTGGGTCAGCCAACACATCTGCTGACTGATACACCGCATTCGCGAGCAAGCCCGCTCCCACATTGGGTAATGCGTCAGCTCAGATATTCCGACTGTTAATGGCCCTGCGCAGCGCCACCAGCCACTTCACCAGCTCCTGCGGATCAATCGGTTTTGCCTCCTTCATCGCTCATTCCCTCGTGTGTTGTTTGGCCGCCAGTCTGGCCACGCGCTGCCTATCCCTGAAGTGCAGCACCGATAAAAAGACCTTTCCTACTTCCTCGGGAACAGTAGCTGTCATCCGCCGGTACCGCGAATCCGCCGGTTATCTATTTGGGTGATATCAATATGCTATTTCGGTATTTAAAGTTTGCTTTTTATACCTTTAAAGTCGGCGCTACTCAGCGTTACCCACGCTGAACCGGATCGCACCAACGCCGCTTTACCCCTGCGGCGTCAGGGATTTCAGATGACCTTCGATTACGCATTTATCCTCAGCACGCTGCCGGCGTTTCTCAAGGCCGTGGGCGTTACCCTGCAAGTCGGCCTGATCGCCATTGGCACCTCCCTGCTGGTGGCCTTGATCAATGCCGCGCTGCTGGTGTTTCGCACGCCCTACGTGTGGCGCCTGGTGGCGCTGTACGTCGAACTGGCGCGCAACACACCGCTGCTGATCCAACTGTTTTTCGTCTACTTCGCGCTGCCGGCCCTAGGCTTGAACATCTCCGGATTCTGGGCGGCGATCATCACCATGACCTTTCTCGGCGGCGCCTACCTCACGGAAGTGCTGCGCGCCGGGGTCGAGGCGGTGCCGCTGGCGCAGATCGAATCGGGCAAGTCCATCGGCCTGTCCCACTGGCAACTGCTGCGCCATGTGATCCTGCCCCAGGCCGGGATCCTCAGCCTGCCGGCGCTGTTTGCGAACTTCATTTTCCTGCTCAAGGAAACCACCATCGTGTCGGCGGTGGCGGTGCCGGAAATTCTCTACACCACCAAAAGCTACATCGCCCTCTATTACAAAACCTACGAAATGCTCGCCGTGCTGACGCTGATCTGCGTGCTGTTATTCCTGCCGCTGTCGCTGCTGCTCAGCCGCCTTGAAAGGAGGCTCCAGCATGGCCAGTTCGGGTCTTGAATTACTTTGGGTGTCGTTGCCGCAACTGGGCAAGGGCGCTGCGCAAACCCTGTCGATCTCATTCCTGAGCATTGCCTTCAGTACCGTCGGCGGCGTGTTGTATGGCGTGCTGCGCACACTGAATTCAAAAGCGATCAACCTGGTGCTGCGGATTTACCTGGAGCTGTTCCGCGCGATCCCGGTGCTGGTGTGGCTGTATTTGCTGTTCTTCGGCCTGCCGATTTTCTTTGGCCTGAGCATTCCGAGCTTCTGGTGCGCGGTGTTGGTGTTGTCGCTGTGGGGCGCCAGTGAAGTCGGCGAAGTGGTGCGCGGTGCCTTGCATTCGTTGCCCCGTGGCCAGCGTGAAGCCGGCCTGTCGATTGGCTTGTCGGCCCCGCAACTGTACGGCTACGTGTTGCTGCCCCAGGCCCTGAAACGCATGACCCCGCCGACCATCAACGTCTACACCCGCATCATCAAGACCAGTTCCCTGGCGGTGCTGATCGGTGTGGTGGACGTGATCAAGGTCGGCCAGCAAATCATCGAGCGCACCTACGAGTCGGTGTTGATCTACGGCGCGCTGTTCCTGTTTTTCTTCTTTATCTGCTACCCGTTGTCGGCTGCCTCCAAGGTGCTGGAACGGCGCTGGGCCCAAGCATGAGCGCATTGATCGAGTTTCAGGGTTTCAACAAATACTTCGGCGACCAGCAGGTGCTCAAGGGCATCGACCTGAGCGTGCAAAGCGGCGAAGTGGTGGTGATCCTCGGCCCCAGCGGCTGCGGCAAAAGTACTTTGCTGCGGTGCCTCAATGGGCTGGAAGTGGCCCACAGTGGCAGCCTGCGTTTTGCCGGCAAGGAGCTGCTGGACAAGGCCACCGACTGGCGCCAAGTACGCCAGGACGTGGGCATGGTGTTCCAGAGTTATCACCTGTTCCCGCACATGAGCGTGCTCGACAACATTTTGCTCGGCCCGTTGAAAGTGCAAAAACGCGAGCCCCGCGAAGCCCGGGCCCAGGCAGAAAAACTGCTGGAACGGGTGGGCCTGTCGGACAAGCGCGACGCTTACCCGCGCCAGCTTTCGGGCGGCCAGCAACAACGCATCGCCATCGTCCGCTCGTTGTGCATGAACCCGCAGGTCATGCTGTTTGACGAAGTCACCGCTGCCCTCGATCCGGAAATGGTCAAGGAAGTACTGGAAGTGATCCAGGGCCTGGCCCGGGACGGCATGACCCTGCTGATCGTCACCCATGAAATGGCCTTCGCCCGCGCCGTCGCCGACCGCGTGGTGTTCATGGAGGCCGGCCGCATCCTCGAACAAAACACCCCCGAGGCATTCTTTACGAACCCGCAAACCGCACGCGCGCAGCAGTTCCTGGAGAAGTTCTCCTTTGTTTCAACACTGCCCAAAAGAACCAAGGAACTGGAGCTGTCATGAAAACTGCCAAGTTGTTATTCCCCCTGTTCGGCCTCGCTTTGCTGGCCGGCTGCAACAAATCCGAAGAGCTCGCCAAGACGGCCGCTGCAGCCACCCCGGCCCCGGCTGCGGTGAGCTACATCGACAAGATCAAGGCGCGGGACAAGCTGATCGTCGGTGTGTTTACCGATAAGCCGCCGTTTGGTTTTGTGGATGAGTCCGGTCGCTACGTCGGCTTCGATACCGACATCGGCCGCCGCTTCGCCAAGGACCTGCTGGGCGACGAGAACAAGGTTGAATTCGTCGCCGTGGAGCCGGCGAGCCGCATTCCGTTCCTGCAAAGCGACAAGGTCGACCTGATCCTCGCCAACATGACCGTGACGCCTGAGCGCAAGGAAGCGGTGGACTTCACCAACCCAAACCTGAAAGTCGCGGTGCAGGCCCTGGTGCCGCAGGACAGCTCGGTGAAAAGCCTGGACGACCTGGCGACCCGCACCACCATCGTCACCACCGGCACAACCGCAGATATCTGGCTGACCAAGAACCACCCGGACTGGAAACTGCTGAAGTTCGAGAAAAACTCCGAGTCGCTGCAAGCGTTGTCGGCGGGCCGTGGTGATGCCTATGCCCAGGACAACCTGGTGCTGTTCAGCTGGGCCAAGCAGAACCCTGGCTACCGTGTGCTGGAGCAGAAACTGGGGGATGAAGCGCCGATTGCGCCGGCGGTGAAGAAGGGCAACATCGAACTGCGGGATTGGGTGAATGCCGAGCTGGCCAAGCTGGGTGAAGAGAAGTACTTGCTCAAGCTGTATGACCAGTATGTTCGCAAGGAACTGAGCGATGACACCAAGCCTGAGAGTGTGATTGTTGAAGGCGGGAAGTGGCAGGGTTGACCCGTCAGTGATCGTTCCCACGCTCCGCGTGGGAATGCCGCCTTGGACGCTCCGCGTCTGCTGTTGGGACGCGGAGCGTCCCGTTATGCGTTCCCACGCAGAGCGTGGGAACGATCATCAGCTGGGCCAATGCCACGCCGGCTCATCCAGCACCCGCTGCCCCACCACCTGCGTCTGTCCCATCACCTTTTCCAGCACGATCGAATTACACCCTTCATCCTGCTGCAACGCCGCAATCAAGCGGCTGGCATGGGACACCACCCACACCTGGCACTGCTGCGACACCTGGATGATCAGCCGCGCCAATGCCGGCAACAGGTCCGGGTGCAAACTGGTTTCCGGTTCGTTAAGCACCATCATCGTCGGTGGCCTCGGCGTGAGCAGCGCCGCCACCAGCAGCAAGTAACGCAAGGTGCCGTCCGACAACTCTGCTGCCGACAACGGCCGCAGCAACCCTTCCTGATAAAACTCAATGGCAAAACGGCCGCCCTGCAACGGCTCGATATTCAACCGCGCCCCGGGAAACGCATCGCTGATTGCCCGCTGCAAGGCGTCGGGGTCGCCAATCTCGCGAATGGTCTGCAACGCCGCCGCCAAATCCCGCCCATCGTGATGCAACACCGGCGTGCGCGTGCCCAGCTGCGGCTGGCGCACCGGGGCGTCGACGTCGCTACGAAAGTGATCATAAAAGCGCCAGCCACGAATGCTTTCACGCAGCAGCAACACTTCCGGCGAACCCCGCAGGCTGCCGACCTGATCGAACAGGCTGTGGTAGTTCGGCGTGTGCTGGGCCAGTACATCCCAGGCCCGGCCTTCGCGAGCGCGCACCATCGGGCCGGAGCGCTGCACCAACAGGCTCGCCGGGCGAAACACATGCCCGGCCCAGATGCATTCTTTCTTGATCTCCGGATCGAGGGAGAAATACGACTCGCCCGGCTCCGGCAACCCCAGGGAAATCGCATAGCTGAAATCTTCCCCGGCAAACCCCAGGCGCAAGCGCTTGGCGCCCTGGCGCACGACGGGCTCCACCGCCACTTCACCACTGAGCATGCGCCGGCTGATGTTTTCCGGCCCGGCCCAGAAGGTCGAATCCAGCCCACCCTCGCGGGCCAGTGCGTTGATCACACCGCCTTGGGCCGTCTCCGCCAGCAGCCGCAGGGCGCGGTACAGGTTGGACTTGCCGCTGCCATTGGGGCCGGTGATCAGGTTCAGCCGATCCAGCGGCACCACCAATTTGTTGATCGAGCGGTAATTGGCCACCGCGAGGGTTTTGAGCATGAAAAAAATTATCGGTTTGGGAACCATTGGAGTATGGGATTCTCCATGCAGATAAGGAACCCTGTTCTAAGCTCACAGTCGCATAGACACTGGCACGGCGGCATCACGCAAAAGGAGCCTGCATGGGCGGTCCCAACTCCACATTTATTATCCTCGGCCTTGGCCTGCTGGCGCTGTTGAGCGGTTGCGGCCAGGAAAAACCCGAACCCAAGGAACATTCCCGAGTGTTTGTGCAGACCGTGAAGTCCACCGACTTTGCCGCCGCCGTGACCTTGACCGGCGATATCCAGGCCCGGGTGCAGACCGATCTGTCGTTCCGCGTCGGCGGCAAAATCATCCAGCGTATGGTGGATGTCGGTGACCGCGTCAGCGCCAAGCAAGTGCTGGCCAAGCTCGACCCGAAAGATTTGCAGACCAACCTCGACTCCGCCCAGGCCCAGGTGGTCGCCGAACAGGCGCGGGTCAAACAGACTGCCGCCGCGTTTGTGCGCCAGGAAAAACTCCTGCCCAAGGGCTACACCAGCCGCAGCGAATACGACTCCGCCCAGGCCGCGCTGCGCAGCAGTCAAAGCGCGCTGACTGCCGCCCAGGCGCAGTTGGCCAATGCCCGTGAGCAGTTGGGCTACACCTCGCTGATCGCCGACGCGCCGGGCATCATCACCGCGCGCCAGGCCGAGGTCGGCCAGGTAGTACAGGCCACCGTACCGATCTTCAGCCTGGCCCGGGATGGCGAGCGCGACGCGGTGTTCAACGTCTATGAGTCACTGCTGGTGGAGCCACCACCTGATAAACCGATCACCGTCAGCCTGCTGGACAATCCGCAGATCACCGCCGTGGGCAAGGTTCGCGAAGTAACCCCGGCCGTGGCCGCCAATACCGGCACGGTGCAAGTCAAAATCGCGCTCGACGCACTGCCCCAGGGCATGCAACTGGGCTCGGTGGTCAGCGCCACCGCCAACGGGCCGGCCAAGGCCAGCATTGAATTGCCGTGGGCCGCATTGACCAAAGACATCAGCGAACCAGCGGTATGGTTGGTGGACGCTGATGGCAAGGCGCAACTGCACAAGGTCACGGTCGCGCGCTATCTGACCGGCAAGGTCATCATCAGCGACGGCCTCAAGGGCGGCGAAAAAGTCGTGGTGGCCGGCGGGCAATTGCTGCACCCCGGCATGATCGTGGAAATCGCCCAGCCGCCGGATCAGGCCCAGGCCCAAGGAGTGCAGCCATGAAGCGGCTGACGTGTGTGCTCGCCGCCAGCCTGCTGTTGATGGCGTGTTCCAAGGAAGAGCCGACGCCGGAGCCGGTGCGCCCGGTGCTGTCGATTGAAGTAAAGTCCGAAGACCAGGAAAACCTCGGCCGCTTCGCCGGTACCATCCAGGCCCGTTATGAAAGCAACCTGGGGTTCCGTGTGCCGGGGCGCATTGCCCGGCGCGCTGTGGATGTGGGGGCTGAAGTGGAGCAGGGCGCTTTGCTGGCCGTGCTCGACCCCACTGATCAACAGAACCAGTTGCGCGCTGCCCAAGGCGATTTGGCCCGGGTCCAGGCGCAGTGGATCAACGCCCAGGCGAATGCCCGTCGCCAGCAGGAACTGTTCAACCGCGGCGTCGGCGCCCAGGCCCAACTGGATGTGGCCCAGACCGACCTGAAAACCACCCAGGCCTCCCTCGACCAAGCCAAGGCCTCGGTCAACCAGGCCAAGGATCAGCTCAACTACGCCGAACTGCGCACCGACCACGGGGGCATCGTCACCGCCTGGAATGCCGAGGCCGGCCAGGTGGTCAGCGCCGGGCAGCAAGTGGTGACCCTGGCGCGACCGGACATCAAGGAAGCCGTCATCGATTTGCCTGCCGGCCTCGCCGAACGTCTGCCGCCGGACGTGGTGTTCCTGGTCGCCGGGCAGATGGACCCCACCGTCAGCACCACCGCCACCGTGCGCGAGATCGAACCCCAGGCCCAAAGCGCCACGCGCACCCGTCGCGCCCGCCTGACCCTGGCCGAAACACCGCCCGCGTTCCGCCTTGGCACCGCCATCAGTGTGACCCTCAGTTCAGCCATCGCTCCACGCATCGAGCTGCCCCTCACTGCCTTGCAGGAAGCCGACGGCAAGACCCGCATCTGGGTGATCGACACCCAAAGCCAGACCGTACAACCCCGTGACGTCACCATCGTCAGCCGTGACGCCGACAGCGCCTTGCTCAACGCTGGCGTCAAACCCGGCGAGCGCGTGGTGAGTGCCGGCGTGAACAGCCTGAAGCCCGGGCAAAAAGTCAAAATCGACGAGGACAGCCCGCGATGAAAGGGAGCTTCAACTTATCCGACTGGGCGCTCAAGCATCAGTCCTTCGTCTGGTACCTGATGTTCGTCGCGCTGCTGATGGGCGTGTTCTCGTACATGAACCTCGGCCGCGAGGAAGACCCGTCGTTCACCATCAAGACCATGGTGATCCAGACCCGCTGGCCCGGTGCGACCCAGGAAGAAACCCTGAAGCAGGTCACCGATCGCATCGAGAAAAAACTCGAAGAGCTGGACTCCCTCGACTACGTGAAAAGCTACACCCGGCCCGGTGAATCCACGGTGTTTGTGTTCCTCAAGGACACCACCAGCGCCAAGGCTATCCCGGAGATCTGGTATCAGGTCCGCAAGAAGATCGACGATATCCGTGGCAGCTTCCCCCAAGGCTTGCAGGGGCCGGCGTTCAACGACGAGTTCGGTGACGTGTTCGGCTCGGTGTATGCGTTTACCGCCGATGGCCTGTCGATGCGCCAGTTGCGCGACTACGTCGAGCAAGCGCGCGCCGAGATTCGTTCGGTGCCGGGGCTGGGCAAGGTCGAGATGATCGGCCAGCAGGACGAAGTGATTTACCTGAATTTCTCCACCCGCAAACTCGCGGCCCTGGGGATTGATCAGCGCCAGGTGGTGCAGAGCCTGCAATCGCAGAACGCGGTGACCCCGGCCGGGGTGATCGAGGCGGGGCCGGAGCGGATTTCGGTGCGCACCTCCGGGCAGTTCGCCTCGGAGAAGGACCTGGCCAACGTCAATCTGCGGCTCAATGACCGTTTCTATCGGCTGGCTGACGTGGCGGAAATCACCCGTGGCTATGTCGACCCGTCGACGCCGATGTTCCGCTTCAACGGCAAGCCGGCGATTGGCCTTGCCATCGCCATGCAGAAGGGTGGCAACATCCAGGACTTCGGCAAGGCCCTGCACAAACGCATGGACGAGCTGACCGCCGACCTGCCGGTGGGTGTGGGCGTGCACAAGGTTTCCGATCAGGCAGAAGTGGTGGAAGAGGCCGTCGGCGGCTTTACCAGCGCACTGTTCGAGGCCGTGATCATCGTGCTGGTGGTGAGCTTTATCAGCCTCGGCGTGCGCGCGGGGTTGGTGGTGGCGTGCTCGATTCCATTGGTGCTGGCGCTGGTGTTCGTGTTCATGGAATACAGCGGCATCACCATGCAGCGGGTGTCGCTGGGCGCGTTGATCATTGCCCTCGGCCTGTTGGTGGACGACGCGATGATCACCGTGGAGATGATGATCACGCGCCTGGAAAAAGGCGAAACCAAGGAGCAGGCGGCAACCTTCGCCTACACCTCCACGGCATTCCCGATGTTGACCGGCACACTGGTGACCGTCGCCGGTTTTGTGCCGATTGGGCTTAACGCGAGCTCGGCGGGCGAGTACACCTTCACCTTGTTCGCGGTGATTGCCGTGGCGATGCTGGTGTCGTGGGTGGTCGCGGTGTTGTTCGCGCCGGTGCTCGGGGTGCATATCCTCAGCAGCAAGGTAAAACCCCATAACGCCGAGCCGGGCCGTGTGGGCCGGGCGTTCAATGGCGGCATGCTGTGGGCCATGCGCAATCGCTGGTGGGCCATCGGCATCACCGTGCTGTTGTTTGTGGCGTCGGTGTTTTCCATGCAGTTTGTGCAGAACCAGTTTTTCCCGTCTTCGGACCGCCCGGAAATTCTCGTCGACCTCAACCTGCCGCAAAACGCCTCGATCAACGAGACCCGCAAGGCCGTCGACCGTCTTGAGGCGATCATCAAGGATGACCCGGACATTGCTCGCTGGAGCACCTATATCGGCCAGGGCGCGATCCGTTTCTACCTGCCGCTGGACCAGCAGTTGGAGAACCCGTACTACGCGCAACTGGTGATCGTCAGCAAGGGCCTGGAAGAGCGCGGCGCGTTGATCGCGCGCCTGCAAAAACACCTGCGGGAAGATTTTGTCGGCGTCGGCAGCTTCGTCCAGCCGCTGGAAATGGGGCCGCCGGTGGGGCGTCCGATCCAGTACCGGGTGTCTGGCAAGGACATCGATCAGGTGCGTAAACACGCCATCGAACTGGCGACCATGCTCGATAAAAACACCCACATGGGCGAGATCATCTACGACTGGAACGAGCCGGGCAAAGTCCTGCGGGTGGACATCGCCCAGGACAAGGCGCGGCAACTGGGGTTGTCGTCGGAAGACGTGGCGCAGTTGATGAACAGCGTGGTCAGCGGTGCGTCGGTGACCCAGGTGCATGACGACATCTACCTGATCAACGTGGTCGGCCGCGCCGAAGACGCCGAACGGGGTACGCCGGAAACCTTGCAGAACCTGCAGATTGTCACGCCCAACGGCACCTCGATTCCGCTGCTGGCGTTCGCCACCGTGCGCTATGAGCTGGAACAGCCGTTGGTGTGGCGTCGCGACCGCAAGCCGACCATCACCATCAAGGCGGCGGTGCGCGACGACATACAGCCCACCGATCTGGTGAAACAGCTCAAGCCGGACATCGACAAATTCAGTGCTGGGTTGCCGGTGGGCTACAAGGTCGCCACCGGCGGCACCGTGGAAGAAAGCGGCAAGGCCCAGGGTCCGATCGCCAAGGTGGTGCCGCTGATGCTGTTCCTGATGGCGACCTTCCTGATGATCCAGCTGCACAGCGTGCAGAAGATGTTCCTGGTGGCCAGCGTCGCACCGTTGGGGCTGATTGGCGTGGTGTTGGCGCTGATACCCACGGGCACGCCCATGGGCTTTGTGGCGATCCTCGGGATCCTCGCGTTGATCGGCATCATCATCCGTAACTCGGTGATCCTGGTGACGCAGATCGACGCCTACGAGCGCGACGGCTACACGCCCTGGGACGCGGTGGTGGAAGCCACCGAACACCGGCGCCGGCCAATCCTGTTGACGGCGGCGGCGGCCAGCCTGGGCATGATCCCGATTGCCCGGGAAGTGTTCTGGGGGCCGATGGCCTACGCGATGATCGGTGGGATCATCATCGCCACCTTGCTGACGCTGCTGTTCCTGCCGGCGCTGTATGTGGCCTGGTACAAGATTCGCGAGCCGAAGAAAGAAAACGCCTGACAGCCACTGCGATGACATTCCTACACGGACGTGGGAATGTTCCCTGAAACATTTTTTGCCCTTGGCTCCCGGTCAATTGTTTTACCCTCCGGGCCTGATCCTTTTGCCAAGGCCTGCCCCATGCGTTGTTTCCTGCTGGTTTGTACCTTGTTGCTGTCGCCCGTGGCCCTTGCCGGCACGGTGTTGGAGAACGCCCTGTGGCGCGTTGAGCTCGACCCGGCGACCCTCGCGATCCACGTGATCCCCAGCGACAAGACCGCCGTGCAGGCTTCAAGCGGCGTCCCTGCGCACCGGGTCAACCAGCTCTCCCAAAGCGCCAGTCATGCCAGTTGGCAATGGGATGAGGGCGCTTATCGACTGAGCGCCACCCTCGATCAACGGGATCTTGCCCTGACGATCACCGCCCGTGATGCCGGTGAGCTGGCGATCCTGCGCCAACCCGCCAGTGCCATGGGCAAGGGCCTGATCTGGCCCCTGGCCGAAGGGCATTACGTACCGGCGGGCAATGGTGTGTGGCAGGACTTCCTGCTGGAGCAGGGCGACGTCAACACCACCGAGGACCTCAGTTTGCCGCTGTGGGGCTTGGACCACGGCGCGTTCACCCTCAACTGGCTGATGACCAATCCTTACAACAACCGTTTGCACTGGCAGGCCGACGGTAAAGGGCTGGCGATGTCCGCCTTCCATGAATTCACCACGCTGGACCCCGCCGCGCCGATGACCGTGCTGTTGCACCTGGGCGAAAGCGACCCGCTGGCCGGCGCCAAGCGCTATCACCAATGGCTGGTGGAGCAGGGGCTTTTTGAACCATTGGCAGACAAGTTGCGGCAAACCCCGGAAGCGGAAAAGCTGCTGGGCGCCAGCCATATCTACCTGTGGGGCAATGACCTGCTGAGCCTGGGTGATGTGCGTGATTGGCCGAAGTTGCTCAAACTGCTGCGCAGCGGCAAAGGCTTGGCAGCGGAGTTGAATGGCTTGCTGGACAAAGAGGCTGCGCAGGTTCGACAGGTCAAGCAACCGTATGAGCAGGCTGTCCTGCTGCGCGGCCTGAACGCGGCGATCAACAAAAAAGCCCGGCAGGGCTGGCAGCCCTCCACCGAGCCGGACATGACCCAACTCGCTGACGGTTATGGTGCGCTGCGTCGTGAGTTGGCCGTGGCCTTTGCCGGTGCCTTGAGCACAATGCCCGAGACCTGGGGCAACACCCTATCGGTCACCAACGCTTTGAAAGACGCCGGTCTCAAGCGCCTGCTGGTGACTCAGGGCGAAGGCTGGGAAGGTGGGCTCTGGCATCCTGAAGCGGTGAAGGCCGGAGTCGACGCCGGTTACTTGATGGCGCCCTACGACTCTTATGAAACGGCACTGTCGGCCACTGAAAACCCCGACTGGATCACCGCGCACCTGGGCAGCAAGGCCTACGGCGAGTGCGCGATCGTGTTGAAGGGCGGCCAGTTGAAGACCGGCTTCCAGAAGTCCGGCCACTACACCGACCCGCGCTGCGTGCGTCCATTGCTGGAGGCGCGGATCAAGGCGGTGCAGGCCAAGTCCGGGTTCAACGCCTGGTTCCTCGACGCCTATGCCACCAGCATGCTGTTCGACAGCTACCGCACGGGCGCCAGCATGACCCAGGCACAAAACGCCGAAGGCAATATCGATGCAGCCCGCTGGATCAATACCGCGCTCAAGTTGCCGACAGGTTCCGAGGACGGCAACGCGATCACCGCCCAAGGCATCCTGTTTGCCCACGGCATGCAAACGCCGGTGATGGGCTGGGGTGATCGGGAGATGACCCAGGACAAGCAGTCGCCGTATTACGTCGGGGCCTGGTACCCGCCGGAACAGCCGGCAGTGTTCTTTAAATCCGTACCGTTGAAAGAGCCGTTTCGCACGGTCTACTTTGACCCGACGATGCGCCTGCCGCTGTATCAGGCGGTGTTCCACGGCTCGGTGATCACCACCCATCATTGGCTGTTCGACAGCCTGAAACTGAGCAACGTGCGGGCCGAGAACGAGCTGACGCAACTGCTCTACAACGTGCCGCCGCTGTATCACCTGAGTGCGGCGACGGTGAAGCAGCGCTTGCCGGTGATTCAGCGCCAGGACGCGTTCTTCCGTCCGTTGCATGAACGGTTGGCGACTCAGGCGATGACCGATTTTCGCTGGCTGACGGCAGATAAACAGGTGCAGCAGACCACCTTTGCCGATGGGACGCGGTTGGTGGCGGATTTTGCTGAGGGGCGTATTACGGCTTTTGTGCCTGGCGCCCAGGCTGTGGTGTATCAGGTGGATGAGTGGCGGCTGTGAGTCCTTCGCGAGCAAGCCCGCTCCCACAGGGAAATGTATTCCAAAATGTGGGAGCGGGCTTGCTCGCGAAGGCGTAAGCCCAAACAACAAAGAACTACAGCTTGCGCCACACACTCGCCAGCCACGGCTGCTGTTCCCGAGGCAACCCAGCGGGCCGGTAGTAATGCTCCAACTCCACAAACCCCGCCGCCGTCAGCAGCTCCTGCCAGGCCTGCAAGTCGTGATACGAGCCATACCGCGGCCCATTCCAGCCCTCCTGGTTTTCACCCCGAGGGTTTGAGCTGAACAACACACCACCGACCTTCAGCGCCCCATGCAACTGCCCAAGAATGCGCGGCAACTCCTGCTTGGGAATATGAAACAGCACCGCGTTGGCGAAGATCCCGTCGAAACGCCCGGCGGGCAAATCCAGCTTCAGGAAGTCCTGCTGCAGCACTTCACAGCCGCTGTCTTCCCGGGCCATCTGTGCAAAGCGCTCCGAACCATCGAGCCCCACCGCGATATGGCCCATGCGGGTAAACGTCTGCAAATCCCGCCCCGGCCCGCAGCCAAAATCCAGCACGGTAAACGGCGCGTCGTCCTGGATATGCCGCAGCAGCGCATCAATGTTCTGGCTCACATCGTGATCGCGGGTGCCCTCACGGAAATCCTCGGCCACTTTGTTGTAGTGGCCGAGGGTGGTGGAGGTGATCTGGTCGAGGTCGTCGGGGGCGAGTTTCATGGCGGGCAATACCGAGCGCTGAGAGGGCCCGACTATACCTCACCTCTTGTTCAGAACCCTGGCCAACCGATCGCCGCCCAACTGAATCACCGCCACCAGAATCACCAGGAGCACAATCACCGTGAGCATGATCTGCGTATCAAAGCGCTGATAGCCATAGCGGTAGGCAATATCCCCCAGCCCGCCGGCACCAATTGCCCCGGCCATGGCCGAGGAGTTGATCATCGTCACCAGGGTAATCGTGAACCCGCCGACAATCCCCGGCAGCGCCTCCGGCAGCAGCACGTGCCAGACGATATGCCAGCGTCGGCAGCCCATGGCCTGTGCGGCCTCGATCAAGCCGTGATCGACCTCGCGCAGGCTGACCTCGGCGATCCGCGCAAAGAACGGCGTGGCGGCGATGGTCAACGGCACTACCGCGGCCCACACGCCATAGGTGGTGCCGACGATCAGCCGGGTGAACGGGATCAGCGCCACCATCAGAATCAGGAACGGAATCGAGCGGAACAGGTTAACGAACGCCCCCAGCACCCGGTTCAAGGCGGGCGCTTGATAGATGCCGCCTTTGTCGCTGGTCACCAGGAACACCGCCAGCGGAATCCCCACCAGCAACGCGATCAACGACGACACACCGACCATCAACAGCGTGTCGATGGCGCCCTGCAATAAACGATCAAACCACATAGCCCAGCACCTCTACCTGTTGTGCCCAGCGCCCGGCGCGGGTGCGCAGTTCTTCGGCGGTCAGGGCCGAGCCGCTCACCGCCAGCAGCAATTGCCCCAAGGCATGCCCCTGGATGCGCTCCACGCCGCCTTGCAGCAAACGCACGCGCCCGCCGAGGGCGCTGAACAATGCCGCCAGGTCGGGTTCGTCTTCGGCACTGCCGGTCAGTTGCAAGCGCAGCACCACGGCAGCGTCCCTGGATGCCGGAGTGGCCTGCAAGCGGCTTTGCAACTCTTCCGGCAGGCCATGTTGCAGCGGCGCCAGCAGGGTTTTGCTGACGTCATGTTGCGGGTTGCCAAACACTTCCCACACCGGGCCTTGCTCCACCACGTGGCCGTGTTCCAGCACCACGACGCGGTCGCAGATTTCGCGAATCACGGCCATTTCGTGGGTGATCAACACGATGGTCAGGCCCAGGCGCTTGTTGATCTCTCGCAGCAGGCCGAGGATTGACTGGGTGGTCTCCGGGTCGAGCGCCGAAGTGGCTTCATCGCACAACAGAATCTGTGGGTCATGCACCAGCGAACGGGCAATGCCCACCCGCTGTTTCTGCCCGCCGGACAGCTGCGCCGGATAGGCCTTGTGCTTGTCCTGTAAACCCACCAATTCCAGCAGCTCGCGCACCTTCTTCTCGCGCTGCTCTTTGGGCACGCCCGCGACTTTCAGCGGCAATTCGACGTTCTGCCACACGGTCTTGGCCGACATCAGGTTGAAGTGCTGGAAAATCATGCCGATGCGTCGACGCAGGGCTACCAGGCGGTCTTCGTCGAAATCGCCGATGTCTACCTGATCAATCAACACCCGGCCGCTGCTCGGTTGTTCCAGGCGGTTAATGGTGCGGATCAGCGACGACTTGCCGGCGCCGCTGCGGCCGATGATGCCGAAGACTTCACCGCGCTGGATTGCCAGGTCGATGCCTTGCAGGGCAGGCACGGATTGGCCGTCATAGGTCTTGCCGAGGTTGATGAATCGCACGTGGGCATGGTTCAGCGCCGGGTGCAGCTCGGTCTGCTGCGCGTCCAGGTGCGGTGGTTGCGTCTCGCGTCGTTGTGCTGTGGCGGCGCTCATATTCAGCCTTCCCAGCCGACTTGGTAGAGCTTGCCAAGGGATTTATCCAGGGCGGCGCGTACCACCGGCGAGTGCTGGTAGATGTCGATGAACTTGATCAGGCGTGGGTCGGTTTTGCTTTTCGGCTTGATCACGAACTGGATCACGTATTCCTTGTGGTCGATGCCGTCGAACAGCAAGGCCGACTCAGGATCGAAGGTCTTGGACAGGCGGATATACGCCGGGTAGCCCTGCACCAGATCGGCGTCGTCATAGGCGCGCACCAGTTGCACGGCTTCCACTTGCAGGATCTTGATCTTCTTCGGGTTGGTGACGATGTCTTCTTCAGTGGCCTTGTAGCCCACGCCCGGCTTGAGGGTGATCAAGCCCGCCTTGGCCAGCAATTGCAGGCCGCGACCGCTGTTGATCGGGTCGTTGGCAATCGCGACCGTTGCGCCTTGAGGCAGGTCGTTGAAGTTCTTGTACTTCTTCGAGTACAGGCCAACGTTGTTGATGATCCCCGGGGCGAACGGCACCAGGTCAAACCCGGCGGCGGCCTTGGCGTTTTCCAGGAACGGGATGTGCTGGAAGTAGTTCACGTCGATATCGCCCGCTGCCAGGCTGACGTTGGGTGCGATCCAGTCGGTGAACTCCACCAGTTCGACTTTCAAACCCTGTTTGCCGGCCTCTTCGACAGCGGCTTCCAGGGGGATTGCGAAGGCGGCGGTGGTGCCGACTTTCAAGGGAGCGTCAGCGGCGAATACCGCCGAGCTGAAGAGCCCGAGGGCGAGGGCCAGTGCTTTGACTGGGTGGCTGAGCAATGTTTTTTTCATCGTGGATTTCCAGTCATAAGGTGTGAGTGCAAACAACTCGGTCAACTGTGGGAGCGGGCTTGCTCGCGAAAGCGGTGTGTCAGTGAATGCATCCGGCGACTGATGCAGCGCTTTCGCGAGCAAGCCCGCTCCCACATTTTGGTTCAGTGTCGGTAGGTGGAACCGGTGTGTTGTTCGGGCAGGTGCGCGGAGTGGTGGAACAATTTTTCCCGCAGCGTCCCGGCGTCATACGCGGTCTTGTACGAGCCCCGGCGCTGCAGCTCCGGCACCACCAGTTCGATAAAGTCGACGTAGCTTTCCGGGGTGACGATGCGCGTCAGGTTGAAGCCGTCCAGGCCGGTTTCGCTGATCCATGATTCAAGTTCATCCGCCACCTGTGCCGGCGAGCCCACCAGGGTGATGTAGCGGCCGCCGAGGGCGTGTTGTTCCAGTAATTTGCGCCGGGTCCAGTCGTTGTTTTGCAGGTTCTTGGTCGCGGACTGGATGGCGTTGCTCTTCACGTACTGGATCGGTTCATCGATTTCGTATTGGGAAAAATCAATCGCGGTGGACGCCGAGAAATGCGCCACGCCGGCTTCCGCACTGGCGTAGCTCAGGTACTCGGCGTGCTTGGCCCACGCGGCTTCTTCGGTGGCGCCGACAATCACGTTCAGCCCCATGAACACCTTGATGTCCTCCGGGTTGCGCCCGGCGTCCACGGCGCTGGCGCGCACCTTGTCCACCTGGATTTTGGTCGAGGCCTTGTTCTGCCCGCTGATGAATACGCACTCGGCGTGGCGCCCGGCGAACAGCAAACCCCGGTCCGAGCTGCCCGCCTGGAACAGCACCGGCGTGCGCTGCGGCGACGGCTCGCACAGGTGATAGCCCTCCACCTGATAGAACTCGCCCTTGTGCTCGACCTTGTGCACCTTCTCCGGCTGGGCATACACCCGCGCTTGCGGATCGTTGATCACCGCGTCGTTTTCCCAACTGCCTTCCCAGAGTTTGTAGAGCACTTCCAGGTATTCGTCGGCCTGGTCATAGCGCCGGTCATGCTCGACCTGCTCGGTCAGGCCCATGGCCTTGGCGGCACTGTCGAGGTAGCCGGTGACGATGTTCCAGCCCACCCGGCCACGGCTCAGGTGGTCGAGGGTCGACATGCGCCGGGCGAACAGATACGGCGGTTCGTAGGTGAGGTTGGCGGTCAGGCCGAAGCCGAGGTTTTTGGTCACCGCCGCCATGGCCGAGACCAGCAGCAACGGGTCGTTGACCGGCAGCTGGATCGACTCTTTGAGCGGCACATCTACCGAATTCTGGTAGACGTCGTACACGCCGACGATGTCGGCGATGAACAGCCCGTCGAACAGTCCGCGCTCCAGCAGCTGTGCCAGTTCGGTCCAGTATTCGAGGGTCTTGTATTGAGTCGAAGTGTCCCGTGGATGGGTCCACAGGCCATGGTTGATGTGCCCGATGCAGTTCATGTTGAAGGCATTGAGCAGGATCTTTTTCTTTGCCATCAGATAGTCCCCCGCAGTGGCGGGTTTTCATCGTTGAGGTAGTAATTGCCCACAGCAAAGTACTTCCAGCGCACCGGGTCGTGCAGGGTGTGCACCCGGGCGTTGCGCCAGTGGCGGTCCAGGCCGTGTTCGGCGAGGGTGGCCTGGCTGCCGGCGAGTTCGAACAGGGTGCTGCCGGCGGCCAGGGAAATCTCCGTGCTCAGGGCGCGCACTTCGGCGACCGCGATGGATGCGGCGGCGACGGTGTCGGCATTGCTGTCGGCCTGGGCGCGGTCGAGGAACTCACCGGAGCGCTCCAGCAGTGCTTCGGTGGCGTGCAGGCGGATGCTCAGGTGGCCGAAGCTTTTCAGGGTCAGCGGGTCTTCGGTGGCCTTGTCGCTGGTGGCGTCGATCCATGGCCGGGTCTTGGTGCGCACGAAGTGCAGCGCATCTTCATAGGCTGCGCGGGCGATGCCGGTGTCGATGGCGGCGTGAAGGATCTGCGCCAGCGGGCCGACAGTGGTCGGGCGCTCGAAGGCACTCTGGAACGGAATCACATCCTGGGCCGCGACCCACACGTTATCGAACACCACCGAACCGCTGCCGGTGGTGCGCTGGCCGAAGCCGCTCCAGTCATCGATCACGCTCAGGCCCTCGCTGTCACGGGTGACAAAGGCCAGTTGCTGCACGCCGTTTTCGTCCACCACAGAAGTAGGAATACGTTGGGCGTAGATCGCGCCGGTCGAGTAGAACTTGCGACCGGTGATACGGAAACCGTCACCGTCGCGGGTGATTTTCGTGAGGCGGTCGTGGGCGGTCTTGGTGCCCAATTCGGCCAGGGCATTGCCGAAGCGCTGGCCGGCGAGCACTTCGGCGTACAGGCGTTTTTGCTGCGCCGGGCTGCCATTTACCCGCAGTACTTCGAGGGCATAAAAGTGGTTCTGCGGGATCTGCCCCAAGGATGCATCCGCCTGGGCAATCAGTGCCGTGACCTTGGCCAGGGTCACGTTGGAAACGCCGGCACCGCCGAATTCCTTGGGTACGCTGATGCCCCAAAGGCCGGAGCGGGAAAACACGTCCAGTTCAGGCAGGGGCAAGCGGCGTTCGCGGTCACGCAAGGCGCTGTCGCGGCGGAAGTCTTCGGCCAGGTCGCTGGCGACAATAAGGGCTTGTTCATCGCTGGTAATAACCGCGACGTGATGAGAAAGAGTCATAGGTTTCTCCAGAGGTCTGGTCGTTAAATCCAGGAATGCCGGGCCGGCAAGGTGCCGTTCAGGTGATAGGCGCCCACCGCGTGGTACTTCCAGCGCACCGGGTCGTGCAGGGTGTGCACCCGGGCGTTGCGCCAGTGGCGGTCGAGGTTGAATTCGGCGAGGGTCGCGCGGCTGCCGGCCAGTTCGAACAGCTTTTCGCTGGCAAGCAAGGCAATCTCGGTGGTCAGCACCTTGGCTTCAGCCACGGCAATCGAGGCGCGTGCGGCTGACTGCGCGGTGATCGGCGCGGCACTGACTTGATCCAGTACCTGGCCGGCCTTGCGCAACAGCGCTTCAGCGGCGTGCAGTTCGATCTTCAGCTTGCCGATATCGGCGATCACATACAGGTCATCGCTGGCCCGCTCGACCTTGGCGTCGATCCAAGGCCGCGAGCGTTCGCGTACAAAGCTGATGGTGTCTTCGAGAGCACCACGGGCGATGCCGGCATCGATGGCAGCCTGGATCAATTGCGAAACGGCGCCCTGGATGCCCGGCGCTTCGCCGAGGCGCCAGGTCTCCACCACCAGTTCGGCGTCCACCGCCACCTGATCCAGCAGTACCGTGCCGCTGGCCGTGGTGCGTTGGCCAAAGCCTGACCAGTCATCGACGATACGCAGGCCTTCGGTGCCACGGCGCACGAACGCCATGACGACTTTGCCTTCATCGTTCAACGCCTTGACCGCCACCCAATGGGCGAACAGCGCGCCGGTGGAATAAAACTTCTGGCCACTGATGACGTAGCCGTCACCCTCGGCGGTGAGGCGTGCCTTGAGGTCCAGGGTGTTTTTGGTGCCACGTTCCGGGCCGCCGTTGCCGATGCGCCAGCCGTCCAGCACGCTCTGGAACAGCTGCTTTTTCTGGCGCTCGCTGGCCGCACCTTGCAGCACGTGCAGGATGCCGAAATGGTTCTGCGGGATTTGCCCCAGCGCCGGGTCGGCCGCGCTGATGATCGCGAACACTTCGGCCAGGGTCACGAAGGACACTTGCGGGCCGCCGTACTCACGGGGAATGGAAATACTGCCCAGGCCGCTGCGGGTGAAGTGCTCGAGTTCAGCCCAAGGCAGTTTGCGTTGCTGATCGCGCTTGGCCGCTTGCAGGCGCGCAGCCTGTGCCAGCTCATGAGCCGCGCTGAGGGCCTCGGCGTCGTTGCGCAGCACCTTGGCGGGCAACAACAGCGGGGCGACGTCCAGATCACTCTGGGGGGGTGTTTGTGCCAAGTTAGACATCAGCGCCGCTCCTTGGCTGCACGCAATGCCCTGGCGTTACGCACCGGGGTAATTTTGACCATACCTACCTCACATCCGTTGAAAAGATAAAAAAATCAGGAATGTCCGGTGGTCCGGTGCATATACCCTAAGCGTGTTAAATTTTTTAATAAACTAACTTTTAGGAATATGCATAGAAGGTCTGTCACCCGGGTTCACAAGGCGAGCCGGGGCGGCGGGGTTGGTAGACCAGCGCAGGCCTGGCGGGGCTGGTCGGGGCCTTGGGCGCGTACGTGGCGATGCGCAGGGTGCGGGCGGGTGCCCAGCGTGAATTATTGCCGACCCGGTCGAGAATGCAGTAAGTGACTTCGAGGCGATGGTCGTCCCCAGCCTCGACGATGACCGCCGATGGCACCCACACCTGCACGGCCTTGCCGACATCGCTGGCCTGGATTTTTGGCAGGTCCAGGCGAACGTCACCCCAGCGCAGCGTGATTTCGTCGTCGGTCGCCATGTTCAGGTACGGCTCGATGGTGAGGGGCACACCTCGGCGAATCTGGCTGCTGTTGACGCCATGGCGGCGGATGGTTGCGGGCAGGCTGACGGCGGCCAGGTTCTGGTTTTCGTCAATGCTCAGCGCGCAGGGCTGGCCGCCGGGGTAATCAGTCTTGATCTGCACCCGGGTGATGGCCGAACGCGCCGGGCCGCGTCCGACTTGCATCACCCGGTAGTGAATTCGCGCCGGGCCGTTTTGCACAAAGCTTTCCGGCACCCGCAGGCAGGTGGACATGCCGATTTTACCGGCGGTGACACGCCGTGAGGCGGCAAAGCAGTTGTTCCAGAACAGCTCGATCAGGTCGCCCTCGTCCATGCCGCAGTAAGGCGCGATATCGACTTGCAGGTTTGTCGCGGCGAGGGCATTGATGCCTTCTCGATTGGCCTGGGGCAAAGTCGGGGCAGTGAGCAGCGCCTGGGTGGAAATACGCTTCATAAATAATCTCCTTGATGCAGCCAGCAGCCATCGCTCCGGACATTAAACGCGGGCAGGCGGCGTAGTCCGAACGGAACGACTTAATGAAAAACCGGAATGGATCCAATTATCTGGGTTCTAGATAAGTGGCTTGGTTAGTTGGCGTCAAGAGGCTGGGCGGGGCAAACAGGGGGTTATGGAATATTCAGAAGTGTCTTACTGGATGGGCACTTGAAGTGAGTGTTTCAAGGTGACTTTTACCCAATGAATAAAGTGCGATTCCCAAAAAAATCTAAAAAAAGAGTTGCCTTTCGGCAACTCTATAAAACGAAGTTTCTTACACTTGATAGGCGCAAGTTAGTTGTTGATAAACTTGCTGAGAAACTGCCGGGTACGTTCTTCTTTCGGGTTGGCAAACAGTGCCTTTGCATCGCCTTGTTCAACAATTACACCCTTGTCGAAGAAGATCACGCGATTGGCAACATCTCGGGCAAAACTCATCTCGTGGGTCACGATCACCATGGTGCGGTTTTCTTCCGCGAGGCTGCGAATGGTCGCCAGCACTTCGCCTACCAGTTCCGGGTCCAGGGCCGAGGTGGGTTCATCGAACAGGATCACCTCTGGTTCCATCGCCAAGGCCCGGGCAATGGCTACCCGTTGCTGCTGGCCCCCGGACAGGCGCCGTGGGTAGGCGTCTTCCTTGCCCGCCAGGCCGACCCTGGCCAACAGCTTGCGACCGAGGGCGTCCGCGGCGCCCCGGGGCATCTTCTTGACCACGATCGGGCCTTCGATGACGTTCTCCAGGGCCGTGCGGTGGGGGAACAGGTTGAAGTTCTGGAACACAAAACCCACGTGCTGGCGCAGGCGTCGCACCAGGCTTTGTTGTTGATTGAGCGGGCGGCTGCTGTCGATCTCGATGTCACCGACCTTGATCCGGCCACTGGTAGGTTCTTCGAGGAAATTCAGGCAGCGCAGGAAGGTGGTCTTGCCGGAACCGCTGGGGCCGATGATGGCGACGACTTCGCCTTCCTTGACCTCAAGGTCGATCCCGTTAAGCACCACCTGACCCTTGAATTGTTTGGTCAGTTTTTCAACCACGATCATGCTTCAAGACTCCAGGTCATGCCGGTTGACTCGTGCTTCCAGGCGGTTTTGCACGTGCGCCAGAACGCTGGCAAGAATCCAGTAGATCAAGGCGGCGGACAGATACATGGTGAAAATTTCGAAGGTACGGGCCGAGACCAATTGCGCCTGGCGGAACAGTTCCGGCACCTGGATGGTGGCGGCCAGGGCGGTGTCCTTGACCAGGGAAATAAAGCTGTTGCCCAACGGCGGCAAGGCCGTGCGCATGGCCTGCGGCAGGATGGCCCGGCGCAGGGTCTGCGCACGGGTCATACCGATACTGGCCGCAGCTTCCCACTGGCCGCGCTCGATGGAACCGATGGCGGCACGCAGGATTTCACAGGCATAAGCGGCCATGTTCAGCGAGAAGCCGATCATGGCTGCCGGGATCGGATCCAGCTCGATGCCCACTTGCGGCAAGCCGTAGTAGATCAGGAACAGCTGTACCAGCAAGGGCGTGCCGCGAAAGAACGACACGTAGACGCGGGCGGTCCAGCTCAACAGCTTGAAGCGCGACAGGCGCATCAAGGCCAGGCCGAAGCCTAGCAGCAAGCCGAAAAACATCCCGCCAAGGCTAAGAATTACCGTGAAATACGCGCCCTTGAGCAGAAAGGGCGCGGAGTCCAGCGCGAGTTGGAAACCTGCTTCCATTATTGAGTAACGTCAGCGTTGAAGTACTTCTCGGACAGCTTCTTCAAGGTACCGTCGGCGCGCAGTTCGTCGAGGGCCTTGTTCACGGCGGCCAGCAGTTCAGGCTCGCCTTTGCGCAGGGCAATACCGGCTTCCTGACGGGAGAAAGCAGCACCGGCAGCGGCGGTGTCCTTGGCTTTCTTGGCGTATTCCAGCGCCGCCAGGCGGTCGATCAGAATCGCGTCGACACGGCCGATGCGCAGGTCCTGGAACTTGGTTGGGTCATCGTTATAGGTTTTGACGATGGCTTTCGGTTGGTTTTCCTTGAGCCATTGTTCGTAGTTGGTGCCCAGGCCCACACCGATCTTCTTGCCGGCCAGGTCGTCGGCGGTCTTGATGGTGTCGACGTTTTTCGCCAGGGTCAGCGCCTGGATACCGGAGACGGTATACGGCTTGGAGAAGTCGTACTTTTCCTTGCGCGCGTCGGAGATGGTCACCTGGTTGACGACCGCGTCCAGGCGCTTGGATTCCAGGGCGGCGAGGATGCCATCCCACGGTGTGGCTTGCAGCTTGACCTTGACGCCGAGTTTCTGGGCCAGCGCTTCAGACAACTCCACCTCGAAACCGCTGAGCTTGCCGCTTTCGTCGACGAAGCTGAACGGCGGGTAGGTGCCTTCCAGGCCAATCTTGATTTCGCCGGCTTTCTTGATGTTATCCAACTGCTCGCCGGCAACTGCCTGACCGAGCCACCCGGCGCCAAGCGCCAGCCCCAACGTACCAACCAGTAACGTGCGACGGAATACGGAAATAGTCATGAAGAGCCCCTGTGTTTTTATGTTGAGCGATGCAGGTGACGCGGTAGTCGTATCCTGCCTTAAAAGCGCGGTGTGTGGGAGCGGGCTTGCTCGCGAATGCATCAACTCGGTGGTGAAGTTTTTACCGAGTCGTGGGCATCGCCAGCAGATTCGCCTACGGCGCGACTATAAAGCCGGTTTTTAAGACTTGAAAATAATATAAAATCAGCCTGATATTTCCTTATGGAATATCAAAAGCTCGAATCATAAGCAAACAGCGCCGGTGCGCCACCCGTGTGCAGGAAGATGATCGGCCCCTCTTCAAAGCGCTGCCGGCCAATGCCATCCAGCAGCCCGGCCATGGCTTTGCCCGTGTAGACCGGGTCCAGCAGCAGGCCTTCCTGGCTCGCCACCAGCTTGATCGCCGCCAGCGTGCCGGCACTCGGCTCGCCATAACGGGGAGCGAAGTACTCGTCCCACAGGATCACCTTGAACGCGTCCGGCACTGGCACGCCGAGCAATTCGGCGGTGCGTTCGGCCAGGCCTTGCACCTTGGGGCGCTGGGCTTCGTCGGTGCGTGAGACCGTGACGCCAATCACTTGCAGGTCCGGCAGTACTTCGGCCAGTGCCAGTGCCAGCCCGCTGTGGGTGCCGGCGCTGCCGGAGGCCAGGACCACGGTGGAGAACGGGATGCCGCTGGCTTCAATCTGTCCGGCCAGCTCCAGCCCGGCGCGTACATAACCCAGGGCGCCGAGGGCGTTGGAGCCGCCGATGGGCACCAGGTACGGCTTCTTGCCGTTACTGCGCAGGCGGTCGGCGAGGGCGTTGAGTTGGTCGTCGACGTTGTCCAGGTTCTCTACCAGCTCGACCTTGGCGTCGAACAGTTCCAGCAACAGGCGATTGCCGTTGGCCAGGTAGTTGGGGTCTTCGGTGCCTGTCGGGTTTTCCAGCAGGGCGACGCAGCCCAGGCCCAGCTTGGCGGCCAGTGCGGCGGTTTGACGTACATGGTTGGACTGGATCGCGCCAGCGGTCACCAGGGTGTCGGCACCTTGGGCCAGGGCATCGGCGGCGAGGTATTCGAGTTTGCGCAGCTTGTTGCCGCCCATCGCCAGTGGTGTGGTGTCGTCGCGTTTGACGTAGACGTCACGCCCCAGCCAGGCCGACAGCCGCTCGAGTTTTTCCAGGGCAGTGGCGCCGCCCAGCAGTTCCAGACGGTTAAAGCGGTCGAGCTGTTGTTTGATCATGGCTACGCACGGGTGGTCAGAGATGCTGGGACTATAGGCAGGCACTTTTGCGTCGGCAACCGCCAATCGCTTATGTCGACGGGTTATTAGCATTGCACTATTGGTTCTTAAGGACGCTCAGGTGCCTTGCCGTAAAGTGGTGGGCATTTCGTCAGGAGTGAAGACCGTGAGTGAGCGTTCCAGTCATTGGCAATTACAGACCATCGTCAGCCAGCTGCGCAGCGCCCGGGACCAGTGGCGCACCCGCAATGGCCGGGTCAGCGGCGAGCAGGGCGGGCGCGAGCTGCCTTCACGGGAAGCCGTGGCGCAGATTCTCGAGGCGTTGTGCGGTGCGCTGTTCCCCATGCGCCTGGGGCCGGTGGACCTGCGTGAAGAAAGTGAAGACTTCTACGTCGGCCATACCCTGGATGTGGCGCTGAACGCGTTGCTCGCCCAGGCGCGGCTGGAGCTGCGGTATGCCGCACGCCAAGGCGGCCAGGATGACAGTGAGGTAGACGCCCACGCCATCCACCTGATCCAGGATTTCGCCCTGGCATTGCCAGCCTTGCGCAGCCTGCTGGACACCGACGTACTCGCCGCCTACCACGGCGACCCGGCGGCGCGCAGTGTGGATGAAGTGCTGTTGTGCTACCCGGGGATTCTGGCGGTGATTCATCATCGCCTGGCGCACCACCTGTATCGGGCGGGCTTGCCGTTGCTGGCGCGGATCAGTGCGGAAATCGCGCACTCGGCGACCGGGATTGATATCCACCCGGGCGCGCAGATCGGCCCGAGCTTCTTTATCGACCACGGGACAGGTGTGGTGATTGGCGAGACGGCGATCATCGGCGAACGGGTGCGTATCTATCAGGCCGTCACCCTGGGCGCCAAGCGCTTTCCGGCGGATGAAGACGGGCAGTTGCAGAAAGGCCATCCGCGGCATCCGATTGTCGAGGATGATGTGGTGATCTATGCCGGGGCGACGATTCTGGGGCGGATTACGATTGGCAAGGGTTCCACCATCGGCGGCAACGTGTGGCTGACGCGGAGCGTGCCGGCGGGGGCGAATCTGACCCAGGCGAATTTGCAGCATGATGATGGGACGCAGAAGTAAATCCCCTCTCTCAAGATCACACAGATCAAATGTGGCTTGCTCGCGAATGCGGTGTATCAGTCTCCAGAAGTGTTGGCTGACACGCCGCATTCGCGAGCAAGCCCGCTCCCACATGTTGTCTGCATTCCAAATTCGAGCCGCATTACCCAAATTCGAGCCGTATTTCCCTCAGCCATCGCTGAACGTTTCGTCATCCCCATACGTCATACCTTTCCTTGAGCTAGTGTAGGAAACACCTACCACTCGGCCCTGCGATTAGTCCTCAAACCCCTATCCATGTTTAACTTGACTGTTCGTTCAAGTTAAATCGGTGGTTCGCTGCCCGCTCACAACAGGAGGCTTACCTTTGCTGAGTCCGTTTTTCACAGCCACATCCCACGCCCTTGAGGTGCGCCCTTCATGAGTGCATCTTCCACACCTTCCAGCGGTCTGGTCCGCATGAACCCGCCGGTGTTTTACTTCGCCGCGAGCTTCATCTTGCTGTTCGGCCTGACTGTCATCGCAATTCCCGAACAAGCCGGCGCCTGGCTGCTGGCCGCACAAAACTGGGCGGCCAACACGGTCGGCTGGTACTACATGCTGGCGATGACCCTGTATCTGGTCTTCGTGGTGGTCACCGCGTTATCGGGCTACGGCAAGATCAAACTCGGTGCCGACCACGACGAGCCCGAATTCAGTTACCTGTCCTGGGCGGGCATGCTGTTCGCCGCCGGGATCAGCATCACGCTGTTTTTCTTCTGCGTTTCAGAACCGCTGACGCACCTGGTGCAACCGCCCCAGGGCGAAGCCCTGAACGGTGACGCGGCGCGCCAGGCCATGCAGATTCTGTTTCTGCATTGGGGCCTGCATGGCTGGGGCGTGTTCGCCTTCGTCGGCATGGCCCTGGCGTATTTCGCCTACCGGCACAACCTGCCGCTGGCGTTGCGCTCGGCGCTGTACCCGCTGATCGGCAAGCGCATCAACGGCCCCATCGGTTATGCCGTGGACGGCTTTGGCATCATCGCCACGGTGTTCGGCCTCGGTGCCGACATGGGCTTTGGCGTGTTGCACCTCAACTCCGGGCTCGATTACCTGTTCGGCGTGGCCCACACCCAGTGGATCCAGGTCGGCCTCATCACCTTGATGATGGGCGCGGCGATCCTGGTGGCGGTCTCCGGCGTCGACAAGGGCGTGCGAGTGATGTCCGACATCAACATGCTGCTGGCCTGTGCGCTGCTGCTGTTCGTGTTGTTCGCCGGGCCCACCCAGCACTTGCTCAACACCCTGATCCAGAACATCGGCGACTACCTCGGCGCCTTGCCGACCAAGAGTTTTGACCTCTACGCCTACGACAAACCCAGCGACTGGCTGGGCGGCTGGACCGTGTTCTATTGGGCCTGGTGGATCGCATGGTCGCCGTTCGTGGGCCTGTTCATCGCGCGTATTTCCCGCGGCCGCACCATCCGTGAGTTCGTGTTCGGCGTGCTGTTGATCCCGCTGGGCTTCACCCTGGCGTGGATGTCGATCTTCGGCAACAGCGCCATCGACCAGGTGCTCAACCACGGCCTCACGGCGCTCGGTCAGTCGGCCATCGATGATCCGTCGATGAGCCTCTACCTGCTGCTGGAAACCTACCCGTGGAGCAAGACGGTGATCGCGGTCACGGTGTTCATCAGCTTCGTGTTCTTCGTCACCTCGGCTGACTCCGGCACCGTGGTGCTCTCGACCTTGTCGGCCAAAGGCGGCAACGCCGATGAAGACGGTCCGAAGTGGCTGCGGGTGTTCTGGGGCGCGATGACCGCGTTGGTGACCAGCGCGCTGTTGTTTGCCGGCAGCATCGACTCGCTCAAGTCGGCCGTGGTGCTGACCTCGCTACCGTTCTCGATGATCTTGCTGCTGATGATGTGGGGGCTGCACAAGGCGTTCTACCTCGAATCCCAGAAGCAGATTGCGCAGATGCATTCCCTCGCGCCGGTGTCGGGCTCACGCAAAGGCACGGGCGGTTGGCGCCAGCGTTTGAGCCAGGCGGTGCATTTCCCGTCACGGGATGAGGTGTACCGTTTCCTCGAGACCACGGTGCGTCCGGCCATCGAAGAAGTGACGGCGGTGTTTGTCGAAAAAGGTCTCAACGTCGTCACCCAGCCTGACCCGGCCAACGACAGCGTCAGCCTGGAAATCGGCCACGGCGAACAGCATCCGTTTGTGTATCAGGTGCAGATGCGCGGCTATTTCACCCCGTCATTCGCACGGGGCGGCATGGGTTCCAAGCAGCTCAACAACCGCCGCTACTACCGGGCGGAAGTGCACCTGAGTGAGGGCAGCCAGGACTACGACCTGGTGGGCTACACCAAGGAGCAGATCATCAACGACATCCTCGACCAGTACGAACGGCATATGCAGTTCCTGCACCTGGTTCGCTAAACGAAAAGGCCCTGTTCAATACCTCGAACAGGGCCTTTTTTTTGCTTCTCGTCTCTCTTCCATACCCCTCCACCATTGGCACGCTGAAGCGCTCGCCAACGCCCGTAAAGCCCCGTGCTTGAGGAATTCCTTAAATTTAATTTCATCCGGGTAAAGGGTGTTTTGACTCCGAACTGTCACATGGCCATCGCCTAATTGTGTGAAGCGTTTGACGCTTTCATTTCAGAACAGTGACGGAGACCGGTACCAATGAAGACGTTATTGAGCCCCATGGTGGGTGCCGCCATGGCGAGCTTTATGCTGTCCGCCCACGCCGATTTTATCGATGACAGCCACGCCGACGTGACCTTGCTCAACCGCTACCTTAACCAGCAGGGGCGGGATGTGGTGAACAGCAACAACAAGGCCCACAGCATTCGTGATTGGGGCCAGGGTTTTGAGTTCAACTTCAAGTCCGGCTACACCGATGGTCCGGTGGGCTTTGGCCTGGACTTGCAGGCGTTCTACGGTTTGAAACTGGATTCCGGCGGCGACCTCAATGACAAGGATCACCAGGGTCGCTACCCCGGCAGCATGTTCCCGCTGGATAACGGCAAGTCCGCCGACCAGTTCGGCGTGCTCAGCCCGACTTTCAAGATGCGCTTCGCCCAGGATGAATTGCGCGTCGGTACGCTCTACGGCAACAACCCGGTACTGGCCAACACCGACGGCCGCTTGTACCAGCAGACCAACACGGGCGTGCAGTTGGTTTCCAAGGACTTGACCGACTTCACCTTTACCGCCGGTGACATCCTCAAGACCAAGATCCGCAACGAAACCGGCGACCAAGGCATGATCACCGCCGGCGGCAGCAAAGAGAGTGATCGCTTCCTCTACGGCGGCGCGGACTACAAAGGTTTGCCGGACACCACCGTCAGCCTGTGGTACTCCAACCTTGAGGATTACTACCAGCAGTTCTTCCTCGGTGCCAAGCGCCATGACGCCTTGCCCGTGGGCGCGATCGACACCGACGTGCGCCTGTACCGCAGCCTGGGTGTGGGTGCAAACGCCGATGGCGACAAGGACTATTCCGCAACCGGTCTTTATGGCGACGGCACCTCCAAGGGTCGCATCAACCAGTCCACCGTCAGCCTGTTGGAAAGCTACAGCCTGGACGGCCATACCGTCGGCCTGGGTATCCAGAAAAACAGCGGCGACAGCGACTTCCCGTACCTGGATTCCGGCCTGAACAGCGGTGCCAGCAACCAGGGCCCGGGCTCAGGTGCCGACACCCCGGCACTCACCAACATGCAACTGAACAAGTTCCAGCATGCCGGCGAGCGCACCTGGCTGGCGCAGTACAAATATGACTTCGGCAAACTCGGCCTCAACGGCCTGACGTTCGCCACGTCCTACGCACACGGTGATGACATCCGCACAACCCAAGGCACTACCAGTGAATGGGAGCGTAACGTCACGGTGGCTTACCAAGTGCCCACCGGCACCCTCAAAGGCCTGGGTGTGACCTGGCGAAATGCCCACGCCAGCCCGGATATTACTGGCGCCACCGTGCAAGATGAAAACCGCTTCTATGTGAGCTACGTCGTTCCACTCTGGTAGGAAATTGCTGTACAAAGAGCGAGCACCTTAAGCGATTCAGCTGCTTAAAAGGCTTGGGAATATCGTTATTCCCAGGCCTTATTTGCTCTAAGACCAGAGAGGATTCGATGACTTACATTGCTGCCGAAAACCGCTATGAATCTATTCCTTATCGCCGCGTAGGTCGCAGCGGATTGGTGCTGCCGGCACTGTCCCTGGGGCTGTGGCACAACTTTGGCGACAGCACCCCGATCGACACCCAACGCGCCTTGCTGCGCACCGCGTTCGACCTGGGTATCAACCACTTCGACCTGGCCAACAACTACGGCCCCCCGTACGGCAGCGCCGAGATCAACTTCGGTCGTTTGCTGCGGGAAGATTTCAAGCACTACCGCGATGAACTGATCATCTCCAGCAAGGCGGGTTGGGACATGTGGCCAGGCCCTTACGGCCAGGGCGGCGGTTCGCGCAAGTACGTGCTGGCGAGCCTCGACCAGAGCCTGCAACGCCTGGGCGTCGACTACGTGGATATTTTCTACTCCCACCGTTTTGATGCCGACACCCCGCTGGAAGAAACCGCCAGCGCACTGGCCACCGCCGTGCAACAGGGCAAGGCGTTGTACATCGGGATCTCGTCCTATTCCGGCGTGAAAACCCGGGAAATTGCCGCGCTGCTCCAAGAGTGGAAAGTGCCACTGCTGATCCATCAGCCGGCCTACAACCTGCTCAATCGCTGGGTGGAAAAAGACCTGCTGGACGTCACCGAAGAACTGGGTGCCGGGGTGATTGCCTTTACGCCGTTGGCCCAGGGCCTGCTGACCGACAAATACCTCAACGGCGTGCCGGCTGATGCGCGAGTGAACCGCCCGGGTGGTGGTTCGTTGCAGGCCAAGCATTTGTCCGAGGCCAACATCGCCCACGCCCGCGCGCTGAATGAAATTGCCAAGCGCCGTGGCCAGAGCCTGGCGCAGATGGCGTTGGCGTGGACGTTGCGTGATCCACGGGTCACCAGCGCCCTGATCGGCGCGAGCCGGCCGGAGCAGATCATTGAAAACGTCGGGGCGTTGCAGAACCTGAGCTTCAGCGCGCAGGAGCTGGCGGAGATTGATCGGTTTGCCCAGGAAGGCGGGATTAACTTGTGGGAGAAGCCGTCTACGGCTGAATAAGCAGTAGAGCCCGATTCCTGCATCAACCTCTACCCAATGTGGGGGCGGGCTTGCTCGCGAAAGCGGAGTGTCAGTCACTGGATATGTTGACTGATTCACCACCTTCGCGAGCAAGCCCGCACACACATTTGATTTGTGGTGTGCCTGCTAGAACGGCACATCTCCAAGAATGGTCGCCCGGTGCATCACCCGCCGTTGCGGCCGGTAATCATCCACCGCGTAATGCTGGGTCACGCGGTTGTCCCAGAACGCCACGTCATTTTCCTGCCAACGCCAGCGAATGGTGAATTCCGGCCGTGTCGCGTGGGCAAACAACAGCTTCAACACCGCCTCGCTTTCCGCCGGCTCCAGTTCGTTGATCTTGCTGGTGAACCCCTCGCTGACGAACAGCGATTTACGCCCGCTCACCGGGTGCGTACGAATCACCGGATGAGACAGCGGCGGGTTCTTGCGCCGGGCTTCTTCCCAGCGCGCCAAATCTTCCGGCGTGTTGCCATAACGCTCCAGCGGGAAGGAGCGGGTGAAGTCATGGGTTGCCGTCAAACCGTCCAACAGCTTCTTGAACGGCTCGGACAACGCCTCATACGCGGCAATCCCGCTGGCCCACAACGTATCGCCACCGAACTCAGGCAGCAGCTTGGCGCTCAGTACTGCACCGAGGGCCGGCGTGGGCAGGAAGGTCACGTCGGTGTGCCAGATGGCGTTGTCGCGCACGTCGGTCACGGCGGTGTCGAGGATCAGCACTTCAGGCTGTTCCGGCACGTTGGGGTAGATCGGGTGAATGTGCAGGTCGCCGAAATTTGCCGCGAACCGCGCCTGTTGCTGCGGGTTGATCGGCTGGTTGCGGAAGAACAGCACCGAATGTTTGAGCAGCGCCTGTTCGATGGCGTCGCGGTGTTCGATGTTCAGCGGTTGGGTGATGTCGACGCCACTGATCTGGGCGCCAAGGGCGGTGCTGAGAGGTGTTACGGTCAGGCTGCTCATGGGATTCTCGTCGAAAATTGCTCAGTGTGCCTGGCCATGCCACGGCACCAGTTTGCGCTGCAGGGCACGCAAGCCCATTTCCATGGCGAAGGCGATCAGCGCGATCACCAGGATGCCCAGCACCACCACATCGGTGACCAGAAACTGCGCGGCGGACTGCACCATAAAGCCCAGGCCGCTGGTGGCGGCGATCAGCTCGGCGGCCACCAACGTCGACCAGCCGACACCGAGGCCAATCCGCACGCCGGTGAGAATGTCGGGGAGGGCGCTCGGCAGGATTACGTGACGAATCAGCTGTGCCCGTGTCGCGCCCAACGACTGCGCAGCGCGCAGTTTGGCCGGGTCGACGGTGCGTACGCCGGTGGCGGTGGCGATGGCGATCGGCGCAAAAATCGCCAGGTAGATCAGCAGCACCTTGGACAGCTCACCGATGCCGCACCAGATCACGATCAGCGGCAAGTAAGCCAGTGGCGGAATCGGCCGGTAGAACTCGATCAGCGGATCCAGAATGCCCCGGGCGATGCGGTTGGAACCGATGGCAATCCCCACCGGCACGGCGGTCAGCACGGCAAAGCCTAGGCCCAGACCGATGCGCTTGAGGCTCGCGCCCAGGTGCTGCCACAAGGTGGAGTCCATGTAGCCGGTGGTCGCCAGCAGCCAGCCTTTTTGCAGCACGGCCGAAGGCGGCGGCAGGAACAGTGGCTCGATCAGCCCGCTGGCGGTCACGGCCCACCAGATGGCAACCAGGGTCACCAAGGTGAGCACGCTGATCCAGCGGGTGCTCAGGCTGCGGCGTACGGGCACCACCGGGGTTTGCGCGGTGTGGGTTGCCGGTAATTCGTAACTGCTCATGCGGACACCTGCCGTTGGGAGAACACCTTGCCCAGCACGTGTTCGCGGGTTTCGATAAAGCGCGGGTCGGACTTGATCGCCCGTGCCGACTCACCGGCGGCATAACGCTGGCCGAAGTCCAGGCTCAGGCGCTCGACGATCTGCCCGGGGTTGGGCGCCAGCAGAATCAGGTCCGTGGCGAGGAACACCGCTTCTTCGATGTCATGGGTAATCAGGAACACCGGCTTGGCTGTGCGCCGCCAGACTTGCAGCAACAGCTCCTGCATCTGTTCGCGGGTGAAGGCATCGAGGGCGCCGAAGGGTTCGTCCATCAGCAGTACGCGCGGGTCAGCGGCCAATGCGCGGGCCAGGCCTACACGTTGCTTCTGGCCACCGGAGAGTTGCCAGATGCGGCGGCTGTCGAAACCGGCGAGGTCTACCAGGGCGAGCATTTCCCGGGCGCGGACTTCCCGCTGGGCCTTGGGTACGCCTGCCAGTTCCAGGCCGAAGCCGACGTTGGCCAGCACGTCCTGCCAGGGCAGCAGGGCGTCGTCCTGGAACACCACGCCGCGTTCGGCGCTCGGTCCTTTTACCGGCACTCCGTCAAGGGTGATGCGCCCGGCGCTGGGTTCGACAAAACCGGCAATCAGGTTCAACAGCGAAGTCTTGCCACTGCCGGAAGGACCGAGGGCCACCAGCAATTGCTGGGGGCCAAGGCTCAAGGAAATATCGGCCAGTACGGGCTCCGGGCTGCCTGGGTACTGTGCGCTGATGCGCTCCAGTTGTAGCAAGGCCATCGCGGTGAACTCCTCGTATCAGTTAGTGATGAACTTCGGGCTGACGTACGGGGCGTAATCAGGCAGTACGGCGTCGACCTTGCCCTGTTCCTTGAGGAACGCGGCGGTGTCGGTGACGGCCTTGGTGGTGGGGGCGCCAAGCAGGATCACCTGGTCAGCCGCCAGCGGGTAGACGTTGCCCTGCAGCAGCAATGGAATGTCGCTGGCCTTGGCCCCGGAGAGCTTCACCAGTTTGTCGACGTTGCCTTTGTCCGCCAGCCAGGCTTGTGGGTCTTTGCGGTAAGCGGCGTAGGCATCCAGAGTGACTTTGGCAAAAGCCGTGACGATTTCCGGGTGCTTCTCGGCGAAATCCTTACGCACGATCCAGGCATCGAAAGTCGGTGCGCCGAACTTGGCCAGTTCGCCGGAGGTGATCAGCACCTTGCCGTTTTCCTTGGCCACGCCGAGGGCTGGGTCCCATACGTAAGTCGCGTCGATATCACCGCGCTTCCAGGCGGCGATGATGGCCGGCGGGGCGAGGTTGAGGATGGTCACTTTGGATGGGTCGATGTTCCAGTGCTTCAGCGCGGCCAGCAGGCTGTAGTGGCCGGTGGAAACGAACGGCACGGCGACTTTCTTGCCGATCAGGTCCTGCGGGCTGTTGATCCCGGAACCGTTGCGGGCCACCAGGGCTTCGGCGCCGCCGATCTGGGTGGCGATCAGGAAGGTTTCCACCGGGACCTTGCGGGTCACGGCAGCGGTCAGCGGGCTGGAGCCCAGGTAGCCGATCTGCACGTCACCGGAAGCGATGGCGGCGATGATGTCGGCACCGTTGTCGAATTTGCGCCAGTCGATCTTGGCATGGGTGGCTTTTTCATAAGCGCCGTCGGCCTGGGCGACTTTCGCCGGGTCAACGGTGGTCTGGTAAGCGATGGTCACGTCGGCGGCCTGGGCAAACAGGCTGGCACCGGCCAGGGACAACGCCGCCAAGAGGCGAAGGGGGAAGTGCAGTTTCAAGGGGAAAGTCCTCATCAGGCGGCCGGAGGTCGGCGTGTGTGAAGACTAAATGATCTAAGAATCCGAAAATAAATAACCTTTTCGAATTAGCTTATGAGGAGAAAATCGAGCATCAGGCTAGAACGCGCATAGGTCAAATGTGGGAGCGGGCTTGCTCGCGAACGCGGTGAATCAGTCACCGAATACATCGACTGATACAACGCTTTCGCGAGCAAGCCCGCTCCCACAGGGGTCTGTGTCAGGCTTTTAGTTGCTGATAGCGAGGATGCTCGCCTGGTACGACCCGACAAACACGTCAAAATCGCCCACTTCGTTCTGCTCAAGCTCCGCTTGCTGCGCCAGCGAATTGCGCGCCAGCTCCTCAAAACGTGCCTGTTCCTCAGCCTTCAACGGCTCGCTGCGGAAGTGTTCGGCATGCACTTGGCTCTGATGCAGCGAGAATTGCGCAAAGCTCTCTTTACGCTCGCTCATCGCCGCCAACACCTGGGCCGACGGGGTCAGGGACGAATCCTTGACCTTCGCCAACTGGGCGTCCAGCGCCTGGCTGTGTTCATTGATGCCCTGGCTCTGATCCAGCAAGGCTGCCAGCGGAGCAATCTGCTCCAGCAACTCGGCGGCCCATTCCTTCATGTCCACCGATTCGCCACGGCGCTGCAATTGCAGGCCCGGACGGCGACCTTCCTTGACCACGCTGAGGAAGTTGGAGGTGGCGTTGCCGCACTCGTTGTCGGCGAACAGCGGGCTGTCATTCAACGCGCAATACAGCAGGAACGCATCGAGGAAGCGCGACTCTTGCAAGTCGATGCCCATCGGCAGGAACGGGTTGATGTCCAGGCAGCGCACTTCGATGTACTGGATGCCACGGGCCATCAGCGCCTGGATCGGCCGTTCGCCGGTGTAGGTCACACGCTTGGGCCGGATGTTGGAGTAGTACTCGTTTTCGATCTGCAGGATGTTGGTGTTGAGCTGCACCCACTCACCGTCCTTATGGGTACCGACTTCGACGTACGGCGCGTAGGGCGTTGCCACAGCTGTGCGCAGGCTGTCGGTGTAGCTCGCCAGGTCGTTGTAGCACGGCGTCAGGCCGGCCTGGGCGTTGCTCTGGTAACCCAGGTCGCTCATGCGCAGGCTGGTGGCGTACGGCAGGTACAGGGTGTCGGCGTCCAGCACTTCCAACTGGTGCGAGCGACCACGCAGGAAACCCGCGTCCAGGGCCGGTGAGGCGCCGAACAGGTACATCAGCAGCCAGCTGTAGCGACGGAAGTTGCGGATCAGCGCGATATAGGCCGTGGACTGGTAGTCGCGGTCGGTACCTACAAAACCTTCGGCTTCCTTGAGCAGCGGCCACAGCTCTTCCGGAAGGGAGAAGTTGTAGTGGATCCCGGCGATGCACTGCATGGTCTTGCCGTACCGCAGGGCCAGGCCCTTGCGATACACGTACTTGAGCTGTCCGATGTTGGAAGTGCCGTAGTAGGCAATCGGAATATCTTCCTCGGCCGGCAACGGGCACGGCATCGATGGACTCCACAGGTACTCGTTGCCGAGCTTGCTGTAGGCAAAACGGTGAATCTTGTCGAGGCTGCTCAGGGTATCGGCCGGGTTGGGCAACGCCGGCGTGATGAACTCAAGCAGCGACTCGGAATAGTCGGTGGTGATCTGTTCGTGGGTCAGTGCAGCGCCCAGGGCCTCGGGATGCGGCGTTTGTGCCAGTCGGCCTTCACCGGTGACGCGCAGGCATTCGCGCTCGATGCCGTGCAGGCATTGCTCGAGCAAAGAGAGGTGTTCGTGCTTGCCGAGCAGGGCCAGGCGGCGGTTGAGAAGTTCGCTCAAGTTGGATTCCTTCACGCGTCAGTCGCCCCAATATGGGGGTGGGCAGGACGGTCTACAAGGGTGAAGTGGAAACTGGCGTTATCGCCTGGTTTTTGAGCCGGATTGACCCACTCTGAAAGAGCCGCCTTCGTCCCTGAATCTGGCTATCGCGCACGAGGAAAAGTTCGGCGCAACTTTCGCAGCGCCGAAATTAACTCAAATCGATGACAGGGAGCTATAGGACAGCGAAGGTGCCTTGTGCTTTTGCGACCAGTTTTTCGTCCTGGTACACGTCAGCCTCGACCACCAGCGTACGCCGACCGGGGTGAATCACCCGGGCAGTGCACAGCACATCGCCGTCGGAAACGGCACGGATGTAGTTGATCTTGCATTCGATGGTCGCGCTTTGCTGGTCGAAACCATGGGAACTGGAACAGGCCAGTCCCATGGCAATGTCCACCAGGCTGAAGATCGCCCCGCCATGGAGCTTGCCAGCGCGGTTGCGCAACTGCGGCTCCAGGGTCATGGCCACCTCGGCAACGCCGGTTTCCAGGCGTTGCAGGCGGCAGCCAATGAGTTCGCTGAAAGCGCTGTGGGTCAAGCCGGCTGGCAGTTCCATTAACGTTTCTTCAGTTGTTTGGCGTTGGCGAACAGCGAAGCCATGGCGTTATTGGCCGGGGCTGGCGCGGCGGTTTCCTTGCGCGGTGCACTGCCTTGGGACTGGCGTGGCGCCGAGCCAGGGCGTGCGCCGCGGGCACCGTCGATTTTTTCGCCCGGGGTGTCGCTCATGCGCATCGACAGGCCGACGCGTTTGCGCGGGATGTCGACTTCCATGACCTTGACCTTGACCACGTCACCGGCTTTTACGGCTTCGCGCGGGTCCTTGATGAACTTCTCCGAAAGCGCGGAGATGTGCACCAAACCGTCCTGATGCACGCCGATATCCACAAACGCGCCAAAGTTGGTCACGTTGGTCACCACGCCCTCGAGGATCATCCCCAGTTGCAGGTCCTTGAGGTCTTCGACACCGTCCTGGAACTCAGCGGTCTTGAACTCGGGGCGCGGGTCGCGGCCCGGTTTTTCCAGTTCTTGCAGGATGTCGGTGATGGTCGGCACACCGAAGGTTTCGTCGGTGTACTTTTTCGGGTCCAGGCGCTTGAGGAACGCGGCATCGCCGATCAGCGAGCGGATGTCGCGGTCGGTTTCAGCGGCGATGCGTTGTACCAGCGGGTAGGCTTCCGGGTGGACGGCCGAGGAGTCCAGCGGGTTGTCGCCGTTCATGACGCGCAGGAAGCCGGCGGCTTGCTCAAAGGTTTTTTCGCCAAGGCGTGCGACTTTTTTCAGCGCTGCACGGGTCTTGAACGCACCGTTTTCGTCGCGGTGGGTCACGATGTTCTGCGCCAGGGTGGTGTTGAGGCCGGAGATCCGGGCCAACAGCGCTACCGAGGCGGTGTTCACGTCCACGCCGACCTTGTTCACGCAGTCTTCCACTACCGCATCCAGGCCGCGTGCCAGTTTCAGCTGCGATACGTCGTGCTGGTACTGGCCGACGCCGATGGATTTCGGATCGATCTTCACCAGCTCGGCCAGTGGATCCTGCAGGCGGCGAGCGATGGACACGGCGCCACGGATCGACACGTCGAGGTCCGGGAATTCCTTGGACGCCAGTTCAGACGCGGAGTACACCGAAGCGCCGGCCTCGGAGACCATCACCTTGGTCATCTGCATGCCTGGGTATTTTTTGATCAGCTCGGCGGCCAGCTTGTCGGTTTCACGGCTGGCGGTGCCGTTACCGATGGCGATCAGGTCCACCGAGTGCTTGGCGCACAAGGCGGCCAGGATCGCGATGGTCTGGTCCCACTTGTTGTGCGGCACGTGGGGGTAAACCGTGGCATGGTCGAGCAGCTTGCCGGTGGCGTCGACCACGGCAACCTTGCAGCCGGTGCGCAAGCCCGGGTCGAGACCCAGGGTGGCGCGTGGGCCGGCAGGCGCGGCCAGCAGCAGGTCGTGCAGGTTGTGGGCGAACACGCTGATGGCTTCGGTCTCGGCGCCGTCGCGCAGCTCGCCCAGCAAGTCGGTTTCCAGGTGGGTGTAGAGCTTGACCTTCCAGGTCCAGCGCACGACTTCACTGAGCCATTTGTCCGCAGGACGATTCTGATTCTGGATGCCGAATTGTTGACCGATCATGCCTTCGCAGGGGTGCATGGTGCCTGGCAGCTCGTCGCCGACTTTCAGCGCGGAGCTCAGGATGCCTTCGTTGCGACCGCGGAAAATCGCGAGCGCACGGTGGGACGGCATGCTTTTCAGCGGCTCGTCGTGTTCGAAGTAATCGCGGAACTTGGCGCCTTCCTCTTCCTTGCCGGCGATCACGCGGGCACTGAGGGTGGCTTCCTGTTTCAGGTAGTTGCGCAGTTTTTCCAGCAGGTTGGCGTCTTCGGCGAAGCGCTCCATGAGGATGTACTTGGCGCCTTCAAGGGCGGCCTTGACATCGGCGACGCCTTTTTCGGCATCGACAAAGCGTGCCGCTTCGGTTTCCGGGGCCAGGGACGGGTCGTTGAAGAGGCCGTCGGCCAGCTCGCCGAGGCCGGCTTCCAGGGCGATCTGGCCCTTGGTGCGGCGCTTCTGCTTGTACGGCAGGTACAAGTCTTCGAGGCGGGTCTTGGTGTCGGCGAGCTTGATGTCGCGTTCCAGCTGCGGGGTCAGCTTGCCTTGCTCTTCGATGCTGGCGAGGATGCTGATACGCCGTTCGTCGAGTTCTCGCAGGTAGCGCAGGCGCTCTTCCAGATGCCGCAACTGGATATCATCGAGGCTGCCGGTGACTTCTTTACGGTAACGGGCGATGAAGGGAACCGTGGAGCCTTCATCCAGTAGAGCGACGGCCGCTTCGACCTGTTGTGGGCGTACACCGAGTTCCTCGGCGATGCGGCTGTTGATGCTGTCCATAAAACCACCTGAAATTCTGAAAGCAGGCTCGCAGGCCCGGAAAACAAGGCTTGCGAGGCTGGTTGAGCGGCCCGACTGGCGCCGCTGCCTGGGTCAAGAGGCAGCCTATTGACCCTCGAAATCGAAAAAATCACTACAAGCGGGTGAAAAAAATCCCCATGCAGTAAACGGCAACGAACTGACGTTGCCCTGCACAAAGGCGCCGCATTATAACCAGCGTTCCGCCCTTGGGGGGATTGCGGCCAAGGTTGTAGGGCGCGGGTTCGCTGGCGGTAGAGGAAAAATCTGCTAACAATGCACACGGTGCGTATAACGGCAGCTACGCCATAATGCGCGCCGAGATAAGAGGAGCATCTAATGAGCAGCACTGCACAAACTGCTGAAGGCGAAAAAATTCTCATCGTTGATGACGATCCCGGGCTGAGCAGCCTGCTGGAGCGTTTCTTCAACTCCAAGGGCTATCGCGCACGCGCGGTGCCAAACACCGAACAGATGGACCGCCTGTTGGGACGTGAAGTCTTCAACCTGGTGGTGCTGGACCTGATGCTGCCCGGCGAAGACGGCCTGACCGCCTGCAAGCGCCTGCGCGGCGCCAACAATCAGATCCCGATCATCATGCTGACCGCCAAGGGCGATGAGCTGAGCCGCATCAAGGGCCTGGAACTGGGCGCCGACGATTACCTGGCCAAGCCGTTCAACCCGGACGAGCTGATGGCGCGGGTCAAGGCCGTACTGCGTCGCCAGGCTGCCCCGGTACCGGGCGCCCCAGGCAGCGAAGATGAGAGCGTGACCTTCGGTGACTACGAGCTGTCGCTGGCCACCCGTGAGCTCAAGCGTGGCGATGAAGTGCACATGCTGACCACCGGCGAATTCGCCGTGCTCAAGGCATTGGTGATGAACGCTCGCCAGCCGCTGACCCGCGACAAGCTGATGAACCTGGCCCGTGGCCGCGAGTGGGACGCCCTGGAGCGCTCCATCGACGTACAGATCTCCCGTCTGCGCCGGATGATCGAGCCCGATCCATCCAAGCCGCGTTATATCCAGACGGTGTGGGGCGTGGGTTACGTGTTTGTGCCGGATGGCACTGCAACCAAGTGACCGATGATTTGCAGAAGCGGGCTTGCCGGTGATGACTCGATAAGAGTCAGCCGGTTGCCCGGCGTTTGCAATTCTGCGAGCCTCGCTCGCTCCTGCAAGGTGTCTAGCTGTCTTTTATGAAAACCCCGTTGTGGTTCCCACAGAGTTTCTTCTCACGCACCCTTTGGCTGGTGCTCATCGTCGTACTGTTTTCCAAAGCCCTGACACTGGTTTATCTGTTGATGAACGAAGACGTGCTGGTGGACCGGCAGTACAGCCACGGTGTCGCCCTGACCTTGCGCGCCTACTGGGCCGCAGACCCCGAGAACCGCGAGAAGATCGCCAAGGCCGCTACCCTGGTCCGGGTCGCGGGTGCGGGTGTGCCCGAGGGCGAGCAACATTGGCCCTACAGCGAAATCTACCAACGCCAGATGCAGGCCGAACTGGGTGAAGACACCGAGGTGCGGCTACGCATGCATGTATCACCGGCGCTCTGGGTGCGGGCCCCAAGCCTGGGCGAGGACTGGCTGAAGGTGCCGCTGTATCCGCATCCCTTGCGGGGGCAGAAGATCTGGAACGTGCTGGGCTGGTTCCTGGCGATTGGCTTGCTTTCCACCGCATCTGCCTGGATTTTTGTGCGCCAGCTCAACCAGCCACTCAAACGCCTGGTGTTTGCTGCACGCCAGCTCGGTCAGGGCCGCAGCGTGCGGCTGCCCATCAGCGATACGCCGAGTGAGATGACCGAGGTGTACAGCGCGTTCAACCAGATGGCCGAGGATGTCGAACAGGCGGGGCGCGAGCGCGAGCTGATGTTGGCGGGGGTGTCCCATGACCTGCGTACGCCGTTGACGCGATTGCGGCTTTCCCTGGAACTGATGGGCAACCACACCGACCTGACCGACGATATGGTCCGCGATATCGAGGACATGGACGCGATTCTCGACCAGTTCCTCGCGTTCATCCGCGATGGCCGGGACGAGGTGGTGGAAGAGGTCGACCTGACGGACCTGGTGCGTGAGGTGGTGGCGCCCTACAACCAGAACGGTGAGCAGGTGCGCATGCGCCTAGAGCCGATCCAGCCGTTCGCGTTGCGTCGGGTCTCGATGAAACGCCTGCTGAACAACCTGATTGGCAACGCCCTGCATCACGCCGGTTCCGATGTTGAAGTGGCAGCGTATGTCTCCGGGGATACCAGTGCGCCTTACGTGGTGCTGAGTGTCCTGGACCGTGGCGCCGGTATCGATCCGGCGGAGCTGGAAGGCATCTTCAACCCGTTCACCCGTGGCGACCGTGCCCGGGGTGGTAAAGGCACGGGCCTGGGGCTGGCGATTGTGCGGCGGATTGCTTCGATGCATGGCGGCAATGTCGAATTGCGTAACCGGCCGGATGGCGGTTTGGAAGCACGGGTTCGCTTGCCGTTGGGGCTGATGTTGCCCAGGGACGCGGTCTAAATGTGGGAGCGAGCTTGCTCGCGAAGGCGGTGGGTCAGTCCATAGAAATGTTGACTGATCCACCGCCTTCGCGAGCAAGCCCGCTCCCACACTGGTTTTGCGGTGCTTTACAGGTTGGGAGTCCTCAACCTTTGCCTTTGGTCCTGGTCATATTCGGCCCACCATTCTTCTCCAGATGCTGAATGATGATCCCCGCCACATCCTTGCCGGTGGTGGTCTCAATCCCTTCCAGGCCCGGTGACGAGTTCACCTCCATCACCAGCGGCCCGTGGTTGGAACGCAAGATATCCACACCCGCCACACTCAACCCCATGACCTTGGCCGCCCGCAGGGCCGTCATGCGTTCTTCCGGGGTGATCTTGATCAGGCTGGCACTGCCGCCACGGTGCAGGTTGGAGCGAAACTCACCCGGCTTGGCCTGGCGCTTCATCGCGGCAATCACCTTGTCGCCCACCACGAAGCAGCGGATATCTGCACCGCCGGCCTCCTTGATGTACTCCTGCACCATGATGTTCTGCTTGAGGCCCATGAACGCCTCGATTACCGACTCGGCCGCTGTCGCGGTCTCGCACAGCACCACGCCGATGCCCTGGGTGCCTTCCAGCACTTTGATCACCAGAGGCGCGCCATTGACCATATCGATCAGGTCGGGAATGTCATCCGGGGAGTGCGCAAAGCCGGTCACCGGCAAACCAATGCCCCGACGCGACAGCAGCTGCAGCGAGCGCAGCTTGTCCCGCGAACGGGCGATGGCCACCGATTCATTCAGAGGGAACACCCCCATCATTTCAAACTGGCGCAACACCGCGCAGCCATAGAACGTCACTGACGCACCGATGCGCGGGATCACCGCATCGAAGCCTTCCAGCGGCTTGCCCCGGTAGTGGATCTGCGGCTTATGACTGGCAATGTTCATATAGGCGCGCAACGTATCGATCACCACCATCTCATGGCCACGTTCGGTGCCGGCCTCGACCAGGCGACGGGTGGAATACAGACGCGGGTTACGCGACAGCACAGCGATCTTCATGCAACACCTGTGGCAGAGGTAGTAGAGACCGGGAACACCGGCTTGTCTTGAACGTATTTGAGGCCGGGGTTGACCACCAGTTGGCCGTCAATCAGGGCTTTGGAACCCAGCAGCAGGCGGTAACGCATGGCCTTGCGGCAGGCGAGGGTGAATTCCACCCGCCATACCCGATCGCCCAGGGCCAGGGTGGTGCTGATCACGTATCGCACCTGGGCCTGGCCGTTGGAGCTTTTAATGGTTTTCATCGCCACCAGCGGCGCTTCGCAGCGCCGGTGACGCAATTGCACCACGCTGCCCAGGTGCGCGGTAAAGCGCACCCACTTTGCACCGTCGCGCTCAAATGGCTCGATCTCGGTGGCATGCAGGCTTGAGGTACTGGCGCCGGTGTCGATCTTGGCGCGCAGGCCAGCCACTCCCAAATCGGGAAGTGCCACCCACTCACGCAGACCCACAACGGTCAAATGGTCAAATGTCTTCAATATGAATAACCAGCAATTAATTCGCCCAGGCGTCGGGGGATACCTTGGCCAGGGCTTTGAATGCAGGCCTGGCGAACCAGTAGCCTTGCATCAGGAATATTCCACAGTCGGCGAGAAAGTCTCGTTCGCCAGCACTTTCGATGCCTTCGGCGATGACAGTAACGCCCAACTGCTCACAGATTGTGACAATCCCCCGGACGATCACCTGACGGACACGATCACGGTCAACATCGCGGATCAGCGCCATGTCGAGTTTGATCAGGTCGGGTTGGAAATCGGCCAGCAGATTCAGCCCCGAATAGCCCGCCCCGAAATCGTCGATGGCGGTCTTGAAGCCGAATTCGCGGTATTCACGCAGAATATTCGTCAAATGGCGATAGTTATCTACGTGCTCGCTTTCCAGTGTTTCGAAAATCAGCCGGTCCAGCGGAAAATTGTGTGCGCGAGCTGCCTCCAGGGTGCTGCGAATGCAAAGTTCCGGCCGGTACACCGCGTTGGGCATGAAGTTGATTGAAAGATGCGTCTGAATGCCCAGTGTCGAGGCGGTGGCGATCGCCTTGGTGCGGCATTGCTGGTCGAAACGGTAGCGATTGCTGTCGTTGACTTGATCCAGCACCGACAGCGCCCCCTCGCCATTGACGCCCCGCACCAGGGCTTCATGGGCAAAGATCGACTGGTCCCGCAGGTCCACGATAGGCTGATACGCAAAATCAAACTCAAAACCCAGCGGTTCACTTTGCTGGCAACCCGCACAGCCTTGTTTGGGTGAGGTGAGTGAAACAGGAAAGTCGGTCACACGTTAACCTCGCGAAAACAGATACTGCCTGGCGTATCTTAGGTGAGGTGAAGGGTTTATGCGTTGAAGGGGTTCAACGGTAAAGTTGCGACATTTTTCAGAGCGAGGAATTCAAGTGGCTCAGAAGCAGGAAGAGGAAGAAAAAGTCCGGCTGGACAAGTGGTTGTGGGCGGCGCGCTTCTTCAAGACCCGCGCCCTGGCCAAAGCGGCCATCGAGAGTGGCAAGGTGCACTGGCGCGGTGAGCGTTGCAAGCCCGGCAAGGAGCCACGCATTGGCGATGAATTCCAGATTCGCGCCGGTTTTGATGAACGAACCGTCGTGGTCCAGGCGCTTTCAATTGTGCGAAAGGGCGCTCCCGAGGCGCAGGCGTTGTATACCGAGACCGAAGCCAGTATCGCCAAGCGCGAAAACGCGGCGGCCATGCGCAAGGCGGGCTCCCTGGGCATGACCACCGACGGCAAGCCGAGCAAGAAACAGCGGCGCGACCTGTTCAAGTTTCGCGGCAGTGGCAATGATGATTAACCGGCAGACTGCAGGAGCCAGGCCGGCTCCTGCAACTTCAACTCAAACGCTGCGAATCACGCTCAAGCGATTAACCAGCGGCACCCGCTGAAACCACTCAAACACTGGTCCCGTCAGCCGCAACAGCCCTCCTGAAACCTTCGCCGCGAAGGGCGTGTAGTAACCCCAACCCAACGCCAACAGCGCCAGCAACACCCCGCCGATATAGTCGTCCTGCCCCCAATGCGCGCCGGCCACCAGCCGCGGCATCATGAACAGCAGTGCCAGCCCCCAGATCACCAAGACCTGCCCGAGGCGCTTGGCGAACACGGTCATGAACATCCCCCAGATCAACAACACCGAAGCATGATCCCCCGGAAAACTCTGGCTGGAGCGGTCCTTCAATTCCCACGTTTTCTCAAGGCCGGGGAAATAGTCACTCATCTGAATCGCCCCGCTGATCACCATCGACGGGCTATGGTGTTGCCAGCCCATCTGCGCTGCGAGCTTGGAAAACAGCATGCGGATAAACAACAACAACAGCAGAATGCCCAGGAATCCGAAAAACGCCTGGCGCACTTCAATCGTCTTGAACACCCAATCGCCGCGGATCAACAGCGCCAGCAGAATCACCCCCACCACGGCATCAAACGGGCGCAAACTGGCCACCGCCCACACATGCAACCACGCCTGGCTGCTCGCCAAGGGGTCGTTGAGCAGATGAAACAGCCACTCGTCGAAAACCACACAGACCGCCTGGCCCGCTGGCCAGAGCCAAAAACACAGCAGCCCCACAGCGAATAAATTGCACAGGGCCAATCCCCCGAGGTTCCACCTGGCTTGGAACAAACCCGGATTGTTCATAAACTGTTTCCTCTTTGCTTTAAAGCGCTTCGTTTTCCTAGAGAAGGCCGCACCAAAATGGTGCTAAAGCGTGTAATTCTATAAACGTTGTCATCTTTTTGTCATCAATTCAGATACCCAGACCTATGACTGATCTACCGGATACCGACTTCACCCAACGCTTCATCTTCGACGACAGCGACGCCCGTGGCGAACTGGTCGCCCTGGAGCGCAGCTATGCCGAAGTCCTCGCCAAGCACCCCTATCCGGAGCCGGTCGCGCAGTTGCTCGGCGAGCTGATGGCCGCCGCCTCGCTGCTGGTAGGCACCCTGAAGTTCGATGGTTTGCTGATCCTGCAGGCCCGCTCCGAAGGCCCGATCCCGCTGCTGATGATCGAATGCTCCAGCGAGCGCGAAATCCGTGGCCTGGCCCGATACGACGCGGACCGGATTGCCGCCGATGCGACCCTGGCTGACCTGATGCCTGACGGCGTGCTCGCACTGACCGTCGACCCGACTGAAGGCCAGCGTTACCAGGGCATCGTCGACCTCGACGGCGAAACCCTGTCCGACTGCTTCACCAACTATTTCGTGATGTCCCAGCAAGTGGGCACCCGCTTCTGGCTCAACGCCGACGGCAAGCGCGCCCGTGGCCTGCTGCTGCAACAACTGCCGGCCGACCGCATCAAGGACGAAGAAGACCGCGCCGACAGCTGGGCCCATATCACCGCCCTGGCCGGTACCTTGAAAGCCGAAGAACTGCTGGGCCTGGACAACGAAACCATTCTGCACCGCCTCTACCACGAAGAGGCCGTGCGCCTGTTCGACGTGCAATCCCTGCACTTCCACTGCAGTTGCTCCCGCGAGCGCTCGGCCACGGCCTTGGTCAGCCTGGGCCTGGAAGATGCGCAGGACCTGGTGGTGGAACACGGTGGCAACATCGAAATTGACTGCCAGTTCTGCAACCAGCGTTACCTGTTCGACGCCGCCGATATTGCTCAATTATTCGCCGGGGCGGGCGTAGACACCCCTTCAGGCACCCGCCACTAAAACGTTTAAGCACAGGTAAATCACCTGACAAACGCCGGATTTCCGCCGTTCTGACCGGAGGGCCCTACTCTTTTTGGGCTTTTCTGGCATAATCCGGCCCACTTTTTTCGCGGTAGTAGTGCGCAACTTTCTACTACAAAACGTTTGGAGCACTCGGCCACTGGCCGACGGGGAACCTCATGACGCAAGCCAATAACGCCGTATACACCGATCTGAGTGTTGACGATCTGGTCAAAGAAGCCCTGCAGCGCGGTGAAGGCGTGCTTGCCGATACCGGCGCGCTGGTCGTAGAAACCGGTCATCGTACCGGCCGTTCGCCAGTTGACCGCTTCATCGTTGAAGAGCCTTCCACCCAGGCTGCCATTGCCTGGGGCCCGATCAACCGCAAGTTCCCGGCCGACAAGTTCGATGCCCTGTGGGCTCGCGTCGAGGCATTCAACAACGCGCAAGAGCATTTCGTTTCCCACGTTCACGTAGGGGCTGCAGAAGACCACTACCTGGCTGTGAAAATGACCACCCAGACTGCCTGGCAGAACCTGTTCGGTCGTTGCCTGTTCATCAACCCGGCCCAGTACAACCCGGCCGGTCGTGAAGAGTGGCAAGTGCTCAACGTGGCCAACTTCGAATGCGTGCCAGAGCGTGACGGCACCAACTCCGACGGTTGCGTGATCCTTAACTTCGCCCAGAAAAAAGTGCTGATCGCCGGCATGCGTTACGCCGGTGAGATGAAAAAAGCCATGTTCTCGGTGCAAAACTTCCTGCTGCCGGCCTCCGACGTACTGCCGATGCACTGCGCCGCCAACATCGGCGAAGCCGGCGACGTAACCCTGTTCTTCGGCCTGTCGGGCACGGGTAAAACCACCCTGTCCGCCGACGAAAGCCGCTACCTGATCGGCGACGACGAACACGGCTGGGGCGAAGGTGTTGTGTTCAACATCGAAGGCGGTTGCTATGCCAAGTGCATCGACCTGTCCGAGAAGAACGAGCCGGTTATCTGGAAAGCCATCAAGCACGGCGCCGTGCTGGAAAACGTCGTCATCGACGACGCCAAGCACGCCGACTACGCTGACGTCAGCCTGACCCAGAACAGCCGCGCCGCCTACCCGCTGGAACACGTTGCCAAGCGCTCCGAGAAAAACCTCGGTGGCGAGCCAAACGCTGTGATCTTCCTGACCTGCGACCTGACCGGCGTACTGCCGCCAGTCTCGATCCTCAGCGAAGAACAAGCGGCCTACCACTTCCTGTCCGGTTACACCGCACTGGTGGGCTCGACCGAAATGGGTTCGGGCGCCGGCATCAAGTCGACCTTCTCCACCTGCTTCGGCGCACCGTTCTTCCCGCGCCCGGCTGGCGAATACGCAGAACTGCTGATCAAGCGCATCCGCGGCTTCGGCTCCAAGGTTTACCTGGTCAACACCGGCTGGACCGGCGGCGGCTACGGCGTTGGCAAGCGCTTCAACATCCCGACCACCCGTGGCGTGATTGCAGCGATCCAGAGCGGTGCGTTGATTGGTGCCGAGACCGAGCACCTCGACACCATCAATCTGGACGTGCCATTGGCTGTACCGGGCGTCGAGACTGGCCTGTTGAACCCACGTAACACCTGGGCTGACAAGGCTGCCTACGATGAAGCCGCCAAGGCGCTGGCGGGTCTGTTCGTTGAGAACTTCAAGAAGTTTGAAGTGAGCGATGCGATCAAGGCTGCGGGTCCGAAGTTGTAAGATTCGGCCGTTGTGAAAAAGCCGCCCCTTGTGGGCGGCTTTTTTGTGGGCGATGGATTAGTCGACGAGGTGCAAAACCACGGCCCCGACCAACACCAGCACGACGCCGGTTACTTGCACCGCTGACAGCCGTTCCTTGAAAAACACAAACCCCAGAATCGCCGCGATCCCACCGGATAGCGTGCTGATCACCGTTACCACGGAAACCGACCCCGCCATCGCGCCCCACGAGAATGCCGAGAATCCACCCAGGTTCATCACGCTCGCCCCGGTCAGCGTTGCGCAGTTTTTCAGCGGTGGGATTTTCAGGCCGTCTTTGATCTTAAGTACCATCAACACCAGCACGCACAGGCCTACCAGGTAACCCAGCCAAAGCATCGTCACCGGGCCAAGCGTCGGCAGGGTGTAGCGGCCTTGTACCCAAAAGCTGGTGCCGTAGAGCAACGCTGCGAGCATCGCGTAGGCGATAGAGCGACTTGAGCTGTTGTGTGGGACGCCGTTGTCCTTGTGGATGCTGGAGAGGATCACACCCACCACGCACAGAGCGATGCAGCCGAGTTGGATCAGGCTGATGTGTTCGCCGCTGGCCCATGACAGCAACGAAGTCACCACGCCGTAGGACGTCACCAGAGGCGCGACGATGGCCGCTTTGCCCAGAGCGAAGGCCTTGGACAGTGCGAGGGCGCCGGAGACGGTCAGCAGGGCTGCTGCGGCGCCCAGGAGCCAGACACTCAAAGGCGCTGCGAGGGATTTGACCAGGAAGGCCGGGAATATGACCAGCAGCAGGGTCATGATCAGGAAGCCCAGGGCCTGGCCGAAGTACACCGCGCGTTTGACGCCGACGGCTCGGGCGTTGAGGCCCACGAGGAAGTCCGTGCCGCCCCAGAGCAGGGCGGCCAGCAGGCCCATTAGTACGTCCATGTAAGGTCCTTGTTATTTTTTTGAGGGCTGCGGTGTATCGGCTTATAGGTGTGTTGACTGTCCGGGCCTCATCGCGGGCAAGCCCGGCTCCCACATTAGATCTTTAGCGTGTTTGAGGTGTGTGTTCGCTCAGGCTTTCCAGGGTTTGCGTGTCCCAGCGTTGGGCCTTGATAGCCAGGTAAAGCATGCCGATGGTCAGCGGGATTTTGTCGCCGCGGCCTTTGGCTCTGTGCTTCAGGAAGACATCGAAGACGGGAGGTTGGAAATAACGATAAGCGTCGTAGTCGTTCAAGTCGACAGCGAAGTCTTGCTCCAGCGCTTCCAGCAATTGATTGGCTTCGGTGCCGTCGCAACCCAGGTCCAGGTTGATGGCCGTTTCAAGGCGCAGCGTCTTATGTTCGGGCAGACCAATTTCCTCATGCAGCAGTTGCAAGAGCTGTTGCATGGCAAGGTCTTCAGGAAAGTTGGGGGCCAGGTTCATGGTGGTTACGCGTGAGTGGGCAGGGCGACTGACTTTATCGATCGAACCATGATCCTTCAAACGAAACAGGTCAAATGTGGGAGCCGGGCTTGCCCGCGATGGCAGTGTGTCAGTGGTAGAGGTGTTTTCTGACACTCCGCTATCGCAGGCAAGCCAGCTCCCACATTTTTAGCTGTGTGGCTGCTCAGATGGCGTTCGCTTTACGGCGTCGGCGGTGGTGAGTTGCATCATTCCGTATTGGGCGGCTTCCAGCAGGTCACAGCCATCCTGGACCAGCAAATACAGTGCGTTGGTGATGTGGGAAATGTCTTTGATGTCCGCCTGTTCATAGGTCAGGCAGGAGAGGGTCTCTAGGAGGTCGGCAGCTGCCTGGATGTCTTCGGCAGCGGCGTCGGTGTCGATGAGAAGCGGATATGTCTCGGTAAAGTTGGTTGTCAGAAAGCGGTAGCGATTAACTGTCGAGTTGTTCATTGGAATGGTCCGAACACAAATTCAAAGGAATACGCCAAACGAACTGGCGTGTTTATCTCTGCTGTTTTTCGGGTGACCAAACCCGGCCGCTGAATTTGCAGCGACGGAGCGAACCTTGGCGGGAGTGTGGGGCGAGAGCACCAGCTTTAACGGACACTGATCGTTCCCACGCTCCGCGTGGGAATGCATCCCGTGACGCTCCGCGTCACCAGTGTTCATGGCTTGGGTCGTGCGCGGATGGCGGGACGCGGAGCGTCCCTGGCGGCATTCCCACGCGGAGCGTAGGGAACGATCGGGGCTAGCGCGGGGTGCTGATACACCGCTCGAAAATCGCCTCCAACCCCCGGTAATCACACGCCACCGCATCGATGTTCGCCGGTATCCACGCTGCGTTCTTCACCAGCCACCAGTTCACTGAAAACCCGGCATTCACGATGATCTGCTCGAACAGAATCCGCTGCGCCCGGCCATTCCCTTCGCGAAACGGGTGGATCACGTTGAGGTCGCCATAGGCCTCGGCAATTTGCGTCACCAACTCTGCCTGCGTCACGCCGACAAACCAGTTGGCCTGCGCCATGTGCTGGATGATCTTGGCTGCCTCAGGTGGAATTCGTTCCGGCGTGCAGAACAGCGTGTCGCCTTTCTGGATGTTGACCGTACGCAGTTCCCCGGCCCATTCGTAGATGTCCCCGAACAGGGTGCGGTGGATGTGTTGCAAGCGTTCAAGGTCGTAGGGCGGGGCATACAGCGGAAGGCTGCCTACGGCAATTTCAGACAGTTCCCGCTCGGCCTGGTGCAGGCGTTCTTCGTCGAACAAATCGAGGCGGTTGCGCAGGACGCTGCTACCGGGGTAGCAGTACGGGTCTTGGCCCACGCCATATTTGTCGAGCATCAGCGTGGGGTGTTGCGGTACTTGGCGAGGACGGCTTCGCGGGTCGGCAGGGGTTTGTCGACGTCGGCGGGCTGGGTGTCAAATCCTTCCAGGCGCAGGCTGGCCAGGTAGTTGGAACGGCGGATCTTGTGGTAGTGATCCTGCTTTTGCTCAAACGTCAGTTCGGCCATGACAGCGTCCTCTCGGTGCGAAGCTTGATTGTAGCGCAATGAGTTTCGAGATGCGTCCTGCGTAAGGTCGGAACGTTTCTCACGGGTGCCTACTCCACTTCCCAGGCTGTGTATCATCCAGACTCTTTTTTCCTTGCGACCTTTCTCGATTCGCTGAATGCGCTGGTCTATGTTTTGGGCTCGTTCAGCGGTCAATGGAGTGACAGCTTATGCACAACACCCTCCAACAGGTCTTTGGTTATCCACAGTTTCGTTTGGGCCAGGAGGCGGTGGTCAGTGCCGTGCTGGCCGGTCGTTCGGCGGCGGCGATTTTCCCCACCGGTTCCGGCAAGTCCCTGTGTTATCAACTTTCCGCCGTGCTGCTGCCGCACCTGACGCTGGTGGTGTCGCCGTTGCTGGCGTTGATGCAGGATCAGTTGGGTTTCTTGCAGCGCCACGGTATCTCGGCGGGCAGCATCGATTCGGCCCAGAGCCGCGATGATGCCAATGACGTCATGGCCCGGGCGCGCTCGGGCGAGCTGAAAATCCTGATGGTTTCCGTGGAGCGTTTGAAGAACGAGCGCTTTCGCAACTTCCTGCAAAGCGTGCCGATCTCGCTGCTGGTAGTGGACGAAGCTCACTGTATTTCCGAGTGGGGCCACAATTTTCGTCCGGACTACCTGAAGCTGCCGGACTACCAGCGTCAGTTCCGCATTCCCCAGGCGCTGTTGTTGACTGCCACCGCGACGCCCAAGGTGATCGCCGACATGCAGGCCAAGTTCGCCATTGCACCGGACGATGTGATCACCACCGGCTTCTACCGCTCCAACCTAAACCTGCTGGTGGAGCCGGTCAGCGGCCAGGACAAGCGCCGCCGTCTGGTGGAATGGATGAAGGAGCGGGCCAATCAGCCGAGCATCGTCTACGTCACCCTGCAGAAAACCGCCGAACACATTGCCGAGCATTTGAATCGCAACGGCATCCAGGCCGAGGCTTATCACGCGGGCTTGGCCCACGATAAACGCGAGGGCATTCAGAAGCGGTTCATGGGCGGCCAGTCCAATTGCATCGTCGCCACCATTGCTTTCGGCATGGGCATCGACAAGAGCGATATCCGCAATGTGGTGCACTTCGATCTGCCCAAATCCATCGAGAACTACAGTCAGGAAATCGGCCGGGCCGGGCGTGACGGGCAGCCATCTGACTGTCTGGTGTTGGCCAACCGCGACAGCCTGAATATCCTGGAAAACTTTGTGTACGGCGACACGCCGGAGCAGGAAGGGATTCGCCGCGTCCTGGAGGAAATACAGGCGGTCCGTGGTGATGGGCAATGGGAGTTTTTGCTTCGGTCACTGTCGGACCACAGCAATATCCGTGAACTGCCTCTGAAGACCTTGCTCGTGCAGCTTGAGCTCAAGGGCGTAATCGCGCCGCGCTACGCGTTTTACGCCGAGTACCGTTTCAAATATCTGATTGAGCCGGACGCATTGCTGGCGCGCTTTTCTGGCGAACGGCAGCAGTTTGTCGCGGCGATTATCCAGGTCTGTAAAAGGGCAAAGACCTGGGCGACGGTGGATTTCGACGCGCTGTATCAACAGCATCAGGCCGAGCGCAGTCGGGTGGTGAAGGCCCTGGATTACTTCCAGGAGCAGGGCCTGATCGAGATGGAAAGCAAGCAGATGACCGAGGTCTACGCGCTGCTGAATACCGACTTTGATCCACAGGCGCTTAGTACGGAGTTATACACAGGCTTCAAGCAGCATGAGGTGACGGAGGTGGCGCGGATTCACGCCATGCTGGATCTGTTCGCTACGCAGGAGTGCCTGGGGTACCGCCTGGCGCATTACTTCGGTGATGAAAACGCGCCCCGGCAATGCGGGCATTGTTCGGTGTGCCACGGTAACGTCGCCCACTTGCCAGCGCCACCGAGCTTGCCGCCGCTTGTGGATAAAAACTTTCAGGCGCTGTGCGGTGAATTTATCCACAGGCATCATGAATACAACGGCCACTTGCCGGGTGCTGAGCGTTTGACCCGGTTCCTGGGCGGGATCAGCGTGCCGTTGTTTACCAAGCTGAAGGCGCGAACTATTCCTGGTTTCGCCGCACTTGAGGAATATCCCTACGCCGAGGTGCGTGAATGGGCCGAAGCTCATTTGAACGACCTGTAACTTCACTGACCGAGATCTTTCCATGTCCGACTCAATGCCACAGCGCGCCGATTATCGCCACTTCCAGCCAATCATCACGCGCTGGCACGACAACGATGTATATGGCCACGTGAATAATGTCACCTACTACAGCTTCTTCGACACGGCGGTGAATACCTACCTGATCGAGCAGGGCGGGTTGGATATTCATGACGGCGAGGTGGTGGGATTCGTGGTGAGTTCGGCGTGCGACTACTTCGCCTCGATTGCCTTTCCGGACCGCATCGAGATCGGCCTGCGGGTGGGCAAGCTGGGCAACAGTTCGGTGCAGTATGAGTTGGCGGTGTTCAAGGCGGGCGAAGAGGACGCCTGTGCTGCGGGGAGGTTTGTGCATGTGTTTGTGGATCGGGCGTCGAACCAGCCGGTGACGATTCCAGAAGCGCTGCGAGGTGCCTTGCAGCGCTTGGTGGCATAACGCCGCTTATGTGGGAGCTGGCTTGCCTGCGATAGCATCGCCGCGATTTGGCTGATACACCGAGGCGACTGCATCGCAGGCTAGCCAGCTCCCACACTATTTTGCTGCGTTTTCCGGAAGGTATTTCCAGTCTTAGCGGTGGCGATTGTGATGCTTGTTGCGATGCCCATAAGCATGGCCGCGTCCGCGATGGTCGTCGCGGTCATAGCGGCGGTTATCGCGCCCACGGTAACGACGATCATCGTCATCGCTCTTGTTGCCCATGTAGTTGCCCAGCGCGCCACCGGCGCCACCGCCGGCTGCTGCGCCGATCAGGCTGCCGGTGCTGCCGCCGACACTGCGGCCTACAACGTTGCCGCCGGCTGCGCCCAATGCGCCGCCAATGGCAGCTTCGCCGCGGCTGCGCTTGTCTGCGCCCACCGCACTGCCGCCTGCGCCGCCGAGAGCCGCACCGATGGCTGAACCGGTGTTACCGCCCAACTGCTGACCTACGACCGAACCTAAAACCCCGCCCAATGCGCCGCCCACACCGGCTTCGGTGGTGCCACCGGCCATGGCTGCGCCACTGACCAGGCCAAGGGACAACAAGAGAATCGAGGAGAACTTCATAGAGGAACCTCAAGAGGATGACGGCGCGATCCTGAGGTTGTATCGAGACGGTGACAATCGAAACCCGACCAGTGGTATGGGTTGTATACAATTCTCTAAGTTGCTGTTTTTTATAGGGAACTTAAGTTGTTTTTGCGAGTCTTTATTTACTTCGGAACGGCCGCTTTTATGCAAAAGCGGCCTTTTTTGTGCCTGTAAAAAACGCGGGTGCTGTCTGTGGCGAGGTGTCGCTTAGGCCGACTTCGCCATGATCAAGCCGGTTGCACTCGCTGCTTCCAAGCGGATCGCCACAAACTTCGACGTTGGCGTATGGCTGCCATCCCCAGTGCTTTCCAGCGGCACCAGCGGATTCACTTCCGGGTAATAAGCCGCAGCCTGGCCCGCCGGAATATCAAACGCCAACAAGGTAAAGCCCTTCACCCGACGCTCACGGCCGTCATCCCAGATCGATACGATGTCAGCCTTCTGCCCTGGCTTGAAGCCCAGGCGGATGATGTCGGCTTCGTTGACGAACAACACATCCCGCTGACCCTTGACCCCGCGATAGCGGTCGTCCAGGCCATAAATCGTGGTGTTGTACTGATCGTGGGAGCGCATCGACTGCATGATCAGGTCTGGCAATTGCCCGGTGTTGCGGGTGCGTTCGTGCACCAGGTCCTTGGGCAGGACGTTCGGGCGGAAGTTGGCACGGCCCGACGGGGTGTTCCAGCGACGTGCACCGGCCGAGTTGCCCAGGTAGAAACCGCCCGGGTTTTTCAGGCGTTCGTTGAAGTCCTTGAAGCCCGGAATGGTGTCGGCGATCAGGTCGCGAATGCGGTCGTAATCGGCCACCAGCCAGTTCCAGTCCACCGGTTTGCTGCCCAATGTAGCGGCGGCAATGCCCGCCAGAATCGCAGGTTCGGATTTCATCTGTTTCGACAATGGCTGCAGCTGGCCATTGGAGGCATGGACCATGCTGAAGGAATCTTCCACGGTCACCGCTTGCGGGCCTTCGGCCTGGATGTCGATGTCGGTACGGCCCAGGCATGGCAGGATCAACGCGTCCTTGCCGTGCATCAGGTGGCTGCGGTTGAGCTTGGTGCTGATCTGTACGGTCAGGTCGCAATTGCGCAGGGCTTCAAAGGTGCGCGGGCTGTCCGGCGTGGCTTGGGCGAAGTTGCCACCCAGGCCGATAAATACCTTGGAGCGGCCTTCGAGCATGGCGTGAATGGCTTCCACCACGTTGTGGCCATTGTCCCGCGGTACCTGGAACTGGAAACGACGCTCCAGGGAGTCGAGGAACGCCACCGGTGGCCGTTCGTTGATGCCCATGGTGCGGTCGCCCTGCACGTTGCTGTGGCCACGCACCGGGCACAGGCCCGCGCCCGGGCGGCCGATGTTGCCGCGCAGCAGCATCAGGTTGGCAATTTCCTGGATGGTCGGCACCGAGTGGCGATGTTGGGTGATGCCCATCGCCCAGCACATGATCACGTTCTTGCCTTTGGCGTACATGCGCGCCGCTTGCTCGATCTCCACCAGGGTCAGGCCGGACTGCTCGACGATCTCATCCCATGAGGTGTCGTCGATCTTGCCCAGGTAATCCAGCACGTTGGCGGTGTGTTCATTAAGGAAGTCGTGGTCGAACACGGCCTCTTTGCCTTCGGCCTGGGCCTGGCGTTCCCACAGCAGCAGGAATTTGGCCATGCCCCGTAGAATGGCCATGTCGCCACCCAGCGCCGGGCGGAAGTAGGCGGTGTTGGTCGGCTTGTCGCCGTTGGTGAGCATTTCCAGCGGGTGTTGCGGGTGCTGGAAACGTTCCAGACCACGCTCTTTCAGCGGGTTGATGCACACCACTTGGGCGCCGCGTTTTACCGCCTCGCGCAGTGGCTCGAGCATGCGAGGGTGGTTGGTGCCGGGGTTCTGGCCCCAGACGAAGATCGCGTCCGCATGTTCGAAGTCATCGAAGGTCACGGTGCCTTTGCCCACGCCCACGCTTTGCGCCAGGGCGACGCCGCTGGCTTCGTGGCACATGTTCGAGCAGTCCGGGAAGTTGTTGGTGCCGTAGGCACGCACGAACAGTTGATACAGGTAGGCCGCTTCGTTGCTGGCCCGGCCCGAGGTATAGAACTCGGCCATGTCCGGGTTTGGCAGCGCATTGAGGTGCTTGCCGATCAGGTCGAAAGCCGACTCCCAACTGATGGGTTTGTAGCGGTCGGTTTCGGCGTCATAGCTCATTGGCTCGGTCAGGCGGCCCTGATATTCCAGCCAGTAGTCGCTCTGCTCCAGCAGCGCGCTGACGCTGTGCTTGGCGAAGAAGGCCGCATCGACCCGACGCTTGGTGGCTTCCCAGTTGACTGCCTTGGCGCCGTTTTCGCAGAACTTGACCATGCCGCTTTCCGGCGAATCACCCCAGGCGCAGCCCGGGCAGTCGAAGCCGCCGTTCTGGTTGGTCTTGAGCATCATGCGGATGTTTTTCAGCGCGTTGTCGCTGGTCAGCCAGGCTTGCGCCACGCTGATCAGGGCGCCCCAGCCACCCGCCGGGCCTTTGTAGGGTTTGTAGCGCGGGGTAGGTTTGTCGTCGGCTTGATGATGAGTGCTCACGCTTGATTCTCCATCGCAGGGCTATAGACCCGCGGCGCACTTTTCTGCGGCAGGTGGATGAGATTGAGGTTGTGTCGGCGGGCCCATTGCAAGGCCAGGCCGGTGGGCGACGACAGGCTGACCAAGGTCTGGATGCCGGCGCGCAATACTTTCTGGATCAGTTCGAGGCTGCAGCGACTGGTGACAATCGCCAAGCCGCCGTCGGTCGGGATCTTTTGGCGAATCAACGCGCCGATCAGCTTGTCTAGGGCGTTATGCCGGCCGATGTCTTCACGGCCCAGCAGCAATTCGCCCTGATTGTTCATGAAGACTGCCGCATGCACTGCGCCGCTGTACTGGCCCAGCGGTTGAAACGCGCTGATGCGCTGGCGCAGGCCGTCCAGCCATTCGGCGGGCGGCAGGGGCGCGCCGGGCAGCACCTTGAGGTCGGGCAGCGCTTGCTCCACGGCTTCTACGCCACACAGTCCACAGCCGCTGGTGCCAGCCAGTTGCCGCCGCTGTTGCTTCATATTCCAGAACGCGCGGCTGGAAATCTGCACCTGAGCGTATTGGGTCGAGCCCGAACCGCTGATTTTCAGGTCATAAATGTCGCTAACATCTTCGATAATGCCGCTACCGATGCTGAAGCCGACAATGAAGTCTTCGAGGTCGGTCGGCGTCACCAGCATCACCGCCTGGCTGATGTCGTTATAAGCAATCGCCAACGCCACTTCCTCGGCGAGCGCGGTGCTGGCCGATTCGGTGTGTTCGAGATTACAAAACTGGTAGCTCTGGCTGGCGGCGGGCGCGGGCGTTTCGAGGGCGGGCGCCGCGCAGACTGGGCGCTGGGCGTTCATTGGGCATTACCACCGGAAGTATTCAGCTGTAAGACTAGGCGCGACAAAGGGTCGCGTCTAATCGTCAGTACTGATCTACCGATAGATGCTGTCGATCAAGGCTCCAGCAGCGATTTCTGGTACAGCGCAAAACAGGCTTCCGCCAATGCCGAGCGGGGCGCGCTGCGCCGCATGATCAGCCCCAGGCGGGCGAGAGTGTGAGCGTCTTCAATGGGTTGCAGGCGCAGGTGCTCGGTGAGGGCGTCGAGGCCGCCGTCCAGTGGCATGACCGCGCAGCATAGGCCGCCGTGCACGGCTTGTAACAATTGGTGGACGGCGTCGGTCTGCAACAGCGGCTGTGGGTTGAGGCCGCGGCTGTGGAAGTTGTGGTCAATGGACTGGCGAAAGTGCATGCCGCTGGTGAGCATGCCCAACGGCAGTTCTATCAGCGCTTCCCAGCTCAGGGGCTTGTCACCGAAGCTGAAGAACCGTTGGTCGTACAGCAGGCCCATGCGGGTTTCGCCCAGGGCCAGGGAGTCGAAACGCTCGGCGTCCAGGCGTTCGAGGTACGACACGCCGAGGTCCAGGCGGTTGCTCGCCAATTGTTCAAGGATTTGCTCGGAGCTTAACGCGGACAACTCAAAGCGCAGGCTCGGGTGTTCCTTGTGCAGCTTCTGCATCAATGCCAGTGGATCGAAACTCGACAACGGCACCACCCCCAGGCGCAACGTACCCACCAGATTGCCGCGACACGCCGCCGCCTCGGCCTGCAAACCGTCGTAGGCTGCCAGCACCGTGCGCGCCCAGGCCAGCACGCGTTCGCCGGGGGCGGTAAAGCCTTCGAAGCGCTGGCCGCGATTGACCAGCGGCAGCTGCAGCTCTTCTTCCAGGCTGCGCAGGCGCATCGACAGGGTCGGCTGGGTAATGTGGCAGCGCGCCGCGGCTTGGCCAAAGTGACGGGTTTCGTCGAGGGCGATGAGGAATTTCAGCTGTTTGATGTCCATCTTCGCTCCGGGCTTATTCCAATGCGGTGGGATTCTAGCGTGTTTGGGTCTTTGGTCAGGCTGGAACCCAATTCTGTAGGACTGGTCTAGTCTTTGGCATCTGGAAATTAAATCCCAAGGAGAGCGCACCATGAGTATTTTTAGCTTTGTTAAGGAAGCGGGCGAGAAGTTGATTGATCTGTTGACGCCGGGTAATGCCAACGCGAGTGATGAGCTGAAGAAGCACATACAGGAAGTCGGGCTGGGTAATCCCAACATCACCGCGACGGTTGATGGCGATAAGGTCACCGTCAAGGGTGAAGTCAGCAGCCAGGAAGAGAAAGAAAAAATCATTTTGGCCGCTGGCAATATTGCTGGTGTTGGCAGTGTTGATGACCAAATCACTATGGCTGCTGGCGCACCTGTTGTCGCTGCCGCCCGCTTTGTTGTGGTTAAAAAAGGCGACACGCTGAGCGCGATCTCCCTGGCGGTGTATGGCAACGCCAACCAGTACAACAAAATCTTCGAGGCCAACAAGCCGCTGCTGTCCCATCCGGACAAAATCTACCCAGGGCAGACGCTGCGTATTCCTGAGTAATACGCGGACCCAATGTGGGAGCGGGCTTGCTCGCGAAAGCGGTGGATCAGTCAATATATTCAGTGGCTGACACACCGCATTCGCCAGCAAGCCCGCTCCCACATTGGACCTTCAGCGTTATTACAAACCTACGATCAATTCCCGGTAATCCCCAACCGCTGCAAACTCCGCCGTGTCCTTAGGCCCCTTTCGGCTGTCCGGTTCCTTCACCGCCAGCAAGTGCCCCACGCCAAAGTCCCGGGCGCTGCGCAGGATTGGCAAGGTGTCGTCGATAAACAGGCTGCGGGCCGGGTCGAAGGCGATGTCGGCGTGCAGGGCGTCCCAGAACTGTGGGTTTTCCTTGGCAAAACCATAGTCATGGGAACTGATCAGTCGTTCGAAATAAGGCGCCAACTCGATGCGTTCCAGCTTCAGCGACAGCGAATCCCGATGGGCGTTGGTGATCAGGATCACTCGCTTGCCTGCCTGTTTGATTGCCGCCAGGAACGTATCGGCATCCGGGCGCAGGGCGATCAGGTGCGCGGTTTCCAGCTTGAGTTCGCGCACCGGGATCTTGAGTTCGGTGCTCCAGAAGTCCAGGCAATACCATTGCAACTGTCCGGCGTTACGCTCGAACAATGGTTGCAACTCCCTCTCGGCCATGGCCCGGCTCACACCATGCAACTCGGCATAGCGCTGGGGCAGGTGCTCCATCCAGAAATGGTTGTCGAAGTGCAGGTCGAGCAAGGTGCCGTCCATGTCCAGCAGGACGGTGTCGATGGCGTGCCAGGGCAATGGAGGCATAAAGAACACTCATGTAAGAAAAGATATCCGACACAGACAATCGGAAAAGCCACGGTATAGTAACCCGATCACTCCAAGGAGCCGCTCATGCGCCAGAAACCCACCGTCCTCGCCCGCGAAATAGTCGCCAGTAGCCGTTTGTTCCGCGTGGAGGAAGTGCAATTGCGCTTTTCCAATGGCGTGGAGCGGACCTACGAGCGCCTGGTGGGCAGGGGGGCCGGTTATGGCGCGGTGATGATTGTGGCGATGATCGACTCGGACCATGCGTTGCTGATCGAAGAATATTGCGGCGGCACCGACGAGTATGAGCTGTCACTGCCCAAGGGCTTGATCGAACCGGGCGAAGACGTGTTGGCGGCAGCAGACCGTGAGCTCAAGGAAGAAGCCGGTTTTGGCGCCCGCCAGCTGGAACACATCACCGAACTGTCGCTGTCCCCCGGCTACATGAGCCAGAAAATCCAGGTGGTGCTGGCCACCGAACTGTATGAAGAACGCCTGGAAGGCGACGAGCCGGAGCCGATGCGTGTCGACCGGGTCAACCTGCGGGAGCTCTCGCAGTTGGCGCAGAACGAGCAGTTCAGCGAGGGCCGCGCCTTGGCGGCGCTGTATCTGGTGCGCGACCTGTTGACTCAACGCGGGGCGTTCCAGCCATGAGCGAGCTGTTCCTGGGTCACCCGTTTATTGCCCCCGTGATCGAATTGGCCCGCCAGGCCGGTGAAGTCATCCTGCCGTATTGGCGCGCCGATGTTGCCGTGACCACCAAGACCGATGATTCACCGGTCACCGCCGCCGATCTGGCGGCCCATCACTTGATCCTTGCCGGGCTTACTGCCCTGGACCCGAGCATCCCGGTGCTCTCGGAGGAAGACGCCGACATTGACCAGAGCGTGCGCGCCGGTTGGCAGCGCTGGTGGCTGGTGGACCCGCTGGATGGCACCAAGGAGTTCATCTCCGGCAGCGAGGAGTTCACCGTCAACATTGCCTTGATCGAAAAAGGCCGCGTGGTGTTTGGCGTAGTGTCGATGCCCACCAGTGGTCGGTGCTACTTCGGTGGTGCTGGTCTGGGGGCCTGGCGTTCCGATGTGGGCGCTGCGCCCAAGCAAATCCAGGTGCGACAGACACCGGCAACGGGTGAAGCCTTTACCGTGGTTGCCAGTCGTCGCCATACCAGCCCCGAGCAGGACCGCTTGCTCGCCGGCTTGAGTGCCGGATTGGGTGAGTTGAAGCTGGCGAATATCGGCAGTTCATTGAAGTTTTGCCTGTTGGCCGAAGGCAGCGCCGATTGCTACCCGCGTCTGGCGCCGACCTCGCAGTGGGACACCGCTGCGGCACAAGGCGTGCTGGAAGGGGCGGGTGGTGAAGTGCTGGAATTGAATGGGCAGCCGTTCAGCTATCCGGCGCGGGAGTCGCTACTGAATCCATTTTTCCTGGCTCTTCCGGCCAAGGCGGAGTGGCGTGAGCGGTTGCTGACCCTGGCCCGGTCTTAAACACAACATCGATCAAAATTGTGGGAGCGGGCTTGCTCGCGAAAGCGGTCTTTCAGTGCCAGATGTATCAACTGACAGATTGCATTCGCGAGCAAGCCCGCTCCCACATTTATTATGTGTGCAGGACGTACTGCCCGATAAAGGTCACGGCCCGCTCTTCACTGCCCTCATTGACGATCCACGTCTCCAGCGCCAGGCGCGCCCGACCATAACGCTTATAGGTCGCCAAAAACCGCTTCCACACCTTCTCATCAGGTGCCGGGCAAATCGCCGTCGCATCGGTGGTCACCGGCAGCGGATAACTGATCTGCCCTTCCTGAATCACGATGTGCCCGTCTTCAATCCCTTCCTCGCGCAACTGCAAATGCAGCCAACCCCAACCCGCCAGCACGGCACCGCAATACAGGCTGCCACCAAACATGGTGCTCTTGTGGTTGATGTTGGCGTCCAGCGGCAAGTGCAGTTGCAGTTGCCGGTCCTGCCAGCCGAGTACCTTGAGGCCCATTTCCCGGGTCAGGGGAATGTCGTGGTGAAGGATCGATTCCAGGTAACGGCTATCGCGACTCATGGTGGCCTCGTGGCAGGTGGAAAAGGGTCATTCGTCGTCAGCGTGACTGTTGCTGCTGTCAGCGAAATTCAGCCCGTGCTTGCGCAGTTTGTCGTGCAGGGTTTTACGCGGCACACCTAGGGCCTCGGCGAGGCTGCGCATGGAGTTGTGGGTGCGCGCCAGTTCCGCGGCGATCAGGCTTTTTTCAAACTGCTCGACCTGTTCGCTCAAGCCGCCGGGCGTACTGGTCAGGACGCTGGTTGAAGGGTTGTCCGGGGTGCTGTCCAGCGCCAGTTCAAGGCCCAGGGCGAAACGCTCGGCGGCGTTTTGCAGCTCGCGCACATTGCCCGGCCAGCTGTGACGCAACAGCAGCGCGCGTTGCCCCGGTTGCAGCTCTTTCATCGGTAGCCCGTGGCGGGTGCTGGCTTCGTCGGCAAAGTGCTGGAACAGCATCAACGCATCCTCACCCCGTTCACGCAGCGGCGGAATGCGCAGCGGCGCGACGTTGAGGCGGTAATACAAGTCGGCCCGGAATCGCCCCTGGTCGGCAGCTTGGCGCAGGTCTTCCTTGGTGGCGGCGATGATGCGGATATCCAGCGGGATCAGCTGATTGCCGCCAAGCCGCTCTACCACGCGCTCCTGCAACAGTCGCAGCAGCTTGACCTGCACATCCAGGCTCATGCTTTCGATTTCGTCGAGAAACAGCGTGCCGCCATTGGCGAATTCGAATTTGCCGATGCGCCGCTTCTGGGCGCCGGTGAAGGCCCCCGGCTCGTGGCCAAACAACTCGCTTTCCACCACCGACTCGGCCAGTGCGCCGGCGTTGATTGCCACAAACGGTCCGGTGCGCCGGTTCGACAGGTCATGCAGCGCACGGGCCACCACCTCTTTGCCGGCGCCGGTCTCGCCGAGGATCAGCACGTCGGCCTTGGTCGCCGCCAGCGCACCAATCTGCTCGCGCAGGCGCAGCATCTGCGGCGAGTGTCCCACCAGGCGGGTGCTCAATTGTTGACGGTCGCTCAAGGCCAGGCGCAGGCTGCGGTTGTCCAGCACCAAACGGCGCAAGGCCAGGGCGCGGCGCACGCTGTCGAGCAAGGCGTCGCTGGCGAAGGGTTTTTCCAGGAAGTCATAGGCGCCGGTACGCATGGCCTGCACTGCCAGTGGCACGTCGCCGTGACCGGTGATCAACAGCACCGGCAGCTCCGGGTCCTGGGCGTGGAGCTCCCTCAACAATTCCAGGCCGTCCATGCCCGGCATGCGGATGTCGCTCACCACGACCCCTGGCCAATCCCGGGACAGGCGCGCGGTCAGGCCCTGGGCTTCGCCGAGGGTCAGGACCTTCAGCCCGGCCAGGTCCAGGGTCTGGCACAGGGCCTGACGCAGGTGTGGATCATCGTCGATCAACACCACCTGAATCTGGTTATCGATACTCATACACTGCGGTCCTCGGACGGTTGCAGACTGACACCCGGAGCCCCGGCGCGCAGTTTCAAGGTTAACAGCGCGCCGCCTTCCTTGTGGTTGGCGAACAACAGTTCACCGCCAAAGGCGCGCATCAGGGTGTCGCAGATCGCCAGGCCCAACCCCAGGCCCTGGGTGCGGGTCTTGGTGGTGTAGAAGGGCTCGCTGGCACGGCCCAGGGCTTCCATGCAGAACCCCGGGCCGTTGTCGCGAATGTACAGGTTGACGCCCTGTTCGGTGGTTTGGGCACTCAACCAGAGTTTGCGCGGCGGGCCTTTTTCGGTCAGGGCGTCCAAAGCGTTGGCCAGCAGGTTGCCCAGCACCTGGCGCAGGCGGGTTTCGCCGGCTGCGACCCACAAGGTGGCTTCGGGCAAATCGCGGATCAACTCGACTTCCATGGACCGCCTGCGCTTGGCCAGCAGCGCCAGCGCATCATCCAGGGCCGGTTGCAGGGCCACGCTTTCCGGTGCGTGGCGGTCGCGTCGGGCGAAGGCGCGCAAGTGGGCGATGATCGAGGCCATGCGCCCGGTCAACTCGCTGATCAGCTTGAGGTTGCCACGGGCGTCGTCGGTGCGCTGGTGGTCCAGCAGGATCTCGGCGTTTTCCGCGTAGCTGCGAATCGCCGCCAGGGGCTGGTTGAGTTCATGGCTGATACTCGCCGACATGGTGCCCAGCGCCGATAACTTGCCGGCCTGCACCAGGTCATCCTGGGCACGCACCAGCTCCTGCTGGGCGTGCTCGCGCTCCAGCACTTCCTGTTTCAGCCGGCGGTTGAGGCCTTCCAGGTCGCTGGTCCGCTCGATCACGCGCATCTCCAGCTCGCGGCGGGCCTTGGCTTCGAAGGCGATGCGTTCCAGGTAGTGACGACGACGCTGCATCATCAGGCCGAGCAACAGCATCAGCACCAGCAAGGCGGCGCCACCCACAGCGACCACGGTACGCACTGGGCGGCTGATCAAGGTACGCGGCGCGAGAATCTCGACTTTCCAGCCGGTTTCGGCGATGTCCGTGGATTGGCGCACCCACGCCGTCGGGCTGAGGCTCAGCGGCTGCGGGTCGCGGGTCGGGTAGGGTTGGATGGCGATGATGGCGCGGCGTTCTTCGTCCGTCAGTGGGCGGGTGGCGCGGAATCGCCATTGCGGACGCGAGGTCAGGATCACCACGCCGTTGTGGTCGGTGACCAGCAATTGTTCGGGGGTGTTGCCCCACAGGCTTTCGGTGTGGTCCAGGTCGACCTTGACCACCAGCACACCGATGATCTTGTCGCCATCGCGCACCGCGGCGGCGAAGAAATAGCCGCGCTTGGCCGAGGTGGTGCCCAGTCCGAAGAAGCGCCCCAGGCGCCCGGCCATGGCTTCGCTGAAGTACGGGCGAAAGGAAAAATTACGCCCGACGAAGCTGTCCTGCTTGTCCCAGTTGGACGCGGCGAGGGTCTTGCCGGTGGTGTCCATCAGGTACATCACTTCCACCCCGGCCTGGGCGGCGACGTCCTTGAGCAGGTGGTTGGCGTTGACCAGGTTGGTGCTGACCTGGGGCGCATCGATGGCGGTACGCAGGGCCGGCAGGTCGCCGAGAATTTGTGGCAACACTTCGTAGCGGTGCAGGGTGCCCAGCAGGTTGGCGACGTACAGGTCCAGCGTCTGACGGTTCTGCCCGGCCAGTTCACTGCGGTAATAGCGCTCGGCCAGGTGCTCCAGCGGCCACAACAGCGGTGCCAGGCACAGCGCCAGCAACGCCAGGCTGCGCCAGCGGGGTCTTCGCGGAAGGGGTGGAGTCATGGGAGTCGTGCGCCTGTGGGTACAGGCGCATTATGCCTAGTGCTGCTCGGCAAGACACTCGCGCAATGCGTCGTGCCACTGCGGTTGTGAGACGTGCCACTGTTGTTGCAGACGGCTGCAATCGAGGCGCGAGTTCAACGGGCGCTTGGCGGGCGTTGGATAGGCGCTGGAGGGAATCGCTTCAAGTTCGGCGCAGGCACGGCCGTTGGCCCTTAGTTGCTCGCCGATGGCCTGGGCAAAACCGAACCACGAGGTCTCGCCTTGGGCGGTCAGGTGATAGACGCCCCAGTCTCCGGCCTGGCCTGCTTGCCAGCGTTCGATCAAGGCACGGGTGCTGTGGGCGATGGTCCCGGCCCAGGTTGGCGCGCCAATCTGGTCGGCGACGATGCGCATCTGCGGCTTTTCCTGCAGCAGGCGCTGCATGGTCAGCAGGAAGTTCTTGCCGTGGGTCGAGTAGACCCAACTGGTGCGCAGAATCAGGTGTTCACCGCCGACTGCGGCGATTGCCTGTTCACCGGCCAGCTTGCTCGCGCCGTAGACGCCCAGCGGGTGGGTGGCGTCGTCTTCGTTGTAGGGCGCGGCCTTGCTGCCGTCGAACACGTAGTCGGTGGAGTAATGGATCAGCGGGATGCCCAGTGCCTTGGCTTCCTCAGCGAAAACGCCGGGCGCTGTGGCGTTGATGGCGAAGGCCACGTCCGGTTCGCTTTCGGCTTGATCGACGGCGGTGTGGGCGGCGGCGTTGATGATCAGGCCCGGGCGATGGGCGTGCACTTGCTGACGGATCTGCTCGGGATGGGTCAGGTCCAGCTGGTCTCGGCCCAGCACGATCAATTCGCCCAGGCCCTGGAGGCGCTGTTGCAGCTCCCGGGAGACCTGGCCGTGTTGGCCGCTGATGAGGATTTTCAGGGGCGCGGTCATGGGAACAGGTCGGCCTCTTGCAGGCTTTTACCGGCCTGGTCCTTGACGGACAGCTGCGGCGTCTCCGTCAGCTCCCAGTCGATGGCCAGCGTCGGGTCGTTCCAGAGGATGCAGCGTTCGGCACTCGGCTGGTAGTAATCAGTGGTTTTGTAGAGGAACTCGGCGTAGTCGCTCAGCACCACAAAGCCATGGGCAAAACCTTCCGGTACCCACATCTGGCGATGGTTATCGGCGGAAAGCCGCACGCCCACCCATTGCCCGAAGTTGGGCGAGCTGCGGCGGATGTCAACGGCCACATCCAGCACTTCGCCGGCGGTGACGCGCACCAGTTTGCCCTGGGTATGTTCGAGCTGGTAATGCAGGCCGCGCAGCACGCCTTTTTGCGAGCGGGAGTGGTTGTCCTGCACGAAGTCGCGCTTGAGCCCGGTGGCCTCTTCGAAGGCGCGGGCGTTGAAGCTTTCGTAGAAAAAACCGCGCTCGTCACCGAAGACTTTCGGTTCGATGATCAGTACGCCCGGCAACGCCGTGTCGGTGACCTTCATTTGTGCTCCCCGGCCAGTGAATACAGGTATTGGCCGTAGCCGGTCTTGCCAAAGTACTTGGCCCGTTCCAGCAAGTGATCACGGTCGATCCAGCCGTTCTCGTAAGCGATTTCTTCCAGGCACGCCACTTTCAAACCCTGGCGGTGCTCGATGGTCTGCACATACGTCGAGGCTTCCAGCAGGCTGTCGTGGGTGCCGGTGTCGAGCCAGGCGAAACCACGGCCGAAGCGTTCTACATGCAAGTCTCCGCGCTGGAGGTAGGCGTTGTTCACGTCGGTGATCTCCAGTTCACCCCGTGGCGACGGCTTGACTGCCTTGGCGATCTTGATCACGTCGTTGTCGTAGAAATACAGGCCGGTCACCGCGTAGCTCGACTTCGGCTTGGCGGGTTTTTCCTCGATGGAAAGCGCGCGCCCCTCGCTGTCGAAATCGATCACGCCGAAACGCTCCGGATCCTTGACCCAGTAACCGAACACCGTGGCGCCAGATGGGCGCTCAGCAGCCGTGCGCAGTTGGTCGCCGAAGTGCTGGCCGTGGAAGATGTTGTCGCCCAGGATCAGGCACACCGGATCATCGCCGATAAATTCTTCGCCAATCAAAAACGCCTGGGCCAGGCCGTCCGGCGACGGTTGCTCTGCGTACGTGAAATGCACGCCAAACTGGCTGCCATCGCCCAACAGGTTGCGGTATTGCGGCAGGTCCACGGGGGTGGAGATCACGAGGATTTCCTTGATCCCGGCCAGCATCAGCACCGAAATTGGGTAGTAGATCATCGGCTTGTCATACACCGGCAGCAGTTGCTTGGAAACGCCCAGGGTAATGGGGTGCAAACGGGTGCCGGAGCCACCGGCCAGTACGATTCCCTTCATCATGCGATCAAATCCTTAACGTCAGTGTTGCCCAATCGTTCGCCCTGATAACTGCCGTCTTGGACCCTGCGGCACCATTCCAGGTTATCGAGGTACCACTGCACGGTTTTGCGCAGGCCGGATTCAAAGGTTTCTTCGGGCACCCAGCCCAGCTCGCGTTCGATCTTGCTGGCGTCGATCGCGTAGCGCTGGTCGTGGCCCGGGCGATCCTTCACGAAGGTGATCAGGTCAGTGAATTTCTCGACGCCGGCCGGACGCTGAGGCGCCAGCTCTTCCAGCAGGCCGCAGATGCTGCGCACTACGTCGATATTCTTCTGCTCGTTATGGCCGCCAATATTGTAGGTCTCGCCCACCACACCTTCAGTTACCACTTTGAACAGCGCGCGGGCGTGGTCTTCAACGAACAGCCAGTCGCGCACTTGCAGGCCATCGCCATACACCGGCAACGGTTTACCGGCCAGGGCGTTGAGGATCACCAGTGGGATCAGCTTCTCGGGGAAGTGAAACGGCCCGTAGTTGTTCGAGCAATTGGTCAGCAGCACCGGCAGGCCATAGGTGCGCTGCCAGGCACGGACCAGGTGATCGGACGCAGCCTTGCTGGCCGAGTACGGCGAGCTGGGCGCGTAGGGCGTGGTCTCGGTGAACAGGTCATCAACGCCGTGCAGGTCGCCATACACTTCATCGGTGGAAATATGATGGAAGCGGAAGGCACTTTTCGCCGGTTCTTCCAGCTTCTGCCAATAACCGCGTGCAGCCTCCAGCAGGCTGTAGGTGCCGACGATATTGGTCTGGATAAAATCCGACGGGCCGTCGATGGAACGGTCCACATGGGATTCGGCCGCCAGGTGCATGATCGCGTTGGGCTCAAAGCGTGCCAGTACGGCGCTGACGGTGGCCTGGTCAATGATGTCGGCCTGGACGAACTCATAGCGGCTATTGGTCGCGATGCTGGTCAGCGACTCAAGGTTGCCTGCGTAGGTCAGTTTGTCCAGATTGAGCACTTCGTGCTCGGTGTGTTGAATCAGGTGCCGGATCAGAGCGGAGCCGATGAATCCGGCGCCGCCGGTGATGAGAATGCGCATGTCGGAGGCCCTTTTCCTTAGACAGACATTAAGCGAATGGAGCATAGCTTGAGTTGTGGAGCCAGGTGGTGCAAGGGGCCACCGTCAGATTGACGGCACTGCGCGGGCCTGGGGGCTGCGTAACCCCCGTCAACAATGGCGATATAAGCGCTTGATAAAGACACCCGAGGTCGTTACATGTTGCTCGCCACGTTGATTCATCGCGCCAGTCTGCCATGCCCGCACGCCGGGCCGGGGAGGGGGCTGTAACAATAAACTCGATTGTTATCGGTAAAATCTGAACATTTTTCGATAAACGGATATTTATTAGCTTCAAAAGCCGATTTTTATCCGCTATAAAGGCGTCCACTTGCCCGCCGCCGAGGAGATGATTCATGAGCCGTATCGTTACCGTTGCCGCGACCCAGATGGCCTGCTCCTGGGACCTTGAAGCCAATCTCCAGACCGCTGAAAGGCTGGTGCGTGAGGCCGCAGCCAAGGGCGCGCAGATCATCCTGATCCAGGAGCTGTTCGAGGCGCCGTACTTCTGCCAGAAGCCGAACCCGGACTACCTGCAACTGGCGACCACGGTTGAAGACAACATCGCGATCAAGCACTTCCGGAAAGTCGCCCGGGAACTGCAGGTGGTGCTGCCCATCAGCTTCTATGAACTGGCTGGCCGCGCGCGTTTCAACAGCATTGCGATCATCGATGCCGACGGCTCCAACCTCGGGATTTATCGGAAAAGCCACATCCCGGACGGCCCGGGCTACCATGAAAAGTATTACTTCAACCCAGGTGACACCGGCTTCAAGGTGTGGAATACCCGCTACGCGAAGATCGGCGTGGGCATCTGCTGGGACCAGTGGTTCCCGGAGGCCGCCCGCAGCATGGCGCTGCAAGGCGCGGAAATCCTGTTCTACCCGACCGCCATCGGCAGCGAGCCCCACGACAAGACAATTTCGTCCCGCGACCACTGGCAGCGGGTACAGCAAGGCCATGCCGGCGCCAACCTGATGCCGCTGGTCGCCAGCAACCGCATCGGCAATGAAGAGCAGGACGGCTCCGACATCACCTTCTATGGCTCGTCATTTATCGCCAACCCGTTCGGCGAAAAAGTAGCAGAACTCAGCGAAACCGAAGAGGGCATCCTGGTGCACCGCTTCGACCTCGATGAGCTTGAACACATCCGCAGCGCCTGGGGTTCGTTCCGCGACCGCCGTCCGAACCTGTATGGTGCGCTTAAAACCCTCGACGGTTCCCTGGAGTCCTGAATCGCCATGACCACTTTGCACAGCACCCCCCGCGCCGACGGCTTCTACATGCCTGCCGAATGGGCGCCACAGACCCAAACCTGGATGATCTGGCCCGAGCGCCCGGACAACTGGCGCCTGGGCGGCAAGCCAGCGCAAGCCGCCCACGTGGCGGTGGCCAAGGCCATTGCACGCTTTGAACCGGTGACCGTAGCGGTCTCGGCCGGCCAGTACGAAAACGCCCGGGCGCGCCTGGACGTGCCGAATATTCGCCTGGTGGAAATGTCCAGCGACGACGCCTGGGTACGTGATACCGGGCCGACCTTCGTGATCAACAACAGCGGTGAAGTGCGCGGTGTGAACTGGGACTTCAACGCCTGGGGCGGTTTTGACGGCGGCTTGTACTCGCCGTGGAACCGCGACTCCCAGGTGGGCGGCAAGATCCTCGAGATCGAGCGCAGCCCGCGTTACCGCACCGAGGGTTTTGTGCTGGAAGGCGGTTCGATCCATGTCGACGGCGAAGGCACCCTGATCACCACCGAAGAATGCCTGCTTAACCGCAATCGCAACCCGCACCTGCAGCGTGAGGAAATCGAAGCGGTGCTCAGCGCCAACCTGGCGGTGGATAAGATCATCTGGTTGCCGGATGGCCTGTTCAACGACGAAACCGACGGGCATGTGGATAACTTCTGCTGCTACGTGCGCCCGGGCGAAGTGTTGCTGGCGTGGACCGACGACCCGCAAGACCCGAACTACGCACGCTGCCATGCTGCCATGGACGTGCTGCAAAGCAGCACTGACGCTCAGGGCCGCTCGTTCACAGTGCATAAAATGCCGATCCCGGGGCCGCTGTACGCCACCGAGGAAGAATGCGCCGGCGTCGACCCGGTAGACGGCACCCAGGAGCGCAATCCCACGGTGCGGTTGGCGGGTTCCTACGTCAACTTCCTGATCGTCAACGGCGGCATCATCGCGCCGAGCTTCGATGACCCGCTGGACAGCCGCGCCAGGGAGATCCTGCAGAGCCTGTTCCCGCAGCACGAAGTGGTGATGGTGCCGGGCCGCGAACTGTTACTGGGGGGCGGCAATATCCACTGCCTGACCCAGCAGCAGCCGGCCCCGCACAAAAACTGAGTGCACTTGTAACAGCCTGATGCCGGGTTGAACGGCAATCGAGCGCGCTACGGTATGCGCGCTCACACCAAGCCCACGGCCCGTCAGGTTCGTGGGCTTTTTTGTGTCCAGGTCCCCACAAACCGGGCACATTGGCATAGCTCTTGTATCGCTGTTGGGACATAGAACACGGTGTATGACTAAGCGGTTCTGTCATAAACCTTGAGTAAGTTAGCCGCTCAAGCAGTCGGAGAGAGCGCTGAAATGAATGCCGATATCAACCTGATGTACACGCGCACGTTCCACCCTTTGCGGGTGAACGGTGACGCGATTCATGCGCTGGCGCTCTGGTTGAAGGAGAACGGTTCGAGGCAGATCAGGACGCCCGACCCGCGCCGGGTGATGAGCGAACGGTACCCGGTGGGGTTGTTCAGCGAGGATGAAGTGCAGGCGTTGTGTGAGTTGATGCAAGACTGAAGAGGAGAGGGATATTCGACCGATTCTCGAAACAGTCTGAAAGCCAATCCAGGGTTTTTCCTAACTGTGCGTGAGACTAATCTGGCGGGCATCAACGTCCATCGGAGCCCGTCATGTCGGCAGCCACGCTTCACTACATTTACGACCCGCTGTGCGGTTGGTGTTACGGCGCCGAGCCGCTGCTGAACGCCGCCCGCAGCGTGTTACCGATCCAGTTGCACGGCGGCGGCATGATGACCGGCGCCAATCGCCAATCCGTATCGCCACAGTTGCGTGACTACGTCATGCCTCATGACCGGCGCATCGCCGAGTACACCGGGCAACCGTTTGGCGAGGCGTATTTCGAAGGCCTGCTGCGGGACCACGAGGCGGTGTTCGACTCCGCCCCACCGATCAGCGCCGTGCTGACCGCAGAAAAAATCGCAGGTCGAGGCCTTGAACTGCTGGCACGTTTGCAAACGGCCCACTACGTCGAAGGTCGCCGAATCGCCGATCACGATGTGCTGCTGACCCTGGCCGAATCCATCGGTTTGGATCCCCGTGCCTTCAACGCCGCCTTCAATGAAATCCTGGGTGCTGAAACTCAAGCGCACATCAACGACAGCCGCCAATGGCTGGCAAAAATCGGCGGCCAGGGCTTTCCCACGTTGGCCTTGGAGCAGAATGGCCAGCTGCAATTGCTCGACACCGGCCCTTGGCTGGGCAAGCCCGAAGCCTTTTCTGAATGGCTGAGACAAAGAGTCGCAATTTCGATTCAACCCACCCAATCGAGTGCACCAATGTGTGGCCTGCAGGGGTGTGAAGATCCAAGAAGCGCTTGATAGAGCCTTGCGCGATGATGGCTATTTAATGTTTCTTAGACTTTTTTAGCCTAAATACAGAAGATTCACGAAATTGACACACAGTAAAGGGCGCGGATAGGATTCGCCCCAACGCCTGTGGCTAACCGCCATGACTTCTCCAATAAAAAAAGGCCCGCGGCATATTCAGTCGTCCGCGGGCCTTTTTTTATCTGGGAGAGTCGACACCAGAAAAGCGACACGGAGCCTGGTGTCACAGCGCGTACTCAACCAGTAATAAGGAATATAAGAAAATGTTGAAGCAACGGATGGGGCTGATCGCTCTGGGGATTTTGAGCGCTACGCAAGCAATGGCTGACGACCAATCCCAATCGAAGGGTTTTGTTGAAGACAGCCACCTGAACATCGCGGCACGCAACGCGTACATCAGCCGCGACTACAAAAACGGCAAGCAAGACAAAGCCGAATGGGGCCAGGGTTTCATCGGCAAGTTCGAGTCCGGCTTCACCCAAGGCACCGTCGGTGTGGGTGTGGACGTGATCGGTCAATACGCCATTCGCCTGGATGGTGGTAAAGGTCGCAGCGGCGCGGGTGGCATCAACTTCTTCAAGCAAGGCGACAGCGGCGAAGCGGCAAGCGACCTGGCCAAGGGCGGCGCAGCCGTCAAGGCGCGCATCTCCAACACCGTGATCAAATACGGTCAGCAGATGCCAGCCGTGCCTGTCCTGGAATACGACAACTCCCGTCTGTTGTCGGAAACCTACGAAGGTACTTCAATCGTTTCCAAAGAGATCGCTGGCCTGCAACTGGACGCTGGTCACTTCACCAAGCAAGCCCAGAAGGGTGCTGAAGGCAGCGACAGCGGCCATCTGAAAAGCATCAACTACATCGGTGGCAGCTACAAATTCACCGAAAGCCTGTCGGCTGCACTGTACGCCTCCGACATGGAAGACGTGCTGAAGAAGCAATACGTCAACGTCAACTACGTGCTGGCCCTGCCAGAAAAACAATCGTTGACCTTCGACTTCAACGGCTACAAAACCAAGCTGGACAAGAGCTTCGCCCAGCTGACCCAAGGCGATGCTGACGCCCGTGACAACAACATCTGGAGCCTCGGCGCCACCTGGGCCGTTGGCCCGCACAGCTTCACCCTGGCCCACCAGCGCAGCACCGGTGACACCGGTTACCTGTACGGCGGCTATCGCAACAACACCAAGGACAGCGGCATCGGCGACGGTGGCAACACCATCCTGTTGGCCAACTCCTACTGGTCTGACTTCAACGGCAAGGACGAGCGCTCCTGGCAAGCAGGCTATGGCCTGGACTTCAGCGCCTTCGGCGTGCCTGGCCTGACCTACAACATCGCCTACGTGCGCGGCACCAACATTGACGACGGTTCCAACCGTGGCAATGGCACCGAGCGTGAGATCTTCAACCAGTTCAAATACGTGGTACAGAGCGGCCCGGCTAAAGACCTGAGCCTGCGTGCCCGTGCGTCGTGGTTGCGCGTTTCCAACAACGCCAGCAACTACAACGTGGGTGGTAATGAAGTGCGTCTGTACGCCGACTACCCGATCAACGTTTTCTAATTGATTCGGCGTCGCGCCTGATTCCAGGCGATAAAAAACCCCGACTGGTTCGGGGTTTTTTTATGCCTACGACCCGGGCTATTGATTACACCGCATCACTAATGAAGTACTCCGCCCCGCCTTTATCCACTTCAAGCAAGCTCATAAATTGGCCTCACTGCCTGCCCACCACACCGATGGGCACGTCACTGGAGCCTTGCCATGCCATTTGTCAGCGTACGTATCACCCGCGACGGCGTCACCTCGGAGCAGAAAGCCCAGGTCATTGCCGAAATCACTGAAACCCTCGAGCGCGTCCTTAACAAGCGCCCCGACCTGACCCACATCGTCATCGAAGAAGTCGACACCGATAACTGGGGCTACGCCGGCATCACCACCACCCAGTACCGCAAGCAGCTCGCGGAAAATCCGTCATGAGCACGCCCGTCACCATCGACTTCATCTCCGACGTGGTCTGCCCCTGGTGCGCCCTGGGCGCCACTGCCCTGGAACAAGCCATCGACAACCTGGCGGGCGAAGTGAAGGTTGAACTGACCTTCAAACCCTTCGAACTCAACCCCGACATGCCGGCCGAAGGCGAAAACGCCGTCGCCCACATGATGCGCAAATACGGGCGCAGCGCTGAAGAAGTTGCCAGCGGCAAAAGGATGCTGATGGAACGCGGCGATGCCATCGGCTTCACCTTCGACCTGGAAAAACGCAGCCACTTCTACAACACCTTCGACGCGCATCGGCTGTTGCTGTGGGCGTTGCAGCAAGGGCGGCAGATCGAGCTGAAAAAAGCGCTGCTGCGCGGGTTTTTCAGCGATGGCCAGAACGTCAGCGACCACGAAACCCTGGCTCGTTTAGCCGCCGAAGCCGGGCTGGAGATCGAAGGCGCACGACGGGTGCTGGGCTCTGCCGCCTACGGCAATGAAGTGCGTGAGCTGGAAGCGTTCTACCGCGAGCACGGCATCAACTCGGTACCGGCCATGGTCCTCAACGGCCGCCAGTTGGTCTCCGGGTCCCAATCCGTCAGTGATTACGAACAGATGCTGCGGGAAATGTCCGCCGTGGCTGCTTGAACCATCCCCTTTTCTATATAGAGGTTTCATCATGAGCAATTCGAAAAAAGTCGTTGTGATCACCGGCGCATCCCAAGGCCTCGGCGCGGCTGCGGTCAAGGCTTACCGTGAGTTGGATTACCGCGTGGTTGCCACCTCCCGGTCGATCAAACCGTCGACGGATCCGGACATCCTCACCGTGGCCGGCGACATTGCTGACCCGGCCACCGCCGAGCGCGTGATCCGCGAAGGCGTGGCGCATTTTGGCCGCATCGACAGCCTGATCAACAACGCCGGGATCTTCGTTGCCAAACCCTTCACCAGCTACACCCATGAAGACTACGTGAACGTGCTGGCCGTGAACCTGAACGGGTTCTTCTACATCACCCAACTGGCGATTACCGAGATGCTGAAACAGGGCGCCGGGCACATCGTCAACATCACCACCAGTTTGGTGGACCACGCGATTGATGGCGTGCCATCGGTGCTGGCTTCGCTGACCAAAGGCGGACTCAACTCGGCGACCAAATCCCTGGCGATTGAATACGCCAAGCGCGGAATTCGAGTGAATGCGGTGAGCCCCGGGATTATCAAGACACCGATGCATGGGGAAGAGACCCATGCGGCGTTGGGTAGCCTGCATCCGGTTGGGCATATGGGGGAGGCGCGGGATATTGCGCAGGCGATTGTGTACCTGGAATCGGCAGGGTTTGTGACCGGGGAAATTCTGCATGTGGACGGTGGGCAGAGTGCTGGGCACTAAGCGATACGGCTGAATAAAAAACGCCCCGAACCGTGATGGTTCGGGGCGTTTTTTTGGGTGACGGCTTCAAGCCAGGCACTCTAGAACAAACAACAACGATCAAATGTGGGAGCCGGGCTTGCCCGCGATGGCGATGGCCCAGCCAACACATCCACAACCTGATACACCTAGTGATTATTGCCCGGCGACTCCAACACCTTCACCACATCATCAATCACCGCCTTGCTCATCTCCTGCAGATAGTGCGAAGCCCAGGCGTATCGGTCCGTATCCCGAATCATCGCCGCATCCTCTGCCAACAGCTTGGCCACATGCAGCAAATCGGAAACGTGAGACAGCGCTTCCCGCAGGGAAACCCCGCTGTTAACGCGGAACAAAGGCTGATCAGAGTGAAACGAGAAAGGGGTAACGCCGAGGGTAGTGAGGCCAGACGGATTTGGAGCGTTCATCGGTAAAACTCCCATATCAAGTGAGAGCTACCAGGTTCGTTATCAGGCGAATGGGTGGCAGCTGTGCGCAGGCTGATAAACCGGAGATACAGGAACCCGGCAGACCCGAAGGTCTCCCACGCACAGCCGCCATTGCACGAAATGGTGGGCGTAAAAAAACGCCTGCACATCGTGGTTGTGGGGCGCTGTTGCGCCTGCATCTTGCCGGGTTATCAGGCCCGGTCGCTGAATTTGCAGCGACCGGAGGAGGGTAGCGTGGTGGTGGATTGGGTGCAACTGGGCAGAGTGATGGGAGTTCAGGGGAGCAACTGACTTGTAATCAGTAGGTCTCCCGCTTGAGCACAAAACGCGCATTGAGATCACCAATTTTCTTGCCGCTGAGAAATATCGTCGCGACGACCTGCTAATTCAAGTGAGTGCTTGCCGGTGTAAGATGCTCAACGATCACTCACCATCGAGGCTGCCATGACCGGGATATCTCTGAACCTGCCGGAAGACCTTTCGAACTCTCTCTCCGATCTGGCCAAGACAAATGGCCAAACCGTGAGCTACCTCGCAATGGATGTGCTTCGAGACTACATCGAACACGAGAGAACATTGACCGCGCAGATTGAGCTGGCGGTAGAAGAGGCTGATCAAGGTAAATTCGCCGCTGACGACCAAGTGGCGGCTATGCGCGCCCGACGCTGGAGCAGGAATGCGAGTTGAGTGGCTTGAAAAAGCCCTCAAGAACCTGGAAGACGAAGCGGGTTACATCGCTCTTGAGAACCCCAAGGCGGCTGACGACTTCTCTGATGCAATCTTTGCCAGCGTAGACAAACTGGCCCAATTCCCAACCATGGGCCGTGAAGGTCGAGTAAAAAACACGCGTGAATGGGCAGTGCCGAACTGGTCCTACCTTATTCCCTACCGGGTGCGCGGTGACCGACTTCAAATCCTCGGTGTGTTCCACACGCGGCAACGCCCTCGCTCCAAGTGGTGAAGGGATAGAGCGACACCTTTGTCCGGGGAATACCTCATCACCGCCCAGTATTCGTCATGAGCGTTCGCATCTGTTTTAACGACAATACCCTCGAAACCTTCTTGTCATGCAGCGAGGTGCTGCTAGGTCAAGCCTGGCGGTAGCACGCCTAGAGACAACAAAGCCCTCACATTTCTGTGAGGGCTTTGTTTTTTATGGTGCGGCACCAGGAGTCGAACGATCTAATAAGTTATTGAATTAGCTGATTAATACTTAAAGACCTGTGCAAGTCTACCTCTAAAACTACCTCAAGGTCCTCGTACGCCTGAGGATCTTGCTTGACGTGACTAACGGCGAAGGGCCGGAGTTGCCCCCACAGCGGCCGGCCATTCGTCTATGAGAGTTGGGCCGTTGATGTGTCAACTGTCAACCACGTTAGAGTTAGAGTAGGTCCATGGTGGCCATGGAATCAGCCATGCGGTAGCCCATCGCTTTGTAACCCGCCTGGCGCTTATCCCACATCCTCATCAGCGCGACATTACCCTCGTCAACGAAGTCGATCACTCGCACGTCGGCCTTATCGGCATGTGATCGATGCAACCGCCCCGCATATTGCTGAAGGATTCCCTTCCATGAGATGGGCATTGCCAGCACCAGCGTGTCCAACGGCGGATGATCGAAGCCTTCACCTACTAGTTTTCCTGTTGCCAACAGCACTCGTGGAGCATCAGGGGGAAGGGACTCAAGCTCATGCATACGGGAAATCCGCTGTTTCTTAGGCACTCGCCCATGAAGCGTGAAAAGGTTATGCACGCGCTGCTTCAATTCTAATTCAAGGGCATCCACATGTTCTGTTCGCTCCGTTAGCACTAGAATTTTTCTACCCTCGTTGTACGCCAGCTCAATCTCCGAGACGATTTTGGCTGTCCGCTCAGAGTCGTCCACTAGATGCCGAAAAACGTCCTGAATCCCAAAGCCGTCGGGGACCACTATTGGTTTGGACAGCAATCGAGGCACGACAGAGAGGTCATGGGGCGCACTCGCTGGTCGAGCAGCAGAATGTCGGATCGGTCCGCACTGCATGAAAATAATGGGCTGCTGCCCATCTCGGCGCACTGGGGTTGCCGTGAGTCCCAGCACGTACCGCGCGGTCGCGCTCCTCAGTAGTGCCTCGAATGACACCGCTGATAGGTGATGACACTCATCAACGATGATCTGGCCGTAGTTTTTTACCTGATCGCTGATTTCGCCTTTTCGCGATAAAGACTGCATGACGGCAATGTCGATGATGCCGGTAAGCTTCGCTTTTCCGCCCCCAAGAGTTCCAACGACACCATTCCCGACTCCCAAGAACACCTGCAAGCGCTCTTGCCACTGCCTTAACAGTTCCGTCCGATGCACAAGCACCAACGTGTTAATGCCACGTGCGGCAATCAACGCAGCAGCACTGACAGTTTTACCGAAAGCCGTCGGTGCGCAGAGGATACCAGTGTCATGACTTAGCATTGCGCTGACAGCCGCCTCTTGGTCAGAACGCAGGGTTCCGAGAAAACTCACGTCGATGGTGTCGCCCGCGAAGCGTTCGTCTTTAAGAATAGGGGTAACCCCGTTTTCCCCTAAAAGCTCCAGCGCAGCATCCAAACAGCCACGTGGTAACGCAATATGTTTGGGGAAGTTCTGGGCACAGCCGATAATCCTTGGCTTGTTCCACACTGACATGCGCATGGCCTGAGCTTTGTAGAACTCGGGATTTTGAAAGGCAGCGAGCCGGACAAGCTGGTTTGCCAATGGCTGTGGCAATTCCGACTTTTCAAAGTAAATTAAGTTAGCCAGCGTGATGTTGACAGCAGCAGGCAACGGGCATGTCAATTTACGTGATCTCGATTCACAATCTTTCCAAGGTTCTGCATCATCTTCGTCATCGACATAGGCGACCCCTAGAGGGTCCCGATTACCCATCGCCTGGATAATAACGGGCTGGATATCTTCTGGACTCATGCGCTGAATCGATGCCAGGAAGGCCCATTGATCAGGATGAGGCTCAAGCGTGTCGTCTACAAAAACGCTGTTGTTTTGGGCCCTGGCCCGCTTTTGCAAAGGGAGCGCGATGAGATTTCCGAAGCCGCCCTTAGGCATATAGTCCTGATTTGGAAACAGTCGATCATAGGAGCTGAGCGCCAACTGCCGAGTGCGCTCACAGGCATGACTGATGATTGCGGCACCGAGGCGGCGCGCATCGCAGGCAGGAACATTACGCTCAAAGAAAATCCAGCCATGAGCCCCTTGGCCTGAGCGCGATATTTCCAGCGCCACCGGGACGTTCAGCTCATGGCATGACTGCACAAAAGCTTTGGAATCATCACGCCATTCGGCCTCATCGAAGTCGACCGCCAAAAAATAACAAGTGTCATCAGAGAGTAGGGGGTAGATGCCAACGACCACTTCGCCCGCCAGATGGCGATAGACCACCTCATCGGTCAGCGGAAGCAGCTGGCGGTTACCGCAGTCGCCACATTTAATTCGGGGCTTCTCACAAACGCCAGGCCTCCATTCGTTTGCGCAAGCGGGTGCGTATCCTGATTTTCCTGCCTTGCTTTCCCAGCGGATGGGATAAACGTCCGTCCTACCACGAAACAAGCTTCGGAATAGGGCAAGCTTTCCATCAGTATCGAGTTGCTGTGATTGTTCTGCTCGGAGAATCGCTATCTTGACTGGCTCAGCAGGCGGGCGCAATTCGATGCCATGAGCATCCAGCAAGGCAACCAATCTTGCATTTTCAGCCCTTAGCTTCGCCACCAGACTAGTGTCTATCACCGCCTTCAGCCTCTACGTCTCAGGTGAAGCCTGTAGCCTCGAGCTACAACCCTCAGTCCATCAGTAAAACATAGAGGTTATCAAACAACAGAGGTTAGGTTCAGGGGCTCAAGAGGCCCGCCCTAATCCCAATCAAATCGTTGGCTGGCTCAATCTGCCAGTTAGGGATACAGAGCGCGCAGTTGCTGGCATTCGGCTAACGTTGAAAATTCCAGGATTTTCCTAGGCGCAGAGTGATCAGGCTTGTGGTCAGCAGGTAGTAGTAGCGCGTCGATTTCGAGTTTGAGTTCATGTGGTGGTTCAAAAACCAAACGAGATGCTTTCTTTGCCATGTCCATGGATTATCTCGGTTCCAGCGTTCAGAAATGGCTGCTTGAATAGTCTTGGCCTGGCGGATGTGACGTTCGCGTGTGGCATGTGCTCCAGTCAGTGCCCCAGCCAAGAAGATCTCCATATCGAATGGCTTGCTCATGCTCGGCCACCGATATAAGCCGAAACTACGTCGATACGACCGTGCCCCAGCTCATAGCTGATTTGTGCGCGTGCCTCCTGATCGAGGTGTTGGTCGAGCTGGTAGCAACTACCTCCTTTGATTGGCGCAAGTTGGTTTGTAATCTGCTCATACCGTTCGCATGCGTAGGCCGCACGCAATTCGTGGAATCCCTTGAGGTTGTGCGCGTGAAGGATGTCCCGTGCAGGGCGGATGATTCGCTGTTGAAAGTCTAGGTAGCTTTCGTTCAGTGCAAGCAAGTTGTCGCTTCCGACGGGAGAGGCCTGCTTGGCGTACGTGAGCGCTTCACGAATATGATTATCCACCCAGATCCAACGAGGCGCCGACGCACCCGAGCGGCCACCTTTGGTGCCATCTTGAATGTTGATCTTGCCGTATCGTTCGGCCTCCCTTTGCAGTCGAGGAAGATCAGCCAAAATGGCCTCTCGCAGGCGCATGCCGGTTGCTCGCGCCAACTGAGCGATGGCCGCGGCGCGCGGTTGCAGATGTTCAGAGAGGACGTCGACGATACGTTTTACGTGATCGCGGTCCTGGCCTTGCGGAGGCATGGTGCGGACGCCGGTGCGCTGCATCCCAAGCACCTTGCTCGGACTTGCCACCCTTACATACTGATCACCACGAAGCGCTGCCATGGTTCTGTTGACGCTGGACAATCGGTTTTGCGCAGTCGCGATGGCAAGCTCACCATTTTCAACTTGCTGGCGTAGGTACCCGGCGTAGTCCAGCAAGGTCTGCCGATTGATCTTCCTCGCATCGTTGAATTCCGGCCCACCTTCGGACCGACACCAGCGCACAAACGCCCGCCACCGATCACTGTGCGCTTTGACCGTGCCGTAATGCCCGTCGCCAAATAGATCTTTCAGCGCCTGCGGCCCGGCATAACTCAGTTGTCGCCCATAGCCAAAATTGCGCCCATCCCGTCTACCGACCAATGCCATGATCCAACTCCTCTCGAAGCCAAAACCCTTGAAGCTTTCCCCACGTCATCCCGCCACGGATGTTGAGTGTTATCAGGGATCAAGGCCCCTGCGACCTGTGAGGGTTGTCCGCTAACGCGGGACTGGCGGCTCTTTACGACCGGGAGCTTGGGCATCTCATGATCTGGCCTCCTGAGCACTTCCGAGGAAGTGGGCGGGTGGAGGCTGCACTGGCTGACGAGACCGGTGCCGCGAGATCCTGAGTCAGGTGAAGGCAGTGAAGCGATGACCGGGGCGTGCCTGACTGTCAGTCAGGTGCAGTCCATTCTGTAGGCTGCGGCACCATCATCTGCATCGCTGTTGCTGGTGACTTTCCGGTGTTTGTCACGCCGATTGTCACGAGGGGAAATGCCGCAATGCCTTGTACGAGTAGGGCTGCAGCAGTGGTAGGAGCGCCCGTCTCTTTCCGGGAGAAAGAGACGGGCGCAGGTTGGCACAAGGAAATGGCCAAGCGGATAGGTTGCTGCAGGGCAGCTATGAAAAGGGGATGAGTTGCCACAGTGGGCACACTGGTAAAAGTAGGCATCCATCACATCGCTGTGACCGTGCGAGCCGCCGGACGCTAATCGCACTTTGGGAGAACCACCACGGTGTGGCGTAGCCTCAAAGGTTCTGGCTACCTGGGTTGCTGTCAACGACAGCGCTTTGCCCGATCTTTTCTACGCCTGTGGATAATTCGGGTCAAGGCTCGAATTTTCGGGAGTGCTGCGGCTGTGGATGAAATTATCCACCGGTGGAAATCAGTGGTTTTCCACAGACAGTTGCGTGGGCTTTAGATTTTTTAAGTGAGGTCCATCCAAACAGGGCGGCTTTGCAGCCCTGTTTGGATGGACCCGCGTGGACAAGCGGATCACTGAGATATGAAGACCGAGCGCTTACTCGGTTGCGCCACGTTTTGCTTTTAGGCGAGTGACGTTCGCCCCCGTCTGGTTCGCGAATTCGTGGGGGGTGACATGCTCCTGTCGATTCGTCTCAAGGTACCGGCTCCACCAGTTCATGATCAGCCTGCGCTCCTCAATGAACTCGGCCTTGTGGATGTATGCGGCGCGGACGTTGTTGCGTTCGTTGTGACTCATCTGCCTTTCAATAGCGGTCTCGGACCACAGTCCTGATTCAATCAGTGCGCTACAGGCCATTGAGCGAAAGCCATGACCGCAGATTTCCGTTTTGGTGTCGTAGCCCATCTTTCTGAGTGCGCTATTCACCGTGTTTTCAGACATGGGTTTCCAGGGCTTGGCATCGCCTGCAAACACCAGGTCGAATTTGCCGGTGAGGGCGTGGATCTGTTCAAGCAGGGCCACGGCTTGCGGCGATAAGGGTACAAGGTGGATGTCCCCGGCCATCTTCGTACCCCTTGTTGAAAAGGGAACACCGTCCAGCGCGGGTCGAGTGTCCGGTATCTCCCAGGTGCCGCGCTTGAGGTCGAACTCGCTCCAGCGGGCGAAGCGCAGCTCGCTGGAGCGGACGAACACGTGCAGCGAGAGCATGACCGTCAGCCGGGTAAGTGCGCGACCTCTGTAGGTGTCGATACGCTCCTGCAATTCAGGCAGACGCGATAAGGGTAAAGCAGGGCGGTGAATCACCCTCGGAGCTTTGATCAAACCTTCAAGGTCGGAGGCAGGGTTTGCCGCGATCTGTCGAGCACGTTTCGCCTCGCGCATGATGCTTTGCAGGTAGTTTTGTACCCTTAAAGCGACGTCAATCGTGCCGCGTTTCTGGATCGCTTCCAGAGGTTGCATCAGGTCATGGGTGTCCAGATCGACAATAGAGCGAGCGCCGATCAGCGGGAAGACATGGGTTTTGAGACGGCTCAGGACGGTCTTGGCATGGCCCGGAGCCCATTTGGCAGACATCGCTTTGTGCCAGTCCAGTGCGGCGCTTTCAAAGGTTCGGCCTTTGATTGCGGCCTGCGTCTTGGTTTGGTGTTTGGTCTCTATGGGGTCGATGCCTTTCGCCAGCATCCGCTTGACCTCCAGGCGCTTGTTGCGCGCATCGGCGAGGCCGACCACGGGATAGCTGCCGAACGAGGTCAGTCCTTCGCGTCCATCAGGTTTGACATACCTGAGACGCCAGCCTTTACGGCCATTGGGTTGGACTAGAAGGTAGAGGCCGTCGCCGTCGAAAAGCTTGTAGGCGCGGTCGGAGGGCTTGGCTGAGCGGCAAGCCGAATCGGAGAGTGGAGCAGTGGTGCGCGACATAAGGGTACTCCCCCTTTATCGAATTACCTTACCCCTAACATTACCCCTAAAACGGCTGGAATCCACCAGATTTTGACGTAACCCGACAGAACCCCAAAACGAAAAAACCCGCCAGAAGGCGGGTTTTTCGGGGGTTCCAGAGATTTTGAAAGCCTTCTCTGGAACCTTGTATGGTGCCGGCACCAGGAGTCGAACCCGGGACCTACTGATTACAAGTCAGTTGCTCTACCAACTGAGCTATACCGGCGTGTTAGGGCGACGATTATAGCGATTGGCAAGCTTCTGTAAACCCCTGAATTCTGACTATTTTTGCAGGCACAGAGGTTTTCTTGCATCCAGCTCATTTTGACCACTGAGGATGGCTTCCTCAGCCCGAAGGCCATCAAGGGTCAGCCCGTAAAAGAATGTGTTCCGATCAGTTGCCTTGGTTACACGAATCCGCAAACTTCATGTACTCAAGCACCTGCTTCTGCCCATGGGAATCCAGGTAGGTCATCCGCGCATTCGCCACGCCGCACGCCGCGCCGCCATTGTCCACCGTCGACAGCACTCGTTGAATATCCAGCTTGGGGCTGGCCTCGGCCTGGGCTGAAAAGGCGGCGATGTTGAGCAAGGCAAGCAGGCAGCTGGCAATGAAGGTGTTCCGGTTCATGGTGGTGTCCTCTGAGGTTCAATAGGGTGTGTGGCGTTGGAGCCTATTGAGCGCCTGGGAGGTATCCGGCCTGTGTCACGCACCTCTGGGTTTTGCCTCGGTATGTATAGGAGGTGGATTTCATACAGCTTGTTACACGAGCGCAGCCATGAGAGGCATTTCAGACGTTGCGCGATCCGGCGACGAATAGTCATTTAATTGACTTTTTACCGTTCGTCTTAAAGATTTGTTCAGAAACACCAAAATAATGACACTTTCATTCCTTTGTCACAGAATGCGTACACAAAGGCGCCCACAAAAAGACCTGCGGTAAGCATCAGTACAGCTGACCTTTCACGTCTTTAAGATGCGTCGTGATGGAGTGTTGGCGATGAGCCGTACTGACGAACTTTTTGAGTTGTTTAATAAGACAACTGCCAATGATGTCCAGGGAATGGATTCGATGCTGCAATTCTTCGAAGACATGCCCATCGACGACAGCGCCAGTCTTAACATGGGCAGTGGCGCGTCGTTCTCCCGGCATTCCCCCTGTGCCAACGAGCAGTCCCGCGAAGCCGCGACCATTCGTGCGAATGTGGTGGCGCTGGTGTCGGTCAATGGCGGCGTCGGCCGCAGCACCCTGGCCACGGCGCTGAGCAGCGGTTTACAGCGCCTGGGGCGGCCGGTGGTGGCGCTGGACCTGGACCCGCAAAATGCCCTCTATCACCACTTTGGCCTGAGCCACAGCTTGCCCGGCATCGGGCGCACCAGCCTGCAGAACGAGCGCTGGAGCCAGATCCTTCATTCGGGCTTCGCCGGTTGCCAGGTGATCACTTTTGGCGAAACTGATATTCGCCAACAGGAAGACCTGCAGCGTTGGCTCAAGCAGGAACCGCAGTGGTTGGCGCAGCACCTCTCGGCCCTCGGTCTGAGCGAGCAGGATACAGTCATCATCGACACCCCGGCGGGCAACAATGTCTACCTGCATCAGGCACTGAATGTGGCCGATGTGGTGCTGGTCATCGCACAGGCGGATGCGGCCTCCCTCGGCACTCTGGAGCAGATGGAGCAGTTGCTGGCGCCACACGTTGATCGTCAGCCGGCGATGCGGTGCCACTTTGTGATCAACCAACTCGACGAGACTTCCGGCTTCAGCCTCGACATGGTCGAGGTGTTCAAGAAGCGCCTGGGTGAAAACCTGCTGGAAGTGGTGCACCGGGATTCGGCGATCAGCGAGGCCCTGGCCTTCGGCAGCGACCCGCTGGATGGCGACGCCGCAAGCATGGCCTGTGACGATATCAACGAGCTTTGCCGCCTGTTGATTACCCGCTGAAAAGACCGGGTTATGCCGCTGACGCCAGATGCTTATGCACAATCGGTTGGTTTGACATGTCATGAAACCGCAATTTTGCCGAGCGGTTCTCAACACGCCGCAACTGCCTGTTTTGCGTGCGTTTTATTTTGTGAACAAAAAATGACCAGTCAGCATTTTGCCCTGTAAAGCTTGCGGGCAGGGCCTCTGCCAGAATTCCATCAACAGACTTATCCACAGGGCATGCTGCGACAAAATGCCCTTTAATTGCGCTCGGCGAGCAGCATCAGGTTGCGCGGGGTGAGCGGTGTTTCGCAGAAGCTGCCGACTTGAACCCTGTAACCGTTTTCTTCGAGAAACAATGCCCTGTCCAGCACTAGCCACATTTCCAGCGGGCGCCGAAACAGACCACGCACTAATTCCAGGTTTCGCACCTGGGCCAGGCGCTGCCAGCCTTGGGCCTCCAGTGCCGACCAATCCTGTTCACCTGTGGATAATCCCTTGAGTGCAGCCAGTTCGCGGCAATAGTCGGCGAACGACTTGGCCAGCCAGCTCGCCGGCAGGGACGGAGTGGGCAGGTATTCGCCACTACCGCGCAGTTGCCGTTGCAGCACATCAAAACCCAAACGCCTGGCCATCGATGTATCGCGCTGCTGGCGTACGCGCGCGCCTGCGGTGACGGTTTCGCTCAGCGGCAGGCCGAGGTCTTCCACTGATAACTGCAGTGATGAAGCCTGGGCCGCAATCGACAGCGGCTGATATGCCTCGGCGCGGATGCGGTTGTAGCAGCAGGGCGCCACGGCCAGTTGCTGGCAGCCGGCGGCGCTGGCCAGCTGGAGCAGGCGCACATGCAGGTCGCCGCACGCGTGCAGGGCCACTGGGGTTTGGTCACGGTTGATCTGCACGTCGGCCATCACGTCTTGCAGGCGATGGGTGACGGGCAATTGATGGTGTTCGCTGAGGGCTCGCCCTGAAGCAATCAGGGCCGGGTCGTATTCCAGGCACGTCAGTTGCTGCCCGGGTTGCAGGAGGCGACGGCCGAGGTGGCCTTTGCCTGCGCACCAGTCGAGCCAGTGCTGGGGTGGTTGAGAGAATTGCAGAGCGGCGCCGAAGGCTTCTATCTGCTGCCATTTACGACCGGGTACATCGACGTTCAGGCGGTGGTGAGCGGCCGGTAGTGCAGTGGACGGTAAGTTATCCACAGCGCTGAGGTTCAGCGACTGGGCTGCCAGCGCGGGAAACGGTACCGGTGCCTGTAGGTCGTGAGGTTGGTTATGGCTGCTTTCCGCCTCAGCCAGCGAGCGTTGGCGCAGCCAGTGGGCCAGCTCGGGATGCTGGGTTTCCCAGGGCAATTGGAGGTGTGTAAAGGGCCGTGGTCGCCATAGCCCTTGATGCTCGGTGAGGAACGTATCCAACGCCTGAAAGCGGGCGAGCAACGGCTCACCCGTCAACACGGCGTCAGCGCCCTTGGCAGGCATCAACCCGCAACCAGCGCTCCAGCAGCTTGAAGAAGCGCACCAGGACGTAGGACATCAGCAGGTAGAACAGCCCGGCAGCGAAGAAGATCTCCACCGGCAAGTAGGTACGGGCAATGATCGTACGGGCCATGCCGGTCAGTTCCAGCAAGGTCACCGTACTGGCCAAGGCGCTGGCCTTGAGCATCAGGATCACTTCGTTGCTGTAGGCCGGCAGGCCGATGCGCGCTGCACGGGGCAGGATAATGTAGAACAGCGCCTTGGGCTTGGACATGCCCAGCGCCCGCGCCGCTTCGATTTCACCCGGCGGGATGGCCTGGATTGCGCCGCGCAGGATCTCGGCGATGTAGGCGGCGGTGTGCAGGGTCATGGTGGCGGTGGCGCACCAGAACGGGTCCCGCAGGTACGGCCACATGAAGCTTTCACGCACGGCGTCGAACTGCGCCAGGCCGTAATACACCAGGAACAATTGCACCAGCAGCGGCGTGCCACGGAAGAAAAAGATGTAGCAGTAGGGCAGGGTGCGCACGTACCACAGGCGCGAAGAACGCGCGATGCCCAACGGGATTGCCAGCAGCAGGCCGGCGATCACGGCGATGGCCACCAGTTCCAGGGTCAGGGTCGCGCCCTGGGCCAACCGGGGCAGCCACTTGATGATGACGGCCCAGTTCAGGCCCAGGTCGAAATGCGACAGCCAGCTGTAGTCGCCACTCATTGCGTGCTCCTCGCAAAGCCGCGCGCGGCACGTTTTTCCAGGAAGTGCATGCCGGTCATCGCCAGGACGGTGAGGCCCAGGTACATGAAGGCCGCGACCATGAAGAAGGTGAAGGGCTGCTTGGTGACGGTCACGCCGATCTGCGCGTGGCGCATGATTTCTTCCAGGCCGATCACCGAGACCAGCGCGGTGTCCTTCATCAAAATCATGAACAGGTTGCCCAGGCCGGGCAGGGCGATGCGCCACATCTGCGGCATGATCAACCGGGTGAAGATCCGGAACTTCGACAGGCCCAGCGCGACACCGGCTTCACGGTGACCTTTGGGAATGGCCAGGATCGCGCCGCGGAAGACTTCCGTGGCGTAGGCACCAAAGCACAGGCCCAGGGCAATAACGCCGGCGGCGAAGGCGCTGAGGGACAGGTCGGGGTTGCCGAAAAACTCCCCGAGGGAGCGCATCAGGTTGACCGTACCGAAGTAAATCAGCAGTACCCACAGCAGTTCCGGGATGCCGCGAACCAGGGTGGAGTAGGCGCCGCCAAGCCATTGCAGCGGCTTGTACGGGGAAGTCTTGGCCAGGGCACCGGCCAGGCCGAGCACCAGCCCGAGGCACAGGGCGGTGAGCGCCAGCTTGACGGTCATCAGCGCACCAGCGGCAAGCGCCGGGCCGAATCCGTAGAGGTCGAAATTCATGGTTTAGTCGTTTCGCAAGGCAAAGCTCAGGACCGGCGCACTCAAGCGAGCGCGCCGGGCAGGCCATTCAGGATCACTCGATACTGAAAGGGAAGTACTTGTCGTTGATCTTTTTGTAGGTGCCGTCGGCTTTGATTTCAGCCAGGGCTTTGTTCAAGCGCTCACGCAGTGGGTCGCCTTTACGTACGGCGATACCGATCTTGTCGCTCTCAACCACCGGGTCGCCCTTGAATTCGAAGGCGGAGCCGTCTTTGCTTTTCAGCCACTCGTACTGCACGTATTTGTCGGCGAGCATCCCGTCCAGGCGGCCGGAAGTCAGGTCGAGGTAGGCGTTTTCCTGAGTGTCGTAGAGCTTGGCGGTAGTGTCCGGCAGCTTGTCTTCCAGGTAGGTACCGGCCAGCGTCGCGCGCTGTGCACCGATGATCTTGCCCTTCAGGTAGTCCGCGTCGGTCTTGAAGTCCTTGGTGGCTTTAGGCGCGATGAACTGCAGCTTGTTGGAGTAGTACGGGTCGGTGAAGTCGACGGCCTGCTTGCGTTCATCGGTGATGGACAGCGAGGAGACCAGGAAGTCGAACTTCTTGGCGTTCAGGGCCGGGATGATGCCGTCCCAGTCCGAGACATACACTTCGCATTTCTCGACTTTCATCTTGGCGCACAGGGCGTCGCCGATATCTTTGTCGAAGCCGACGACGTTGCCGCTGGCATCTTTATTGTTGAACGGCGGGTAGGCCGCTTCGATCCCCATTTTCAAGGTCTCGGCCATCGCCGTGGCGCTGAACGCCATCGAAACGGCGGCAGCCAGGAGGAATTTTTTATAGTTCTGCATGCATGTTGCTCCGTTAGCGGTTGCTGGACATGAATTGTTTGCAGCGCGCCGAAAGTGGGTTTTCAAATACCTGCTGTGGCGATCCTTGCTCTTCGACCAGGCCCTGGTGCAGGAATACCACTTCACTGGACACCTGACGGGCGAAGCCCATTTCATGGGTGACCAGCAGCATGGTGCGGCCTTCTTCGGCCAGGGCGCGGATCACATTAAGTACTTCCTGAACCATTTCCGGGTCAAGGGCCGATGTCGGCTCGTCGAACAGGATGACTTTGGGCTGCATGGCCAGGGTGCGGGCGATCGCGGCGCGTTGCTGCTGGCCGCCGGACAACTGCGCGGGGTAGGCATGGCGCTTGTCACTGATGCCGACCTTGGCCAGCAAGGCTTCGGCGATTTCGATGGCTTCGGCCTTGCTCTGGCCGAGCACGCGGCGCGGGGCCTCGATGATGTTGTCGAGGACGCTCATGTGCGGCCACAGGTTAAAGTTTTGAAACACAAAACCGATTTCGCTGCGCAGGCGGTTGATCTGTTTGCCGTCGGCGGCCACCAGCTCACCGTTTTTCGCGGCCTTGAGCTTGAGCTCTTCGCCAGCCACCAGGATTTGCCCCTGATGTGGGTTTTCCAGGAGGTTGATGCAGCGCAGGAACGTGGACTTGCCGGAACCGGAGGAACCCAGGATCGAGATCACATCGCCGTCGCGGGCGGTCAGCGAGATACCTTTAAGCACCTCAAGCTCACCATAGCGTTTATGCAAGTTGCGGATTTCAAGCGCGGGCGTGGCCTCAGCCATGTGCGGTCCTCATTGTGTTCATTGCGCTCCTGCTGTTGGCCCGCCTTCCTGGCGAGGCGCCAAGCTAGCATAGCGTTTGGATGACAGCCAACAGCCCTGCAGGCGGTAAACAGACGGTCTGCGGCAGGGTGTCGCATCGGCACAGCAGTGTGTCGCGCCATCAACAACCGAACAGCCGTTTGAACCCGGATGCCTACAGGCTTCGCGTAAAAAAGGGCGCGATGGTGCCAGCTTTGGCCGGGTGTTGGAAGGGTTAAACCGGCGAACGGTCCTTATCAGCCCTTTAATGGGGCGTCACGCACAATTTGTGTGTGTTTTTGGTGCGCCTGTTCGTACTTCAAGTGGGTCGCACAGTAACGCTATAGCTGAATGCCATTAGCGTCAGTGACTTACGAGAGCTGTTGAGTTTCCCTACAGGCCGCGTCAATCGCGGATCTGTAACATTTTGGCGCAAATCTTGCGTAAAAAATAAAGAACGCCCCGTTGGTTTCTTTTCACGAGAAAGACGTCAGGCCGGGTGGACCGTATTCGCAATTCCTCGTAAAGGTGTGTCAATGAGTAGTACGCAAAGCTCCAATGACCTCGAACAGGGGCTCAAACCGCGTCACGTCACCATGCTGTCGATTGCCGGCGTTATCGGTGCCGGGTTGTTTGTCGGCTCCGGCCACGCGATTGCGGCAGCAGGCCCGGCCGTGCTGTTGGCTTATGCCGCCGCCGGTACGCTGGTGGTGTTGGTCATGCGCATGCTGGCCGAGATGGCCGTGGCATCGCCGGACACGGGTTCGTTCTCGACTTATGCCGACCGTGCGATTGGTCACTGGGCCGGTTTCACCATCGGCTGGCTGTACTGGTGGTTCTGGGTGCTGGTGATTCCGCTGGAAGCCAACGCCGCCGCGACCATCCTCCACGCCTGGTTCCCCAACGTGGCGATCTGGGCCTTCACCCTGATCATCACCTTGTTGCTGACCGCGACCAACCTGTTCAGCGTGAAGAACTACGGCGAGTTCGAGTTCTGGTTTGCGTTGATCAAAGTGGTGGCGATCATTGGCTTTGTGATCCTCGGCATCCTGGCGATCTTCGGCTTCCTGCCGGGCAGCCAGGTCAGCGGCGTTTCGCACCTGTTCGACACCCAAGGCTTCCTGCCTAACGGCATGGGCGCGGTGTTGGCAGCGATCCTGACCACCATGTTCTCGTTCATGGGCACCGAGATCGTGACCATCGCGGCCGCTGAATCGAAGAACCCTGGCCAGCAGATTTCCAAGGCCACCAACTCGGTGATCTGGCGGATTGGCTTGTTCTACCTGGTGTCGATCTTCATCGTGGTGGCCCTGGTGCCATGGAATGATCCTGCGCTGGCAGCGGTCGGTTCCTACCAGACGGTGCTGGAACGCATGGGCATCCCGAATGCCAAGCTGATCGTTGACCTGGTGGTGTTGGTGGCCGTGACCAGCTGCCTGAACTCGGCGCTGTACACCGCTTCACGCATGATGTTCTCCCTGGGCCGTCGCGGTGATGCACCGGCGGTGTCCAAGGTCACCAACAAGAGCGGCACGCCTTACTGGGCAGTGTTGCTGTCTACCGGCGCGGCGTTCCTGGCGGTGTTCGCCAACTACGTGGCCCCGGCGGCGGTGTTTGAATTCCTGCTGGCCAGCTCCGGCGCCATCGCGCTGCTGGTGTACCTGGTGATCGCGGTGTCGCAACTGCGCATGCGCCAGAAGCGCACGGAAGCGGGCGAGAAAATTGCCTTCAAGATGTGGCTGTTCCCGGGCCTGACGTATGCGGTGATCGTGTTCATCGTGGGCGTGTTGACGATCATGCTGTTCCAGGAAGCGCATCGGGTGGAGATCATGGCCACCGGTATTCTGAGCTTGCTGGTGATTGCGGCGGGGCTGATTGTGTCGCGTCGGCGCAAGGGCCGGACGGTTGGGGCTGCGGTGCTTAACTGACGGAATGCTTTCGTCGGAATACCGTTGATCAAATGTGGGAGCGGGCTTGCTCGCGAAGGCAGTGTGTCAGTCAGCTCAAATGTCGACTGATCCACCGCATTCGCGAGCAAGCCCGCTCCCACATTTCGTTTTGTATCAGTCTTCGGAGCTAACCAGCGCCTGTGACGCCGCAACGTAATCGGCCTGGAACTCCGGCGATTCAATCCACGCCAGCGCTGCCGCTTCATCCTCGGTATCCGTGGCCCACTGGCGATACTCGATCAGTGCCGCGAGGATAAAGTCGGTCGCTTCCTCTTCACCTTCCTGCTCCAGCACCACCGCCAACAGCGGGTGCGCCAGGAACACCGCACACAGTGCCTGTTGGCTGGTTTCGCCAGCGGTGCGCATCTCCAGGAACAGCTCGGTCAAATCCACCGATTCAAGATCAATACGGTTGTCATCGCCGGCAAAGGCATCCGGCTTGGTAGCGACGGCGCGCTGGGTGCGGTTCTGCTTGGCCTTGGCTTTTGCCCGGTGGGCGCGTTTTTGCTGTTTGTTCGGCGAAGCCATGGGCTCACGTCCTTGGTGTCAGGATCTGGGAATGGGGTATTGAAGCGCAGGTCTGGGGAAATCCCAAGGCTTTCTAGGTGCGATCCGTCACTTGGCGCCCCGGAGTGCCTTGGGCCAGCTCTCCCCGCTGTAGCCATGCCAACGCAATCGGCCACAACCGATCCTGATATTGGCTGCGAAAGAACGCGAAATGTCCGACCTCTTTTTCGCCGACATCTTCAGGTGCGATCCGCAGATGCGTGCGCTCGCTGCCTTTGAAATAACCCAGCAGGCGCTCGATTGCCGCCACCGTGCCAAACGGATCATCGGTAATGCTGATGGCCAATACCTGTGCTTTCACCCGGGAAAACGGCAACTCACCCAAGGCTCGCCCGCTCGGGCGCTGTTCATAACCCGGCGTCGGCGTGCTCCAGTCGCGTACCACACCCGCCGGCGTATCCTCGAGCCAGCCCATGCGCTTGCCCGGGAAGTAGCCAAAAACCGCAGTCACCAATGGCATCACCACATGCCATTTGGCAAACATCCGCCAGCGCCCGCTCGCCTCGTAGTCGCGCCAGTAGGCAAACTGCGCGCCTACCGTTACCAGGCGCCGAATCACTGCGCCGGACGCCGCGAGCCCCGCCGCACATCCGCCAAAACTGTGCCCGACCACATCAATCGGCTGGCCGGCAAACTCCCGCTGTGCCCGCAGCAGAATCGCTTCAAAGTCCAGCACGCCCCAATCCGACCACGAGGCCTTGAACCCCTTCAGCGAGCCGCTGCGGGATTCGCCGATGCCGCGGTAGTCGTAGGTGATGACGTCGAAGCCATTGGCAAACAGGTAATCGGCAAACCGTGAGTAGTGGCGGCAGCGCACAGAGGTAGCGGCGTTGATGATGACGACCGGGCGTTCAAAGTCTGTGCGCGGATGGCGCCACGTGAAGCCGCCGATGGAATGCCCATCGGCTGTGGGCTCGCGGAATGCTTCGGCTTGAGGTCGGATTGGCAGGTTCATGAGCAGGCTCGATCATTGCGCTTTCGATGGGGTGTCAAAGGCCCGTGCGCAGTTTTATAAGAAGTCGAAACTAACAAATTTCCGCTACGAACACCCCGGGGATTTTTCTGAGGCTCGACCTGAGCGGTACAGATGCCTAGGCTTAGACCCTTTCGCCCACCAGAGCCGGCCCATGACCCGCGACACCCTCGAAAAAAACCAGATCCCGATCTACTTCGCCAGCGTGCTGCTGGCTGCCGTTATCGGCCTGTTGGCGCCATCCATGGCCCAAGGCCTGGGCACCCTGGTGACACCTGCCATCGCCGTGTTGATGTATGCGATGTTCCTGCAGATCCCGTTTCTGCACCTGCGCCAGGGCCTGGGCAACAAACGCTTTATGGTCGCGTTGCTGTTGGCCAACTTCATCCTGATCCCGCTGCTGGTGTTGGCGTTGACCCGTGGCCTGGTGGAACACCCGGCGATTCTGATCGGCGCGTTGCTGGTGCTGCTGACGCCATGCATCGACTACGTCGTGGTGTTCACCCACATCGGCAAGGGTGACTCGCGGTTGATGCTGGCCGCGACCCCGGTCCTGTTGCTGCTCCAGCTGCTGCTGTTGCCGGTGTACCTTGGGTTGATCCTGGGCGCGCAGTCGCAGGTGGTGGTGGCGGTGGGGCCCTTTGTCGAGGCCTTCCTGCTGCTGATCGTTGCACCCATGATTCTGGCAGTGCTGACGACTTCCCTGTCCCGGCGATCCACGGTCATCGGTGCGTGGAACGATGCCTGGGCCTGGTTACCCGTACCCGCCATGGCGCTGGTGCTGATGGTGGTGATCGGTTCGCAGATCACCGCAGTGGTCCGCGATATCGGCCTGCTGGCGCCGGTGATCCCGGTGTATATCGGCTTCCTGTTACTGGCCCCGGTAATGGGCGCGCTGGCTGCGCGCCTGTTCAAGCTACCGTCGATTACTGCGCGGGCGGTGACCTTCAGCGCATCCACACGCAATTCCCTGGTGGTACTGCCGTTGGCGCTGGCGTTGCCTGAAGACATCCGCGCGCTTGCCGCCGCTGCAGTGATCACGCAAACCCTGGTGGAACTGGTGGGAGAGCTACTCTATATCCGGCTGATTCCGCTGCTGATCTGGCCCGCTCGTCGTTAGGCGGATGAATGTTTGATTCCGTTCAGGGGGCATTCAGGGTGGGGTTCGGCAACATGGACCGGTTTACCCCACCTGACAGGCTGAATAATGGATCAACACAATCGCTTTCGAATGGAATCGCTGGGCATTTTCGTTATCGCCTTGCTGCTGTTTACCCTGGGCATCTGGGACCAGCAGCCACAAGGCTTCGACGGCCGCTGGGCCGTGTTCATGCAAGAGATGTTTCGCCACGGCGCGAGCCTGTTTCCTACCACCTACGGTGAGCCTTACCCGGACTACCCGGGCACCGCGACCTACCTCAGTTACCTCTTTGCCCGCTTGTTCGGCGCGCCCAACGACCTGGCTAACGTGATGCCCACTGCCTTGGCGTCTGCCGGGGTCATGGCGCTGATCTACCGCTTGCTGGTGCCGTCCGGCCGGGCGTGGGCGCTGCTGACGGTGCTGCTCACCGCACTGACCGCCCAGCTGCTGGAGAAGTCGCGCTCGGTATGCCTGGACCAGATGGTCTCGTTGCTATGCCTCGGTGCTTTCTACCTGTTGCATACCGGCGAGCGCATGGGTTCGAGGCTGCGCCAATATGCGGTCTTTCCGTTGTTCGTGGTGGCGTTTGCCATTCGCGGGCCGCTGGGGCTGATCGAGGTGTGCGGGGTAGTGTGTGTCTACTGGGCGCTGAGCCCCGCTCGTACTCGGCAAGAGCGAATTGGCGTGCTGAAAAAGGTCATTGCCCATGGCGTGATCGGCCTGATCCTGCTGGCCGGCTGTTGGTGGTTGCTATTGAAGCTGGCGCGGATCAGTGGTGGCGATGCTTTTGTCGATGATGTGCTCAGGATGCAGTTTGCCGGGCGCCTCGACGAAACCGGCGAGGCGTTTTACTTCTATCTGAAGTTGAGCCTGTACCGCTATTTCCCGGTGGTGCCGCTGGCACTGGCAACGATGATTGCCCTGCGCCACAAATGGTCGATGCGTAACGAAGATGCCGACGTGCAACTGATGGTGCGCCTGGCCGCCTGCGGCCTGATGATTTTGGTGGGCTTGTCCATCCCGCACTTCAAGCGCGCCTATTACATCGTGCCGATGGTCCCGATGTTTGCTGCGGTAGCCGCCTATGGCCTGCTCCAGGCCCAAGGCTGGCTGCTTGGGGTGCGTCGTGGCTATGAGTGGCTGGTGGCTGTGTTGCCGGTGCTGGGCATCGTGGTGGTGTTCGTCTGTCGGCACCTGTGGCAAAAGCACGGTTACTGGCCGGACGTTTCAGTGCCGGCGTTGGTGGGTGTGCTGATTGTGTTGCAACTGGCAGCGGTGATTGCCTGGCGCCGTTTGCAGGTCAGTCTCGGCCAGCGTTTGGTGGTGCTCAGCCTGATTGCACTGGTCACCCAATGGCTGGTGCTCGTCGTGGTGGTGGAGCCGGCCAAGGACTTGCAATACGACACCAAGAACTTCGTTGGTGCGGTAGAGAAGCTGCGTGCCGATACGCCGGGGACCCTGGTGTTTGTGGATCTGGCCAAGGACACCTGGGCGATTCGCTACATCATGAACCTGGATCACGACGAGAAGCCGTTGTTCATTGGGCGCAACGAACCGTTGCTGGTGGACACGCTGCCGCGCCCCGCCTGGGTGATTGTGGAGCGCAAGCAAACCGCATTGCTGAGCGGCACGCCGCTGGAGCATATGGCGCCTGTGTTCAATGGGCGGTTGAATGACAACCCATTATTGGTGTTCCTGGTGAAGTAACCCGTGGTCCTGATCGCCGCCTGGATGACCGGCTGGCCTGATTAACGCGCTTTGCAGCCTGCCGGCCAGGCTTTGGTGCTTTCGTGGTGATCGACATCACGTCGCAGCCACACGGCATAAAAAAACCTGCACGGGGCAGGTTTTTTTGCAGGCGATGTTTTTGGCTGCGGTGACAGGCAGCCATCGATCACGCCGCTTCCAGCATCGGGATCTGCATGCCGATTTTTGCCGAGGCAAAGTTGATGTCGCCACTGGCAATCGACTGTGCCTTGAAGCCTTGGCCGATCAAGTCCTTTATGTAGAACTTGTTGTAGATGAACGCAAACACGATGTTGCTGAAGCCCATCGTGATTATCGCGATCACGAATTGAAGCAGGCCGTATTTGAGGTCGCCGCGGAACAGTGCCGGGAAGCAACCGAAAAAGAACGTCGTCCACGAAAATCCGACAGGTGCTTCCTTCATCGAGCCCGTGTTCGGGTTTTTGAAAATGATCGATGTGTATGCCATTTACTTCTCCATATGCCCTGAGGGGTAGCAGTGCGCCGGGCTGTCGCAATACCGGGTAGTGCAACCGGGGGCGTGTTTATCGGTGTTAATCGACGACTTCCCAGATGATGTTGTCGTCATCGACCATCACTTTGAGGATCAGGCTTTCCTCGCCATCGGGGCCGTCGACCTCAAGAAGCCCGCGGTATTTGTTTTCTCCGCGTTTGATCAGCGTCAGCTCCTTGATCTTGTTCTCGCCAGGCGAAGTGGATTTATCCCACTCTTCCTGAATGCTCTCCCTGACCTCTTGGGCAAGTTCTTCATTGGCGGCATGAGCGGTGCCGAGGCAGAGCAGGGACGCAGAGAGTGCCAATGCGGCTTTGAGACTTCCTGTTGTGCGGATCATCCGGGTGTCCTTGATTGGGCGTGCCGGGCGCTGTCCTGCGCCCGTTCAGGGGTCAAGCCTGCTGGGGGTGGCCGCGCAGAATGTTTTGCTTTCTTTGCTCTTCAGGCAGGTCGTTGATGCAGTAGTTGATGTAGTAGACGCTCAGGAAGAAGGTGTAGAAGCTGTTCATTCTCAGGTCGATCTGGAATTCGTTCAGCGCATATTCCGACAATGCTTTCCTGGCTTTGAATGCCCAGACGACGTACAACGCGCCGCCTGCCAGGGAAAGAATGAGGCCCACCAGATCGAGGGACGAGCCGGTCTTGGTAAAGGCGCCGCTCAAGCCAATGCATACCGCCAGCCAGATGATGTAGGTGTTGTCGACCAGGCGAATTTTTGTGGTTTCGCTGATGATCAGGTTGCTTCTGTACACCCACAGCAGAAGGTACAGCCCGGCCGTTGCGATGGTGAGCAACACCATGTTCACGGTTTTAGTGTCGATTTTGTCTTTTAGATCGTTGATGGTGGGCATAACTCTTCCGTGTCGATTGACGTCGAGGGCTTTGGGAACTGGCAGGGGAGGCGCAAACGCGTAGACCTGTTTGGGTTTGCAAATACCAAAGGTCGGCGGGGGGTACGGGAGGGGTGCATCCTTCGGGTATCGCTCGCCTGCCATGGCATTCGCCTGAATCATATCATAGTGCCATTATTTTGCGGCACTGCAGGTCGGCTTGATCTTGTGTGTGCTGGGTGCACGGGGAAGCACTAAATCGCAGGCAATAAAAAACCCCAAGGAATCATCTTCGCTTGGGGTTTTTCGGTATTAGTGGTGCCCAGAGACGGAATCGAACCGCCGACACGGGGATTTTCAATCCCCTGCTCTACCGACTGAGCTATCTGGGCAACGGGGCGCATTAAACGGGTTTTTCAGGGGGTCGTCAAGCAAGTTTTCAAAAAATATTTAATTATTACCGTCGCTTACGGGCCAACCCCCACATTTGATCAATTATTCAGCCGGTGGCACGTAGCCGTCGGCCTTGGCGTAATCTTCGCCGGAAAAAAACTTGTCCATCTCGCCCTGCAGGTATTTGCGGTCTTCGGCGTTCATCATGTTCAGGCGTTTTTCGTTGATCAGCAGGGTCTGGTGCTTTTGCCAGTCAGCCCAGGCCTTGGCGGAGACGTGATCGAAGATGTCCTGGCCCTTGGCGCCTGGGAACGGGGCGCGTTCCAGGGCGGGCAATTCTTCGTGGTACTTGCGGCAGATGATGGTGCGGGTCATGACGGAACTCCTGCGTTCAATACTTCAGCCGCGCGCTTCAGCAGTTTCTTTACCGGAGCGGCAAGGCCCAGGCGCGGCGGGGTGGCGAGGTTATACCAGAGCCAGTCAGCCTCGGCCACGTGATGGGCAGACTCCTGGACCTGGACCAGCCAGGGTTCGATAGCCAGTTGGAAGTGGCTGAAGGTGTGAATCAGGCTTGGCAGCTCTTGTTGCTCCCCCAGCGCTAGCGAGTGCTGGTTGGCCAGGTGTTCCAGGTCTGCCAAGTCATCCAGCTCCGGCAAGCTCCACAAGCCGCCCCACAGGCCCGTGGAAGGGCGGCGGTAAAGCAGAATCGCGCCCTCGCCATTGGCCAGCAACGGCATCAGCGTGCGCTTCTGGGGCACGGTCTTGCGTGGCTTGGGGATCGGGTAGCGGGTTTCCAGCCCGAGCATGTGGGCTTCGCAGCCCTTTTCCAGCGGGCATAGCAGGCAACTGGGTTTGCTGCGGGTGCACAGGGTGGCGCCCATGTCCATCATCGCCTGGGTGTAGGCGTTGACGCGGTCGTGGGGCGTAAAGCGCTCTGCGGTGGCCCACAGCTGCTTGGCGACCTTCGGCTCGCCCGGGTAACCCTCTTGCGCGGTAAAGCGCGCCAGCACGCGTTTGACGTTGCCATCGAGGATCGGCGCCCGCAGGCCCATGCTCAGGCTGGCAATTGCGCCAGCGGTGGACAGGCCAATGCCCGGCAACTCGGTGAGTTTTTCGACGTCACGGGGAAACTCGCCGCCGTATTCGGCCACGACGATCTTTGCGGTCTTTTGCAGGTTGCGCGCCCGGGTGTAGTAACCCAGCCCGGTCCACAGGTGCAGCACCTCGTCTTCCGGCGCGGCAGCCAGGGCTTGGACCGTCGGCAATGACGCCATGAACCGATCGAAGTAGTTCAGCACCGTGCTGACCTGAGTCTGCTGCAACATGATCTCCGAGACCCACACCCGGTAAGGCGTGATGCCCTGTTGCCAGGGCAGGTCGTGGCGACCGTGGCGGTCGTACCAGTCCAGCACCGCCGTTGAAAATTCCTCGTTTCTCATCGATTGAACAGGCCTTTCAAAGCGTCTTTCAACTGTGGATTGACCTTGTCGAGCTTCTGCTCAAGCTTCTCGCTGAGCTTGTTGCCCGCCGCCTTGATCGCGACCTGGCTCAAGCCGTCCTTGTCCAGGCGGCAAGCCTTGGCGCCCAGTTCCAGCGGGCCTCGGCAGCGCAACGGGACTTCGATGTTCTGGAAGTTGGAACCCACTTGGCAAGCCGGGTCCGGCACCTCGCGCTGGTCACCTTCGACGATGATGCCGACGCGGTAGTCCATGCCCAGCACACGCAGGTCGATGTCACCGTTACCGTTGACGGTCAGGCCCGGGATGCGCACTTTCAGGTCGGGGTTGCTGGCCACGCCGTTGCGGAAGGTCAGGTTGCCCTTGAGCTCCTGGAACGGGGTGTCCTTGCCGCGCTGGTCGCCGCTGAGGGTCTTGCGGTTGAGCAGGGCGATGCCGGTGCACAGCTGTTGCTCGATGTTGGCGTTGAGCAGCACGCCATTGTTGATCGCGAAGCTGGCGGTACCGTTGAGGCTGTCGATCAGGGCTTTCTGGCTATTGCCGCGGCTATTGAGGTTGCTGTCGAGGGTGAGCTGGCCCTTCACCGGCGGGTTTTGCCCCTGGGCTTGCAGGATGCGTTCGATCGGTACTTGCTTGATGCGGGTTTGCAGCGCCAGCAGCGGGATGTCCTGGCGCACGTCAAGGTTGCCGTTGGCCTGGAAGGTGCCGTTGTAGAGGCCGCCGCTCAAGGTGTCGAGCTTGAGCTGACCATCGAGGCCGGAGGCTTTCAGGGCGGCGTTCTGGATCGGCAGCTTGCTCAGGGTCAGTTGGCCGAAGGACAGGTCGGCGTTCACGTCCAGGGTACGCAGGCGGGTCAGTGGCAGCAGTTTGTCGCTGCTCCAGGCGGCTTTGGTCGGCGCATCCGGCAGTGGTGTGGTGCCACCGGCCGCCATGGCGCCGGCTTCGCTGTTCTGCACTTCAGCCTGGCGTGCGGCCGCAGCGCCTTTGGCGGCTTCGGACTTGGCCGGCAGGTAGTTGTCGGCGTTGAACGTGTCCGCCTTGAGCTGCACTCGCAGGGATTGCTTGGCGAAATCATCCACGGCGACGCGCCCGGTAAAGGTGCTGTCGTCGAGTTTCAGGTTGAGGTCTTCAAGCGCCAGGCTGGTCGGCGTGCCCTTGAGACGGCTGACCAGTTCGACCTTGCTCAGGCTGCCCGCGGCCATCGGTGGCAGCGGGTTGCCGACGCTGTCGAGGAACTTGGCCAGATCAAACTGGGCAATCGACAGGGCACCATTGAGCTGCGGAGTCTTGTCCAGGTCGTTGACCTTCAGCTCGCCCAGGGCGCGCAGTTGGTTCAGCGACAGCTTCATGTTGGTCCATTCGGCGACGTTGGCGGCAAGGTCCACCAGCAATTGGCCCTGGGTCGAAAAGGTCACGGTCTTGCCTTGCAGCGGCTCGCCCGTGGCTTCGCCACTGAGTCTCATGTCTTCGAACTGGTAACGCTGGAGGGCGCGTTGAATGCGCAGGTTGCCGTTCAACTCGGTCTTGACGCGCATCAGTGGCTGGTTGGTGCCGAGGAATGCGGTGAGTTTTAGTGGAATGCTTGCACCTTCGTGCACGGCGCCGGCGCTCAACTGGATGCTTTCGGCGCTGAACTGCTTGCCGGTCTGCTCATCGTTATATTCGACGCGGGCGTTGTTGATGGTCAGGCTGTCGATGTCCAGGCGGATCGGCTGCGGCGGTTTTTCAGGCTTGGGCGGCGTGGCCGCTTCGGTTACGGTGGGCGCACTGGCGGCGGTGGCCGGGTCCGGCAGATTCTTGCCGATGTCTTCCCAGTTGCCGTGGCCATGCACGTCTTTGTTCAGGCGCAGGTTCAGGCCTTCGACACGCACGTCGCTCATCTGCACTTCGCGGCGCAGCAGCGGCAACACGCGAACTGACAGGCCGAGCATCTGCAAATCGGCAAACGGTTGGGTCGGGTTGGTCAGGGTCGCAACGCTGGCCTCGTGCAGTTCCAGACCGAGCCAGGGGAACAGGCTCCAACCGATGTCGCCATTGAGCGTCAGCTCGATGTGGGCCTTGTCGCGGGCAATCTGGCGAATCTCGTCTTTGTAGTCGTTGGGATCGAAGAGATGGGTCAGGGCAAAGCCTAGAGCCACAATGATCAGCAACAGCCCGAGAAGTACCAGACCCAGGATTTTGCCGAACGCTTTCATGGGCGAGTCCTTGTATGTCGATTTAAAATTTAGCCGAAGAGTATAACGCCCGAAGGCTTACGTCAGTTCGCGGATAGTTACATTGTATCCACGGTCGGAAAAACGGGATTTTGGCGTCAAAAAAGACAGATAACCTGGAAAAGGTGATGGCAGTTTGGTTTTTCTGTCATCCACAGATGCTAATCTCTGCGTGTTCGTCCGCCTTCTGCGGCTAAACGTCGCGCCAAAATGGAGCTTTACTCAAAAAAACGGCCACGCTTTGCGTGCAAGGCCGAAGGAGAGAGCGCCCGACGGACACATACTAATAACTGGGGGAAACACCAATGAGCACTAGCACTGCGGCAGGTCATACTGCTGCACAGCCTGCGTTCCTGTCCAAGGAACGCATTATCGCCAAGCCCGGGTTCAACCGTTGGCTGGTACCACCGGCCGCCCTGGCCATCCACCTGTGTATCGGCATGGCCTACGGCTTCTCGGTGTTCTGGCTGCCGTTGTCCAAGGCGCTGGGTATCACCGCACCGGTCGCCTGCGCGCCGGACATGAGCTTTATCAGCCAGGTCTTCTCGTCGCAATGCGACTGGCCCATCTCCATGCTGGGCTGGATCTACACCCTGTTCTTCATCTTCCTGGGTTGCTCGGCAGCCATCTGGGGCGGCTGGCTGGAACATGCCGGGCCACGTAAAGCCGGTGTCGTGTCGGCCTTGTGCTGGTGCGGCGGTCTGCTGATCTCTGCGTTGGGGATCTATACCCACCAGATCTGGCTGATGTGGATCGGCTCCGGGGTCATTGGTGGTATCGGCCTGGGCCTGGGCTATATCTCTCCGGTGTCGACCCTGATCAAGTGGTTCCCGGACAAACGCGGCATGGCCACCGGCATGGCGATCATGGGCTTCGGCGGCGGCGCGATGGTGGGCGCCCCATTGGCAGCCGCGCTGATGGGCCACTTTGCCTCGCCGACCAGCGTTGGCGTATGGCAGAGCTTCGTGGTCATGGCCGCGATCTACTTCGTGTTCATGATCGGCGGTGCCTTGTCCTACCGCGTTCCGCCGACCGGCTGGAAGCCTGAGGGCTGGACTGCCCCGGCGAAAAAAGCCAGCAACGCGATGATCACCCACCGTCACGTGCACGTGAACGTGGCCTGGAAAACCCCGCAATTCCGCCTGGTGTGGCTGGTGCTGTGCCTGAACGTGTCTGCCGGTATCGGCATCCTCGGCATGGCTTCGCCGCTGCTGCAGGAAGTGTTCGGCGGCAAATTGCTGGGTAACGGCCTGACGTTTGGCCAACTGGATGCCGGTCAACTGGCTTCCATCGCGGCCATTGCGGCAGGCTTTACCGGCCTGTTGAGCCTGTTCAACATCGGTGGCCGGTTCTTCTGGGCATCGTTCTCCGACTACCTGGGCCGTAAAAACACCTACTTTGTGTTCTTCGCATTGGGCTTTGCCCTGTACGCGTTGATCCCGAACCTGGGTCATCTGGGCAACGTCGCGCTGTTCGTGGCGGCGTTCTGCATCATCCTGTCGATGTACGGCGGTGGTTTTGCGACCGTCCCGGCTTACCTGGCAGACCTGTTCGGTACGCAAATGGTGGGCGCGATCCATGGTCGTCTGCTGACGGCGTGGGCAGCGGCGGGCGTGTTGGGTCCGGTACTGGTGAACTACCTGCGTGAGTACCAGTTGAGCATCGGCGTTGAACGCGCTGCCGCCTACGACATCACCTTGTACATCCTCGCCGGCCTGCTGGTGCTGGGCTTTATCTGCAATCTGCTGGTACGGCCGGTGGCAGACAAGTACTTCATGACCGACGCGGAACTGGCGGCCGAACAGGCGCTGGGCCACGACAAGGGCGCCGATTCCAGCACCGTGCTGGAATGGAAAGCCTCATCCGGCAGCGTGCCATTGGCGGTTGCCGCCTGGCTGGTGGTGGGTATTCCGTTGGCGTGGGGCGTGTGGGTCACCCTGCAGAAAACCGCAGTATTGTTCCACTAATACCGCGTAACCCTTGTGGGAGCGGGCTTGTGTGGGAGCGGGCTTGCTCGCGAATGCGATGGACCAGTCAGCCCATGTTTGACTGACCCACCGCTTTCGCGAGCAAGCCCGCTCCCACACAAAGCTGCTCCCACGCTTGTACTGACATGTCTATCCTCGACACTCCATCAGTCTTATCCCCTCCGATGTTTCTGTTTAGCGCCCGCGCCCCTATAATGGCTGCCTTTTTCGCCCAATGATTTTGCGGAGCTGGTGATGGCCGAACGTAAGGCGTCCGTCGAGCGCGACACTCTGGAAACCCAGATCAAAGCCTCGATTAACCTGGATGGCACCGGAAAGGCCCGATTTGATATCGGTGTACCTTTTCTTGAGCACATGCTGGACCAGATCGCCCGTCACGGGCTGATCGACCTGGATATCGTCAGCAAGGGCGACCTGCATATCGACGACCACCACACGGTGGAAGACGTCGGTATCACGTTGGGCCAGGCTTTTGCCAAAGCCATCGGCGACAAGAAAGGCATCCGTCGCTACGGCCACGCCTATGTCCCGCTGGATGAAGCGCTGTCGCGTGTGGTCATCGACTTCTCTGGCCGCCCAGGCCTGCAGATGCACGTGCCCTATACTCGTGCCACCGTGGGCGGCTTCGACGTCGACCTGTTCCAGGAATTCTTCCAGGGTTTCGTCAACCACGCACTGGTCAGCCTGCACATCGACAACCTGCGTGGCACCAACACTCACCACCAGATCGAGACCGTGTTCAAGGCCTTCGGTCGTGCCCTGCGCATGGCCGTGGAGCTGGATGACCGCATGGCCGGGCAAATGCCGTCGACCAAGGGCGTCCTGTAATGCAGACGGTCGCGGTTATCGATTACGGCATGGGTAACCTGCACTCGGTGGCCAAGGCCCTCGAGCACGTAGGTGCCGGCAAGGTACTGATCACCAGCGATGCCGACGTGATTCGCGAAGCCGACCGGGTGGTGTTCCCGGGTGTTGGCGCGATTCGCGACTGCATGGCCGAGATCCGCCGCCTGGGCTTCGACAGCCTGGTGCGTGAAGTCAGCCAGGACCGGCCGTTCCTCGGCATCTGCGTGGGCATGCAAGCCTTGCTCGACAGCAGCGAAGAAAACGCCGGCGTCGACTGCATCGGCCTGTTTCCCGGCCAGGTGAAGTTTTTCGGCAAGGACCTGCACGAAGACGGCGAACACCTGAAGGTCCCGCACATGGGCTGGAACGAAGTACGCCAGACCGTGGACCACCCGCTGTGGCACAACGTGCCGGACCTGGCGCGTTTCTACTTCGTGCACAGCTACTACATCGCCGCCGGTAACCCGCGCCAGGTGGTGGGTGGCGGGCACTATGGCGTCGACTTCGCCGCGGCCCTGGCCGACGGCTCGCGCTTTGCCGTGCAGTTCCACCCGGAGAAGAGCCATACCCATGGCCTGCAATTGCTGCAGAACTTCGCCGCCTGGGACGGGCGCTGGTAATGGCCAAGAAGGTCAAGCCGCCGATCTTGAACCTCACTCCCCAGCAGGAGAGTGAGGCCACCGACAAGATCAAGCGTTTCATGGAAGACCGCTTCGAGCTCAAGCTCGGCTCGTTCGAGGTCGCAGAAATCCTCGAACTGTTCACCACTGAAATTGCTCCGCACTATTACAACAGGGCGATTTTCGATGTGCAGACGCACCTTAAGGAAAGGTTCGAAAGCATCGAAAGCGACTTGTGGGCGCTCGAGAAACCCTGATTTCCCGAGCAACGCTGAATATCGAATAAGGTTTGCCAGATGCTGATTATTCCCGCTATCGATCTCAAGGACGGCGCCTGCGTACGTCTGCGCCAGGGCCGCATGGAAGATTCCACGGTGTTCTCCGATGACCCGGTGAGCATGGCTGCCAAGTGGGTGGAAGGCGGTTGCCGTCGTCTGCATCTGGTGGACTTGAACGGTGCGTTCGAAGGCCAGCCGGTCAATGGTGAGGTGGTGACGGCGATCGCCAAGCGCTACCCGAACCTGCCGATCCAGATTGGTGGCGGCATCCGCTCCCTGGAAACCATCGAGCACTACGTGAAAGCGGGCGTGAGCTACGTGATTATCGGCACCAAGGCTGTGAAAGACCCGGCCTTCGTCGCAGAAGCCTGCCGCGCGTTCCCGGGCAAGGTGATCGTCGGCCTCGACGCCAAAGACGGTTTTGTCGCCACCGACGGCTGGGCGGAAATCAGCACCGTCCAGGTGATCGACCTGGCCAAGCAGTTTGAAGCCGACGGCGTCTCCGCCATCGTTTATACCGACATCGCCAAAGACGGCATGATGCAGGGCTGCAACGTTCCGTTCACCGCTGCGCTGGCCGCGGCTACCAAGATCCCGGTGATCGCTTCCGGTGGTATCCACAACCTGGGCGACATCAAGTCGCTGCTGGACGCGAAGGCGCCAGGGATCATCGGCGCCATTACCGGCCGGGCGATCTACGAAGGCACTCTGGACGTCGCTGAAGCCCAGGCTTACTGCGACGCCTACAACGGCTGAGGACTGACCATGGCGCTGGCCAAACGCATCATCCCTTGCCTGGACGTCGACAACGGTCGCGTGGTCAAGGGCGTCAAGTTCGAGAACATCCGTGACGCGGGCGACCCTGTGGAAATTGCCCGTCGCTACGACGAGCAGGGCGCTGACGAGATTACCTTTCTCGACATCACCGCCAGTGTCGATGGTCGCGACACCACGCTGCATACCGTCGAGCGCATGGCCAGCCAGGTGTTTATCCCGCTGACCGTGGGCGGTGGCGTGCGCACCGTGCAGGACATTCGCAACCTGCTGAATGCCGGCGCGGACAAGGTCTCGATCAACACCGCCGCGGTGTTCAACCCGGAATTTGTCGGCGAAGCCGCACAGCACTTCGGCTCCCAATGCATCGTCGTCGCCATCGACGCCAAGAAAGTCTCCGGCCCGGGCGAAACCCCGCGCTGGGAGATCTTCACCCACGGCGGGCGCAAGCCGACCGGGTTGGATGCGGTGCAGTGGGCGATGAAGATGGAAGCCCTGGGGGCCGGTGAAATCCTGCTGACCAGCATGGACCAGGACGGCATGAAAAACGGCTTCGACCTGGGCGTGACCCGTGCCATCAGCGATGCGCTGGGCATCCCGGTAATCGCTTCCGGCGGCGTCGGCAACCTGCAGCACCTGGCCGACGGCGTGATCGAAGGCCACGCCAGCGCGGTACTGGCAGCGAGTATTTTCCACTTTGGCGAATACACCGTTCCCGAGGCCAAGGCCTACATGGCGGCGCGCGGTATCGTCGTTCGTTAAACGTCACTGGACACCATGGCAGGCTCGCGGCACTCTCTGGGCTTGCCATGGATTCCGGTAACTTTCATGTTCAAAGACCTGCTGCTCGCCCTCGCCAGTACCACCATTCTGTTGACGGGTTCGGCCCACGCTGATGAACCGTCCGACGGGGCTTCCCTGGTGCTGCTGACGGAAAACTTCCCGCCCTACAACATGGCGAAAAACGGCAAGAACTTTGCCAAGGAAGAGAACATCGAAGGCATCGCCGTGGACATCGTCCGTGAGACCTTCAAGCGTGCCGGCATTTCCTACAACCTCACTCTGCGTTTCCCCTGGGAACGAATCTACAAACTCGCCCTGGAAAAACCCGGCTACGGCGTGTTCGTGATGGCACGCCTGCCGGGCCGTGAGGCGCTGTTCAAATGGGTCGGTCCCATCGGCCCGGACGATTGGGTGCTGCTGGCCAAGGCTGACAGCAAGATCCAACTGAGCGACCTTGAGCAGGCCCGGCGCTACAGGATTGGCGCCTACAAGGGCGACGCCATCGCCGAGAGCCTGGAGAAACAAGGCCTGAAGCCGGTCATCGTGCTGCGGGATCAAGACAATGCGCAAAAACTGGTGGATGGCCAGATCGACCTGTGGGCCACCGGCGACCCGGCGGGCCGTTACCTGGCACGCCAGGTCGGGGTGACCGGGCTCAAGACGGTGTTGCGTTTCAACAGCGCGGAGCTGTACCTGGCGCTGAACAAAAACGTGCCGGATGACGTAGTGGCGAAACTCCAGGCGGCCCTCGATCAGTTACGGCAGGAGGGTGTCGTCGATACCATCATGGGGCGTTATCTCTAGGTCGGGCTCGGCCTGATCGGGCTCCGCTGGTGGTTCTACTGGTTGTTCCACAGGTGCCTCTACCGGCGGTTCATCACGGTGCACCGGCTCGGAGGCGGGATACTCGCTCACGTACACGTTATCGCCGTTGGTGTAGGTGACGGTGCCGGTCACCTGGCTGCCATCTCCACGCAGCAGGCGATATTCACTCTGGATGACGTAGGCCGCGACGGCTTTGTGGGCCGGGATGTAGGTGATGATTTCCAGAGCCGATAAATCTGCCCAGCCCTTCGCCGAACGCTGGCAATGGGTGAATTCCTGGCCCAGGTGCGCGGAAAAGCTCAATTCAAAGGCGCGGCTATCCGACGGCCACTCACTGCATAGCTCAATGCTGGTGGTGGCGGTGAGGGCTCTTGACTGCTTCCCTGTTTCGCCTTTGGTGGCTGTCCACATGAACGGTTGGCTGGTGGCCGTCTGGTTGTGCCCAAAGCCGACGAACAAGTAGTGATCAATCCTTTCCAGTCGATACATCGGGCAGGTTTGCAATTGTTCGACAGGGCTCAGATCCGGGTCTTTCACGGTAAACCAGGGGAGTTGGCAAAACTGAGGCTGCTCCAGTGTGTGCAGAGCCTCAGGTGGCGCGTAGCCAGAGAGCGGCGGCGGCTTGGGCAACGCCTTCAGGTCGGCGCTCAGCGGCAGGCGCAACGAATAGCTGGCGGTGATCGGCTTGGCATAACTGGCGGTACCGATAAAGGTGCCGGGGGCCAGGTTGATTTCACCAGGGGCTGCGTCGGCGGGCGTGATGCCCCAGGCACTGAAGTCCATTGGCGCACCACTGCCCTTGTCGGTCCAGATCAATTGCCCGGTCCGCGCGGCCATGACCAGATCCTCCCGAACACAGCGCACCGCATTGCGCGAAGGTTTGTCGTAGCCCACGCCGCACACCAGTCCCATGGATACATAGCCTTCAGGCGGCAATGGGCGCCACAGGGAAAAGTCGGTGCGCGCGCCCGAGCCGGCATCCTTCCACACCAACTCGAACTCATCGGGTGAACGAAGTGCGGTGCCGTCGACCTTATTCGCGTCGCTGACGACGGCGACGACTTTCTGCTGGTTGATATTGCGATAGCCTTCGACCGCGATGTCACCCAGCGGGAAGAATTGGCTCAGCGGGTCGGCTGAAGTGGCCGGCCGCCAAAAGCTTATGGACTTGTAAACTCCCGATCCCCGGTCATTCCACAGAGGGATGAATTCGGAAGTGAAATTGATGAGCAGGTCTTTGTATTGCAGTGCGTTCATGAGGAGACTCTCCAGTTGATCCAGGGATCCACTATCGGAGAGTCAGCAGGGGCAGGAGCGGTAGCTATTTAGAGTTAACGGTAGGTACCGTTTTTACCGTGGCCGGCCATGGCCTGATTACTGCGCAGGCTGATCATCAACTTGATGTCGATCCAGTCGATGCCCTGGGCCTTGAGCTTGGGCAGCTCCCGTTCCAGTACCGCCAGCGTCTGTGGATAAGGGTGGCCGATCATCACCGCCGAACCCTCTTTGTGGGCCAGCTTGATCGCGGTCTGCAATTGAGTGGTGATGGCCGCTTCGGTGCGTTCGTCATCGAGGAACACATCCCGCGAGACGCTGGCCAGACCAATCTTCTGCGCCTCGGCGGCAGCGACGGTTTTAGCGCTGGTGCGGCTATCGACGAAGAACTTGTGGCGCCGTTGCAGCTCACCCATCAACCAGGCCATGGCCTCGGGCTGGGCGGTCATGCGGCTGCCCATGTGGTTGTTGATGCCGGCGGTGTAAGGCACGGCCTTGAAGGCCGCGTCCAGGCGTTTGCCGAGTTCTTCGATGGGCAGGTCGGGGTGCCAGGCGAACGGGCCGGTGGCCGGGTCCATGGGCATGTGCAGGATGACGATCTTGCCCGCCTTGTGGGCTTCGCGGGCGAATTCGGCGGCGTGGGGTGTGTCGGGCATGATCGCCGTGGTCACCGGGCCGGGCAGGGCGAGCACGCGACGATCCCGGGGCAGGTTTTGCCCGAGGTCGTCGATGATCAGGGTCAGGTAGGCTTTGTGTTCAGCGGGGGCTGCACTGGCGGGGTTGCCGTGGGCAACTCCCGCCAGACAGCACAGCAACGCGATGATCAGTCCACAACGCATATCAACGGCTGCGCGTAATGCTCAAGCCCTTGAGCAGGCTCAGCGCCTGGGCCAGTTGATAATCGTCGTCCTGCGGCATCGGCTTGGCTTTCGAGCCGCTGCCGGTTGGCTGGTCGGCGCCGCCGTTGCCATTGCCCAGGTGGCCCTGCAGGTCAGCTTCCTTGTAGAACTCGCTGTCCGCTTCGTTGGTGATCTTGGCCTTGCGCACCTCGATGTCCGGCACGATGCCCTGGGCCTGGATCGAGCGACCATTCGGCGTGTAGTACAGCGCCGTGGTGATCTTCAATGCGCGATCATTGTTCAGCGGCAGCACGGTTTGCACCGAGCCTTTGCCGAAGCTGGTGGTGCCCATCAGCACACCGCGCTTCTGGTCTTGCAGGGCGCCGGCGACGATTTCCGAGGCCGAGGCGCTGCCGCCGTTGATCAGCACAACCATCGGCACGCCTTCGCTGAGGTCGTTGCCGGTGGCCGAGAAGCGCAGTTCGGAGTTGGCGATACGGCCCTTGGTGTAGACGATCAGGCCCTTGGTGATGAAGTGGTCGACCACTTCCACTGCCGCCTGCAACACGCCGCCCGGGTTGTTGCGCAGGTCGAGCACGATGCCGCTGAGTTTCTTGCCATTGTCTTTACGCAGCTTGGCCAGGGCCTTGGCCACTTCGTCGCCGGTCTTGACCTGGAACTGGGTGATACGGATGTAGCCGTAGCCCGACTCCAGCAACTGGCTCTTCACGCTCTTGACCGTAATGGTGGCGCGAGTGAGCGTCACGTCGAACGGCGTGCCGCCGTCGCGCACCAGGGTCAGGGTGATTTTCTGGCCGATCTTGCCGCGCATCTTGTCGACCGCTTCGGTCATGGTCTGGCCACGGGTCGGCTGGCCGTTGATCTTGACGATAAAGTCGCCGGCCTGGATGCCGGCCTTGGACGCCGGGGTGTCATCGATCGGCGAGACCACCTTGATGTTGCCGTCGTCGGCGCCGACTTCAATGCCCAGGCCACCGAATTCACCGCTGGTGCTTTCCTGCAGCTCGGCGAAATCTTCCGGGCCCAGGTAGGCGGAGTGCGGGTCAAGGTTGCTGAGCATGCCCTTGATGGCATTTTCCAGCAGGGTCTTGTCGTCCACAGGTTCGACATAAGCGGCCTTGATCCGGTCCATGACCTCGGCAAAGGTGCGCAACTCGTCCAGCGGCAGCGGGGCCTTGGTGGTCGCGGCCGTGGCTGACTGGGCGGTCTGGTCGGCGAATGCCAAAGGCGCGCCGATCACCAGGGCGATCGTCAGGGCCAGCGATGTGAGGCGGGACAAATGCAGCATGTCGAACGAACTCCTAATGTAGATGCGCCCCTTATCCTTGGGTGCGGCACCATTGTGCCGGGTCGCTTGGGCGGCCCTGCTGACGAATAGCGAAGTACAGCGCCGGAGTGTCCTGGCCACCACTGTTACCGACAGTGGAGATGGATTCACCGGCTTTTACAACATCACCTGCGGCTTTAAGCAAAGTTTGATTGTGGCCGTAAAGGCTCAAATAGCCATTACCGTGGTCAAGAATCACCAACAAACCTGCACCGCGCAGCCAATCGGCGAATACCACACGGCCGCCGTGAATGGCGTGGACCTGGGTACCGGCACCGGCACTGATCATCACACCGTCCCACTTGGCGCGGGTGTCATCGCCACGGGTTTCACCAAAGCGTGCCAGTAATCGACCATCAACTGGCCATGGAAGTTTGCCCCGGGCTGAAGCAAAAGGTCCGCCAAACGATTCGCCGGCGCTGGAAACCAGCGGGCCAGGCGCTGCACGCGCCGGTTTACGCGGGGCCGGGGCATCGGTGGCGCTGGCAACGGCCTCGGCCGCCTCACGCTCGCGTTTTTTTTCGGCTTCCTGCTGGGCGATCAGCGCTTTTTGTCGCGCTTCTTCGGCCTCGCGGGCCTGGCGAGCCAGGGTTTCCTCGATGGTTTTCAGGACTTTGGCCAGGTCGGCCTGGTCTTGCTCGCGATTCTTGAGCTTGGCATCCCGGGCCTTTACGTCGTCATTCAGCTTGGCCAGCGCCTGCTGGCGCTCCTTGCGAACCTTGTCCAGCTCGTCGCGCTGGCTGTCCAGGGCGCTTTTCTGGTCGAGCAACTGCGACTGCTGGTTGGCGATCTCGGTTTCGACATTGGCCAGCTGGCGCAGTGTCTCGTTGAAGCTTTTCAGTTGCTCCAGGCGGGCCTTGCTCAGGTAGTCGTAATAGGTGAGGGTGCGGGCGAATTTTTCCGGGTTCTGCTGGTTGAGCAGCAGCTTGAGGTATTCCTGGCGGCCGTTCTGGTAGGCGGCGCGGGCCTGGATCGCGATCAGGCGTTGCTGTTCAACGCGGGCGCTCTGGAGTTTTTTTTTCTCAGCGTCGAGTCGCTCCAGTTCCGACTCGCTCTTCTTTAGTTCTTTTTGCAACTCCTGGACCTGCTTCTCCAGCTTGCCCATCTCGGTTTCCGTGCCGCGCAGGTCTTTCTGCACGCCGGACTTCTCTTCCTGGAGCTTGCCGAGCAGCTTCTTCAGTTCGGTAATGTCCTGACGCGTAGCGTCCAACTGTTGTTGGGTTTGTGCGCGCTCATCGGCAAATGCCGGTTGGAGCAGGCAGACAAGAGCAAGGGTAATCAAGGCGCGAAGCATAGAGGCGGGCGACACCAGGGAAAGGGACGGCCTAGTATGCCCGGCCCACGCTGCAAAAAAAACGTCCAATTCGGGCTGGCAGGCAAGTTAGGTGCCCAGTGGCTGCATTCTGTAAACGATTGTGGGCGGGTCCTGTGGCTCTTTGAAGGCGACGAACGGTATAGAGCGCCGCGTCGTGCTTCTACGGTTGTTTTATACGCTTGGCGAAATGCCTTGAAATGCTCCACCTGCACGGTGTTTTTGAGCTCGGAATAGACTCGTCGGCCCATTTAATCAGCCGGTTGGCATAGTCAGTGATGCCCTTTATTCACGAGTCAAAAGGCCAGCAAACTTGGCTCGATTATGGGCTTCCGGACCTTCGCAGCCTGGATCGAGCTTTGCGGGCACCTCCACTTGAGGAAGTGCCTGCCGGCAACGACATCCCAACGGCCATCGATATAGTCGCAATGCATTTTGGCATTGCCCATTCGAGCTCTTCAGAGGTGGAAATTACTTCGCCATTGGGGCAAATAGCGATCAGGCGCAGTTGTCTGCAGCATATTGTTGAAAAACGGCAGGACGCCAGAGAGCGATATGTCAGGTTCGCCTTGGACACATTGACGGGGCCTCTGGAAATATGGCGTGTTGCTTATAGCGATTGCTCCGCTCGTTTAGCATTCATTGGGGCTTATGAATCCAGAAGGCAGATGCTGGTGGTGGTCAATATTCAGGCTGGCAATGTGCTGTGGAACTTCATGCAGACAGACGCCAAGGCCTTGAATAAGCATCGTCATGGTGAGTTGCTCTATAAGCGTTACGAGCTTTTGTGACGCCCAAAGAAAAGGGCAGCTCTTTCGAACTGCCCTAAGTAGTGCTTGCTTGATATTCATATACACACCCTCAAGCAGGGGTGTGGAGGTCTCACCCTACGCGGATATCCAGCCATCTACGGGGTTCCTACGCCAGTTATCGCCGCTGGAGGCAACTGGTTTCGCGCTCGAGTCCATTATTGACGGGCTGCCTGTTTTGAGCAACCCCTGAACTGTGTCAGACCAGAATCGAAGTGCCAGTCATCTCTTTCGGCTTCTCCAGCCCCATCAGCATCAACATGGTCGGTGCCACGTCGGCCAGCACGCCGCCATCACGTACTTTAAGGTCACGTTTGCCGACGTAGATGAACGGCACTGGCTCGGTGGTGTGGGCGGTGTGGGCCTGGCCGGTGGATTCGTCGGACATTTGTTCGCAGTTGCCGTGGTCGGCGGTGATCAGTGCTTCGCCGCCTACCTTGTCCAGGGCGTCGACGATGCGGCCGACGCACAGGTCCAGGCATTCAACGGCTTTTACCGCCGCTTCCAGGTTGCCGCTGTGGCCCACCATGTCGCCGTTGGCGTAGTTGACCACGATCACGTCGTAACGCTGGTGCTCGATGGCGTCGACGATCTTGTCCGTGACTTCCGGGGCACTCATTTCCGGCTGCAGGTCGTAGGTGGCGACTTTCGGCGACGGGATCAGGATGCGTTCTTCACCCGGGAACGGTTCTTCACGACCGCCGGAGAAGAAGAAGGTCACGTGGGCGTATTTCTCGGTTTCGGCAATGCGCAGTTGGGTCTTGCCGTTTTTCGCGAGGTAATCCCCCAGCACGTTTTCCAGACTGCCCGGGGCGAATGCCGACGGGGCCGGGATGTTAGCGGCGTATTGGGTCAGCATCACGAATTCGACTTTCGGCTGGCGGGCGCGTTCGAAGTCCTTGAAACCGGCATCGACGAACACATGGCTCAGCTCGCGGGCACGGTCGGCGCGGAAGTTCATGAACACCACGGCGTCGCCATCCTCGACTTTTACCGGTTCACCGATGGTGGTGGCCTTGACGAATTCGTCGCTCTCGCCACGGGCGTAGGCGGCCTCCAGGCCTTCCTGGGCAGTGGCGGCGTTGAATTCGGCCTGGCCGTCGACGATCAGGTTGTAGGCCTGGGCCACGCGGTCCCAACGGTTGTCACGGTCCATCGCGAAGTAACGGCCGACCAGGCTGGCGATGCGGCCTTTGCCGAGGGTCTTGAAGGTTTCGTCCAGCAGTTCGATGGAGGACTGGGCGCTTTTCGGCGGGGTGTCGCGGCCGTCGAGGAACGCGTGCAGGTAGATCTTCTCGGCGCCGCGCTTGAAGGCCAGTTCGGCCATGGCGATCAGGTGGTCCTGGTGGCTGTGGACGCCGCCGTCCGACAGCAGGCCCATGAAGTGCACGGCCTTTCCGGCCTTGACTGCCTTATCCACTGCCGCGCAGATAGTCGGGTTCTCGAAAAACTCGCCGTCGCGGATCGCTTTGGTCACGCGGGTGAAGTCTTGGTATACCACTCGTCCGGCGCCGAGGTTCATGTGGCCGACTTCCGAGTTGCCCATTTGGCCGTCCGGCAGGCCAACATCCATGCCCGACCCGGAGATCAGGCCGTTCGGCACGGTAGCGCTCAGACGGTCCAGTACTGGCTTCCTGGCCGAGTACACAGCGTTGTCGTGGTGGCTTTCACTGTGTCCGAAGCCATCGAGAATTATCAGGACCAAAGGTTTAGGCGTATTAGTCATAGATCCTCTCGCGGCGGTAATGAATGAAGGCAATTGAAAAGGGAGTGGCAGTTTAAAGCGAAGTTCCGACCACGTCACCGCTTTACGGGGGTTGGCCGACCATGACGGCTGTGTATACTTACCGCCATTTTAACGCCCTGGAACCTCCTTGATGGTTGATCACCTGATTGCATTTGCCACTACCCACTATTTGCTCGCTGGTGCGTTCGTCGTACTGCTGGCGCTGCTGATCGCTCACGAAATGAGCCGCGGTGGCCGCAGCCTCAGCACGTCCGAGCTGACCGCCCTGGTTAACAAGGATGAGGCCGTAGTGGTGGACATTCGTCCCGCCAAGGATTTCGCCGCCGGTCACATTGTCGGCGCGCTGAACATTCCCCAGGACAAGCTGATTTCGCGCCTGGCCGAGCTGGAAAAGCACAAGGCCAAGACCATCATCCTGGTCGACGCCCAGGGCCAGCACTCCGGCACTCACGCCCGCGAGATGCTGAAAACCGGTCTCAACGCCGCCAAACTGTCGGGTGGTATTTCCAGCTGGCGTGGCGATAACCTGCCGCTGGTGAAGTGATATGAGCCAGGTTGTCGTCTATTCCAGCGATTATTGCCCTTATTGCATGCGGGCCAAGGCCCTGCTTGAGAAAAAGGGCATTGCCTTCGAAGAGATCAAGGTTGATGGCAAGCCCCAGGTGCGCGCCGAGATGACCAAGAAAGCGGGACGCACGTCCGTGCCGCAGATCTGGATCGGTGACAAGCATGTCGGTGGATGCGATGACCTGTTCGCACTTGAGCGCGCCGGTAAACTGGATGCGCTGCTTCACGTCTGACTCCTAACCCCTAAAAGACCCCAAGATCACGAAGGATCTGCGATGACTGACCAACAGAACACCGAAGCGGCAGCAGAAGAGGCTCAAGGCCCACAATTTTCCCTGCAGCGTATTTACGTACGTGACTTGTCGTTCGAAGCGCCAAAGAGCCCGGCCATCTTCCGTCAGGAATGGACCCCGAGTGTTGCGCTGGACCTGAACACCCGTCAAAAGGCGCTGGAAGGTGACTTCCACGAAGTCGTGCTGACCCTGTCGGTCACCGTCAAGAATGGCGAAGAAGTGGCCTTCATTGCTGAAGTGCAACAGGCCGGTATCTTCCTGATCCAGGGCCTGGACGAAGCGTCCATGAGCCACACCCTGGGCGCGTTCTGCCCGAACATCCTGTTCCCGTATGCCCGTGAGACCCTGGACAGCCTGGTCACCCGTGGTTCGTTCCCGGCGCTGATGCTGGCTCCGGTGAACTTCGATGCCCTGTACGCGCAAGAGCTGCAGCGCATGCAACAGGAAGGTTCGCCAACGGTTCAGTAAGCTGTTCTGAGCAACGACGCCGATCCAATGTGGGAGCGGGCTTGCTCGCGAATGCGGTACTTCAGTCGATATCTTCGTTGACTGGCACTCCGCTTTCGCGAGCAAGCCCGCTCCCACATTCGTTATGCAGTGTTACTTGAACCCCAGTTGCCGCCAACCTTCGTAGACGGCGACGGCCACGGTGTTGGACAGGTTCAGGCTGCGGCAGCCTTCGCGCATCGGCAGGCGCAGGCGGTGGCCGTCGGGCAGGGCGTCGAGGACGTCCGCCGGCAGGCCCCGGCTTTCCGGGCCGAACAGGAAGGCGTCGCCTTCGGCAAAGCTGGCATCATGAAATGGCCGCGAGCCCTTTGTGGTAAACGCGAACAACCGTGGGTGGTTCAGGCTTTCCAGGCAGCTGGCGAGGTCCGCGTGGCGTTGCAGGGTGGCGTACTCGTGGTAGTCCAGCCCGGCGCGGCGCAGGCGCTTGTCGTCCATGTCGAAACCCAAGGGCTCGATCAAATGCAGGTGGCAGCCACTGTTGGCGCACAGCCTGATAACGTTGCCGGTATTCGGCGGAATTTCTGGTTGAAAAAGGATGACGTGAAACATGCACGGCTCCGAAGGCAAAGATGCGCTGCATTCTACCCCTGAAGAAGATCCCAGGCCGAAGCTATTGCCACGGGTTTTAGGCTCGTTGGCCATTGTCGGCTTGATGGTGGGCCTGATGATCGGCCGTCTGACCACGCCAGACCCGGTTGAGCTGCAGCAGGTGGAGCCTACGGCCGATGGCCTGGTGGTGTGGTTCAACAGCGAGCCCAAGCTGCACGGCGAGCATATCGACGGCACGGTGGCGCTGCTGTTCGATGCGCTGGGCAAGGCTCAGGGCGGGCAACTGAAGGTCAATGACAAGGACGTGAACTGGCGCGTACGCAAGACCGATGGCGGCTTGCTGCTGAACCTGGTGGCGGCTCGGCCGTTGCGTGGGGAGTGGTCGGGAGAGAAGGCCGATGGACGCTGGCGGGTGGAGATCCATCTCCAGGAGCAATAAAAGAGGGAATCCCCGGCCTGCCTGTACCAAGGTTCCCAAAACGGGCTGGGGCTATGGGCGCGTTGCCTCATAAGCCCCGGGTGTAAAGAAGGGAGTTCCCGGCCTGCCTGTACCAGGGCTCCCAAAACGGGGTGAAGCCAAAGGCTTCGGTGTTAAAGAGGGAATCCCCGGCCTGCCTGTACCGAGGTTCCCGAAACGGCTGTGGGGCGCGACGCGATCCGCATCAAGCACCCCGGGTGTAAAGAGGGGATTCTCGGCCTGCCTGTACCAAGGTCCCCGAAACTGGGTAGTGACAGGGTTATTGCAGGGCGCGTGCCAGAATTGCGAAGTGGTGCCAAAAAAATTCTTCAGAAAGCGCAAAGCCCCGGAATACGGGGCTTTGGCTTTTTTGGATTTTAATATTTTCTTAACAAGGTGGGTGTTTCAAGCGTTGGATGTGCGCGCGATGCCGGTTCGTGGTGCATTGAAGCGGTGCACAGTGCTGAAACCTTGTGGAGATCCAAAATTCGGGAGCGGGCTTGCTCGCGAAGGCGGCGCGTCAGTCGATACGTATGTTGACTGAACCATCGCCTTCGCGAGCAAGCCCGCTCCCACACTGGATCTTCGGTGTACTTGAGAGATCAATCAGCCTTCATCGCCCTCATCATCGTCCCCACCGTCGACCTTCATCCCCAGCTCCTTGATCTTGCGAGTCAGGGTATTGCGGCCCCAGCCCAGCAGCACGGCGGCGTCGCGACGACGCCCGGCGGTATGCTTGAGGGCGGTTTCGATCATGATCCGCTCGAAGGCCGGCACAGCGCTGTCCAGCAGGTTCGACTGGCCACGTGCCAAGGCCTGGTCGGCCCACTGGCGCAGCGCCTGCTCCCAGTTGGTCACCGGCGCCGAATCCTGCGGCAGGCTCAACAGCTCAGGCGGCAGGTCGCTGATATGCACTTCGCGACCCGAAGCCATCACCGTGATCCAGCGGCAGGTGTTCTCCAGCTGGCGTACGTTGCCCGGCCATGGCAGGTTCTTCAGGTATTCCTCGGTCTCGCTTTTCAGCAGCTTCGGCTCGACGGCCAGCTCCTGGGCGGCGCGGCTGAGGAAGTGACGGGCCAGGGTCGGGATGTCTTCGCGGCGGTCCGACATCCGTGGGATATGGATGCGGATCACGTTCAGGCGGTGGAACAAGTCTTCACGGAATTTCCCGGCATGCACCAGGGTTTCCAGGTTCTGGTGGGTCGCGGCGATGATGCGTACGTCGACCTTGACCGGCGTGTGCCCGCCTACGCGGTAAAACTCGCCGTCGGCCAGGACCCGCAGCAAGCGCGTCTGGGTGTCGGCCGGCATGTCGCCGATTTCATCGAGGAACAGCGTGCCGCCATCGGCCTGCTCAAAACGGCCACGGCGCAGGTTGGCCGCGCCGGTGAACGCGCCTTTTTCGTGGCCGAACAGTTCCGACTCCATCAGGTCCTTCGGAATCGCCGCCATGTTCAATGCGATGAACGGCGACGCGGCCCGTGGGCTGTGACGGTGCAGGGCGTGAGCCACCAGTTCTTTACCGGTACCCGACTCGCCGTTGATCAGCACGGTGATGTTGGAGTGGCTCAAGCGCCCGATGGCGCGAAACACTTCCTGCATCGCCGGCGCTTCGCCGATGATTTCCGGGGTGCGGGTCAGGGCCGGTGGGGCTTCCTGGTTCTGCTGTTCCTGGGCGTGCTGGTTGGCGCGTTTTACCAGCGCCACCGCTTCGTCCACATCGAACGGTTTCGGCAGGTATTCAAAGGCACCGCCCTGATAGGACGCGACAGCGCTGTCCAGGTCCGAGTGCGCGGTCATGATGATCACCGGCAAGCGCGGGTGCTGCTCGCGAATCCGCGCCAGCAAGTCCAGGCCACTGGCGCCGGGCATGCGGATGTCAGAGATGATCACGTCGGGCTGCTGGCGAGCCAGGCGGCTCATCACCCCGTCGGCGCTGTCGAAGCTCTGGGTGGTCATGCCTTCCTGTTGCAAGGCTTTCTCCAGGACCCAGCGGATAGAACGGTCGTCATCGACGATCCAGACAGTTTCACTACGGCTCATGTCGATGGGGCTCCTTGTTCCAGTGGCAGAAAGATCGAGAAGGTGGTGTGACCGGGATGGCTCTCACACTCGATCAAGCCCTGGTGCTGGCTGATGATGTTCTGGGTAATGGCCAAACCGAGCCCGGTACCGTCCGGGCGGCCGCTGACCATTGGGAAAAAGATGGTTTCCTGCAGTTCGGCAGGGATGCCCGGGCCGTTGTCGATGATCTCGACCTTGGTCACCAGGCGATGGCGCACGTGGCCGATGGTGAACTGGCGCAGCGCGCGGGTGCGCAAGCTGATGCGGCCCAGGCGCAGTTCGTTCTGGCTGCTGATGGCCTGCATCGCGTTGCGCACGATATTGAGCACCGCCTGAATCATCTGCTCGCGGTCGATCAATACGTCGGGAATGCTCGGGTCGTAGTCGCGCACCAAGGTGATGCAGCCTTGGCTTTCGGCCTCTACCAGTTGGCAAACCCGCTCCAATACTTCGTGGACGTTGGTCATCGCCAGCGACGGCAGCTTGTTGGAGCCGAGCATGCGATCCACCAGGTTACGCAGGCGGTCGGCTTCCTCGATGATGACGTTGGTGTAGTCCTTGAGGTTCTCGTCCGGCAGCTCGCGGGCCAGCAACTGTGCGGCGCCGCGAATCCCGCCCAGGGGGTTCTTGATCTCGTGGGCCAGGCCACGCACCAGCATCTTGCTGGTTTCCTGCTTGGACAGTTGCGCCTCTTCCTTGGTGATGCGCAGCAGGCGATCCCGGGGGTGCACCTCCAGCAGCAGCAACGTGGCACCGTGGCTCAGAATCGGCGTAACCGCGTAGTCGACGGTCAGGGTCTGGCCGGTGAGGGCGGTGAGCATCGCTTCGCGCTTGGTGAACGGGTGCGCCTGCTCCACGGCCTGGCGCAATGAGCTCAGGGCCTCGGCCGACTCAGTGAACAGCTCACTGATGAATTGCCCATGGCTGCGCTGTCCGCTGATGGCCAGCAGCATCTCCGCCGCCGGGTTCATGTACTCAAGGCGCAGTTCGTCATTGAGCAGAATGGTCGCGGTGGTCAGGTTGTCGAGTAGCAGGCGGTGCAGTGCGTCGCTGATGGTCATTAGGACCTCTTTTGGAGCAAGGCGCGGGCTTGAGGCACACGCTGATACAAGGAAAATGCAAAAACCAAACCAAAGCTCCGAAAAGAAGCGTTAAAGCCCTGAAATGGGAGGTTAAGGCGCGAAACTGTGGCGTTCTGCCAGCTTGGGCGGGAAGTTTCGAACCAAAATGGGTTGCGTAAGTGGGAAGGGTGCAACGCATTGCACCAATATAGTGCGGTTTTGAAAGATCTGTTCAGGAAGCTGGTGGCAACGACTGATTGACTGAATGGGTCGGATCTAGATTGTGGGAGCGGGCTTGCTCGCGAAGGCGGCGTGTCAGTCATGCATATATCAACTGACACACCGCCTTCGCGAGCAAGCCCGCTTCCACATTTTGATGGGGTTCGCAATTTTAGATTTTATAGAGGCACAGCTCGGCGGTGGCGCGGATCATCGCCAGTTGGTGCAGTGGGTCATGTGCAGCTGCGTGATTGGCCTGGGCCAGCCATTGCGGACACTGGGGGTTGGTGCGTTCTGGGGTGAAGTCCGCCAGCTGTTGCAGCAGGCGTTTTTGCAGCAGGTCCAGTTTAGGGCGAATCTGGCCGACCAGATCCGGGCGTGGGTCATTGGGTGCCTTGCCTTGCAGCTGCCAATCGGACAGGTGGGCGTACTGCACCAATTTGTTCGCCTCGATCTGGGCCGAGAAAAACTGCTCGGCCTGGGCCGGTGCCAGTTTGTAGCCCGGTGCCTGGGCGACGACGCTGGCGATCACATCCTGCTCCCGTGGGCGGTCCTCGACGGGCTTGTGGCTGTCCCATTTGCTCAGGGCCACCTGGTCGGCAATCGCCAGGCGTTCGGCGATGCTGTCGAGCAGAGGGGCGAGGGTGGGCGGCGCGGCGGATGCGCTGGCACTAATGGCCAGCAATATGAAGGCGAGTTTGAATTTCAAGGCAGAACCCTCTTCTGTAGGAGCGAGCTTGCTCGCGAAGGTCGCTAACGATAACGCGTAAATATTGAAGAAATACGGTGTCTTTGGATTTTTCGCAGGCAAGCCCGCTCCCACAGGGTTTGGCGGGCAAAAAAAAGACCTCCCGAAGGAGGCCCTTTTTCATCACGCCACGTTAAGCAGCGCTACCGGATCAGCAGCTGTAGTACAGCTCGTATTCCAGTGGGTGTACGAAGGTGCGGACCTTGATTTCTTCTTCGCTTTTCAGGGCGATGTAGGCATCGATAAAGTCGTCGCTGAACACGCCGCCTTTGGTCAGGAACGCACGGCCCTTGTCCAGCTCTTCCAGGGCTTCTTTCAGGCTGCCGCACACTTGTGGGATCTCTTTGGCCTCTTCAGGCGGCAGGTCGTACAAGTTTTTGTCGGCGGCGTCGCCAGGGTGGATCTTGTTCTGGATACCGTCCAGGCCGGCCATGACCAGGGCAGCGAAGGCCAGGTATGGGTTGGCCGCTGGATCCGGGAAACGGGCTTCGATACGGCGAGCGCGAGGGCTGGACACGTAAGGAATACGGATCGAGGCGGAGCGGTTGCGAGCCGAGTAGGCCAGCATCACTGGCGCTTCGAAACCTGGGACCAGACGCTTGTAGGAGTTGGTCGACGGGTTGGTGAAGCCGTTCAGGGCCTTACCGTGCTTGATGATACCGCCGATGAAGTACAGGGCGGTGTCGGACAGGCCGGCATAACCTTCGCCAGCGAAGGTGTTCTTGCCTTCTTTGGCGATGGACAGGTGAACGTGCATACCCGAACCGTTATCGCCGTACAGCGGCTTAGGCATGAAGGTAGCGGTACGGCCGTAGGCATCAGCCACGTTGTGTACGCAGTACTTCAGGGTCTGTACTTCGTCAGCCTTGGCAACCAGGGTGTTGAACTTCACACCGATTTCGTTCTGGCCGGCAGTCGCCACTTCGTGGTGGTGAACTTCGATGACCAGGCCCATTTCTTCCATGGCGTTGCACATGGAGGTACGGATTTCGTGGTCGTGGTCGAACGGAGGAACCGGGAAGTAGCCGCCTTTGATACCTGGACGGTGGCCTTTGTTGCCGCCTTCCACGTCCTGGTCGGACATCCACGAACCTTGTTCGGAGAAGATTTTGAACATGGAGCCAGAGATGTCGGACTTGAACTTGACCGAATCAAAGATGAAGAATTCTGGTTCCGGACCTACGAATACGGTGTCGCCGATACCGGTCGACTTCAGGTATTCCTCGGCACGCTTGGCGATCGCACGTGGGTCACGGTCGTAGCCTTGCATGGTCGAAGGCTCGATCACGTCGCAGACGATGATCAGCGTTGGGTCTTCGGTGAACGGGTCGAGTACGGCGGTGCTGTCGTCCGGCATCAGGATCATGTCGGAAGCTTCGATGCCTTTCCAGCCGGCAATGGAGGAACCGTCGAACATTTTGCCTTCTTCGAAGAAGGCGTCATCCAGCGCGTCGCGAGCCGGCATGGTCACGTGGTGCTGAGTGCCTTTTGTGTCCGTGAAGCGCAGATCAATCCATTTGACGTCATGATCTTTGATGAGTTGAACCGACTTCGACATAGTGTCCTCCGGGTGGCTTCGGGCTGGGGTAGTGGAGTAGCCCTTAGAATGTGGGTGATGCCGGCGCGAATACTCGACCAAGGCAACCTGCCTCACAAGAGAGCAAATTGCATGCCAGTGCCCCGACATGGGTTTTTTGCCACAAAAACGCCCCTATAAAGGTGCAATCCGCTGAAGCGGAAGAAAATGCGCACCGCAATGTAGCGCGAATTTTTATTTATGACCTGTTTTGGTGCGCTAAAGGTTCGATGCATATTAACTGGTTAAACCTTGAGCGATTTCCGCTATAATCCGCGCCCCCCTTTTTCGGCTGGGCCTGCGCGCGCTGTTTTCATGAAATTAATCGTTAAAGTCTTCCCCGAGATCACCATCAAGAGCCGACCGGTACGGATGCGTTTCATCCGTCAATTGGCCAAGAACATCCGTGCCGTGCTCCGCGATCTGGACCCGGCGGTGGTGGTGAGCGGTGTGTGGGACAATCTCGAGCTGGAAACCCGCCTCACAGACCCCAAGGCCTTGAAGGACATGACCGAGCGCCTGAGCTGCGTGCCGGGCATCGCGCATTTCCTGCAGGTCGACGAGTACCCGTTGGGTGACTTCGACGACATCACCGAAAAGTGCAAACAGCACTACGGCGATGTGCTGGCGGGCAAGGTTTTTTCGGTGCGTTGCAAACGCGCCGGCAAGCACCCGTTCAGCTCCATGGATGTCGAAAAATACGTGGGCAGCAAGCTGCGTCGCGAGTGCGGCGCCGCCGGAATTTCCCTGAAAGCGCCGCAAATTGAAGTGCGGATGGAAATTCGCGACCAACGGTTGTTTGTGATCCACAGCCAGCACGACAGCATCGGCGGCTACCCGCTGGGTGCCCTGGAACAGACCCTGGTCTTGATGTCCGGCGGTTTCGATTCCACCGTCGCGGCCTACCAGATCATGCGCCGCGGGCTGATGAGCCACTTCTGCTTCTTTAACCTGGGCGGACGTGCACACGAATTGGGCGTGATGGAAGTCGCGCATTACATCTGGAAGAAGTACGGCAGCTCGCAACGGGTGCTGTTTGTCAGCGTACCGTTCGAGGAAGTCCTGGGAGAAATTCTCGGGAAAGTCGATAACAGTCATATGGGCGTAGTATTGAAGCGTATGATGTTGCGCGCTGCGTCCCGAATCGCGGATCGGCTGGAAATCGACGCACTGGTCACCGGTGAAGCGATTTCCCAGGTGTCCAGCCAGACCCTGCCGAACCTGTCGTTGATCGACTCTGTGACCGAGAAGCTGGTATTGCGCCCGCTGATCGCCAGTCACAAGCAAGACATCATCGACCTGGCGACCCAGATCGGCACGGCGGATTTCGCCAGGCACATGCCGGAATATTGCGGGGTCATCTCGGTGAACCCCAAGACCCACGCCAAACGCAACCGCGTGGAGTACGAAGAACAACAGTTCGACATGGCGGTGCTCGAGCGAGCGCTTGAGAACGCCAAACTGGTGCCGATCGATCGGGTTATCGACGAATTGGGCCAGGATTTGCAGATCGAAGAAGTCAGCGAGGCTCTGGCCGGTCAGATCATCATCGACATCCGTCACCCGGATGCCGCTGAAGACGAGCCGCTGGAAATTGCTGGCATCGACGTACAAACGCTGCCGTTCTATGCACTGAATGCGCGTTTCAAGGAACTGGATGACAGCCGTCAGTACCTGTTGTATTGCGACAAAGGCGTGATGAGTCGCCTGCATGCCCACCATTTGCTCAGTGAGGGGCATGCCAATGTGCGCGTTTATCGACCGAGCTAAGAGCCCGGGGCTGTTTGCCTGTGGCCTGCGTCACCGGCCCCCCGACTCTGCCGTCAAGCTGTAACGGCAAGGCCTGACTCTACTGTTAATCGCTGCCACGACCTGTCAGCACACCGAATCCTCTGATCGAGATACACAAGTGATCGAAAATCTACGCAACATCGCCATCATTGCTCACGTTGACCATGGTAAGACCACCCTGGTAGACAAACTCTTGCGTCAATCCGGCACCCTGGAGCGCAACGAGCTCAACGACGAACGCGTGATGGACTCCAACGACCAGGAGAAAGAGCGCGGTATTACCATTCTGGCGAAAAACACCGCCATCAACTGGAACGGCTACCACATCAACATCGTGGACACCCCGGGCCACGCCGACTTCGGCGGCGAAGTTGAACGCGTAATGTCGATGGTTGACTCCGTTCTGCTGCTGGTTGACGCTCAAGACGGCCCTATGCCGCAAACCCGTTTCGTGACCAAGAAGGCTTTCGAAGCCGGCCTGCGTCCGATCGTGTGCATCAACAAGGTTGACCGTCCAGGCGCGCGTCCGGACTGGGTTCTGGATCAGATCTTCGACCTGTTCGACAACCTGGGTGCTACCGAAGAACAGCTGGATTTCCAGGTGATCTACGCCTCTGCCCTGAACGGTATTGCCGGCCTGGAACACACCGCCATGGCGGAAGACATGACCCCGCTGTACCAGGCAATCGTTGACCACGTTCCACCACCGAAGGTTGACCGTGAAGGCCCGTTCCAGATGCAAATCTCGGCACTGGACTACAACAGCTTCCTGGGTGTTATCGGCGTTGGCCGTATCGCTCGTGGTAGCGTCAAGCCGAACACCCCGGTTGTCGCCATTGGCGCCGACGGCAAGAAACGCAACGGTCGTATCCTGAAGCTGATGGGTCACCACGGCCTGCACCGCATCGACGTTGAAGAAGCGTTTGCCGGTGACATCGTGTGCGTGAGCGGTATGGACTCGCTGTTCATCTCCGACACCCTGTGCCAGCCGGACACCGTCGAGGCGATGAAGCCTCTGACCGTTGACGAGCCAACCGTTTCCATGACCTTCCAGGTAAACGACTCGCCTTTCTGCGGTAAAGAAGGCAAGTTCGTGACTTCCCGTAACATCAAGGAACGTCTGGACAAAGAGCTGCTGTACAACGTTGCTCTGCGCGTTGAAGAAGGCGACTCGGCTGACAAGTTCAAGGTTTCCGGCCGTGGTGAGCTGCACCTCTCGGTACTGATCGAAACCATGCGTCGCGAAGGCTTCGAAATGGGCGTTGGTCGTCCTGAAGTGATCATCCGTCAGGTTGACGGCGTGAAGCAGGAACCGTTTGAAAACGTCACCATCGACACCCCTGAAGAATCCCAGGGCAAGGTCATGGAAGAGATGGGCCTGCGTAAGGGCGACCTGACCAACATGGTGCCGGATGGCAAAGGCCGTGTGCGTCTGGAATACAACATCCCTGCGCGTGGTCTGATCGGTTTCCGTAACCAGTTCCTGACCCTGACCAACGGTGCTGGCATCCTGACCTCGATCTTTGATCGCTACGACACCATGAAGTCCGGCGACATGTCCGGTCGTCAGAACGGTGTTCTGGTATCGGTAGAAACCGGCAAGGCGCTGACCTACTCCCTGGAAACCCTCCAGGCGCGTGGCAAGCTGTTCGTTGAACACGGTCAAGAGATCTACAACGGTCAGATCGTTGGTCTGAACAGCCGTGACAACGACATGGGCGTCAACCCAACCAAAGGCAAGAAGCTCGACAACATGCGTGCTTCGGGTAAAGACGAAACCATCGCTCTGGTTCCACCTGTTCGCTTCACCCTGGAACAGGCCCTGGAATTCATCCAGGACGACGAGCTGTGCGAAGTCACGCCTAAGTCGATCCGCCTGCGTAAGAAGATCCTGGACGAAGGCGAGCGCACCCGCGCTGCCAAGAAAGCCAAGAACTGAGTTAACTCAGGCTGAATGAAAAACGCCCCCGGTCGAAAGGCCGGGGGCGTTTTTTTATGCCTGCAAAATCTGTAGTGACTGTGCGGGCCCCTTCGCGAGCAAGCCCGCTCCCACATTCGACCGCGTTTTTTCAGGATGAGTGAGGTCAAGTGTGGGAGCGGGCTTGCTCGCGAAAGCGGTAGTTCAAGCAATAAGAATCTGGATCAGAACTTGTCGAGGGTCTTGAATTTGGTCTCGCGCACCACTTCCTTCGGCTTGTACGCGCAATACCCCGGCCGCGGTCCGATTTTCGGGTGATTGCGGCAAGTATCCGGGCGCTTGTCATAAATAGTGCAGAAGCGGCTCTTACGATCCAGGTACAGGCAATCGTTGTTGCTCATGCGCTGCAGGGTAAAGATCTCGGATTTGGCGTTGAAGCGCTCGACGATGCCTTCCTTCTGCAAGCGCTTGGCGATGTTCTTCGGCGGGTCGCCACGCTCGAATTCATCGACGATGCCGATGCGGATCAGGTCCTTGATCTTCACCTCAACCGGCAGGGTGCAGCAGCTCGACACACAGCCGCCACACATATGGCTTGAGTATTTCTGCCAGGTCTCGAGACGGTCGAGTTCCGCGGCGGCGATCAGTTGAGGCTTCATCAGGTTTCCAAGAGGGGTGTTATCCGGCGCGGGATCATACCGGAACTGGTGGTTTTTTGAACAATATCTTCCAGATTTCAGCTCGAAGGCTGTGACGGGCCACAAACGGGCACGGCCCCTGCATCAATTTCCCGCAAAGGTGAATGAGTTAAAAAACTGCCGAACCAGAGCGTCTACCGTCTGTCAGACCGTCTAGGCTCTAGCAACTCCTTCTATCTCGCCCGAGGTCGCATCGATGTCTCAGGAACCGCTTGTACGTGAAGCAGAGGTAGCCGCATTTCGCGATGCCGTCTTGACCAAACTGACCTACGCGGTGGGCAAGGACCCCGATCATGCCTTCGACCACGACTGGTTCGAAGCTATCGCACTGGCCGCCCGCGACCACATGGTCGACCACTGGATGGACCACACGCGACACATCTACCGCAAGGGACAGAAGCGGGTCTATTACCTCTCGCTGGAATTCCTGATCGGCCGTCTGCTCTACGACAGCCTGAGCAATCTCGGCTTGCTGGACGTGGCCCGTGAGGCCATGAGTGAGCTGGGTGTGGACATGGAGCGCATTCGCCTGCTGGAGCCCGACGCGGCACTGGGCAACGGTGGCCTCGGCCGCCTGGCGGCGTGCTTTATGGAAAGCATGTCGACCCTGGGCATTGCAGGCCACGGCTATGGCATTCGTTATGAGCATGGGCTGTTCCGCCAGGCAATTGTCGACGGCTGGCAGCAGGAACAAACCGAGCGCTGGCTGGATTTCGGCAACCCCTGGGAGTTCGAGCGCGCCGAAGTGATCTACCCGATCGGTTTTGGCGGTGGTGTGGAAACCGTGCTGGACGCGTCCGGCAAGTCGATCCAGGTGTGGTCACCGAATGAAACCGTACGTGCGGTAGCGTATGACACCCCGGTGGTCGGCTGGCGCGGCGCAAGCGTCAACACCTTGCGCCTGTGGCGTGCCCGGGCGGTGGAAGACCTGCACCTGGAGCGCTTCAACGCCGGCGACCACTTGGGCGCCGTCGCCGAAGTGGCCCGCGCCGAAAGCATCTCCCGAGTGCTTTACCCGGCCGACAGCACCGAAGCAGGGCAGGAACTGCGCCTGCGCCAGGAGTACTTCTTCGTCTCCGCCTCGCTGCAGGATTTGCTGCGTCGCCACAAGAACATGCATGGCTCGGTGTTGAGCCTGGGTGAACACGCGGCCATCCAGCTCAACGACACGCACCCGTCGATTGCGGTGGCCGAGTTGATGCGCCAGTTGGTGGACCTGCACGACATCCCGTGGGATGCCGCCTGGGACGTCACCGTCGAAACCCTGTCGTACACCAACCACACCTTGCTCCCCGAGGCTTTGGAAACCTGGCCGGTCGGCCTGATGGAGCGCATGCTGCCGCGGCACATGCAGATCATCTACCTGATCAATGCCCGGCACATCGACTCGCTGCGGGCCAAAGGCATTCACGACTTCGACGTCCTGCGCGCCGTTTCGCTGATCGAAGAAGACAACGGCCGCCGCGTACGCATGGGCAACCTGGCGTTCCTCGGCTCCCACAGCGTGAACGGCGTGTCCGGCCTGCACACCCAACTGATGCGCAGCACGGTGTTCTCCGAACTGCACAAGCTCTACCCGGACCGCATCAATAACAAAACCAACGGCATTACGTTTCGCCGCTGGTTGTTCCAGGCGAATCCAAAACTCACGGCGATGCTGGTGGAAGCGCTGGGCCCGGATATTCTCGACAACACCGAAACCCGTCTGGTTGAGCTGGAAACCTTTGCCGAGAAGCAAGCGTTCCGCAAAGCCTTCGCCGAACAGCGTCTGCACAGTAAGCGGGCACTGGCCGACATCATCCACGAGCGCCTGGGGGTTTCGGTCAACCCGGCGGCGATGTTCGATGTGCAGGTCAAGCGGATCCACGAGTACAAGCGCCAGCTGTTGAACCTGCTGCACACCGTCGCGCTGTACCAGGCGATCCGTGCCGAGCCAGGCACCGACTGGGTGCCTCGAGTGAAGATCTTCGCCGGTAAGGCGGCGGCCAGCTATCACCAGGCCAAGCTGATCATCAAGCTGACCAACGACATCGCCCGTACCGTCAACAACGACCCCACCGTGCGCGGTTTGCTCAAGGTGGTGTTCCTGCCCAACTACAACGTCAGCCTGGCGGAAAGCATCATTCCGGCGGCCGACCTGTCGGAGCAGATTTCCACTGCCGGCTTTGAAGCGTCGGGCACCAGCAACATGAAATTCGGCCTCAACGGCGCGCTGACCATCGGCACCATGGACGGTGCCAACGTCGAGATGCACGAGCGCGTGGGCGCCGATCACATGTTCATCTTCGGCCTCAGTGCCGAGCAGGTGGAAGCGCGCAAGCATGCCGGAGAGTTCAATGCCGGGCCAGACGTTGCCGCGTCTCATCGCTTGAACGACGTACTGCAAGCGATTCGCGGCGGGGTGTTCTCGCCGGATGATCCGGGCCGTTATGCCGGGTTGGTGGATTCGCTGATCGACTACGACCGCTTCCTGGTCTGTGCCGACTTTGATTCCTACTGGGATGCCCAGGCGCGGGTCGAAGCCCACTGGCACGACTCCAAGGAATGGTGGCGCTCGGCGGTGCTCAATACCGCGCGCATGGGGTGGTTCTCGTCGGACCGGACCATCCGGGAGTATGCGACGGAGATCTGGAAAGCTCTGGACTGAGTTTTTCTTAATCTGTGCCCCAAGGCCCAACCTGTGTTGGGCCTTGTCGATATACTAAGCGCCGGTTCCGCCCGCTTCGGGCTGCTTAGGGATATCCACCATGCAATGGATTTTCATGCTGATTGGCCTGGTGCTCGGCTGGACGCTCGATGAGTCGTTCAGTGATGCGGGCATTGGTGCGTTGCTCGGTTTGGGCATTGGCCAGGCGATTCGCCTGTCGATGCTTGCTTCGCGTACGGAGGAGCAAGGCCGTCAGCTGGAGTCTGCCCGGAACGCCCTGAAGGTGGTCGAGCAACGCCTGGCTCTGCTGGAAAGGCCTGCCGCCGTTGAAGCCCCTGAACCTGTCTTTGTCGAAGAGCCGCTGCCGGTAGCGGCGCCGCCCGAACTCGTCTGGGAATTACCCGCCGAACTGGAACCTGCCTACACAACCGTGGTGGCCGAGCCCAGCCAGCCATTGCCGGCTGACGTGTGGAGGGCTGAGCCGAGCGAAAAATTTCCTGAACAACCTGCTACGCCTGCGGTACCTCGCGGGCCCAACTTCATCGAACGTGCCATCAGCGGTGCCCGCAACTGGCTGTTCGGTGGCAACACCGTGCTGCGGGTCGGCGTGGTGCTGTTGTTCCTCGGCCTGGCTTTCCTGCTGCGTTATGCCACTGAAGGCATGGTGGTGCCGATCGAGCTGCGTTATGCCGGTGTTGCCGGCTGTGCGTTGGCCTTGCTGGGGCTGGGTTGGTGGCTGCGGCTGCGCAACAGCAATTACGGGTTGATGCTGCAAGGCACCGGTATTGCGGTGCTGTACCTGACGGTGTTCGCCGCGATGCGCCTGCATCCGCTGCTTGATCCCGGTGCAGCCCTTGGCTTGCTGGTGGCTGTCACGGTGTTCTCGGCGATCCTGGCGATTACCCAAGACGCCCTCGGCCTGGCCTGCGCCGCCGCCCTCGGCGGTTTTGCCGCACCTATTCTTACGTCTACCGGCGCTGGCAATCATGTGGCGCTGTTCAGTTACTTCGCCCTGCTCAACGCGGGCATTCTCGCCATCGCCTGGTTCAAGGCCTGGCGCCTGCTCAACTTGATCGGCTTTGTCGGCACCTTCGGTATCGGCTTCGCCTGGGGCATACGCTCTTATACGCCGGAGTTGCTGGGGAGCACCGAGCCGTTCCTGATTGTGTTTTTCCTGATGTACCTGGGCATTGGCCTGTTGTTCGCCCGGCGCAAGTTGCTGGAGATGCGCGACGCGCCGGACGATGACAGCCGTGGCGCGCTGCTGCGTTGGTCGGCGGCCAAGGGCGACTATGTCGACGGCAGCATGCTGTTCGGTCCGCCGCTGGTGGGTTTCGGGCTGCAGTTTGCGCTGGTGCAGCACCTGGAGTTTGCCGCCGCGTTCAGCGCGCTGGCCCTGGGCATTATCTACATGGGCCTGGCCCGTTTGTTGAGCGGCGGTCGCGCCTTGCTGCTGGCGGAAACCTGCCTGGCGCTGGGTGTGATCTTTGCCAGCCTGGCGATTCCCCTGGGCCTCGATGCACGCTGGACGGCGGCAGCCTGGGCCGTGGAAGGCGCCGGGATCTTCTGGCTCGGCCTGCGCCAGCAACGGCCGTTGGCGCGGGCGTTTGGCTTGCTGTTGCAAGTCGGCTCGGCGCTGGCGTTCCTCAGCGAATTGCGGGTGGGCGAGACCAGTCTGTTGGATGGCGCACCGTTGGGTGCGTTGTTGCTGGGTGCGGCATTGCTGTTCAGTTTCTTCCAGTTGCGCAAAGCCCCGACTGAGCAGGCGGCGTTGTGGGAACGTCGTGGCTTGCCGGTGTTGGCCAGCGTCGGCCTGGGTTTCTTGTACCTGCTTGCGCCGCTGCTGCTGTCGACCCAAGGCACCGCCATCAGCTGGGCGCTTGCGGGCCTTGCGACTTTGCTGGTCGGTCTGCGCATCGGCTCGCGTACGTTCCTCTTCACCGCGTTTGCCGTGCAACTGCTGGGTGGGGCGCTGTTCCTGCTGCGGTTGCGGACGGGCGCCGATTCCGGCGCGGTGTTCAGTGCGGGTTGGAGCGGGCTGCTCACGGCTTCGCTGATTGGCCTGGCGTTGATCGGCGGCATGCTGCTGGCCGCGCGGGACACGATGGTGCGCAGCGATGTGCGGTTGTTGCGTGGCCTGTCGGTGGTGTTGTTGGCCGGGCTGGTGCTGATCAACCTCGCGGTGCTGTTTGTGCTGCCATGGGAGACCGCCAGCGGCGTGTGGGCGGCCAGTGGTTTGTTGATCATCTGGCTGAGCCTGTATCTGCAACAGCGCGTCAGTTTTGTGTTCGGGTTGTTGCTGCAAGTGATCGGTGGCGCTTCGTTCCTGATCGCGGTGCCGGACCTGCTCGGGCCGCTGACCAGCGAGGGTTTGCGGCCTTTGGGCCATAGCGGCTTCTGGACGCCAATGGTGCTCGGGCTGGCAGCACTGGTCGGTGCCTGGCGCTTGCAGCGCCGGCCGCATGCACCGGTGCTCGAAGCGCTGAGTTTGCAGCGGCTGTCCGACGTGCTGCTGGTGTGGGGCGCGGGCTGGTGGACGCTGGCGTTGGTCTGTGAAGTGCTGCGTTTTGCGCCGTCGATGCTGCAAGGCACCTGGCTGTTGGCGGTGGCGGCGGTGATTGTGGCGATCTGGGCCGTATTGGCCTTGCGGCTGCAATGGGCGTCGCTGGGCTTGCTGTGCACGCTGTTGATGCCGGCGGCGGGCGTGGTGTTGCTGGGCGCGTGGGACACGCGTTATCACCCGGCGGCGAATTTCGCCTGGCTGGCGTGGGCAGCGGTATTTGCGGTGCACTTCATGTCGCTGCGGCGCCTGGCGTTGGTCATCCCGCAAAAAGCCCTGGGCGCCGCGCACGTGCTCGGTTGCTGGCTGCTGATCGGCGTGCTGGCGCTGGAGTTGCGCTACGGCCTGTTGCTGCTGTCGGAGGAGTACAACGCCTGGCGCTGGCTGGGCTGGGCGATTCTGCCGAGCCTTTACCTGGTGCTGGCCGCTGCGCCGCGCCGTTGGCCGTGGCCGGTGTCGGCGTACCCACGCGAGTACCGGTTGTATGCCGCGCTGCCGCTGGCGGTGCTGATGCTCGGCTGGTTCTGGCTGGCTAATATCTTCAGCGACGGCACCGCCGAGCCGTTGCCGTATGTACCGCTGCTTAACCCGTTGGATCTGGGATTGTTGTTCGCACTGCTGGGTGTGTACCTGTGGTCTCGCAGTGCCGCACCAGAACGCGGGCCGCGCGCCGAGCTGGTCGCCCAGGCGGTCGCCGGTGCGTCGTTGTTCGCCTTCTTCACCGCGCTGGTGATGCGCACGGCTCACCATTGGGGCGGCGTGCCGTTCCATCTGGATGCGTTGCTGGAGTCGATGCTGGTGCAAGCCGGGCTGTCGATCGTCTGGACCCTGATTGCCCTGAGCCTGATGATCGGCGGCCATCTGCGTCATCGGCGAGAGGTGTGGCTGATCGGTGCGGCGTTGATTGCCGTGGTGGTCGCCAAATTGTTCTTCGTCGAATTGAGCAACCGTGGCGGGCTGGCGCGGATCGTATCGTTTATCGGTGTGGGCGGGCTGTTGCTGGTGGTGGGCTATTTCGCCCCGCTGCCGCCCAAGCGCGCCGAGCCGGTGGTTGAAACTGAAGGAGTGGCCTCTTGATGGGCAAGCTGAGTGTGGCGCTGTTGGGGTTGTGTACAACGTTCTCGGCGTGGGGTCAGGAAACGCCCGCCGATTTCACCACGCGGGTACCGCTGACGGTCAGCGGCGAAGGCCCGTGGTACCGCTTGGAGCTGCCGCTGGCGGTGCAATTGAGCGCCCGTCAGGCCGACCTGAGTGATGTGCGGGTGTTCAACGCAGCCGGCGAACCCCAGGCCTACGCGCTGGCGCGGCAGTCGGCGCAAAGCACCGAAAGCCGTAGCCTGTCCAACGTGAAGTGGTTCCCGTTGTACGCCGCGGCCGACTCCGCTGAAGCCGTGCCCAGCGTGCGTGTGCAATCCACGTCCACCGGCACGTTGGTGCAAGTGCAGCCGCCTAGCCAATTGGAGGCCGGCGAAGAGGTCCTGCGCGGCTGGTTGCTCGACGCCAGTGGGATCAAGGCGCCGTTGCAGCAACTGATCCTCGATTGGACCAGCGAGCGCGACGGCTTCCAGCGCTTCAGCATCGAAGCCAGTGATGACTTGCAGCACTGGCGCGCCTGGGGCGAAGGGCAGGTGGCGCGACTGTCGTTTGCCGATGAGCGGGTCGAGCAGCACGAAGTGAGTTTGCCGGGGCAGTCGGCGCGTTACCTGCGTCTGCTCTGGAAAGGCCAGGCCGCACCGGCACTGACGTCGGCGCAGGTGGAGAGTGTCAGCGCCCATAGCCTGCCGTTACCGCTGGTGTGGTCGCAGCCGTTGTCGGGCAGCCGTCTCAAGGCCGGGGAATACAGCTGGCAGTTGCCCAGCGCACTGAATGTCGAACGCTTGCGAATCGACCTGAGCCAACCCAACAGCCTTGCACCAGTCACTCTGTCGGGCCGCCGAGAGAGCAATCAGGCCTGGCAGCCCTTGAGCAGCGGCTTGCTCTACCGGCTGACGCAAAATGGCCAGGACGTTTTGCAGAATGAATTACAGCTGCCAGGCCAGGCTGTTGCCCAGCTCAAGCTCGATGTGGACGAGCGCGGCGGTGGCCTGGGTGTTGAGGCCCCGACCTTGAGCTTTGCGGTGCGGGCCACGCAGTTGGTATTCCTGGCGCGGGGCGAACCACCGTTCACCTTGGCATTGGGCAATCCGTCGGTGAAAGGTGCGAATTTGCCGCTGTCGACGTTGATCCCGGATTACAGCGCTGAACGCTTCGCCGCGCTTGGGCAAGCCAACGTGGCGGGCGAAGCGGTGGTGAGTTCGCCTGCGGTTGCGACCCCTGTCGATGCGGGGCCGAACTGGAAAAAGCTCGGTCTTTGGGCCGTGCTGCTGCTCGGTGTGGCGGCACTCGGAGCCATGGCCTACAGTTTGCTGCGCAAGCCGCCGGTGGCACGTTAAATAAAGTCCATGAACTCTATTGGGTTTAAATCCTCTGATAGGAGGAAATACGCCCCGACTCGCGTTAAACTGCGCGGGTTTTTAGCCCCCACTTTCCGGAGCCTTCCATGTCCCGCGTTACCCTGAGTCGCTATTTGATCGAGCAGACCCGCAGCAACAACACGCCTGCCGATCTGCGCTTCCTTATCGAAGTGGTGGCGCGTGCTTGCAAGGAAATCAGCCACGCCGTCTCCAAAGGCGCGTTGGGTGGTGTCCTGGGCAGCATGGGCACTGAAAACGTACAAGGCGAAGTGCAGAAGAAGCTCGACGTGATTTCCAACGAAATCCTGCTGGAAGCCAACGAATGGGGCGGTCACCTGGCCGGCATGGCGTCCGAAGAAATGGACAATGCCTACCAGATCCCGGGCAAATACCCGAAAGGCGCCTACCTGCTGGTATTCGACCCGTTGGACGGTTCGTCGAACATCGACATCAACGCGCCGGTTGGCACCATCTTCTCGGTACTGCGTTGCCCGAACGAATACCTGAGCCAGAACGAAGCCCTGAACGAAAAGGCCTTCCTGCAGCCAGGTACCCAGCAGGTCGCTGCCGGTTACGCGATCTACGGCCCACAGACCATGTTGGTACTGACACTGGGCGACGGCGTCAAAGGCTTCACCCTGGACCGTGAAATGGGCAGCTTCGTGCTCACCCACGAAGACATCACCATTCCTGCGTCCACCCAGGAATTTGCGATCAACATGTCCAACCAGCGCCACTGGGAAGAGCCGGTTACCCGCTATGTGGGTGAGTTGATGGCAGGCGAAGAAGGTCCGTTGAAGAAGAACTTCAACATGCGCTGGGTGGCTGCGATGGTTGCCGACGTGCACCGTATCCTGACCCGTGGTGGCTTGTTCATGTACCCACGTGACAGCCGCGAGCCGTCCAAGCCGGGCAAACTGCGCCTGATGTACGAAGCCAACCCGATGTCGTTCCTGGTTGAGCAGGCGGGCGGTGCGTCCACCGACGGCCACCAGCGCATCCTCGACATCCAGCCTGAAGGCCTGCACCAGCGTGTGGCGGTGTTCCTGGGGTCGAAGGAAGAAGTTGAGCGTGTGACCGGCTACCACAAGGCGTAAGCCTGGTTACCTGTAGGAGCGAGCTTGCTCGCGAAGAGCGTTAACGATGACACGGGCTGCCTGGTTGCCCGCGCCGCCTGAACGTTTTTTGCGAGCAAGCTCGCTCCTACAGTGGTTTCATTCGCTTGACTGAGCCCCGAAACGTTTCAGCGTTTTCGGGGCTTTTTTGTTTTCGCTCGTCGGGAACCAGACACCTCTTTTCCCTTCTAAGCTTCTGGCAGACCCCCAAGCTGCTTCGTCTCTCCAGGAGTTATTCCATGTCGTTACGCCGTCTCGCCCTGTTGTCGTTTTGCGTGCTTCTGGCCGCTTGCAGCAAGGTCACCCAAGAAAATTACGCAAAACTGTCGGCCGGCATGCCCAAGGCCGAAGTGGAGTCGTTGCTGGGTAAGCCGACTGATTGTTCTGGCGCGCTGGGTATGTCCAGTTGCACCTGGGGCGATAAAAACAGCTTTATCAGCGTGCAATACGCCGGTGACAAAGTACTGATTTTTTCCGGGCAAGGCCTGAAGTAAACCGGGGCGAAAGCCTGCGGGAGAAAAACAACATGATGCGTTTCGTTCTATACCTCTGCGCCAGCCTGTTTTTGGCGGGCTGCGCCAGCCATTCTGGCGATGATCTGCAACCCAAGACTGTCGGCAGCGTCAACCTCAAGCGTTACCAGGGCACCTGGTATGAGTTGGCCCGTTTGCCGATGTACTTCCAGCGCAATTGCGCACAGTCCGAAGCCCGCTACACGCTGTTGCCCGATGGCAATATGTCGGTGTTCAACCGCTGCCTGACGCCTGAGTGGAAATGGCAAGAAGCCAAGGGCACGGCCACGCCGCAGGTCGCCGGCAGGACCGACAAACTGTGGGTGGAATTCAATAACTGGTTCACCTCGCTGTTGCCGGGCGTGGCCAAGGGCGATTACTGGGTGCTGTACGTCAGCGATGACTACAAGACCGCCATTGTCGGCAGCCCTAGCCGGCGCTACATGTGGTTATTGTCGCGCACGCCGACGGTCAGCGCCGACACCCGCGAAGACCTGCTGAGCAGGGCGCGACAACAGGGGTATGACACCACGCGCTTGATCTGGCGTACGTCGGACAAGCAGATGGCGAAGACTTCTCAGTAATACAAAACAGCGCCAATCCAATGTGGGAGCGGGCTTGCTCGCGAAGGCGGTGTGACAGTCACCGACGTGTTGACTGATCCACCGCTTTCGCGAGCAAGCCCGCTCCCACATTTGTTATGTGTCGTCTGTTAGCCCAGCAAATCCCGCAGAACCTGGGTAAACGCCCGGCTGCTTTCTTCTTCGGCGGCGTGATGCCCTTCGCGAATCACCCACTGGCCGTTGACCAGCACATCGCGCACCTGGCGATCACCACCGGCAAACAGCCAGCGATTGAGAATCCCGTCTTCGTTTGCCGTCGCCAGGTACGGATCGTTGCCATCCAGCACCAGCCAGTCCGCACGCTTGCCGACTTCCAGGCGCCCAATCGGCTGCCCCAGCGCTTCGGCACCGCCGTCCAGCGCGGCATCGAACAGCGTACGGCCGACCATCGGTTGATCGCTGCGATACAGCCGGTTGCGTCGCTGGTCCCGCAGCCGCTGCCCATATTCCAGCCAGCGCAATTCTTCCACTACGCTCAGCGATACATGGCTGTCGGAACCAATCCCCATGCGCCCGCCCTGGGCCAGGAAGTCCACCGCCGGGAAAATTCCGTCCCCCAGGTTGGCTTCAGTGGTCAGGCACAGCCCGGCAATCGCCCGGCTCTTGGCCATCAACGTCACTTCTTCCGGGTTGGCGTGGGTGGCGTGCACCAGGCACCAGCGCTGATCCACTTCAACATGGTCATACAACCATTGCAGCGGACGCTGGCCGCTCCAGGCCAGGCAGTCGTCGACTTCCTTTTGCTGCTCGGCGATATGGATATGCACCGGGCACGTCTTGTCGCTGGCGGCCAGCACGTCGCTGATCTGTTGTGGTGTTACCGCGCGCAGCGAGTGAAAGCACAGGCCCAGTTGTTGCGCCGGTTGCGCAGCCAGAATCGGTTGCAGGCGTGATTGCAGGTTCAGGTAATGCTCGGTGCTGTTGATAAAGCGCCGCTGGCCTTCATTGGGTGCCTGGCCGCCAAAACCGGAGTGGCTGTAGAGCACCGGCAGCAAGGTCAGGCCGATACCGCTGCTGGCGGCGGCCTGGCTGATTTGTTGCGACAGCTCGGCGGGGTCTGCATAAGGCTGGCCGCTGACGTCGTGGTGCACGTAGTGAAATTCGGCCACCGAGGTGTAGCCGGCCTTGAGCATTTCGATATACAGCTGGCGCGCGATGATCTGCAGTTGGTCGGGGCTGATCTTGCCAACCATCCGGTACATCAGGTCGCGCCAGGTCCAGAAGCTGTCATTCGGGTTGCCGGCCACTTCCGCCAGCCCGGCCATCGCCCGCTGGAACGCGTGGGAATGCAGGTTCGGCATGCCCGCCAGCACCGGGCCCCTGAGCCGTTCGGCACCGTCTGCACTGGCGTTGGGCTCAACCTTGATCAGCAGGCCATCGGCGCTGACTTCAAGACGTACATCGTTGGCCCATCCATTAGGCAGCAGCGCGCGTTCGGCAAAGAAAGCGGACATGATTCAGGCACCCCGGTCGTGTGTTTATTTGTATATACATATACAGACGTTTGCCTGCTCGGTAAACTCCGGCAAGCTATGCTTCTTTTTCACCTACAAGGATTTCCCGTGCCGACTCCGCCTGCCAAGTCTCCACTGGCTGCCCACATGGACGAAAGTCCGGCGCCCTTGTACGCCCGCGTCAAACAGATGATCAGCCAGCAGATTCTCAACGGCAATTGGCCGCCGCATTATCGCGTGCCGTCGGAAAGCGAACTGGTCAACCAACTGGGCTTCAGCCGCATGACCATCAACCGCGCGCTGCGCGAGTTGACCGCCGAAGGCCTGCTGGTGCGCATGCAAGGTGTGGGCACATTCGTCGCCGAGCCCAAGAGTCAATCGGCCCTGTTTGAAGTGCACAACATCGCCGATGAGATCGCCTCGCGCGGTCATCGTCATACGTGCAAAGTCATCACCCTCGGTGAGGAAGCCGCCGGTTCCGAGCGCGCCGTCGCCCTGGAAATGCGCGAAGGCGGGCGGGTATTCCACTCGTTGATCGTGCACTACGAAAACGACATCCCGGTGCAAATCGAAGACCGCTTCGTCAACGCCCTGGTCGCGCCGGAATACCTGCAGCAGGATTTCACCCAGCAAACACCTTATGCCTACCTCAACCAGGTGGCGCCGCTGACCGAAGGCGAGCACGTGGTGGAGGCGATCCTGGCCGACGCCGATGAATGCACGTTGCTGCAAATCGAAACCAGCGAGCCATGCCTGTTGATTCGCCGCCGCACTTGGTCTGGCCGCCAGCCGGTCACGGCTGCGCGTTTGATCCACCCCGGTTCCCGTCATAGCCTGGAAGGACGTTTCAGTAAATGAGTTCGATGAAAGTCTGGCGCGCCGCCGATTACATCCGCATGCCGTGGAAAAACGGTGGCGGTAGCACTGAAGAAATCACCCGTGACGCGGGCGAGGGCCTGGACGGTTTCGGCTGGCGCCTGTCGATTGCCGATATCGCCGAGTCGGGCGGGTTCTCCACCTTTGCCGGGTACCAGCGGATCATCACCGTGCTGCAAGGCTCGGGCATGGTGCTGACAGTGGACGGCGAGGAGCAACTCGGGTTGTTACCGCTGCAGCCGTTCCCGTTCAAGGGTGACAGCCAGGTGTCCTGCCGATTGATCGGTGGGCCGATCCGCGATTTCAACCTCATCTATTCGCCGCAACGCTATCAAGCGCGGTTGCAATGGATGGACGGTACGCAGCGCTTCTTCAGCGCCGCGCACACCGTGCTGGTGTTCAGTGTGGCCGATGAGGTGAAGGTGCTCGGCGAGCGGCTGAACCGTCACGACTGCCTGCAACTGGACGGTAACACCGGCCTGCTGGACGTCAGCGTCACCGGCCGTTGCTGCGTCATCGAACTGACTGCACGGGCTTGAACAGGTGGGGGGCTTCCCCCCCACATCGTGTTTCCAATACCCCGCACCAACTTGTTACCGAATGCCCCAGCATGGCGCAAAAGCCCGCCTGAGTAACAAGCCTCCCTCCCTGTAAAAACCTCCTGCAAGAAAATTCATCAAGCTGCGAAGCCTTGTTCTTAAAGGCTTGCGCTCCCGTTCGCAAAAAATCTGTAACGGACCTCAGCCAAGTTGGCCGCCTGATTGCATATGCTTGTATGTACAAGTAAAGATGTGTGCGTAAGAGTCCATGAACATCCTCTTCGCACCAATCATGTTCGCGCATTGATCGTTGAGGAATTTTTTGTGACCAAGCCTACCAAGTACCGTGACGTTGAAATCCGCGCTGCCCGTGGCAACACGCTCACCGCCAAAAGCTGGCTGACTGAAGCACCGCTGCGCATGCTGATGAACAACCTCGACCCACAGGTGGCCGAGAACCCGAAAGAGCTGGTGGTGTACGGCGGCATCGGCCGGGCCGCGCGAAACTGGGAATGCTACGACCAGATCGTCGAAAGCCTGACCAACCTCAACGACGACGAAACCCTGCTGGTGCAATCCGGCAAACCCGTCGGCGTATTCAAGACCCACAGCAATGCCCCGCGCGTACTGATTGCCAACTCCAACCTGGTGCCGCACTGGGCCAGTTGGGAACACTTCAACGAACTCGACGCCAAAGGCCTGGCCATGTACGGCCAGATGACCGCCGGCAGCTGGATCTACATCGGCAGCCAGGGCATCGTGCAGGGCACCTACGAAACCTTCGTCGAAGCCGGCCGCCAACATTACAACGATGACCTCAAGGGCCGTTGGGTCCTGACCGCCGGCCTCGGCGGCATGGGCGGCGCCCAGCCGCTGGCCGCGACGCTCGCCGGTGCGTGCTCGCTGAACATCGAATGCCAGCAGGTCAGCATCGATTTCCGCCTGAGCAGCCGCTACGTTGACGAGCAAGCCACCGACCTCGACGACGCCCTGGCGCGCATCGAGAAATACACCAAGGAAGGCCGCGCGATCTCCATCGCCCTGCTGGGCAACGCGGCGGAAATCCTGCCGGAACTGGTCAAGCGCGGCGTGCGCCCGGACATGGTCACCGACCAGACCAGCGCCCACGACCCGCTCAACGGTTACCTGCCCGCCGGCTGGACCTGGGACGAATACCGCGCCCGCGCCAAGACCGAACCGGCCGAGGTGATCAAGGCCGCCAAGCAATCCATGGCCGTGCACGTCAAAGCCATGCTCGAGTTCCAGAAGCAAGGCATCCCGACCTTCGACTACGGCAACAACATCCGCCAGATGGCGCAAGAAGAGGGCGTGGAAAACGCCTTCGACTTCCCGGGTTTCGTACCGGCCTACATCCGCCCGCTGTTCTGCCGTGGTATCGGTCCGTTCCGCTGGGCTGCGCTGTCGGGCGACCCGCAAGACATCTACAAGACCGACGCCAAAGTCAAAGAGCTGATCCCGGACGACGCCCACTTGCACAACTGGCTGGACATGGCCCGCGAGCGCATCAGCTTCCAGGGCTTGCCGGCACGTATCTGCTGGGTTGGCCTGGGCCAGCGCGCCAAGCTCGGCCTGGCATTCAACGAAATGGTGCGCAGCGGCGAGCTGTCGGCGCCGGTCGTGATTGGCCGCGACCACCTGGACTCCGGCTCGGTGGCCAGCCCCAACCGTGAAACCGAATCGATGCAGGACGGTTCCGATGCCGTGTCCGACTGGCCACTGCTCAACGCCTTGCTCAACACCGCCAGCGGCGCGACCTGGGTTTCGCTGCACCACGGCGGCGGCGTCGGCATGGGCTTCTCCCAGCACTCCGGCATGGTGATCGTCTGCGACGGTACCGACGAAGCGGCCGAGCGCATCGCCCGCGTACTGCACAACGACCCGGCCACCGGCGTGATGCGTCATGCCGATGCGGGTTACCAGATCGCCATCGATTGCGCCAAAGAGCAGGGCCTCAATCTCCCGATGATCAAATAACTAATGTGGGAGCGGGCTTGCTCGCGAATGCGGTGTATCAGTCACCGAAGTCGTTAGCTGACCCATCGCTTTCGCGAGCAAGCCCGCTCCCACATTTGATCTGCGTTTCACCCAAAAACAATCCATCAGAGGTTGAACAACAATGGCTGTAACAGACGCTCGTGCAAGCACCACCCCGTTGATCGAAAGGCGTTCGATCGACTACATCCCGGAAGCGGAAAGACACGGCCGTCTATTGAGTCAGTTCACCCTGTGGTTGGGTGCCAACCTGCAAATCACCGCGATTGTCACCGGGGCCCTGGCCGTGGTGTTGGGCGGTGATGTGTTCTGGTCGTTGATCGGTCTGTTGATCGGTCAACTGCTGGGTGGCGGCGTCATGGCGCTGCACGCAGCCCAGGGCCCGCAATTGGGCTTGCCACAAATGATCTCCAGCCGCGTGCAGTTTGGCGTATATGGCGCGGTGATCCCGCTGGTGCTGGTGTGCCTGATGTACATCGGATTTTCCGCCAGCGGCTCATTGCTGGCGGGGCAGGCGGTGGCGCAGTTGCTCCACGTCGAAGACTGGGTCGGCATCGTGTTGTTCGCCGGGCTGATCATGGTGTTCACGATCTTCGGCTACCGGGTGATCCACGGTATCGGTCGCATCGCCAGCGTGCTGGGTGTGGTTGCCTTCGTATACCTGTTCTACAAGCTGCTGGTCGGTAACGACATCGGTGCGTTGCTGGGCAACAAGCATTTTTCCCTCAGCAGTTTCCTGCTGGCGATTTCCCTGTCGGCGTCCTGGCAGATTGCGTTCGGCCCTTATGTGGCGGACTACTCGCGCTATTTGCCGCGCAGCACGCAAGCGTCGAAAACCTTCTGGGCCGTGGGCCTGGGTTCAGTGATCGGCGCGCAGGCTTCGATGGTGTTTGGGGTGTTTGCGGCGGCCCTGGCCGGTTCGCAATTCGCTCACCATGAAGTGTCGTTTATCGTCGGCCTGGGCGGCACCGGGATCGTCGCGGCGCTGCTGTATTTCAGCATCGCCTTCGGCAAGGTCACCGTGACCACCCTGAATGCCTACGGCAGCTTTATGTCCATCGCGACGATCATCAGCGGCTTCCGTGGCAACCGACATATCGGCAGTGGCACGCGGCTGTTGTACATCTTCGTCATGGTGTCGCTTGCCGCTGCGCTGGCGTTGCTGGGCAAGGACTCGTTCCTCAAGGATTTCTCCGCGTTCATCCTGTTCCTGCTGGCGTTTTTCACGCCGTGGAGCGCGATCAACCTGGTGGATTTCTACTGCATCACCAAAGAACGCTACGACATTCCGGCGCTGTCCAATCCCGACGGCCGCTACGGTCGCTGGAACCTGATGGGCATCAGCATCTACGTGTTTGGCGTGCTGATTCAGATGCCATTCATCTCCACGCATTTCTACACCGGGCCACTGGTCGCCAGCCTCGGTGATACCGATATCTCCTGGATCATCGGCCTGGTGGTGCCGGCTGCGCTGTACTACTGGGCTGCCAGAAAATGGCACAGCCCGACGCCTGAGCGTTTGATCCTGCCGGTAGAGCAGGGCGCTGTACCAACGACAAACGGGCTGGCTGCACAGGCCTGATGGGACGTGGACAAGGCAGGACGCCTTTTGACTGCCGTAATCCATTTCATGATTGGGAGCGTCACACAATGAAAATGCATAAGACCCTGCTGACCACGTTGTTCTCTGCTGGCTTGCTGGCCACTGCCGGCGCCCAGGCGGCAGGTTGGTGCGAGTCCGGCAAGCCGGTGAAATTTGCCGGTTTGAACTGGGAAAGCGGCATGTTGCTGACCGACATCCTGCAAACCGTGCTGGAAAAAGGCTATGACTGCAAAACCGACAGCCTGCCGGGTAACTCCATCACCATGGAAAACGCCCTGAGCAGCAATGACATCCAGGTGTTCGCCGAGGAGTGGGTAGGCCGCAGCGAAGTCTGGAACAAGGCCGAGAAGGCCGGCAAAGTCGTGGGTGTCGGTGCTCCGGTGGTGGGCGCTGTCGAAGGTTGGTACGTGCCGCGCTACGTGATCGAAGGCGACGCCAAGCGCAAGCTGGAACCCAAGGCGCCGGACCTGAAAAACATCGCCGACCTGGCCAAATACGCCGCGGTGTTCAAGGACCAGGAAGAGCCGTCCAAGGGACGTTTCTACAACTGCCCGGCCGGCTGGACCTGTGAGCTGGACAACAGCGAAATGCTGAAAAGCTATGGCCTGGAAAGCACCTACACCAACTTCCGCCCAGGCACCGGCCCGGCGCTGGATGCGGCGGTGTTGTCGAGCTACAAGCGTGGCGAGCCGATCCTGTTCTACTACTGGTCGCCCACCCCGTTGATGGGCCAGGTCGACCTGGTGAAGCTGGAAGAAAAGCCCGGTGTGGATAAAAGTGTGAGCATCAAGGTCGGTCTGTCCAAGACCTTCCACGAGCAAGCCCCGGAATTGGTGGCCGTGCTGGAAAAGGTCAACCTGCCCATCGATCTGCTGAACCAGAACCTGGGCCGCATGGCCAAAGAACGAATCGAATCACCAAAACTGGCGAAAATTTTCCTCAAGGAACATCCTGAAGTCTGGCACGCATGGGTGAGCGACGACGCAGCCAAGAAAATCGACGCGGCCTTGTAGGTTGAGCGTTTCCGGTTGCCCTCGCAGGCAACCGGACGCCCGGCCACAACCCACTGGATCGAGAGCACACTATGTTTCCTGAGAGTTTTACGTTTTCCATCGCCGATTGGGTCAACAGTTGGGTTGACTCGCTGGTGACCAACTACGGCGATGTGTTCCGGCACATCTCCGATACCCTGTTGTGGGCCATCGTCAATCTTGAAGGTGTGCTGCGCGCAGCACCCTGGTGGCTGATGCTGGCAATTGTCGGCGGCATCGCCTGGCACGCCACGCGCAAGGTCGTCACTACAGCGGTGATTGTCGGTTTGCTGTTCCTGGTGGGCGCCGTTGGCCTGTGGGACAAGCTGATGCAAACCCTGGCGCTGATGATGGTGGCCACGGTGATTTCGGTGCTGATCGGCATTCCCCTGGGGATACTGTCGGCCCGTAGCAACCGCCTGCGTTCGGTGTTGATGCCGCTGCTGGACATTATGCAAACCATGCCCAGCTTCGTGTACCTGATCCCGGTGCTGATGCTGTTCGGCCTGGGCAAGGTCCCGGCGATTTTCGCCACGGTGATCTATGCCGCTCCTCCACTGATTCGCCTGACCGACCTGGGCATTCGCCAGGTAGACGGCGAAGTCATGGAAGCGATCAACGCCTTCGGTGCCAACCGCTGGCAGCAACTGTTCGGCGTGCAACTGCCGCTGGCCTTGCCGAGCATCATGGCCGGGATCAACCAGACCACCATGATGGCCCTGTCGATGGTGGTCATCGCCTCGATGATCGGTGCCCGTGGCCTGGGTGAAGATGTGTTGGTCGGTATCCAGACGCTTAACGTCGGACGTGGCCTTGAAGCCGGTCTGGCGATCGTGATTCTCGCAGTGGTCATCGACCGCATTACCCAGGCCTATGGTCGTCCACGGCATGAGGCGAGCAAATGACTACCGTCAGCAAGATTGAAGTCAAAAACGTATTCAAGATCTTCGGCAATCGTTCCAAGGAAGCGCTGGCGCTGGTTGGCCAGGGCAAGACCAAGGACCAGGTGCTGGCCGAGACTGGTTGCGTGGTGGGTGTGAACGACCTGTCCCTGAGCATCGGCACCGGCGAGATCTTCGTGATCATGGGCCTGTCGGGTTCCGGCAAGTCGACCCTGGTGCGCCACTTCAACCGCCTGATCGACCCCACCAGCGGCGCGATCCTGGTGGACGGCGAAGACATCCTGCAACTCGATATGGAAGCCCTGCGCCAATTCCGCCGGCACAAGATCAGCATGGTGTTCCAAAGCTTCGGCCTGCTGCCCCACAAGAGCGTGGTGGACAACGTCGCCTACGGCCTGAAAGTGCGCGGCGAAACCAAGCAAGTGTGCACCGAGCGTGCGCTGCACTGGATCGAAACCGTGGGCCTCAAAGGCTACGAAAACAAATACCCGCACCAGCTGTCCGGCGGCATGCGCCAACGGGTGGGCCTGGCTCGCGCCCTGGCGGCCGACACCGACATCATCCTGATGGACGAAGCGTTCAGCGCCCTCGACCCGCTGATCCGCGCCGAGATGCAGGACCAGTTGCTGGAGCTGCAAAAGACCCTGCACAAGACCATCGTCTTTATCACCCACGACCTCGACGAGGCCGTGCGCATCGGCAACCGCATTGCGATCCTCAAGGACGGCAAGCTGATCCAGGTCGGCACGCCCCGGGAAATCCTGCACTCGCCGGCGGATGAATATGTGGACCGGTTTGTTCAGCGGCGGGCTGCGGTGGTCTGATCCGGATCTTGTGGTGAGCCGGCTGGCCTCTTCGCGAGCAAGCCCGCTCCCACAGGGGAATGCATTTCAAATGTGGGAGCGGGCTTGCTCGCGAAGAGGCCGGTAAGGCTGCACAAGAATTGAAGAAGGTACAAAGATGTCCCAGGCTGAAAAAATCATCATCGCCGACGCCCCGATGCGTTGGCAGGACGTGGTCGCCGTGGCCCGCCACGGTGCGATCCTCGAACTCTCGGGCCACGCCTGGGCGCGCATCGACAATGCCCAGGCCATCGTCCAGCGCATCGTCAGCAGCGGCGAGCGCGCCTACGGTATCAACACCGGCCTGGGCGCCTTGTGCAATGTGTCCCTCAAGGACGAACAACTGAGCCGGCTGTCGCGCAACACCTTGCTCAGCCATGCCTGCGGCGTCGGCGCGCCACTGAGTGTGGAGCAAACCCGCGCGATCATTTGCGCGGCGATCATCAACTACAGCCACGGCAAATCCGGCCTGCATCCGCAGGTGGTGCATTCGCTGCTGGGGCTGCTCAACCATGGCATCACGCCGCAAGTGCCGTCCCAGGGCTCGGTGGGTTACCTGACCCACATGGCGCATATTGGCGTCGCCTTGCTCGGCGTCGGCGATGTCAGCTATCGGGGCCGTGTCGTTCCGGCGCACCAGGCGCTGACCGAAGAAGGTTTGCAGCCGGTGGTGCTCGGTGCCAAGGACGGGCTGTGCCTGGTCAACGGCACGCCGTGCATGACCGGCCTCAGCTGCCTGGCCCTGGCCGATGCGCACCGCCTGCTGCAATGGGCCGACGTAATCGGTGCCATGAGTTTCGAAGCCCAGCGCGGCCAGATCGACGCCTTCGACGAAGAAATCATTGCCCTCAAGCCGCACCCGGGCATGCAGCAAGTGGGCATCAACCTGCGGGCGTTGCTGGACGGCAGTGAAGTGATCGCCAGCAGCAAAGGCATTCGTACCCAGGACGCCCTGAGCATCCGTTCGATTCCCCAGGTGCACGGCGCCGCCCGTGACCAACTGGAACACGCTACCCGCCAGATCGAAACCGAGCTCAACGGCGCCACTGATAACCCGCTGGTGCTCGGCACCCCGGACAACTACCGCGTGGTGTCCCAGGCCAACCCCCACGGGCAGTCCGTGGCCCTGGCGTCAGACATGTTGGCCATCGCCATGGCGGAAATCGGCTCCATCGCCGAGCGCCGCCTGGACCGCCTGATCAACCCGCACGTGAGTGGCTTGCCGGCGTTCCTGGTGAGCAACCCCGGGGTCAACTCCGGGATGATGATCGTGCAGTACGTCGCGGCCTCGCTGTGCGGGCAAAACCGCCAGTTGGCGCAACCGGCGGTGCTCGACAATTTCGTCACTTCGGGCTTGCAGGAAGACCACCTGAGCATGGGCACCAACGCCGCGCTGAAGCTGTATTCGGTGCTGGAAAACGTCACCCAGATCCTCGCCATCGAGTACCTGCTGGGAGCCCAGGCGTTCGAGTTTCTCCAGGAGCAACGCTTCGGCGCCGGCACCGACGCCGCCTGGCGTTTGCTGCGTGAACACGTCCCAGCCTACGACCAGGACCGCTGGCTGGCGCCGGACATCGCAGCCACCGCCGCGTTGCTCAAGACCTCCGATTTGTTGAACCGTGTTTTACCGAATTTGCACTGAAACCTAATTCAAAAGGAGTATGAATGTGACTGCGCTAAATCTGATTCCAGGCCAACTGAGCCTTGCCCAACTGCGGGCCATCTACCAGCAGCCGGTAACCCTCAGCCTGGATGACAGCGCCTCGGCCCAGATCGAAGCCAGTGTCGCCTGTGTGGAGCAGATTCTCGCCGAGAACCGCACCGCCTACGGCATCAACACCGGTTTCGGCTTGCTGGCCTCGACCCGCATCGCCAGCGAAGACCTGGAAAACCTCCAGCGTTCCCTGGTGCTGTCCCACGCCGCTGGCGTGGGTGAGCCCATCAGCGATGCGCTGGTGCGGCTGGTCATGGTGCTCAAGGTCAACAGCCTGAGCCGTGGTTTTTCCGGGATTCGCCGGCAGGTCATCGACGCGCTGATCGCCCTGATCAACGCCGAGGTGTACCCGCACATTCCGTTGAAAGGTTCGGTGGGTGCCTCCGGTGATTTGGCGCCGTTGGCCCACATGTCGCTGGTGCTGCTGGGCGAAGGCAAGGCCCGTTACAAAGGCGAATGGCTGGAAGCCACCGAGGCGCTGAAAGTTGCCGGCCTGACGCCGCTGACCCTGGCCGCCAAAGAAGGCTTGGCCCTGCTCAACGGCACTCAGGTGTCTACCGCTTATGCCCTGCGCGGCCTGTTCGAAGGCGAAGACCTGTTCGCCGGTGCATTGGCCTGTGGCGCCCTGACGGTGGAAGCCGTACTGGGTTCGCGCTCGCCGTTCGACGCACGCATTCACGCCGCCCGTGGCCAGCGCGGCCAGATCGACGCTGCCGCCGCGTATCGCGCCCTGTTGGGTGAAAGCAGCGAAGTGTCCCAGTCCCACGAGAACTGCGACAAGGTCCAGGACCCGTACTCCCTGCGTTGCCAGCCGCAAGTCATGGGCGCCTGCCTGACCCAGTTCCGCCAGGCGGCCGAAGTGCTGGTGGTGGAAGCCAACGCCGTGTCGGATAACCCGTTGGTGTTTGCGGCTGAAGGTGACGTGATTTCCGGCGGCAACTTCCACGCTGAACCGGTGGCCATGGCCGCTGACAACATGGCGTTGGCCATCGCGGAAATCGGCTCCCTGAGCGAGCGTCGTATCTCGTTGATGATGGACAAGCACATGTCGCAACTGCCGCCATTCCTGGTGGGCAACGGCGGTGTGAACTCCGGCTTCATGATTGCCCAGGTGACTGCGGCGGCATTGGCCAGCGAGAACAAGGCGCTGGCCCATCCCCATAGCGTCGACAGCCTGCCGACGTCGGCCAACCAGGAAGACCACGTATCCATGGCGCCGGCTGCGGGCAAACGCCTGTGGGAAATGGCCGAAAACACCCGCGGTGTATTGGCGGTGGAATGGTTGGCGGCGTGTCAGGGCCTGGACCTGCGCAATGGCTTGAAAACCTCGCCGGCACTGGAAAAAGCTCGCGGGATCCTGCGCAGCAAAGTGGCGTTTTATGAGAAGGACCGGTTCTTTGCGCCGGACATCAACGCCGCCAGTGAATTGTTGGCGACGCGTTGCCTGAATGAGCTGGTGCCGGCGAAGTTGCTGCCGAGCCTCTAAGGCCATCGAACCCCTCTTTGTGGCGAGGGAGCTTGCTCCCGCTGGGCTGCGTAGCGGCCCCAAAAACTTGCGGGCGCTGCGCACCCGAGCGGGAGCGAGCTCCCTCGCCACAAAAAGCTTTTCCACACCGCTTCGAATTTTCTCAGGATAAAAATAATTAAGGACGAGAAATGCACCAGCAAGAAAAAACTTTAAAACGCGGGCTCTCCGCCCGACATATTCGCTTCATGGCACTCGGTTCCGCCATCGGCACCGGGTTGTTCTACGGCTCTGCCTCCGCCATCCAGATGGCCGGTCCTGCCGTACTCCTGGCCTACCTGATCGGTGGCGCCGCCGTCTTCATGGTGATGCGCGCCCTCGGTGAAATGGCCGTGCACAACCCGGTGTCCGGCTCCTTCGGCCAGTACGCCAGCACCTACCTGGGCCCAATGGCCGGCTTTATCCTCGGCTGGACCTACGCCTTTGAAATGATCATCGTCTGCCTCGCCGACGTCACGGCGTTCGGCATCTACATGGGCTTCTGGTTTCCCGAAGTCGCGCGCTGGGTCTGGGTGCTGGGCATCGTGTTGCTGATCGGCGGCCTGAACCTGTGCAACGTCAAAGTCTTTGGCGAAATGGAGTTCTGGCTGTCACTGCTCAAGGTCGGCGCCATCGTCGCGATGATCCTCGGCGGCTTCGGCATCATGCTGTTCGGCATTCACTCGGCGGGCGAAGCGCCGGCCACCGGCCTGAGCAACCTGTGGGCCCATGGCGGCTTCATGCCTAACGGCGTGGGCGGCTTGATTGCGTCCTTCGCGGTGGTGATGTTTGCCTTTGGTGGCATCGAAATCATCGGCATCACCGCCGGCGAAGCCAAGGACCCGCAACGGGTGATCCCCAAGGCGATCAACGCGGTGCCACTGCGCATCCTGCTGTTCTACGTACTGACGTTGTTTGTGCTGATGGCGATTTACCCGTGGCCGCAGATCGGCAGCCAGGGCAGCCCGTTCGTGCAGATCTTCAGCAACCTGGGGATAGGCTCGGCGGCGACCATCCTCAACATCGTGGTGATCTCAGCCGCCGTCTCGGCCATCAACAGCGACATCTTCGGTGCTGGCCGCATGATGTACGGCCTGGCCCAGCAAGGGCAGGCGCCCAAAGGCTTTGCCCAACTGTCGAGCCAGGGCGTGCCATGGATGACCGTGGTGGTGATGGGCGCCGCCTTGCTCGGCGGTGTGGTGCTCAACTACCTGATCCCGGAAAACGTGTTCCTGGTGATCGCCTCGATTGCGACCTTCGCCACGGTGTGGGTGTGGCTGATGATCCTGGTTACCCAGGTCGCCATGCGTCGCTCGATGACCAAGGAACAGATTGCCGAACTGAAATTCCCGGTGCCGTTCTGGCCCTACGCGCCAGCGGCCGCCATCGTGTTCATGCTGTTTATCTTCGGCGTGCTGGGTTACTTCCCGGACACCCAGGCTGCCCTTATGGTCGGTGCCGTATGGATCGTCTTGCTGATCGTTGCCTATCTGCTGTGGGTCAAACCCGCCGCCGGGCAAACAGCCAAGGTTCATTACGACCCGGCTTTGTCTCATCGATAACCCAACGGAGGCGTTGATGAAAACGCTTTGGCAACACTGCCACGTCGCAACCATGGCCCAGGGCAAATACTCGATCATCGAGGATGCCGCCATCGTGACCTCGGGCACGCTCATCGAGTGGATCGGTCCGCGTGCCGAACTGCCGAAGGCGGACTACGCGACCACCCATGACCTGCAAGGGGCGTGGGTCACGCCGGGTCTGATCGACTGCCACACCCATACGGTGTTCGGCGGCAATCGCAGCGGCGAGTTCGAGCAGCGCCTGCAAGGCGTGAGCTACGCCGAAATCGCAGCGGCCGGTGGCGGTATTGCCAGCACCGTGCGCGCCACCCGGGCGGCGACCGAAGATGAGCTCTTCGAAAGCAGCCGCAAGCGTCTGCGCAGTTTGCTGCGGGACGGTGTAACTACCGTCGAGATCAAGTCCGGCTACGGCCTGGACCTGGCCAGCGAGCGCAAGATTCTGCGGGTGATTCGTCGCCTCGGCGCCGAGCTGCCGGTGAGCGTACGCAGCACCTGCCTGGCAGCCCACGCGTTGCCGCCGGAGTACGTGGACCGTGCCGATGCTTACATCGAGCACATCTGCGCCGAGATGCTGCCGGCGCTGGCAGCGGAAGGCCTGGTGGATGCAGTCGACGCCTTCTGTGAATACCTGGCGTTCTCGCCGGAGCAGGTAGAGCGCGTGTTCATCGCTGCCCACCAGCTCGGCTTGCCGGTGAAGCTGCACGCCGAGCAGTTGTCGTCCCTGCACGGTTCCAGCCTGGCGGCGCGTTATCAGGCACTGTCGGCGGACCACCTGGAATTCATGACCGAGGAAGACGCCATCGCCATGGCCGCTTCCGGCACCGTCGCGGTGTTGCTGCCGGGGGCGTTCTATTTCCTGCGGGAAACCCAGTTGCCGCCGATGGACGCCCTGCGCAAGCACGGTGTGAAGATCGCCATCGCCAGCGACCTCAACCCGGGCACCTCGCCGGCATTGTCGGTGCGCTTGATGCTGAACATGGCCTGCACGCTGTTCCGCATGACTCCGGAAGAAGCCCTGGCCGGCGCCACGCAACATGCGGCTACCGCTTTGGGTCTGGGGGACAGCCACGGCTCGCTGGAGGTGGGCAAGGTCGCGGATTTTGTCGCCTGGCAGATTGATCGCCCCGCCGACCTGGCCTACTGGCTGGGCGGCGAGCTGGATAAACGCGTCGTGCGCCACGGCGTCGATGTCACCGTTTAAGGAGTACTGCTGTGGATAAGGTTCTGAACTTCAAACAAGGCCGTGTGCCGCTGCTGATCAGCATGCCCCACGCGGGCCTGCGGCTGACGCCGGCGGTGCAAGCCGGGCTGATCCCCGAGGCGCAAAGCCTGCCGGACACCGACTGGCACATTCCCACGCTGTATGACTTCGCCGAAGAACTGGGCGCCAGCACCCTGGCGGCGGAGTATTCGCGTTTTGTCATCGACCTGAATCGGCCCTCCGACGACAAACCGCTGTACGCCGGCGCCACCACCGGCCTGTACCCGGCGACGCTGTTCGACGGTGTGCCACTGTTCCGCGAAGGCCTGGAGCCTTCCAAGGCCGAGCGCGCCACGTACCTGGAGCAGGTGTGGACGCCGTATCACCGCACCCTGCAGGACGAGCTGGCCCGGCTCAAGGCCGAGTTCGGCTATGCACTGCTGTTTGATGCGCACTCGATTCGCTCGGTGATCCCGCACCTGTTCGAAGGCAAGCTGCCGGACTTCAACCTTGGCACCTTCAACGGTGCGGCCTGCGATCCGCAACTGGCCAGCCAATTGGAAGCCATTTGCGCCGGTCACCCGCAGTACAGCCATGTGCTCAACGGGCGATTCAAGGGCGGCCATATCACTCGACACTATGGCAACCCGGCCGAGAACATCCACGCCGTGCAGTTGGAGTTGGGGCAGTGCACGTACATGGAAGAGTTTGAGCCGTTTCGTTATCGCGCCGACTTGGCCGAGCCGACGCGAGTGGTGTTGAAGGAACTGCTGGAAGGGTTCCTGGCGTGGGGCAAGCGGCATTACTCCTGATTGGCGTCGCTGCTGAGATAGCCCTCTTCGCGAGCAAGCCCGCTCCCACATTCGACCGAGTTTCTGCAGTCGAAATGCAATCAAATGTGGGAGCGGGCTTGCTCGCGAAGAGGGCTTCACAGCCACTCACCTCTCAAGTCGTCTGTGTGCAAATCCCTGTCGCCACAGGTCGCTTTGATCGAGGTCTCGCTGGGTAAGGTGTTGGGCACGGCGCGTCAGACGCCACTCCCACAATAAAAACTGCCGAGTGAGACCGCATCGATGAAAAGACTGTTCAACCGTTGTCTGTTGATTCTCACCGGCGCCGCACTCCTGAGCGCCAATGCGATGGCCGCCGACCCGGCCTCGTGCAAGGTCGTGCGCATGGGCGTGGTCAGCTGGACTGACGTGATCGCCACCAGCGGCATGGCCGATGTGCTGCTCAATGGCCTGGGTTATGACAGCAAGCAAACCAGCGCCGTGCAGCAAATCATCTTTGCCGGCATCCGCGACAAACGCCTGGATATCTTCCTCGGCTACTGGAAGCCGGCGATGGACAACAACATCGCGCCATTCCTCGCGGCCAAGCAGGTCAAGGTGTTCGACAAGCCGAGCCTGTCCGACGCTCAAGCGACGCTTGCGGTGCCGCAGTACGTTGCCGACGCCGGCTTGAAAACCTTTGCCGACATTGCCCGCTTCAAGGACAAGCTGGGCGGCAAGATCTATGGCATCGAGCCGGGCAGCGGCGCCAATACCGATATCCAGAAAATGATCGATGACAATCGCTTTGGCCTTGGCGGCTTCAAGCTGGTGGCGTCCGGCGAGGCAGGCATGCTGGCCGCGGTGCAGCGGGCGGTGAACCGCAAGGAGTTCGTGGTGTTTGTCGGCTGGACCCCACACCCGATGAACATCAACATGAAAATGGCTTACCTGACCGGCAGTGAAGATGTGTTCGGCGCCAACGAAGGCATGGCCACGGTCTCCACGGTGACGGCACCGGATTACGCCGAGCGTTGCCCCAACGTGACCCGCCTGCTGGAAAACCTGACCTACACTGCGGCCCAGGAAAGCCAGTTGATGGTGCCAATCATGGACCGCAAGACACCGCAGGATGTGGCCAAGCAATGGTTGCGCGACAACCCTGAGGATTTGCAGCGCTGGCTGGCGGGTGTGACGACGCTGGATGGCAAGGACGGTGTAGCGGCGGTGCAGGCCAGCCTCAAACCCTGAGCAAATGAAGATCAAAATGTGGGAGCGGGCTTGCTCGCGAATGCGGTGGATCAGCCACACATGTATTGACTGACCCACCGCATTCGCGAGCAAGCCCGCTCCCACATGGGATTTGTGGCGGCTGTTAAATCTTTATCATCAGGACGATCCTTTGATGTCCCATTACCCGATTTCCCCGCAGATGTGCGCCTTCGTCGAAAAAACCGAATCCTTCACCAGCGCCGACACGTCGCTGGCCGGATTGCGCCGGGGCTATGACCGCATGTGCCAGGCGTTCACCCCGGCGCGGCCCGAAGGGTTACAGGTGTCAGACGTTTCCCTGAGTGGCGTGGGCGTACGCGTTTATCAACCATCGACGCCAACCCCTGATGGCGGCTGGCCATGCATCCTTTATATGCACGGTGGCGGCTGGGTGGTCGGCGGCCTGGATTCCCATGACTTCATTTGTGCTGAGCTGGCTGGCTCACTGCAGGTGCTGGTCATCGCCATCGATTACCGCCTGGCACCCGAACACCCGTTTCCGGCGGCCTTTGAGGATTGTCGAGCGGTCTGGCAGGCGATTCAGGCGGGTCAAGCGCCTTGCCCCGTTAACCTGCAACGCCTGGTGGTGGCCGGTGACAGCGCTGGCGGGAACCTGGCGGCCGCCTTGTGCCTGGGCCTGCGGGATGAGCGTCAACCGCAGCCCTTGGCGCAAATCCTGATCTATCCGGGCCTGGGCGGCCCCGCTGACCTGCCGTCCCGCCGCGACTGCGTCGACGCGCCGCTGCTCAGTACCGCCGACACCGAGTGCTATCTCGCCCTTTACCTGCGTGGGCCGGGCAAGCCATCACCCTACGCCATGCCATTGCTGGCGGTGAATTTCAGCGGGTTGCCACCGGCGCTGATCGCGGTCGCCCAGTTCGACCCATTGCGGGACGACGGCATGCTCTACGCCGAGCGCCTCCAGGCTGCCGGGGTGGCTGCCACGCTGTATCCCGGCAAAGGCCTGATCCACGGCTGTCTACGGGCCCGGGGCCAGGTGGCGGAGGTCGATAGGCTCTACGTTTATCTGCTGGATTATCTGCGTGGTGTTTTGCTGACACAGCTCTAAGTCCGCAAGGGCATGCTCATTGCACAATTCGGGTTTATGATGCCAGACGGCAAAATAATAGACGTCCCCCCAGGGATGAACTCGACCCCTTACGGAGCGCGCAATGCAGACTTTGTACCCGCAGATCAAACCCTACGCCCGGCACGATCTGGCCGTCGATGAAACCCACGTCCTGTACGTCGACGAAAGCGGTTCCCCGGAAGGCTTGCCCGTTGTGTTCATCCATGGCGGCCCCGGCGCCGGGTGTGACGCCAATAGCCGCTGCTATTTCGATCCCAATCTGTACCGAATTGTTACTTTTGATCAGCGTGGCTGCGGGCGCTCCACCCCACGGGCCAGCCTGGAAAACAACACCACCTGGGACCTGGTGGCCGACCTTGAGCGGATCCGCGAACACCTGGGCATCGAGAAGTGGGTGTTGTTCGGCGGTTCCTGGGGTTCGACCCTGGCCCTGGCCTACGCGCAAACCCACCCGGAGCGCGTGCATGGCTTGATCGTCCGGGGTATTTTCCTGGCCCGCCCCCAGGACATCCAATGGTTCTACCAGGCCGGTGCCAGCCGCCTGTTCCCGGATTACTGGCAGGACTACCTGGCGCCCATCCCGGCGGAGGAGCGTCACGACCTGCTCAGCGCCTACCACAAGCGCCTGACTGGCAACGACCAGATCGCCCAGATGCACGCCGCCAAGGCCTGGTCCACGTGGGAAGGCCGCATGTTGGGCCTGTGCCCGAACCCGCAATTGATCGAGCGTTTCTCCGAGCCCCAGCGCGCCCTGTCGATTGCCCGTATCGAATGCCATTACTTCACCAACAACTCATTCCTTGAGCCCGACCAGCTGATTCGCGACATGCACAAGATCGCCCATCTGCCTGGCGTAATCGTGCATGGCCGCTACGATATGATCTGCCCGCTGGATAACGCCTGGGAGCTGCATCAAGCCTGGCCCAACAGCGAACTGCAGATCATCCGCGAGGCCGGCCATGCGGCGTCCGAACCCGGAATCACCGATGCGTTGGTACGTGCGGCGAGTGAAATGGCACGGCGTCTGCTTGATCTGCCGCCTGAAGAAGCATGAAGGGGCTTTTACAGCGGGTGCGCGGCGCCCGGGTCGAGGTAGAAGGGCAGGTGGTGGGTGCGATAGACCAGGGTTTGCTGGTGCTGGTGGCCGTCGAGCCTTCAGATACCCAGGCTTGCGCCGACAAGCTGCTGCATAAGCTGCTTAACTATCGGGTGTTCAGCGACGACGAGGGCAAGATGAACTTGTCTTTGAAAGACATTGGCGGCGGTTTGCTGCTGGTGTCGCAGTTCACCCTGGCGGCAGACACCAAGAGCGGCTTGCGTCCCAGCTTCTCCACGGCGGCACCGCCGGCGTTGGGCGAGGCCCTTTTCGACTACTTGTTGTTACAAGCGCAACAATTGCATGGCACGGTAGCGGCAGGGCGTTTTGGCGCGGATATGCAGGTGCATTTGGTCAATGACGGGCCGGTCACCTTCCTGTTACAGACGTGAATGTACTGAAAACGACTTGTAATGCCCAAAAAACCGGTTTTTCGCTACAAATACTTCGCTGACCCTGATGCGTTGTCACGCGGGCTACTAGATAATCGCGCGCTACGGGGATCAGCGTTAATTGGTCCATTTTTGACTTAGGTAGAGACTTGTCCGATCGCTAGTGGGGAATCATTTAGCCCCATGGGAGTCGGAACAATGCTCGCCAACCTGGCATATAGATAGCTGGCCGTTGGTTTTTTGATCTGTTTTCGGCGAGGGTTGCTCGTGATTGTTAGTCCCTGTAATGCACCAAAATTGTCTGCCAAACGGTTACGAAACGCACTGGTAACGGGCTCTGCCCTGTTTTGCCTGTTCGGCGCGGGTCAACTGTGGGCATTCAGTCTGGATGATGTGTCGGCCAAGGCAAAAGAGCTGGCCGGGCAGAAATACGAAGCTCCGCGCAGCAATTTGCCGAACGAATTCCGCGAAATGAAATTCGCTGATTACCAGAAAATTCGTTTCCGCAATGAAAAAGCCGAGTGGGCCGATCAGAACACCCCGTTCAAGCTGTCCTTCTATCACCAGGGCATGCACTTCGACACCCCGGTGAAAATCAACGAAGTCACCGCCGACAGCGTCCAGGAAATCAAGTACGACCCGTCTCGTTTCGATTTCGGCGACGTCAAGTTTGATCCCAAATCCACCGAGCAACTGGGTTATGCCGGTTTCCGTGTGCTGTACCCGATCAACAAGGGCGACAAGCAAGACGAAATCATGACCATGCTCGGCGCGAGCTATTTCCGCGTTGTGGGTAAAGACCAGGTCTACGGCCTGTCTGCCCGTGGCATGGCGATCGACACTGCCTTGCCTTCCGGCGAAGAATTCCCGCGTTTCACCGAATTCTGGATCGAACGTCCGAAGCCGGGTGAGAAGCAACTGGTGATCTACGCCTTGCTGGATTCGCCACGGGCTACCGGCGCTTATCGCCTGATCCTGCGCCCTGGCACCGACACCATCGTCGACGTCAAATCCCAGATGTACCTGCGTGACAAGGTCACCAAGCTGGGCATCGCTCCGCTGACCAGCATGTTCCTGTTCGGCGCCAACCAGCCGTCCAAGGTCCTCAACTACCGTCGCGAGCTGCACGATTCCAGCGGCCTGTCGATCCATGCCGGCAACGGCGAGTGGATCTGGCGCCCACTGAACAACCCTAAACACCTGTCGGTCAGCAACTTCACCGTGGAAAACCCACGGGGGTTCGGCTTGCTGCAACGCGGTCGCAACTTCAGCCACTACGAAGACCTCGACGACAACTACGACAAGCGCCCAAGCGCCTGGATCGAGCCTGAAGGCGATTGGGGCAAGGGCTCCGTCGACCTGGTAGAGATTCCGACCGCTGATGAAACCAACGACAACATCGTTGCGTTCTGGAGCCCGGAAACACTGCCAGAGCCAGGCAAGCCGCTGGACGTTGCCTACCGCCTGCACTGGACATTGAAAGACGCCGAGTTCCATTCGCCAGAAAGCGCCTGGGTCAAGCAGACCCTGCGTTCCACCGGCGACGTCAAGCAATCCAACCTGATCCGTCAGCCAGATGGCAGCGTGGCTTACCTGGTGGACTTCGAGGGCCCGTCCCTGAAGAAACTGCCAGCTGACGCACCAGTTCGCAGCCAGGTCAGCGTGGGCGACAATGCCGAAATCGTTGAAAACAGCGTGCGCTACAACCCGCACACCCAAGGCTGGCGCCTGACCCTGCGCATGAAGATCAAGGACGCAGGCAAGCCGACCGAAATGCGTGCTGCCCTGGTCCAGGACATCGTTCAGCCGGAACCAGAGAAGGTTTCGACCCAAGTGCTGAAAGCCGATAAGGTCCTGGCCAAGCAACACGAGAAGGCGGCGAAGAAAGACGCCAAGGACAAGGACGCCAAGCAGCCGGAAGCGGCTGCCCCAGCCACACCGGAGCCGGCCAAGACAGAGCAAGTCCTGACCGAAACCTGGAGCTATCAGTTGCCTGCCGATGAGTAATTCTCAAGTCCAGCCAGAGACTCTTGCCGAGTACCTGGCCCATCTACCGATGACCGATGAGCAGCGTGCCGAACTGGCGGGCTGCGAGTCCTTCAGTGAATTGCACAAGCGCCTGTCATCGTCCACGTTCGACGCACCTGCCGACGCTGCCCAAGCGTCGGTAGGCGCGCGGCTGACCCTCAACACCGCCGAAGAGCTGCAAGACGCCGAAATGCTGGCGCTCGACGCCAGCGGCCGGGTCTGCCTCAAGGCCACGCCACCGATCCGTCGGACCAAGGTCGTGCCTGAACCGTGGCGTACCAATATCCTGGTGCGTGGCTGGCGCCGCCTGACCGGCCGCACCAATCCACCGGCACCGCCGAAGGATGAGCGCGTGCTGCCGGCTGCCCGCTGGCGCACCGTCGGTTCGATCCGTCGTTACATCCTGCTGGTGCTGATGCTCGGCCAGACGATCGTCGCCGGCTGGTACATGAAAGGCATCATGCCGTACCAGGGCTGGTCCTTCGTCGACTTCGACGAGATCCGCAACCAGACCCTGCTGCAAACGGCCACCCAGGTCCTGCCTTACGCCCTGCAAACCAGCATCCTGGTGCTGTTCGGGATTCTGTTCTGCTGGGTCTCGGCCGGTTTCTGGACCGCGCTGATGGGCTTCCTGGAACTGCTGACCGGTCACGATAAATACCGTATCTCCGGCAAAAGTGCCGGTGACGAGCCGATTCCGAAAGACGCCCGCACCGCCTTGGTGATGCCGATCTGCAACGAAGACGTGCCCCGGGTATTTGCCGGCCTGCGCGCGACGTTCGAGTCGGTAGCCGCCACCGGTGACCTGGATCGTTTCGACTTCTTCGTCCTCAGCGACAGTAACGAGGCCGACATCTGCATCGCCGAGCAGCAAGCCTGGCTCGACGTGTGCCGCGAAGCCGGTGGCTTCGGCAAGATCTTCTATCGCCGCCGTCGCCGTCGCGTCAAACGCAAGAGCGGCAACCTGGACGACTTCTGCCGTCGCTGGGGCGGTGACTACAAGTACATGGTGGTCCTCGACGCCGACAGCGTGATGAGCGGCGAATGCCTGACCAGCCTGGTGCGCCTGATGGAAGCCACGCCGGATGCCGGGATTATCCAGACCGCGCCACGTGCGTCGGGCATGGACACCCTGTATGCGCGCATGCAGCAGTTCGCCACCCGTGTGTACGGCCCGCTGTTTACCGCTGGCCTGCACTTCTGGCAGTTGGGTGAATCCCACTACTGGGGCCACAACGCGATCATCCGCATGAAGCCGTTTATCGAGCACTGCGCCCTCGCGCCGTTGCCAGGTAAGGGCGCGTTTGCCGGTGCGATCCTCTCCCACGACTTCGTTGAAGCGGCGCTGATGCGCCGTGCCGGCTGGGGCGTGTGGATTGCCTACGACTTGCCGGGCAGCTATGAAGAACTGCCGCCGAACCTGCTGGATGAGCTCAAGCGCGACCGTCGCTGGTGTCACGGTAACTTGATGAACTTCCGCCTGTTCCTGGTGAAAGGCATGCACCCGGTGCACCGTGCGGTGTTCCTGACCGGCGTGATGTCGTACCTCTCGGCGCCGTTGTGGTTCTTCTTCCTGGTGCTGTCGACGGCCTTGCTGGCGGTCAACACGCTGATGGAGCCGCAGTACTTCATGGCCCCACGCCAGTTGTACCCGCTGTGGCCTCAATGGCATCCGGACAAGGCGGTGGCGCTGTTCTCCACCACCATCGTGCTGCTGTTCCTGCCTAAGTTGCTGAGCATCATCCTGATCTGGGCCAAGGGCGCGAAAGAGTTCGGCGGCAAGTTCAAGGTGACCTTGTCGATGCTCCTGGAGATGCTGTTTTCCATGTTGCTGGCGCCGGTGCGGATGATCTTCCACACCCGTTTCGTGCTGGCCGCGTTCCTCGGCTGGGCTGCGACCTGGAACTCGCCGCAGCGTGACGACGACTCCACGCCATGGAGCGAGGCGGTCAAGCGCCACGGCCCGCAGACCCTGCTCGGTTTCTTCTGGGCATTGCTGGTGGTGTGGTTGAACCCAAGCTTCCTGTGGTGGCTGGTGCCAATCGTCGGTTCGCTGATGCTGTCGATTCCGGTGTCGGTGATCTCCAGCCGGGTCAAGCTGGGCCTCAAGTCTCGCGACGAGAGCCTGTTTTTGATCCCTGAGGAATACAACCCGCCCCAGGCGCTGTTGTCGACCGACAAGTACACCCACGAAAACCGTTGGCACGCGCTGAATGACGGTTTTGTGCGTGCGGTGGTCGATCCACAGCAGAACGCCCTGGCGTGCGCCTTGGCAACTTCCCGTCACGGGCAGGCGGAGCCGATCGAATGGCTGCGCGTTGACCGTGTGCGCCACGCGTTGAAAGTCGGCCCGGCCGGCCTCAACAACGGCGAGCGCCTGGCTCTGCTCAGCGACCCGGTCGCCCTGGCCCGCTTGCACGAGCAGGTCTGGAACGAAGGCCACGCTGAATGGCTCAACGCCTGGCGCGAATCGCTCAAGGCCGATCCCCATGCGCCGTTGCTGCCACTGAAACCGCTGTCGTCCCAGGCTCAACCGGCCTGATTCCGACGCCCCCGAGGTAACGCCTCGGGGGCGTTTGTTGCCACCGTCCTACGCTATTTTTCCCTTCTGCTTCATTCTGCTAACTCCTTGTTATTTCGAAACAAAAGACCCTTCGCCGAGGCGTATTGCCGTGCCTGCGAGTGGGTTAGCATCGCCCCCAAAATCTGACTCGAAGCCCTTGGCCTACGCGAACTTACGCGTGGCTGGGCGTGGGTGTGTTTAACGGAACAGGGGCTTTTCATGATCAAAAGGTATTTGTCGATGCTGCTGCTCGGCATCGTCACGCTTTCCCACGATTACCTGGCGCACGCCGGCGCCATAGACGAGGCCGTTCGGCGGGGTGTGCTGAAAGTCGGCACCAATCCGGCCTATGTGCCCTTTGAGATGACCGACAAGAAAGGCCGGATCGTCGGGTTTGAAATTGATCTGCTGCGGGAGATGAGCAGGGCGCTGGGGGTCAGGCTGGAGCTGGTCTCGGTGCCGTATACCGAGCTGATTCCCGGCCTGCTGGCCAACCGGTTCGACCTGATCGGCAGTGGCATGACCGTGACGCAGGAGCGCAACCTGACCCTCAACTTCAGCGACTCGTTCATCATTGTCGGCCAGACCGTGCTGCTGAACCCACGGTTGGCCGACAAGGTCCAGAGCATCGAAGACTTGAACGAAGCCGGTTACCGGATCGTGGCCGCTGACGGAACCACGGGCGAGGCGGCGGCGAAAAGGTTTCTCGGCACGGCGCGGCTGCGCAGTTTTCCAACCCCTGAAGAAGGCGTGCGCCAGGTGGTGGAGGGCAAGGCCGACGCCTTTGTCCACGATGCGCCCTATAACCTGATCGCCATCGCCAAACCCCAGAACAGTGCGTTGCTGGCATTGGAGCAGCCTTTCACCTACGAGCCTTTGGCGTTCGGCGTGAAAAAAGGCGATTACGACAGCCTCAACTGGATCAATCACTTCCTCAATCAGGTGGCCCAGGACGGCACCTACGATCGGCTGCATGACAAATGGTTCAAGGACTCGGACTGGATGGCGGAGGTGGACTGGTAGTCATAACTACTTACACATCAAGCAATTGGCCGACCTGTGGGCTGAAGTGTCTAGCCGTACCGTTCTCTGCGCGGTTGTGAAGCTTTTCTGTCATCCCTTGGCAACAAATCCCGGCGAAACCTTTGTACCGGGCGGTGAGTGAGTTAGGATCGCACCCCGAAATGGTGCAGCCCTTTTGCGCGCCGATCTCACAATAAAATGAGTTCAGGGGACTTGATGATGAAAAAGTATCTTTCGATGCTGCTGCTAGGCGTCACCGCACTGGTGGCGGTCAACGCGGCCCAAGCCGGCGCCATCGATGATGCGGTCAAGCGCGGCACGCTGAAAGTCGGCATGGACCCGACCTACATGCCGTTCCAGATGACCAACAAGCGCGGTGAAATCATCGGCTTTGAAGTCGACATCCTCAAGGCCATGGCCAAGTCCATGGGCGTGAAGTTCGAGCCGATTTCCACCGGCTACGACGGCATCATCCCGGCCCTGCTGACCGACAAGTTCGACATGATCGGCAGCGGCATGACCCTGACCCAGGAACGTAACCTGCGCCTGAACTTCAGCGAACCGTTTATCGTGGTCGGCCAGACCCTGCTGATCCGCAAGGAGCTGGAAGGCACCATCAAGTCCTACAAAGACCTGAACGACGAGAAGTACCGCCTGACCTCCAAGCTCGGCACCACCGGCGAGATGGTCGCCAAGAAGCTGATCTCCAAGGCCAAGTACCACGGCTATGACAACGAGCAGGAAGCCGTGCTTGACGTGGTCAACGGCAAGGCAGACGCCTTCGTCTATGACGCCCCGTACAACGTAGTGGCCGTGAACAAGGTCGGCGCCGGCAAGCTGGTATTCCTCGACCAGCCGTTCACCTTTGAACCCCTGGCGTTTGGCCTGAAGAAGGGCGACTACGACAGCATCAACTTCATCAACAACTTCCTGCACCAGATCCGCAACGACGGCACCTACGATCGCATCCATGACAAGTGGTTCAAGAGCTCCGAGTGGCTCAAGGACATGGAATAACAGCTGACCTGTACTGATCGTTCCCACGCACCGCGTGGGAATGCAGCCCGTGACGCTCTGCGTCACAAAGCGGACGCTGAGCGTCCAGTGAGGCATTCCCACGCAGAGCTTGGGAACGATCTCGACATATCCCGGAACCCGTAATGAAACAGAAAAAAGCCCAATGGCCCTGGCACCTGCTGACGGTGCTGGTGCTGGTCGGCCTGGCCGGCGCGCTGTATTACGCCACCTCGCTGATGTCCTACGAATGGCGCTGGAACCGCGTGCCGCAGTACTTCGTGTACCAGGCTGAAGAGTCCCAGCGGGCGTCGGACATTTCCACCGTCAGCGACCTGGTGCGCAAGGGCGATGTGGCTGAAGTCACCTTGCGTAATGGCGAGGGCAACGAACAGCACCTGACCGTGGCGGAGAACAGCCTGCAAGTGGCCAAGGACGATGACGTGGCCGAGGGCGATGTGATCGGTGTCACCCGGCATTGGGCCGCGGGCCCGTTGTTGTGGGGCTTGTGGACTACGTTGTGGTTGTCGGTGGTGTCTGGGGTGCTGGGGCTGTTGATTGGCCTGGCAACCGGCTTGTGTCGCCTGTCGAACAACCCGACTTTGCGCGATCTGTCGACGATCTACGTCGAACTGGTGCGCGGCACGCCGCTGTTGGTGCAGATTTTCATTTTCTATTTCTTTATCGGCACGGTGCTCAACCTGTCCCGGGAGTTCGCCGGGATCGCTGCGCTGTCGCTGTTTACCGGCGCCTATGTGGCGGAAATCATCCGCGCCGGCGTGCAGTCGATTGCCCGTGGCCAGAATGAAGCGGCACGTTCCCTGGGGCTCAGTGCTGGCCAATCGATGCGCCATGTGGTGTTGCCGCAAGCCTTCAAGCGCGTGCTGCCACCCCTGGCCGGGCAATTTATCAGCCTGGTGAAGGACACGTCCCTGGTGTCGGTGATTGCGATTACCGAACTGCTCAAAAGCGGCCGCGAGGTCATCACCACCTCGTTCTCGCCGTTTGAAATCCTGTTCTGCGTCGCAGGCCTGTACCTGCTGATCAACCTGCCGCTGTCGAAAATCGCCAGCCGGCTTGAGCGGAGGCTCGCGCAAAGTGATTGAAGTCCGCGATCTGGTAAAAGTCTTCGACACCCGTGGTCACGTCGTGCGCGCGGTGGACAACGTGACCACCCAAGTGGCCAAGGGTGAAGTACTGGTGGTGATCGGCCCGTCCGGTTCCGGCAAGTCGACGTTCCTGCGTTGCCTTAACGGCCTGGAGGCATTCGATTCCGGCTCGGTAAGCATCGACGGCCTGCAACTGGCAGACCCGAAGACCGATGTAAACGCCTACCGCCGCGAAGTCGGCATGGTGTTCCAGCACTTCAACCTGTTCCCTCACATGACCGTGCTGGAAAACCTCTGCCTGGCGCAAAAGGTCGTGCGCAAGCGTGGCAAAAAGGAGCGCGAGGCCAAGGCCCTGGCCCTCCTGGAAAAAGTCGGCATTGCTCAGAAAGCCAACGAGTTCCCGTCGCGACTTTCTGGCGGCCAGCAGCAACGCGTGGCGATTGCCCGCGCCCTGGCGATGGAGCCCAAGGTGATGCTGTTTGACGAGCCCACCTCGGCCCTGGACCCGGAAATGGTTGGCGAGGTGCTGGACGTGATGAAGACCCTGGCTCTGGAAGGCATGACCATGGTTTGCGTCACCCATGAAATGGGCTTCGCCCGGGAAGTGGCCGATCGAGTGCTGTTCTTCGATCACGGCAAATTGCTGGAGGACGCCGCCCCGGCGCAATTCTTTGATGCGCCGAAGGATCCCCGGGCTCAAGCCTTTCTGCGTCAGGTTCTCTGAACGCTAGACCTTGAACTTGCCCACCCACACCTGCAAATCCGCCCCCAGGCGCGCCAGTTCGACACTGGCCGCCGCAGTCTCCTGGCTCGCGGCCCAGGTCTGTTCCGATACATCCTTGACCTTCAACACGCTGCGGTTGATCTCCTCGGCGACCGCCGTTTGCTCCTCGGCGGCAGCGGCAATTTGCGGGTTCATCTCCTGAATCACTGACACGGTACGGGTGATACCCGCCAGCGCGTCTCCTGCGCGGCGGGTCAGTTGCACGCTGTTGTCGGTGAGGCTGCGACTGTTGTCCATGATGTCCGCGACCTGCTGCGTACCCCGGTGCAGGCCGCTGATCAGCTCCTCGATTTCCTCGGCCGACTGTTGGGTGCGTTGCGCCAGGCTGCGCACTTCATCGGCGACCACGGCAAAGCCTCTGCCTGCCTCGCCGGCGCGGGCCGCTTCGATCGCGGCGTTGAGGGCCAGCAAATTGGTCTGCTCCGACACCGACTTGATCACCTCCAGCACGCTGCCGATCTTCCGGCTTTCCTGTTGCAAGCCTTGCATGGCCTGGCTTGAACGCGCCATCTCCTGAGCCAGGTGCTCGATGTGGGTGATCGCCTCAGCCACCACCTGATCGCCCTGGCCCGCCTGCTGATCGGCCTCGGTAGCGGCAAGCGAAGCTTGCTCGGCATGGCGCGCAACTTCCTGGGAGGTGGCGAGCATCTCATTCATGGCGGTGGCCACCTGTTCGGTTTCCTGTTTCTGGCCGTCGACCCCGGCGCGGGTCTGTTCGGTGACGGCAGACAGTTGTTCGGCGGCACTGGCGATCTGTTGGGCGCTGTGGCCGATGCCGCTGATCAAGCCCCGCAGGTTGAGGGTCATTTGCCCGATGCTGCGCTGCAACTGCCCCAGTTCGTCCTGGCGCGAGGTCTGGATGTCGTGGCTCAGGTCACCTTCGGCAATCCGGTTGGCCACATGCAGGGCCTGGCGCAGCGGCGCGACGATCTGGACGGCGATCAACCAGGCGGCCACGACGCCGAGCAACAACGCCGCCGCGGTGACGTTTAGCAGCAGGGTGCGGGCGAGGCTGGCTTCCTTGTCACGCTTGGCGGTCTGGTCCTGGCTCAGCAGGTCGCTTTCCGTGAGCAACTGATCCAGCCACTGCTCAAGCTGGTTCTGGGTGGTTTCGGTGCTGAGTTGGGCATCCTTGAGGCGTGTCAGATGAGTCCGAAAGTCGAGCAGGGCTTTTTTCAGAGCGCTGGCATCAACCGGCAGTGTGCCTACCGCCGCTTGGGCGCCATCCAGGGCCAGTAGCGCTTCGCTCACGCCGTTGGTATAGGCGTCCAGTGACGCAGCGGCCCACGCGGGGCTTTGGGCGCGGTCTTCGGCTTGTTCCATGGCCTGGCGCAATTGTTCTACGGCGTCGAGGGCCTTTTCATCGTCTTGATTGGGCAGGTTGCTGGACAGTTCTGAGAGGCTGTCGCTGCTGTGGATTGAACTGCGCTTGAGCTGTTCGCGGGCGTTCTCGCGTTGTTTGATCAGCCCCTCCAGGCCGCTGAGGGCGGTTTTGAAGCTGGTGACAAAGCGACGGCTTTCCTGCAGTTGTTGTTGGTTGACCGGGTCGGTAAATCGTGGGGCGAGGTCCACCAGGAACTGGTCGATCTTGTCCATGTGCACGCCTATCTTCGACAGGCTCGCGGGGTCGTTAAGGGTGCGATAGACGATGCGATCAGCCCGCAACTCTTCGCCGACGACGGCCAATTGCGAGAGGGTAGTGAGTTTTTGTGAGCGCTCGAGGGATGCGCTCAAGGCTTGCCAGCCGGTAGACGCGATGATCAGGCTGAGGCTGAGCACCAGGCCAAAGCCCAGGGCAAGTTTGAGGCTGATGCTGATGTTTCCAAGCAGGCGGGTCAGTGGACGAAACATGGTGAACCTCCAACGAATCAAAAGGAGCGTCTCAAGCGTCCGGCCGACAACGGTCAGGGGAGTTGAAACGCTACTTTTATTCGGCGCCAGACGTGTGATCCACGACCTGAAAAACGCGTAGGAAATTTCACAAGTTGTCAGGATGGCGGCCCTGATGGCCGCCGCAAACGGGTCAGACCTTGAAGCGACCTACCAGGCTTTGCAGGTAAACCCCCAGGCGCGCCAGCTCGGCGCTGGACGCCGCGGTCTCCTCGCTGGCCGCCGAGGTTTGTTCGGAAACGTCCCGCACATTGAGTACGCTGCGGTTGATCTCTTCGGCCACGGCGCTTTGTTGCTCGGCGGCGGTGGCAATCTGCTGGTTCATCGCCTGGATCGCCGAGACGGTACGGGTGATGTTCTCCAGGGCATTGCCGGCCCGGCGGGTCAGCTCGACGCTGCTGTCGGTCAGGCCACGACTGTTGTCCATGATGGTCGCCACCTGCTGGGTGCCGCTTTGCAGGCCGACGATCAACTCTTCGATCTCCTCGGTGGACTTCTGCGTCCGTTGGGCCAGGCTGCGCACTTCATCGGCAACCACCGCAAAACCGCGCCCGGCTTCACCGGCGCGCGCCGCTTCAATCGCCGCGTTGAGGGCCAGCAGGTTGGTTTGCTGGGCCACCGACTTGATGACGTCCAGCACACTGCCAATCTTGTCGCTTTCACGCTTGAGATGGCCCATGGCTTCGGTGGAGTTGCCCACCTCGCTGGCCAGGCGCTCGATCTGGGCGATGGCCTCACCGACTACCTTGTCACCCTCACGGGCCTGCTGGTCGGCGGCTACGGCGGCCTCGGAAGCTTCCTCGGCGTTACGTGCGACTTCCTGCACGGTAGCGGCCATTTCGTTCATGGCGGTGGCTACCTGGTCGGTCTCGACCTTCTGGCTGTTGACCCCGGCGCTGGTCTGCTCGGTGACGGCCGACAGTTGCTCGGCGGCGCTGGCAATCTGGGTGACGCCGTCGCTGATACCGCCGATCAGCTCCCGCAGGCCTACGGTCATGCTCTGCATGGAGCGTTGCAGTTGGCCCAGCTCATCGCGGCGTTCGGAGATCAAGTTGTGGCTGAGGTCGCCCGCCGCTACGCGTTCGGCCACTTTGAGGGTCTGGCTCAGCGGAATGACGATCTGGCGGGTGATGGCCCAGGCGGCGAGGACGCCGAAGGCCAGCGCGAGGGCGGTGGCCAACAGCAGCAGGTTCTTGGCGTGGGCGGTGTCGGTGTCGCGCACCGCGGTTTGCGAGGTGGTGAGTTTGTCGCTGTGGTCAAGCAGGATGTCGCCTTGCTCGGCCATGATTTTTGTCGCGGCAGCGGTGGCGACCTGGGAATCGCGGTACTGGCTGACGGCGGCGCGGTAGGCCTGCAGCGAGACGCTTGCTTCTTGCAGGTTGGCCCGATATTGCTCCGGCAACTGGTCGCTGAGGTCGGTGATTTTTTTCAGGGCGTTGTCGATGGCATCCAGGGCCGGCTGTTCGGCTTCGACCTTGCCGCTGTAGGTGTAGCCGCGCACCTGGAAGCGCGCTTGCTGGATCAGCTTGCTCAGGTCGACCACGCTGTTGAACAGGGTGACGCTGTCGCCTTGCAGCAGGGATTTTTCCACTTCGTTGATTTTTGCCACGGCGTTGTCGGCGGTATCCCCCAGTTTGCTGCGGGCGCCTTCACGCTTCAGGCCGGCCTGCACCATGGCGCCGAAGGCTTTTTTGTATTGGCCCAAGGCGTCCTGTTGTTGTTCCACGACGAGCTTGTCGGCGGGTTGTTCGATCAGCTCTGCGGCGGTTTTCAGGCCGCTGTCCAGCTGTGTGATCAAGTCGGTGACCGCGCCCGTGCCTTGTTCGCCGCGACGCATTTCGAAGTCCAGGCGCGCCAGGCGCAGGTCTTTGGACAGCCCGTTGAGGCTGGAAATATAGCCCAGCTTGTCGCCACGGCTGATCACGCCGCTGAGGCCGGTCCAGCCGGTGAAGGTGATCAAGAGGGTCAGGACCAATACCAGGCCGAAGCCTATGCTCAGCTTGCGGTTGACGCTGACATTCCCCAGTTTCTCGGCTAACCAACGATACATGCTGCGAACTCCCCTGGAACAAGGCTTGGACTTATTCAGAAGCTATCGGCAGGTTCGGATGTTTCTGTAGGACGGGTGTTTTTGTGGCGAGGGAGCTTGCTGTGGCGAGGGAGCTTGCTCCCGCTGGGCTGCGTAGCGGCCCCAAAAAAAAAATGGGAGCGCTGCGCACTCCAGCGGGAGCAAGCTCCCTCGCCACAGCAAGCTCCCGCTCCACATTGGGATTTAAAAGAGTCTTGAGAGCAGCGCGGTGACGGCGGTTTCGACCCTCAGGATGCGCGCCCCCAGTTGCACCGGCTGCAACCCGGCCTTGGCCAGCAGATCCACTTCGTAGGGAATCCAGCCACCTTCCGGCCCGATGGCCAGGGTAACCGGCTCATCCAGCCCGCGAGGGCAGGGCGGATAGTCGCCCGGGTGGCCAATCAGGCCGAGGGTGCCTTGCGCCAGGGCAGGCAGGCGGTCTTCGACGAACGGCTTGAAGCGCTTTTCGATCACGATCTCGGGCAGCACCGTGTCCCGGGACTGTTCCAGGCCGAGGATCAATTGCTCGCGAATCGCCTCCGGCTCCAGGAACGGCGTTTGCCAGAAGCTCTTTTCCACCCGGTAGCTGTTGACCAGTATCACCCGCGGCACACCCATGGACGCCACGGTTTGCAGCACCCGGCGCAGCATTTTCGGGCGCGGCAGGGCCAGCAGCAGGGTCAGGGGCAGTTTGGCCGGGGGCGGCTGGTCGAAGGTGACTTCCAGTTCGGCTTCCCGGGCATCCAGGCGCAGCAATTGCGCGTTGCCCATCAACCCGCCAATGCGTCCGACCCGCAGGCTGTCGCCTACGGCGGCACGGTGGACTTCCTGCATATGCACCAGGCGCCGATCACGCAGCACCACCCGGTCGGCCGCGATAAAGTCGGCCTCCTCAAGCAGCAGCAGGTTCACGGCTGTGTCGCTGGTGGCTGGTCGTCGTCGGCGGGTTGGTCATCCGGGTGATCACCACGCTTGCTCACCAGGCTGCCAAACAGGATGCCGATCTCGAACAGCATCCACATCGGTACGGCCAGCAAGGTCTGGGAGAAGATGTCCGGCGGGGTCAGGATCATGCCGACCACGAAGCAGCCGATGATCACGTACGGGCGGATCTTCTTCAGGTATTTGACGTCGACCACGCCGATCCACACCAGCAGCACCACGGCCACCGGGATTTCGAAGGCCACGCCAAAGGCGAAGAACAGCGTCATCACGAAGTCGAGGTAACTGGTGATATCGGTCATCATCTCCACGCCGGCCGGTGTAGCGGCGGCGAAGAACTTGAAGATCAGTGGGAACACCAGGAAGTAGGCGAAGGCCATACCGGTGTAGAACAGCAGGATGCTCGACACCAGCAGCGGCACGGCGATGCGTTTTTCATGCTTGTACAGGCCCGGCGCGATAAAGCCCCAGATCTGATGCAGGATCACCGGGATCGCCAGGAACAGCGAAACCATCATCGTCAGCTTCAACGGCGTGAGGAACGGCGACGACACGTCGGTGGCGATCATCGTCGCGCCAGCCGGCAAGTAGTCGCGCAGCGGCGTGGAGACGAAGGTGTAGATCTGCTGGGTGAAGGCAAACAGCCCGGCAAAGATGATGAAGATCGCCGCGACACAGCGCAGCAGGCGGGTACGCAACTCGGTGAGGTGCGAGACCAGTGGCATGTGCTGGTCAGTTTCCGGTTTATCAGCGCTCATGGGGCTCGCGGCGGCAATGTAGGGTCGTGGGGCGCGGGCGACACGGCAGGTGTCGGCGCGGGTTCGGTCGGGGTTGCTGGCGCGGCGGCATGCACGGGTTCAGCGACCGGTGCAGGTGCAGCGGGCGGCGCAATCGAGTGCTCGGCCACAGGTTCAACCGGCTTGGGGGGTTCCTGCACAGGCGAGAGAATCTTCCGTGCCTCCTGCTCCAACGACAGAATGTGCTCGTTGTGCAGTTGCCGGCGAATCTCGTCGGCGCCTATTTCCCGTTCAACTTCCTGTTTGATGGCGTTGAAACTGCGTTTCAGGCGCCCGATCCACAGGCCGGCTGTGCGCGCGGCACCGGGCAGGCGTTCCGGCCCCAGTACCAGCAGGGCCACGAGGCCGACGAGCAGCAGTTCAGAGAAGCTGATACCAAACATTATTCAGTACTCACGAGTCTTTTTGGTTCTGCTCTTTGACGTGCTCGGCCTGCACGTCGAAGGTGCGACGTTCAGTGATCGGCTGAGTGGCCTGCGGGTGCACAGGCTGCGCCGGTGGCACCGGGTTGACGACCGGGTCGGCAGGTTTCTCGTCGTCGTTCATGGCCTTGCGAAAGCCCTTGATCGATTCACCGACGTCGGTGCCGAGGTTTTTCAGCTTCTTGGTGCCGAACACCAGGACAACCACTACCAGAATGACGATCCAGTGTTTCCAGTCAAAAATGCCCATGCTGCAATTCCTCTGTAAAAGTTGGTCAGGCGGACGGGCGCGAGGCCTTTTCGGCATGCCCGGACAAGCCGAAGCGACGGTCCAGTTCATCAAGCACTGCCTGTGGATGCTGCCCCAGTTGGGCGAGCATGACCAGACTGTGGAACCACAAGTCGGCAGTTTCGTAGATCACGTCGCTGCAGTCGCCGCTGATTTGCGCGTCCTTGGCCGCAATAATCGTCTCGACGGACTCTTCGCCGAGTTTTTCCAGAATCTTGTTCAGACCCTTGTGGTACAGGCTAGCGACATAAGAGCTGTCGGCGGCCGCGCCCTTGCGGTCTTCCAGCACCTGGGCCAGGCGGTTCAGGGTGTCAGTCATATTCAGTGTCCTGCCGAGTAAATAGCGTGCGGGTCTTTGAGCACGGGCTCGACGGTCTTCCACTCGCCGTTTTCAAACACGCGGTAGAAGCAGCTGTGACGGCCGGTGTGACAGGCGATATCGCCGATCTGCTCGACCTTGAGGATCACCACATCGGCATCGCAGTCGATGCGCATCTCATGCAGGGTTTGCACGTGCCCGGACTCTTCGCCCTTGCGCCACAGTTTGCCACGGGAACGTGACCAGTAGATGGCGCGGTTCTCGGCGGCGGTCAGGCTCAGGGCCTCGCGGTTCATCCAGGCCATCATCAGCACGCGCCCGGTCTTGTAGTCCTGGGCAATGGCCGGCACCAGGCCGTCACTGTCCCACTTGATCTCGTCCAGCCAGTCTTTCATTTTCGGCTCCGGCAATTTGCGACAGTGTATAACCGGATTGGCTATCGACGCACGATCAGATACACGCCCACGGCGACCATGATGCCAGCCGGCCAGTGGCCCAGTTCGTTCAGCGGCCCGCCGGCGGCCAGTATCGTGCCGCCCACCAGGTGCGCGGCGCCCAACAGGCGCAGGAACCAGTCGTCTTTACGCTTGTGCCACGGCGGTGCCGGGTCCTGGGCGTGGGGCTGGGACATGCGCTCCAGCAGGTCGCGGGTCATGTTGGCCAGGTGCGGCAGTTGCTCGACCTGGCTTTGCAGGTTGCCCAGCAGGGTTTTCGGGCTGACGCGGTCACGCATCCAGCGCTCGAGGAACGGCTGGGCGGTGTTCCACAGGTCCAGGTCCGGGTACAGCTGGCGGCCCAGGCCTTCGATGTTCAGCAGGGTCTTTTGCAGCAGTACCAGCTGCGGCTGCACTTCCATATTGAAGCGCCGCGCGGTCTGGAACAGGCGCATCAGCACCTGGCCGAAGGAAATATCTTTTAACGGTTTTTCGAAGATCGGCTCGCACACGGTGCGGATCGCCGCTTCGAATTCGTTGAGTTTGGTTTCAGCCGGTACCCAGCCTGAATCGATGTGCAACTGCGCCACGCGGCGGTAGTCACGCTTGAAGAAGGCAAACAGGTTGCGGGCCAGGTAGTCCTGGTCTTCCGGGGTCAGGCTGCCGACGATGCCGCAGTCGATCGCAATGTACTGCGGGCTCCACGGGTTCACGGTGCTGACGAAGATGTTGCCGGGGTGCATGTCGGCGTGGAAGAAGCTGTCGCGGAACACCTGGGTGAAGAAAATCTCCACGCCGCGCTCGGCAAGCATTTTCATGTCGGTGCGCTGGTCGGCCAGGGTCGCGAGGTCGGTGACCTGCACGCCGTAGATGCGCTCCATCACCAGCACTTTCGGGCGGCACCAGTCCCAATACACTTGCGGCACGTACAGCAGCTGCGAGCCTTCGAAATTGCGCTTGAGCTGGCTGGCGTTGGCCGCTTCGCGCAGCAGGTCGAGTTCGTCGTAGATGGTTTTTTCGTAGTCCAGCACCACGTCCACCGGGTGCAGCAGGCGCGCGTCGGCCGAGAAGCGCTCGGCGGCGCGGGCAAGGATGAACAGCCAGGCCAGGTCCTGGCCGATGATCGGCTTGAGGCCCGGGCGGATGACCTTCACCACCACTTCTTCGCCGCTTTTCAACTGTGCGGCATGCACCTGGGCCACCGAGGCCGAAGCCAGCGGGGCGATGTCGAAGCGGCTGAAGACTTCGCTGATCTTCTTGCCCAGTTGTTCTTCAATCAGCGTGACTGCCAGTTGCGAGTCGAACGGCGGCACGCGGTCCTGCAACAACATCAGCTCGTCGGCGATGTCTTCGGGCAGCAAGTCTCGACGGGTGGAGAGGATCTGCCCGAATTTGATGAAGATCGGTCCGAGGTCCTGCAACGCCAGGCGCAGGCGCGCACCACGGCTCAGCTCGAGGGTTTTGCGCGGGAACCAGCGCCACGGCAGCACATAGCGCACCGCCAGCAGGAACCATGGCAGCGGCAGGGCGAACAGCAGGTCATCGAGGCGGTAGCGGATTACGACGCGCTGGATACGAAACAAACGGCGGACGGCGAGCAGCTTCATGCGTTATCGCTTGAATCAAGGGAGCGGCTCAGGCGCTCGAAGCGCGCCTCAAGTCGTTCCAGGTCGAGTTTGGCCTGGTCGAGTTCGCGAAAGCGCGCTTCCGCTTCCCGTTGTCCGACCAGGGTGCGCGATTCTTCGCTCAGGTATTCGGCGAGGTTCTGGTTCAGGCTGGCGAAACCCTGCTGGTACCAGCGCGTGCGGCTGCGCAGGTGACCGCTGATCAGTTGGGTGGCCACCGGGCCGAGCCAACGGGACAGCTCATACTCCCAGTCCAGTTCCAGGTCTTGCAGTACGGCGGCCAGGTCCATCAGCACCGCGCTGTCGCCTTCAAGTTCCACGTCCGGGCCGTGGAGGATCGCCGTCTTGTCCCGGCTCAGGGCCAGGCGCAGCAGGCTTGAACCGGAAGCGCGCAGGGTGCAGTCGGCGTCGGCGGCCCAGTGGGACGCCAGCAACAGGCCTTCATCGCTGGGCAGGATAAACAGCTGCAAGGCGGGGCTGGTGCACTCGACGGCGATGATCCTGCCGTTCAGGTGCGCCAGCCGTGCCAGGGCGGTGCTGTCCAGGCGCAGTACACGGTTGAGGCCGTGTTCGACGCTGGCGAGAAGGCCTGCGAACAGCATCAGGGCTTGATGCCGCGGTGCAGGGCGACGATGCCCGAGGTCATGTTGTGGTAGGTCACACGGTCGAAACCGGCTTCTACCATCATCGACTTCAGGGTTTCCTGGTTCGGGTGCATGCGGATCGATTCGGCCAGGTAGCGGTAGCTTTCGGCGTCATTGGTGATCAGCTTGCCCATCAACGGCATGAAGGCGAACGAGTAGGTGTCGTAGACTTTGGACATCAGCGCGTTGGTCGGCTTGGAGAACTCCAGCACCAGCAGGCGACCGCCGGGCTTGAGCACGCGCAACATGGAGCGCAGCGCGTCTTCCTTGTGGGTCACGTTACGCAGGCCGAAGGCGATGGTGACGCAGTCGAAATGGTTGTCCGGAAACGGCAGCTTTTCAGCGTCGGCCTGGACGAATTCGATATTGCCCGCCACGCCTTTATCCAACAGGCGGTCGCGGCCGACCTTGAGCATCGAGCCGTTGATGTCGGCCAGTACCACTTGGCCGGTCGGGCCCACCAGCTTGGAGAACTTGGCGGCCAGGTCGCCTGTGCCACCGGCGATATCCAGCACGCGGTTGCCGGTGCGTACGCCCGACAACTCGATGGTGAAGCGCTTCCACAGGCGGTGCATGCCGCCGGACAGTACGTCGTTCATCAAGTCGTACTTGGCGGCTACCGAGTGGAATACCTCGGCGACTTTTTCCGCTTTCTGGCTTTCCGGGACGTTCTTGAAGCCGAAGTGAGTGGTGGGTTCGGCATCGCTGCCTTTGCGCTGATCAGTCATATCGCTGTCACCAAAAGAGAATGGGGGCATTCTAATCCCCAAGGCATGCTTTGTCTTGGCAAGGCTGAAGGTAAGATAGGTGACCACCGAGACCTTTTGCCGCACGGCGGGTCGTCAAGTCCCTATAACGAGGAGTCATTCAAATGGCCCGTATACAGGTTGAACGTGCTCACACACTGGGCAAAGACGCTGCCCGAGAAAAAGCCGACAAGTTGGCGAGCAAACTCAAGGATCAATATGGCCTGGAGTCTTCGTGGGCCGGCGACACACTGAACCTCAAACGTTCGGGCGTTAAAGGCACTGTGAAAGTGGCTGAAGACTCCCTGCGCATCGAAGTCGAACTGGGGCTGTTGATGTCGGCCATGAGTGGCACCATCAAGTCCGAAATCGAGAAGGCACTGGATAAAGCCCTGGCCTGATTTTCGTCCTTCTTAGGGTGCCGATTCTAATTTTTCTGCCTACTTTGTGCCCAAGCCCTCAACTTCTGTGGGCAGTTCCTCCCCCCCTTTATGCGTGAGGTGCACCATGGCCAAAGTTATTTTGAAGAAAAAAATTGCTACCGGAACTAACGCCCTGACTGACGTTAAATCCTATGCCCGCAAGATCTGGTTGGCCGGTTTGGGGGCTTATGCCAAGGTTGGAAGCGAGGGCGCCGAGTACTTCAAAGAGCTCGTTAAGACTGGTCAACATGTTGAAAGTAAAGGCAAAAAAGTTGTGATTGAACAACTTGATGCTGCCAACAGTCAGATTGATCAAGTCAAGAGCGAAGTCTTCGGCGTCAAAGGTCGAGTCGAAGTGCAACTGGATAAAGTTGAACGTGCTTTTGATAGTCGTGTTGGAAGTGCCTTGAATCGGATCGGCATTCCGTCTAAACATGACGTGGAGACACTCTCTGCTAAGCTTGATGAGCTGACGGCATTGCTCGAACGTGTCGCGCGTAAACACTAAGGAGACAACGGGATGGCTGGTAAAAAGACTACTGATAAAGAAGGCAGCTCGTGGATCGGGGAAGTTGAAAAATACTCCCGCAAGATCTGGCTGGCCGGTTTAGGCGTGTACTCGAAGGTGAGCAGTGACGGCGGTAAATACTTCGAGACTTTGGTTAAAGACGGCGAGAAGGCCGAGAAGTTGACCAAGAGCACAGTGGGTAAACAAGTCGATGCGGCAAAGGCTTCCGCCGGTTCTGCCAAATCACGTATCAGCGATAAGTGGGGCGAACTGGAAGGGGCTTTTGACAAGCGCCTGAACAGTGCCATTTCGCGACTCGGCGTACCTAGCCGTACTGAAGTGAAAGCGCTGCACAGCAAGGTCGATACCTTGACCAAGCAAATCGAAAAACTCACCGGCCTTAAAGCTGCGCCAGTTGCGGCCAAAACCGCCGCGGCTAAACCAGCTGCCAAGCCTGCCGCGAAAACTGCAGCGGTCAAACCTGCTGCAAAAACCGCCGCTAAACCGCTGGTCAAGGCGGCCGCCAAACCTGCAGCCAAGGCGCCGGCCAAAGCTGCTGCAAAACCGGCTGCCAAGCCTGCGGCTAAAACCGCAGCGGCTAAACCGGCCGCCAAGCCTGCCGCTAAACCAGTGGCCGCTAAAGCAGCTGCAAAACCTGCTGCCAAGCCGGCAGCCAAAGCAGCAGCCAAGCCTGCGGCTAAAACCGCTGCCGCTAAACCCGCTGCCAAACCAGCCGCCGCCAAACCTGCTGCTGCAAAACCTGCAGTGGCCAAGCCGGCTGCAAAACCTGCCGCGGCGAAGAAGCCGGCCGTAGCCAAAAAGCCAGCAGCGCCAAAGCCAGCGGTAGCGGCCAAGCCTGCAACTCCGGCGCCAGCGACCAACTCGGTGACCCCACCGACTCACGCCGCCGCTACCTCGACTGCAGCGCCGGCAACCCCGACGCCTACCAGTCAGTCCTGATTCTCACGGGACAATCAAAAACGCCCGGCCTGGAAAGGTCGGGCGTTTTTGTTTCTGTAATGGCCGCAGCGGAGGCTACGTTCAAGCAGGCATCAGTTGTAAGTGATCGAGACGGTTACGGCACTCGCCAGGGTACCTCGGCTGACCACCGCCCCAGCTCCGTTTTTGTGGTACGCCGCACTCAAATCCAGGACCGCTCTGTTGCTCGTGGTGGTGAGGGTGCGACTGCGTGCTGCGACTGTGCCATTGGCGGGGATGGTTACCCGTGAACTCGCAGGGCCGGACGTCAGCCACAGGCCAATGCCGCCTGAGGTTCCCGTATTGTTGAAGAGGTTTCCGTTCCCGGCAATCGGGGTGCCGGTAAATAGAAAGGTCACATTGCGGATGTCCGACTCGCAATTGGCAGTGATCTGGAAGTTGGTTTGCCCTGCGAAATCAACGCCATTAAAGTCCGGCACCTTGAGCGTCGGCAGGTTGACCGTTCGATTCACATCCGCAGTGGCCAAGTCACAGGTGCCGGCATTGATCTGGCCGGTAAATCTGAGGGTGCCGGTCGTGACGGCGTGGGCTGAAGTGACGGCCATGCAGGCGGTGATCCCCAGCAATAACGGTATTGCGCGTAGTTCCATTGGATAGCTCCTGTGGAGGCTTTAGTTGTAGGTGATTGCCACGGTGGTGGTACTGGAAAGGCTGCCCTGGGTGACCGTGCCGTTCTTCCAATACGCAGCGCCGAGCGGCAGCACCGCGCGATTGCCGGACACCGTCACCACGCGCGTGTTGCCATTGCTGATGGTCTGGTTACTTCCGCCTACGCGTGAATAGAGCCATAGGCCGACGCCTCGGGCGCTGCCCGTGTTGGCGAACCGCGCGGCATCGCCGGATGCTGGTGTACCGGTAAAGCGGAAGGTGACGCTGGAGGCGTTGCTGCAGTTGGCGGTCAGCTCGAAATTGCTGGCTCCCGCCGAACTGACATCCCGCAAAGCGCTGGCGCGTATGGTGGGGAGCCCGATCGTGCGGTTGACGTCACCGGCGGCCAGGTCGCAGGTGGGGGCTGGATTTACGAAGCGTATCGAGTTGTTGAGCTGTACGTAAACGCGGCCACTGTTTCCATTCCATCTTTGGTCAAAGAGACCCCCGGCAGCAAGCTCACCGGTCGTTACGGGGCCTGTTTTGTAAAACTCTGCCTGCATGGCTGTGTAGTTAATTATCCAATTCGGATGCGTAATTATGGCACTGCCGCTGGTCAGGTTTAAGATATGTCTCACCGAGCCCCCGAGCGTTGCCGAAACTCGCATGCCAACGCCTGGTATGGGCGTGTCATACGTCCCGGGTTGGCCTGCTGACGATAGAGTCGTAAAGCGCCCGGTTACTACAATCGGGAAGGGAGTGCATGTCATTTCAGTCGTGGGAAAAGGACCGCTGAACGGCCGGCTGGCAATCAGACCGCCCACCGGAAGGTTTTGCGGTACGGTGATAGTGCTCGGGAAGGTGGCTCCATGTTGCTGATTAGGGTATCTATTACACGCGGCGTTAGCCGCGATCGGCAGGCCAGATAGCAATAGTGCCGAAAAGAATTTAATCGAGTGCTTCATCTTCAGTACCACAAAAATAGGGTGTTTGCAGACAAAGAGCGCACCGCGCTCCGCCAGATCATCGGTCTAGATAGGCGTATTGCCCTTTTCCAATGAGGTCATTTGCTGCGCGGCGGTGGTGACTCCAGCCTGGCAGGTGCCAGTGTTCACGTGCCGTAAACGCTCCGCTCCGTTGGCCGAATCCGTGCCCAGGTCGTAGCTCAATCGACACGAGGCCGTGGCACTTGCCCCCCACTTGACCATCAACTGCCCTTGCTTGCCCGCCACGCGTACAAACGCCTTGCCGCCTTGACCGACCATCCCGACGCTGTCGCCGTTTTCATCGAACACATCTGCACCAAATGGCAGCGGGCTGCCATCCTCGCGTACTGCTGTAATCAACAGTGCCTGGCCGCTGACGGTCTCAAACCCAAGCAGCACCACCGAACCCGCGCGCGGCGCTACGTTCTTCGAGGCTGTCTTGAGTTCCACGTTGACGGACAGGTCCTTGGGGTCGAGTTCGACCACGTTGTTTCGGTAAGCAGTGAGGTGGGGCACTACGGCAAAGCCATTGGCGTCGACCTGTGAGCTGTGGTTGCCATTGACTCGCGCGCCCTTTGCATCGGGTGCCTGCACGATGCCGAGGGTGTCGCCAAGCTCCGAGGACAGCGTCACACCGCCGGGGTGGGCAACGATGCCACCCGTGACACCGAGTGATACCGAACGGTAAGCGTTGCTCTGGCCATAGCCGGCAGACAGCACACCCTGGCTTGCCTGGTATTTCACGTCGGCGCTGGCCGCGTGGCCATTTCCCTGGGACTGGCCGGCACTTAAGCCATAACTCAGTTCGCTATGTTCGCCGGCGCTACCGCCAAGGCTGACTCGTTCGCCGCTACTCTGGTCGCCACGCAGCGCGGTCGCTGTCAGGGTCGGTGAACGCGCACCTCTGCCCAATGGCATGCTCACGGTAAAGTCGACCTGATTGTCGACCCGGTCGCTCAGCAGGTCGCGGGTACGCTGGGCGCCGACCGTGTAGTGAATACGCCCCCAGGCGTTGCTGTAGCCTGCGGCGAAGGTCAGGTTGCCACTCTGGCGGTTCCAGTAGTTCTGCGACGAGGCGGTCAGGTAGATCGAACCCTTGCCCAGGCTTTGGTTGAGGCTGATGTCCATCCGATCGCGCACGCGCGACACACTGTCCAGGCTGCGCCCCTCTATTGCGAGGTCACGCACGCGTGCCGCATCGCGCACGCTCAGAAAGCCTTCGGTGGAATAGCGGTACGCGCCGAGGGCAAAGTGGGTACCGGTGTCGGCGAAGTTCTTGCTGTAGCGCAGTTGCGCACTTTGCCCCTGGCTTGAGCGATGTCCTGGTATGCGGGCATAGGAATTCGTCAGGTCGAACGACAGCGCACCGAAGGGCGTATTGAAGGCCGCACCAAACAGTTGTGAGTGGTAGTCGTCACCCAACACCCCTCCGGTATAGCCCGTTACCACGTTATTCAGGCCGTGCTGGTAGGTTGCCTGCATCAGCGTTGGCGGGTTCTGCAAGCCGACTTCGTCCAGCTGGCCCACATTCAACGAAAAGCGATTACGGCCGGGGCGCAGCAGGTGAGCGTTGGCGGCGAACGGGACGATGAACTCACGCTGGCGGCCGTCGGCTTCGGTGATCGTCACGGTCAGGTCGCCGCCGAAGCCCGTGGGAGACAGGTCATCGAGCACGAACGGGCCGGGCGCCACGGAAAACTCCTCCAGCAGGATGCCGCGCTGACGCACGCTGACCCGGGCATTGGTTTCGGCGACACCACGTACCACCGGTGCAAAGCCGTTCTGGGAGTCCGGGAACATGCGGTCATCGCTGGAGAGGCTTGCGCCCCGCAAGCGGAAGCTGTCGAAAAGCTCGCCAGGGGTATAGATCTCTCCCACCACCAGTTGCGATCGCAGTGCGGTCAATTCGCGCTGCACATAGGTGGCACTGCTCTGATAGCCGGAGCTGGTTGCCGAATGGCTGTAGCTGCCGTTGTGGCGAAAATGCCAATCGCCGAGATTGAATCCGCTGTTCACACCCAGGTAACTCGAGGTGAGCGAGCGTCCGCCGGCCTGGGTACCAAAGGTGTTGGCGTTGTAGCGCACAAACGCGGCGTTGACCCCGCTGTCCCATTGTTCCGGGCTGACATAACCACGTGCCTGGCGTGCCAGGTAAAGCTGCGGAACCTCAAGCCTGAGTTGGCTTTCGCCTGAGTCGAAACGCGCGTTCGCGCCCGGTATGTAGCTGGCGATATCACCGCAAAGGGGGACCATGGGTGCCACCGCTTTTGCAGTACCGACGGTGTGCTCCTTGACAGCGTCCAGGTCGATGCCAAACGAGAGCAAGGTTTCGTGCTCCAGGCACAGTTGTGCGGACTGCTTGCCCTCGACCGCTGCGAAGGTCAGGGTTTCGCGGCCTATCCACTGGTCGTTGAGATAGATATCGGAACGGTAACTGCCGGGAAGGATGACGTTACCCTGATTGAACCGTGAAATATCGATCTGCATGCCGGATGCGCCACCCGGAAAGAATGCCGGGTTGAACTCGACATGCTCGACGCCCTGGGCAACCATCGCTTGGGCGCTGCTGAGCAGTAACATGCGGCGCGCAGCAAGCTTCACTCTGTGGTGTGATAGGGGCCAGTGTTTTGTTCTGGCTAACGTTTTCGAGCTCATGTATACCGTTCCAAAAGTGGTGTCTGTCCGAATTTCGGCGTAGCGAATCCGTGCCCGGATGAGTGGGCAAAAAACGCATGGGTGCGATTGGGGGCGGTGGGGCGCCGGCAGGGCCGTGGTGTTCAGTGCCAGGCTATGGCGGAAGGCAATACGCTCGGGCCGTCATGGCGAAACACCGGCCGTGTGCGAGACCGCCACCCCAAAATCGTCGAGTGCCTGGAACTCGACGGTCATCGCCGTAGTGGGTGGGGACTTCAGACTGGGTAGCAGGAAGCGGTTGCGGCCGTCGGGCACAACCATGTTGTCGGCACTCGATGCGCCGGGTTCCCGGGCATGACGCTGCCCTGCGGTGAGCATTTCGATTTGGTCAAAACTCACGTGGTAGGGCGTCGGGTTGTAGACTTCCAGCATCTGGCCCTGCTCGGTGGAAGCATGGCTCCACTGAAGTTTTCCGGGAGAGGAGGTCACCTCGTAAGGCAGGTTCGGGGGACGGAAGAACACTTTGATCCGAGAGCGGAACGCCATCTGTAATTGATTCTGTGCTTCGCCCTGCACTTGTGCCGGTACCTCCAGTGCATTGAACCAGAACAGGCTCTCGCGCTCGGCTGGCAATGCCTCGCCGGTATACGCCAGGCGTATTACTTGTTGCTGACCCGGCTCCATGCGGAACACCGGCGGTGTCACAACGAAGGGTACGTTGCCTGCAGCCGGGGTGGAGTTTTCGTCGCCGTCGTCCAGCCACACCTGGAGCAGGACCGGCTTCTGGTTCTTGCTTTCAAGCCTTACCGTCACTTCCCTGTCGGTTTGGGGGTAAATCACACGAGTGCTGCTGAGGATTACGCTGGCTTGTACGGAAACCGTTGCAAGCAGGGCGATCGCCAGGGACACAACCATCGCCAGCGGGCGGGAAATCGTAGAGACATTCATGCAGGAGCATCCAGCAGATTAAAGAGTGAGAGCGGCGGAGTGGCGTACGCGGGCACCGAAGTCACTGACGGCGATAAATTCGACTTTCACCGTGCCATTGGGCGGGGTCCGCAGCCCCGGCAGGGCAAACAGTTTGATGTCGCCGGCGGGCATTAACAGACTGTCGTTGGCTGCCTTGTTCGCCACTTTGCTGAAGCGCTTGCCATCCCCCAACAAGTCCACCGTGGTGAGCGAAATGTGGTACGGCGTCGGGTTGGTGGCTTGCAGGGCATAACCCCGCTCATGAGGCACCAGTTTCCACTGCAGCTTCGAGGCGGCGTTTTCGACCGGATACGGCAGCGCTGGTGGTCGCAGGAACACCCGCAAGCGTGTGCGGAAAGACAACTCGATCTGGTTTTTTTGCGCGGCATCGGCTGCGGTCGGTGGTACTTCCAGTACGTTCAACCAGAACAGGCTTTCGCGATCCGTGGGGATCGGGTCGCCGGAATAGCGCAGGCGCAACGCCTGCTGCTGATGTGGCTCTATACGGAAGATTGGCGGCGAGAGTGTGAACGGCGCCTGGGCATTCGCAGGTGTCGACAGCCTGTCGCCGGCGTCGAGCCAGCTCTGGACCAGAGCCGGGCGGCTGCCTTTGTTCTCCAGGCGCACGATGACTTCCTGTTGCTCGGCGTGGTAGACCACGCGTGTACCATGAATGATTACGCCGGCATGGGAGGGCAGCGCCTGCAGTGACAACAGTGCAATAGCGCACGAGACGAGCGCGAGGCGGGCCATGCTTTTCATCGTTTGGGCTCTCTTTGGGTATTGAGGAAGGACCGAAGTGATGATCATCGGTCCCGGCGGGGTGCGACCTGCACAGGCGGGCCAGATCGCCCCTTAGTCGGCGTATTCGACCAGGAAGCCGACCCGTGTATTGATCGTGCCTTCGGTGGCTGGGCCGCTGGCGTACATCTGGGCTGCCAGTGGAATCACTGCCTGGTTGTCGACGATGACCACACCTTCAGACTTTTCGGTGTAGACGTGGATGGGGGTGCCATCGCGGTTGGTCACTTCGATCTGGACGTTTTTGGCGGTGGTGGTATCGGCCGGGTCGTTGTAGCCATCAATGTTCAGCCGGCCAGTCGCGACATCAATCGCTGGGCTGGTCGGGTCGAACGCGACCATCGCGGTGCGTCCGTTGGTGCAACTGCCCTCGCCTGGCGCGCCAATGCGAATGGTGAAGCCGGTCAGGTTGGCCCGTGCGCCCGTGCTTGCCAGGCGCGAGGCAGAGACGCCGCCCAGGTTCACGTCCTTGACCACGGCACCGGTACCCGGCGCCGAGCCTTCGACAGTGCAGGTCACATCGGTGACCAGGCCGCTGAAATTGATGACGCCGTCGTTGGCCAATACCGGCAGCGATACAGCAGCGGTCAGGGCCAAAGACGCGGCTAGCGTGGAAAGTGTCGTTTTCATAGTTATTCCATGGGTGAAATTCAGTGGTTCCTTGTCAGGCTGCGTCTCGATACTTGATGCAGTATCGGATGCGCTACCTTCGACAAGAGCTGCACACTTTGCTTTTTGTGCTTTGGTATTGCCCATAGAACATGCACGAGTTTTTTTTAGTGATTTTTCGAAAGTTACGGACCTCTTTTGCAGATGTTTCAAACAGCAGCCGATGGGTTTCTTTTGGTGTGGTGGTTGAGCTATAAGCTGCTCGTTGATTTATTTGGTTTTTATAATCACGTGTAACAAAATGTGGGTACCGCTGATGTCGCTTTCGTTTACCGTCCCATTTAGCGTTATGTTGTTAGACGATCATGAAGTGGTGCGGCAAGGTATCGCATCGGTGCTGCGCGAAGAGGTCGATTTCAGTGTAATCGGGGCGTTTGGTACCGGGCGCGAGTTAATCGCGGCATTGACCCGACAGGAAGCCGATGTGGTGGTTATCGACTTCGTCCTGGGGCCTACGGAAATAGATGGGATCAATCTGATTCGTTTGCTGCGTCGCCGGTTTGGGAAATGTAAGCCGCTGGTGCTTTCCGCCCACTACACGCCCGCGACGGTTGCCTTGGCGCTAAAAGCCGGGAGCCGTGGCTTCGTAGGCAAGGAGCAGGGTCTGAGTGAGCTGGTTGGGGCCATTCGGGTGGTTGCCCAGGGACAGATTTACTTGCATCCTGCCATGACTGAAAAATTAATGAGCATGCAGTTGTTTCAGCCTATGGAACATACGACGCCTGCAAGCAAACTTTTGAACTCGTCGATAATGAGTTCCAAGCTTTCTCCGAGAGAATGGGAGGTGCTGCGTTGTTTTCTCGATGGAATGTCTGTGAACTCAATCGCCGCAAAGTTTTTACGCAGTGCCAATACAATTAGTACTCAGAAACAATCGGCCTATCGGAAACTTGGTATAAAAAACGATAGCGAACTATTCAAACTACTCCATCAGACGCGCGGGCCCGTTCTTGAAGAGCAGCACTACGACAGTTAACGAGGCCGGACGATGTACTCAAAGTGCTCGGTCAAGATGTGTAAAAAAGCAGTCCGACAGTGAGCAACAGATGGTGTTGGTCGTAGATGACCAGCCTGCACAGCGTGTGCTCCTGAGGGGGCAGCTCGAACGGTTGGGAGTTGACTCGGTGGCGGCGGCCAGCGGCGCTCAGGCGTTACAAGCGTTGGCGCAACAGCGCGTCGGGCTTGTGCTGCTTGACTGCTGCATGCCGCAACTCAGCGGTTATGAGGTCGCCCGAAAAATCAGGGAGAGGGAGTGCGGGCCGGACTACCTGCCCATCATCCCCCTTTCTGTAGAGAGCAGTTGGACCCATTTGGAGCAGTGTATGGACTGCGGTATGGATGGGGCTTTGATGAAGCCCTTGCATCTGGACAAGTTGCGCAACTTATTGCACGTGTGGCTTGGCCAAAAGGCATTGCGACCTACCCGGCCGGCAGTTGTCTCTTACGACCCCCTGTTGTTGGCTTCGATGTACCACCGGGACCTGAAAACAGAGCTGGCATCGCTCCACGGTGCGGTTGCCCGCATGGACCTGGCTGAGGTGAGCTATCGGGCCCACCGAATAAAAGGCATCGGATTGTTGATCGGCGCGCAAGCCATTGTGGAAGAGGCAACGGCCCTTGAATGGGCGGGCGGCGCCAAGGCAAGCGAGATGGCCGTTCGGGCCGTTGAGCGCCTTCACCAGGCAATCTTGACCTTTCCGCCCTGAAGTCAGGCCTGCGCGAGGGCATTGAGGGTTATTGCAGGTCATCCAGGTAGCGCATCGCCAACCGCTCCGTCGCCAGCCTCGCCGGCATCAACAGATGCGGCGCCACCAGCATCATGATCTGGTACACCACCACCCGCACCTCACCTGCACGGTCGAGGATCCGTTGGTAATCCAGGGAAAACAGCAGAGTCATGGTGATCTGTTCCACCAACTGCCCCAGCGCCTGGGTGTCACTGACCAATTGCCCATCCGTCTTGAGTCGGGCCAGCAACGAGGCCAACGTGCGCTTGAGCGCCGTCAGCAGGTTACGAATGCCCTTGGCCAGTTTCGGCAAACGCCCCGCCAGGTTCGACAAGTCCTGGAACAGAAACCGGTAGTGGGCCATACGCTCCACGATCAGGTGCAGGAATAGCCAGTAATCCTCGGCCGCCAGTTGCGCGTCGTCAGGCGGGTCGAGCAACGGCGCCAATTCGGCCTGGAAGCGCTCGAACAGCCCGAGCACCAGCGGCTCCTTGCCATGGAAGTGGTAATAGAGATTGCCGGGGCTGATCCCCATTTCATTCGCCACCTCCATGGTCGACACGTTCGGCTCGCCCTTGTGGTTGAACAACTGCAAGGCACATTCAAGGATACGGTCGCGGGTCTTCATCCAGTCTTCTTAAGGTCTTCGTTGGGCTCAGCGGACCCGCACATAAGTGCCCGGCGCCGCTTCCATCGGTGGGTAATTCTGGTTGCCCAGGGCGGTCAGGGTTTCGCGCTGCACACCGGAGCGCTGCTGGATCCACGCCAGCCAATTGGGCCACCAACTGCCCTCGACATGATCGGCGTCGTAGTACCACGCGCGCGGGTCGCTGCTCAGCTTGAGGTTCTCGACGTAGTTGGCCTTGGGGTTGCCCGGTGGGTTGAGGATGCTCTGGATATGCCCGCTGTTGGACAGAATGAAGCGCTTGTCGCCGCCCAGCAGTTGGGTGGAGCGGTACACCGCGTCCCACGGCGTGATGTGGTCGTTGATGCCGCCCACGCTGAAGCTGTCCACCGTGACCTTCTGCAAGTCGATGGGTGTGCCGCAGACCTCCAGGCCACCGGGATGGCTCAGCGGGTTGTGCTTGAAGAAGTCCAGCAAGTCGCCATGCAGCGCGGCGGGCAGGCGGGTGTTGTCGTTGTTCCAGTACAGGATGTCGAACGCCGGCGGCTCCTTGCCCAGCAGGTAGTTGTTGATCCAGTAATTCCAGATCAGGTCATTGGGACGCATCCAGGCGAACACCTTGGCCATGTCGCGGCCATCGAGCACGCCTTGTTGATAGGAGCGGCGCTTGGCGGCTTCCAGGGTTTGTTCGTCGGCGAACAGGGTGGCGGGGCTGTCGATCTGGCTGTCCAACAGGCTCACCAGGTAGCTGGCGCTGGAGATGCGGCGCAGCTGGCGTTTGGCCTGTAGATGACCTTGCAGCGCGGCGATGGTCAGGCCCCCGGCGCAGGCGCCCATCAGGTTGACCTCACGGGCGCCGGTGATTGCGCGGGTCACGTTAACCGCTTCTTCCAGAGCGGCGACGTAGGTGGACAAGCCCCATTCGCGGTGGCGTACATCCGGGTTGCGCCAGCTGACCATAAACACCTGCAGGCCATTTTTCAGGGCGAACTGGACGAAGCTGTTGTTCGGGCTCAGGTCGAAAATGTAGTACTTGTTGATTTGCGGCGGCACGATCAGCAGCGGCTTGGCGTACTGTTTTTCGCTCATGGGCTTGTACTGGATCAGCTCCAGCAGTTCGTTGCGAAACACCACCGAGCCCGGCGTGGTAGCCAGCGTCTTGCCGACTTCAAAGGCCTGCTTGGTGACCTGCCTCGGCAAGCCATTGTTGTGCAGCAGGTCGTCGAACAGGTTGCTGACGCCACGCACCACGCTGTTGCCGCCGGAATTGAGCAGTTCCTTGACGGCCAGTGGGTTGAGCAGGCTGTTTGAAGGCGACACCGCATCGTTGAGCAGGGAAAAGGCAAAGTGCGCCCGTGCCCGGTCGTCGGGGCTCAGATTACTGTCGTCGATCCAGTGACGGGTCTGCTTCTGCCAGCTCAAGTAGGCTTGCAGGCTGCGACGATAAAAGGGGTTGAGTTGCCAGGTCGGGTCGGCGAAGCGGTTGTCGGCCGGGTTCGGCTCGTGCACCGTTTCCCCGAGTAATACACGGCCCAATTGCCCGCCCAACTTCAGGGCGTGGCGGGCGGTGTGCACCGGGTTGCGCAGGCCGTGTGCGGCGACGCTGCGCAGGGTCGAGAGCAAATCCCGGCCGCGCAGGCCGGTGATCGCGCTTTGTGCATTGATGAACGCGGCGGGTGTGGGCACCGGGTTCGATACGGGTCTTTCTCGCATGCGCCAACACTCCTTCGTCAAGCCATCAACAAGCACGCCAATTCAGAACCATAGTCGGTTCTGGCCAAGTTGCGCGGCGCGGTCGTCCTGACCTCCGCCGTCTAAAGCGCAGGTTGCGGGTGAATCACTGCCCTCAGGCGTTCCTCCTGGAGAAATTTCATGATGATCGGCGCCACGGCCTCGGCCCGGGTAATCAGGAACAGATGACCGTCGTCGATGATGTGCAGTTGGGCGTTGGGAATGCGCCAGGCCAGCATGCGCATGTTGATCAGCGGGATCAGCGGGTCGTCGTCGCCGGCCAGCACCAAGGTCGGCTGCTTGATCTTGTGCAGCCAGTGGATGCTGGTCCAGCCAAGCCCAGCGAACAGTTGCCAGTAGTAGCCCAGCTTGCCCGCCGAACGCACTTTGCTGGCGTGTTCGGCGGCCAGTTTCGAATCCCGACGGAAGGAGCCGCCGTAGATCATCGGGGCAATGCGCACCACATGGGACGGTTGGATATAACGCCGGGGGCTGGCCATCAACCACAAGACTTTCGGTTTGCCCGGCACCATGAAGGCGCCGGCAGCGGTGGCGGCGAGGATCAGTTTCTTGCAGCGCTCCGGGTAGTCATACGCGAACTGCTGCGCCAGCGCCCCGCCCCAGGAAACGCCCACCGCGTTGACCTGGCCATAGTCCAGGTAATCGAGCATGCGTGCGGTGAGCTTGGCCAGGCCGGGAAAGCGATAAGGCCGGCTGGGGGTCGACGAACCGCCGACGCCTGGCACATCAAAGGCAATCACTTCCAGGTCCGGGTCCAGGGCCTGGACGAACGGAAACACCAGCTCAAGGTTGGCGCCGATGCCGTTGAAAATCAGCAGCGGCGTCAAGTGAGGCTTGCCCGGGCGTACCGCCGTGCGGATGGTTTGGCCATCCAGGTCGATGGTACGGAAGATGAACGGTTGCGGCATGGGCTTACCCTGCAAAATGGCGCTATTTCCCTGCGGGAACACGGTTAATGTGGGAGCTGGCTTGCCTGCGATGCAGACGCTGCGGTGTATCAGGCATACCGAGTTGATGCCATCGCAGGCAAGCCAGCTCCCACATTTGATCCCATTCCAGCCTACCTTTCGTGAACGTATGTGCCCGGCGCCGCTTCAGCCGCTGCGTACGCTTTATTACCCAGCGCCGTCGGCGCCTTCTTCAACTTGCCCGACCGCTCCGCCTGCCACGCCTGCCAATGCAGCCACCACGAATCGGTGTGCTTGGTGGCGTTCTCCTGCCAGTCCAGGGCCTTGCCCGGCATCGTGTCGCTGGTCTGGTAGCGCGACTTGGGGTTGCCCGGCGGGTTCAGGATGCTCTGGATATGCCCGCTGCTGGACAGCACAAACTCAACCTTGCCGCCAAACAGCTGTGCCGACTTGTAGCAGGACTGCCACGGTGTGATGTGGTCGTTGGTGCCGGCCAACGAATAGATATCGGCGGTGACCTGCTTCAGGTCGATCGGCGTGCCGCACACTTCGAGGGCATTGGCGCGCACCAATGGGTTGTTCTTGAACAGCTCGATCAGGTCGCCGTGGAACGCGGCCGGCAAGCGGGTGGTGTCGTTGTTCCAGAACAGGATGTCGAATACCGGCGGCTCGTTGCCCAGCAGGTAGTTGTTGACCCAGTAATTCCAGATCAGGTCATTGGGGCGCATCCAGGCAAATACCTTGGCCATGTCTCGGCCTTCGAGCACGCCGGCCTGGTAGGAATGGCGCTTGGCCGCTTCCAGGGTCTGCTCATCCACGAACAGCGCCACCTGGGTGTCCAGGGTGGTGTCCAGCACGCTCACCAGCAGGGTCAGGGCGTTGACCTTCTTCTCGCCCAGCGCCGCGTAGTGGCCCAGCAGGGCGGTGCAGGTGATGCCGCCGGAGCAGGCGCCAAGCATGTTGATGTCTTTGCTGCCAGTGATCGCACTCACCACATCGACCGCTTCTTTCAGCGCCTCGATATAGGTCGACAGGCCCCACTCGCGCTGGGCCTTGGTGGGGTTGCGCCAGCTGACGATAAACGTCTGCTGGTTATTGCGCAGGCAGAAGCGCGCCAGGCTCTTGTCCGGGCTCAGGTCGAATACATAGAACTTGTTGATCTGCGGCGGCACCACCAGCAGCGGGCGTTCGTGCACCTGCTCGGTGATCGGCCGGTACTGGATCAGCTCCAGCACATCGTTGCGAAACACCACGGCGCCTTCGGTGGTGCCCAGGCTCTTGCCCACTTCAAAGGCGCCCATATTGACCTGGCTTGGCATGCCGCCGTTGTGCACCATGTCCTTGGCCAGGTGGGACAGGCCATCCAGCAGGCTCTTGCCGCCGGTTTCAAAGAAGCGTTTAACTGCCGCCGGGTTGGCCGCGCTGTTGGTGGGCGCCATGGCTTCGGTCATCAGGTTGATGACAAAGTGGCCGCGGCTGATGTCGTGCTCCGACAGGTTGCTGTCACCGATCCAGTCGTGCAGCTCCTTGCGCCACGCCAGGTAGGTTTGCAGGTAACGTTTGTAGAGCGGGTTCTGGGTCCACGCCGGGTCGTTGAAGCGGCGGTCGTCGGCCTCGGGTGTCAGCTGTGATTTGCCAAACACCACGTTCTTCAATTCGACGCCAAAATGGGCGACGTGCTTGACGCTGTGCAACGGTTGTTTGATGGCCTGGGTCAGCACCATCCGAGCGGATGCCAGTAAATCCTTTTTCCGTAACGCGATGATCGGGTTCAGTCCCAGGGTGTTTTCCGAGGCTTGGCGTTTCAAGTCATCGTTGTTCTTGTTACTCATCTACGACGCTCCATTGTCCGACAGACGAGTACCGGGTACCGCTGTGTACCACTACTTGCCACACAGCACAGCCTGGTACTACTGCTCGGGTGACCGTTAATACCGCATCGTCAAATGCAGGGAACTTGCCAGTTCCATTGGTTACCCGAGTTTAATTTTTTTCGCAAGCGGGCCAATCGTTGGCCACGACAGAGGGGCATTCAAGCAGATGGAATTAGAAAATGCCCACTAATGAGCAAGAGGCCTGAGCTAGAGCATCAGCCGTACGACCGACTGGCTCGGGTCGCGGGTTTTTCCGGCGGCTTTCAGCTCGGCCAGATAGTCAGCCCACAGCGCGTCCTGACGCACGGCAAGTTGATAGAGGTAGTCCCAGGTGAACAATCCGCTGTCATGACCGTCATCGAAGGTCAATTTCAGTGCGTATTGGCCGGCGGGTTCGATCTTGGTCAAACCGACGTTGAGCTTGCCGAATTGCAGGATCGGTTTGCCGTGGCCCTGGACCTCGGCGGAGGGGGAGTGCACGCGAAGGAATTCGGCGGGCAGTTGATACACCTCGTCAGGACCGTAGGTAAGGCCCAGGGTCTTGGAGGCTTTGTGCAGGTTGATGGCGGTAGGCAGTTTGGTCATTTGGGGAACCGCTCAGAGATGATCCTGAAGGAACCGGCTTTAAACTGTGGGAGCGGGCTTGCTCGCGAATGCGGTAGGTCAGTTTATGCAACTGTGACTGACCCACCGCATTCGCGAGCAAGCCCGCTCCCACATTAAAGCAGAGCGGTTCCTGCGTAAGCCTTACAGGATATAACGAGACAGATCTTCGTTCTGCGCCAATTCGCCCAAGTGGCTGTTGACGTAGTCGGCGTCGATCTTGATCGCCACGCCATTCTGCGCGCCCGCCATGTCGCCGGCACTGAAGGACACTTCCTCCAGCAGGCGCTCAAGCAAGGTGTGCAAACGACGGGCACCAATGTTCTCGGTCTTCTCGTTGACCTGCCAGGCGATCTCGGCCAAACGCTTGATACCGTCCGGCAGGAACTCAATGCCCAAGCCTTCGGTTTTCAGCAGTTCGCGGTATTGCTCGGTCAGCGACGCGTGCGGCTCGCTGAGGATGCGTTCGAAGTCGCCTGGCGTCAGGGCTTTCAGCTCAACGCGAATCGGCAGACGGCCTTGCAGCTCCGGCACCAGGTCGCTTGGCTTGCTCAGGTGGAACGCACCGGAAGCGATAAACAGGATGTGGTCGGTCTTGACCATGCCCAGCTTGGTGTTGACGGTGCAGCCTTCGATCAGCGGCAGCAGGTCGCGCTGCACGCCTTCGCGGGATACGTCGACGCCACCGGAGTTACCGCGCTTGGCCACCTTGTCGATCTCGTCGATAAACACGATGCCGTGCTGCTCGACCGCTTCCAGGGCCTTGGCCTTGAGTTCTTCCTCATTCACCAGGCGCCCGGCTTCTTCGTCACGCACCAGTTTCAGCGCTTCCTTCACCTTGAGCTTGCGGCTTTTCTTCTTGCCCTTGCCCATGTTGGCGAACAGGTTCTGCAACTGGCTGGTCATTTCTTCCATGCCAGGCGGTGCGGAGATGTCGACGCCGGACACTTCGGCAACTTCGATCTCGATTTCCTTGTCGTCCAGCTGGCCTTCACGCAGACGCTTGCGGAACAGCTGGCGGGTGTTGGAATCCGAGCTCGGGGCGGCGTCTTCGTTGAAGCCCATGCGTGCCGGTGGCAGCAGGGCGTCGAGGATGCGTTCTTCGGCGGCGTCTTCGGCGCGATGGCTGACCTTGGTCATTTCCTGTTCGCGCAGCAGCTTCAGGGCGGCGTCGGCCAGGTCACGAATGATCGACTCGACGTCACGGCCCACATAGCCCACTTCGGTGAACTTGGTGGCTTCGACCTTGATGAACGGGGCGTTGGCCAGTTTGGCCAGGCGCCGGGCGATCTCGGTTTTACCGACACCGGTCGGGCCGATCATCAGGATATTCTTGGGGGTTACTTCAACACGCAATTCTTCGGGCAGTTGCATCCGGCGCCAGCGGTTACGCAGGGCGATGGCAACGGCGCGCTTGGCATCGTCCTGGCCGATGATATGGCGATTGAGTTCATGGACGATTTCGCGGGGAGTCATGGACATAGTAATTGGCGGTCCTCAAGCGGGAATAAGCCTGCGGCTTACTCGGCGAGGTCCTGCTCCTCAATGGTCAGGTTGTGGTTGGTGAAGACACAGATGTCGCCAGCGATACCCAGGGCCGTCTCGACGATTTCCCGGGCCGACAGGTCGGTTTTCTTCAGCAGGGCGCTGGCAGCGGCCTGGGCGTAACCGCCGCCCGAACCCATGGCGATCAGGCCTTCTTCGGGTTCAACCACGTCGCCGTTGCCGGTGATGATCAGGGAGGCGTCTTTGTTGGCGACGGCCAGCATGGCTTCCAGGCGGCTGAGGGAGCGGTCGGTGCGCCATTCTTTGGCGAGCTCGACGGCAGCACGGACCAGGTGGCCCTGGTGTTTCTCAAGTTGGCCTTCAAAGCGCTCGAACAGGGTAAAGGCGTCAGCGGTGGCGCCGGCAAACCCGGCGAGGACCTGGCCGTGGTACAGGCGACGGACTTTTTTCGCGTTGCCTTTCATCACGGTATTGCCAAGTGAAACCTGGCCGTCGCCGCCCATGACGACTTTGCCGTGGCGGCGAACTGAAACGATGGTGGTCAAGGGGAGAGTCTCCACGCTGCGGGGCGAAAATGCCCTGATGGAACTCATATGGGGGTGGCGGGGGGGATTTCAACTGTAGGACGGGAGGGCGGACGAGTGGTGTTTATGTGTCGGGCTCGGTCCTGAGGGCGATGAAAATCAAATGTGGGAGCGGGCTTGCTCGCGAATGCGGTGTGTCAGTCACTGGAAATATTGACTGGTCTGGCGCCTTCGCGAGCAAGCCCGCTCCCACATAGGTACTGCTGTGTGCCCGGAATCAGCGGCTCTGGCGTTGTTGTAACAACAGGTTGCTAAACCCTGCACCTGCCAGTTGTTTCTGCGCCACGGTCAGCTGTTCACGGTTGCTGAACGGCCCTACCAGCACGCGATACCAGGTCGCATCCTTAACCGTCCCGGACTCCACCGTCACCGCCTGCCCCAGCAGAATGATCTGCGCACGCACGCGGTCCGCATCCGCCTGTTTCGGGAACGAGCCCGCCTGCAGGAAGAACTTGGTCACCGGCGCGGCTTTGGTGGTGGCAACCGGTGGCGGTGGCGGCGGGGTGATCCCGGCCAATGCCGCCTGGGCCCGCGCAGTGTCGATTTTCGCCGCTTCCGCCGGTGTTACCGGTGTAGTCGGCACCGGCTGCGGCGTCGGCAGGGTTTTCTCCGGCACGGCATCCGGCGGCACGATCACTTCCGATTCCGGCAGCAACGTGTAGAAGTCGTATTTCGGCTTCACCGGCGCAGTCGGGCTCGGGACGGTCTTGTTCGCCTCGGCCATTTTCGTGGCCCTCTGCTGCTCTTGCTTGACCCGTTTGACGTCATCGCCCTTGCCCGGATCCAGCTTCATCAGGAACACGACAAACGCGCCGACCGTCAGGCCGATCGCCATCCACAACCAGCCCGGAATAGGTTTCTTCGCAGGTGCCTGGTAGCGGCTGGCGCCGCGCTTGGGTGCAGGTTTTTTCTTGGCAGCCAACTTACATACGCTCCAGAGTTTCCAGGCCCAACAATTCCAGGCCTTGCTTGAGGGTCCGTCCTGCCAGTGCGGCGAGGCGCAGGCGGCTCTGCTTTTGGGCTTCGTCGTCTGCGGTCAGGATCGGGCAGTTCTCGTAGAAGCTGGAGAACAAACCGGCGACTTCGTACAAATAGGTGCAGAGGATGTGCGGCGTGCCTTTCTCGCCAACGCTGTTCAGCACTTCGCCGAATTGCGCCAGCTTGGCCGCCAGTTCCTGCTCGTGCGGCGCTTCAAGGTTGATCTGGCCTTCGACTTCACTGAAGTCCTTGCCCAGCTTGCGGAACACACCGGCCACCCGAGTGTACGCATACAGCAGGTACGGCGCGGTGTTGCCTTCGAAGTTGAGCATCAGCTCGAAGTTGAAGCTGTAGTCGCTGGTACGGTGCTTGGACAGGTCGGCGTATTTCACCGCGCCGATCCCCACGACGCGGGCGATGTTGCGCAGGTCGGCTTCGGCCAGCTCCGGGTTCTTTTCCTTCACCAGGTTGTAGGCGCGGTCCTGGGCTTCGTTCAGCAGGTCGATCAGCTTTACGGTGCCGCCGTCACGGGTCTTGAACGGGCGGCCATCGGCGCCGTTCATGGTGCCGAAGCCCATGTGTTCCATCTGCATCGGATGGGTGACGAAACCGGCGCGGCGCGCCACTTCGAACACTTGCTGGAAGTGCAGGGCCTGGCGCTGGTCAACGAAATACAGGGCGCGGTCGGCTTTCAGCACGCCGCTGCGGTAGCGCACGGCGGCCAGGTCGGTGGTGGCGTAGAGGTAGCCGCCATCGGCCTTGACTATGATCACCGGCAGCGGGTCGCCGTCGGCGGTCTTGAATTCTTCGAGGAACACGCACTGGGCGCCGTTGCTCTCAACCAGCAGGCCCTTGGCCTTGAGGTCGTTGACCACGTTGATCAGGTCGTCGTTGTAGGCGCTTTCGCCCATCACATCGGCCATGGTCAATTTGACGTTGAGCAGCTCGTAGATTTCCTGGCAGTGGGACAGGGAGATCTCGCGGAAGCGGCCCCACAGCTCCAAGCATTCGGCATCGCCAGCTTGCAGCTTGACCACCAGGCCACGGGCGCGGTCGGCGAATTCTTCGGATTCGTCGAAACGCTTCTTGGCGGCGCGGTAGAAGTTCTCCAGGTCCGACAGCTCGTTGCTGGTGATCGGGTTTTCCTGCAGGTACGCCATCAACATGCCGAACTGGGTGCCCCAGTCGCCCACGTGGTTCTGGCGGATTACGTCGTCGCCGAGGAATTCCAGGACCCGTGCCACGCCGTCGCCAATGATGGTGGAGCGCAGGTGGCCCACGTGCATTTCCTTGGCCAGGTTCGGTGCCGACAGGTCGATGGCCACGCGTTGTGTCGGGCCAGCCTTGCGTACGCCGATTTTGGCATCCGCCAGGGCCGCGTCCAAGCGCGAAGCCAGGGCCTGGGTGTTCTGGAAGAAGTTGATAAAGCCAGGGCCGGCGATTTCAGCCTTGGTCACCTGCGGGTCGGCCGGCAGCGCGGCGATGATTTTTTCCGCCAGGTCGCGTGGCTTCAGGCCGGCCGGCTTGGCCAGCATCATCGCGATGTTGCTGGCGAAATCACCGTGAGTCTTGTCACGGGTATTTTCCACCTGGATCGCCGGCGTCAGGCCTTCAGGCAACACACCTTCGTTGACGAGTTGGGTGAGGGCTTGTTGGATCAGCTGGCGAATGGTGTCTTTCATGGTGTTCTCTTTCGACCGCAAGCGGTGGCGCGCGATGCGCAGGTGGAAAAACTGGGCATTATCCGTGGCGAGGGCGGGCTTGCCAACCTTCGCCGGACCTTGACGGACGATTAACCTGTGGCGAGGAAGCTTGCTGTGGCGAGGGAGCTTGCTCCCGCTGGAGTGCGTAGCGCTCCCGGCTTTTTTGGGGCTGCTACGCAGCCCAGCGGGAGCAAGCTCCCTCGCCACAGGGGTTTAGTACAAATCTACCGGGTCTACGTCCAGCGACCATCTCACTTGTCGCCCGCTGGGCATTTGCTCCAGGGCAATTAACCAGCTGCTTAATAAACGATGCAGCGGGGCGCGGGCACTGGCTTGCAAGAGTAGCTGGGCGCGGTAACGCCCGGCGCGGCGTTCCATGGGCGCGGGCACCGGACCGAGCAATTCGATGCCGGTCAGACCCAGTTCCCCCAGCAAACGTTCAGCCTCGCTGCAGGCTTCATCCAGGAAACCTTCGGCCTGCCCCGGCTTGTGCGCCTCGGCCCGCAGCAGCGCCAAATGCGCAAACGGCGGCAAGCCGGCCGAGCGACGTTCGCTCAAGGCCTGTTCGGCGAAGGCAAAGTAGCCTTGTTCTGTCAGTTGGATCAGCAGCGGGTGGTCGGCCAGGTGCGTCTGGATGATCACCTTGCCCGGCTCTTCGGCCCGACCGGCACGGCCTGCGACCTGTACGATCAGCTGTGCCATGCGTTCGCTGGCGCGGAAATCCCCGGAGAACAACCCACCGTCGGCATCCAGGATCGACACCAGGGTCACCCGCGGGAAGTGATGCCCTTTGGCGAGCATCTGTGTGCCCACCAAAATACACGGCTGGCCCTTCTGGATCGTGGCGAACAGCTGATTCATCGCGTCCTTGCGCGACGTGCTGTCACGGTCGACCCGCAGCACCGGGTAATCCGGGAACAGAATGCCCAGCCTCTCCTCGGCGCGCTCGGTGCCTGCGCCCACCGGACGCAAGTCGACTTTGCCGCACTGCGGGCAGTGACGCGGCACCCGTTCCACATGGCCGCAGTGATGGCAGCGCAATTCGCCGGAGCGCTGGTGTACGGTCATTCGCGCATCGCAGCGATTGCACTCGGACATCCAGCCGCAGTCATGGCACAGCAGCGTCGGCGCAAAACCCCGGCGGTTGAGGAACACCAGCACTTGCTGGCCCGCCGCGAGGGTTTGGCCGATGGCTTGTTGTATCGGCCCGGAAATGCCGCTGTCCAGCGGGCGACTTTTCACGTCCAGGCGCAGGAAGCGTGGCTGCTTGGCGCCGCCGGCCCGCTCGTTGAGACGCAGCAGGCCGTAGCGCCCGGTGTAGGCGTTGTGCAGGCTTTCCAGGGAGGGCGTGGCCGAACCCAGCACGATCGGGATGTTTTCCTGGCGGGCCCGCACCAGCGCCAGGTCGCGGGCGTGGTAGCGCAGGCCTTCCTGCTGTTTATAGGAGCCGTCGTGTTCTTCGTCGATGATGATCAACCCGGGATTTTTCATCGGGGTGAACAGCGCCGAGCGGGTACCAATAATAATGTCGGCCTCGCCGTCCCGGGCGGCGAGCCAGGATTCCAGGCGCTCGCGGTCGTTGACCGCCGAGTGCACCAGGGCGATGCGCGCGTTGAAGCGCTGTTCGAAGCGCGCCAGGGTTTGCGGGCCGAGGTTGATCTCGGGGATCAACACCAACGCCTGTTTGCCGGCTTCGAGGGTTTCGCGGATCAACTGCAAATAGACTTCGGTCTTGCCGCTGCCGGTGACACCTGCCAGCAGGAACGCGTGGAAACTGTCGAAGCCGGCGCGAATCGCCTCGTAGGCGGCTCGTTGTTCGGGGTTGAGCGGCAATTCCGGCTGGGCCAGCCAGTGCTCGTGGCGCTCACCGGGGGCGTGCTTGCGGATTTCCACTTGCACCAGGCCCTTGGCGAGTAGCAAATCCAGGCTGTCCTTGCTCAGCATCAGCTTGCTTAATAGCTGATGGGCCACGCCGTGGGGGTGCTGGGCCAGGGTTGCCAGGGCTTCACGCTGGCGCGGGGCGCGGGCGATGCGCGGGTCATCCATGCGCGCCCCCGGTACTATCGACCAGAAGCGCTCCTGGCGCGCCTCGGCCAATTCGCCCTGGCGCAACAGCACCGGCAGCGCCCAGCTCAGGGTGTCGCCGAGGCTGTGCTGGTAATACTGCGAGGTCCACAGGCACAACTTGAACAGCGCGGGTGGCAGCGGCGGCGTGGCGTCGAGTATGGCCACGGCGGGCTTGAGCTTCTCGGCGGGCACTTCGCTGTGGTCGGCGACTTCCACCAGGATGCCGATCATCTCCCGCCGGCCAAACGGCACGCGCACACGCATGCCGGGCTGCAGCTGCGACCGCAATACGCCAGCAGGTGCCCGATAATCGAACAGGCGGCGCAGGGGCGAGGGCAGGGCGAGGCGCAAAATGGCGTCGGGCACGCGGGGGTTCTCATATGACGGGCGGCGAAGAAGGGCGCGAGCCTAGCAGACCAGCGGTGGAGGTGTCCTGTGTGGGAGCGGGCTTGCTCGCGAAAACGGTGTATCAGTGACAGATAGGGTGGCTGACCCGCCGCCTTCGCGAGCAAGCCCGCTCCCACAGGGTGTTGGATATGCCGCGCTTTTCTGATGAAAGGCTGGTTTTCTGACCAAACAGCAGCGGGGCGGCGCTTGCGCGTTTAAAAAGGTCTGGTAGAATCCGCGGCCTAATTACGTGCGGTATTCAACAATAGTGTTGATTGGCGGCACGCTAGCCTGAGGAATACACCATGAAAGCCGATATCCATCCAAACTATGTTGCCATCGACGTTACCTGCAGCTGCGGTAACAAGTTCGAAACCCGTTCGACTTTCGGCAAAGCTCTGCCAATCGACGTGTGCAACGAGTGCCACCCGTTCTACACCGGTAAGCAGAAGACTCTGGATGTTGGCGGCCGTGTTGACCGCTTCAAGACCCGCTTCGGTGCTTTCGGCGCTAAAGCTGCTCCTAAAGCCGAGTAAGGCTGGTCCGCTTGGATGGCCTGTATGGCTTGTCCTCGCTGATAAAAAAGGCGTCCCTTGCGGGCGCCTTTTTTGTGTCTGCGATTTGGCTGGTGCCCGCCCAGGCCGAGGTATTCTGCCCGGCGCCCGGCAATGTCGCTACTTTTGACGTGCAGCGGGTGGTGGATGGCGACACGGTGCGCCTCAACGACGGCCGAAGCGTGCGCATGATCGGCGTCAATGCCCCGGAAACCGGCAAGAAGGGCCGCACTGACGAGCCCTTCGCCGTGGCCGCTCGCGAGCGCCTGCAAAGCCTGGTGGATGCGAGTGGTGGGCGCGTTGGCGTGGTGCCCGGACGGGAAAGCAAGGATCGCTACGGTCGCACCCTGGCCCATCTTTACGGCGCCAATGGCGAAAATCTGGAGGCGCAGTTGCTCGCCGAAGGCCTCGGCTTCCAGGTGGCCGTCGCGCCGAATGTGGAGCTGGTGGCCTGCCAGCAAGCCGCCGAACGCAGTGCCCGGCAGGCCCGGTTGGGGCTGTGGCGCCAGTCACCGGTGGTCGATGCGGCGAAGATCCGGCACTCGGGCTTTGCGGTGGTCGGCGGCCAGGTGAGCAACATCGAACGCAATCGCGGCGGGGTCTGGATTGAGTTGCAGGGCTCACTGGTATTACGCATTGCGCCCAATCGGGTGGCCGCGTTCGACGGTGCGCTGTTGAAGGGTTTGCAGGGCCAATCCATCGAGGCGCGCGGCTGGGTACTGGACCGTTCCCGGCGCGGAGGCCTGGAAAATAGCCAGGCACGCTGGCTGCTGCCACTGACCGATCCCGGCATGCTTCAGCGGGTGCCGTAAGAAAAAATTGTAGACATTTTTTCGTGCGATTGTGAACAGTTGAGCCCTTGTATCCCGTGGCTCTTGGCCAAAAGTCGTAGGGCAGGGCCCTTGACACCTGTGACTGCCCAGTCTTGTGGGGACTTTGCGACACGCGTATCCTCGGCGGTCCGTCGACCAACAGTAAAAGCGGAATGCCGATATGTCTGATTTGAAAACTGCCGCTCTCGAATATCATGCCCATCCTCGTCCAGGAAAGCTGAGTGTAGAGCTCACCAAAGCCACTGCCACTGCCCGCGACCTGTCGCTGGCCTACAGCCCTGGCGTTGCCGAGCCCGTACGTGAAATCGCCCGCGATCCTGAACTGGCCTACAAGTACACCGGCAAAGGCAACCTGGTTGCGGTGATCTCTGATGGCACCGCGATCCTCGGCCTGGGTAACCTCGGCCCATTGGCTTCCAAGCCAGTCATGGAAGGTAAAGGCGTACTGTTCAAGCGCTTCGCCGGCATTGACGTATTCGACATCGAAGTCGATTCCGAAAGCCCGCAGGCTTTCATCGACACCGTAAAGCGCATCTCCATCACATTCGGTGGCATCAACCTGGAAGACATCAAGGCACCTGAGTGCTTCGAGATCGAAAAGGCCCTGATCGAACAGTGCGACATCCCGGTATTCCACGATGACCAGCACGGCACCGCGATCGTTACCGCGGCAGGCATGATCAACGCCCTGGAAATCGCTGGCAAAACCCTCGGCGAAGCCAAGATCGTTTGCCTGGGCGCCGGCGCTGCGGCCATCTCCTGCATGAAGTTGCTGGTGAGCATGGGCGCCAAGCTGGAAAACATCTACATGGTCGACAGCAAGGGCGTTGTGCAGTCCGAGCGTACCGACCTGAACCAGTACAAGGCGATGTTCGCGCATCCGTCCTCCAAGCGTACCCTGGCTGACGCCCTTGACGGTGCAGACGTGTTCGTTGGCCTGTCCGGCCCGAACCTGCTGAGCGCCGAAGGCCTCAAGTCCATGGCCGCCAACCCGATCGTGTTCGCGTGCTCCAACCCGGATCCGGAAATCTCCCCGGAACTGGCCCACGCCACCCGTAATGACGTGATCATGGCCACCGGCCGTTCGGACTACCCGAACCAGGTCAACAACGTACTGGGCTTCCCGTTCATCTTCCGTGGTGCCCTGGACGTGCGCGCCAAGCGCATCAACGAAGAGATGAAAGTGGCTGCCGCCAACGCCCTGCGCGAACTGGCCAAACTGCCGGTACCGCAGGACGTTTGTGACGCCTACGGCGGTGCGAAACTGGAATTCGGTCGTGAGTACATCATTCCGAAACCAATGGACAAGCGCCTGATCACCCTGATCTCCGATGCCGTGGCCAAAGCCGCAATCGAGACCGGTGTGGCCACCCTGCCGTATCCGAAGAACTACCCGCTGAAAAGCGTGGACGATGTGTTCAACGGCTAAGCCGTTGTAGCGCACCAACAAAAAGCCCCGGCTCTTGCGAGTCGGGGCTTTTTTGTGGCTGGCAATTGGCTCGAGCCTGGTGGTGATCCAACTGTGGGAGCGGGCTTGCTCGCGAAGACGGTGTGTCAGTCGGCCCATCTGAGCCTGATACTCCGCTTTCGCGAGCAAGCCCGCTCCCACATTGGATCTGCGTGTTAGAACAAGTCGATCGGTGCCGCCTCATCCGCCGGCAGCGGGCTGCCCGGTGCAACGCCGTTGCCCAGTTCGTTGACTGACGGCGGCGTGTCCTCGCTCTTGAACAGCTCGAAGTACGCATTCGGCGTGCTCGGCGCTGCCGCCCGACCGCTGACCGGGTCGATTCGCAGGCTGAGTATGCCTTCCGGCTCCGGCTGGGTGTGCAGCGGCTTGTCTTTCAATGCAGCACCCATGTAGCTCATCCAGATCGGCAGCGCGACAGTGCCACCGAACTCCCGGCGACCGAGGCTTTCCGGCTGGTCATAACCGGTCCATACGGTGGTCACGTAGTCGCCGTTGTAGCCCGAGAACCACGCATCCTTGGATTCGTTGGTGGTGCCGGTCTTGCCGGCGATGTCGGCACGGCCCAGGGCCAGGGCGCGACGCCCCGTACCTTTCTTGATCACGTCTTCGAGGATGCTGTTGAGGATGTAGGTGGTGCGGCCATCCACAACGCGTTCGGCTACCGCCGGCGCTTGTGGTGCGGCAGGGGCGCCGGCGGCCGGTGCTTCGCCTGGCGTCGGCTCGATGGTGATGCCGCCGTTGGTCGGTGCTGCCTGGCCGTCAGTGGCGGCGACGCCATTGACCACGTCGCCCGGTACCCGTGGCGGGTTGGCGGTAAACAGGGTTTCGCCGCTACGGCTTTCGATCTTGTCGATCAGGTACGGGGTGATCTTGTAGCCGCCGTTGGCAAAGGTGCTCCAGCCGGTGGCGATTTCCATCGGCGTCAGCGTGGCGGTACCCAGTGCCAGGGACAGGTTGGGCGGCAGGTCCGACTTGTTGAAACCGAAGCGGGTGATGTAGTCGATGGTCTTGCCTACGCCCATCGCCTGCAGCAGGCGGATCGACACCAGGTTACGCGACTTGTACAGCGCCTCGCGGACGCGGATCGGGCCGAGGAAGGTGTTGGTGTCGTTCTTCGGACGCCAGACCTTGTCCAGGTACTCATCGACAAACACGATCGGCGCATCGTTGACCAGGCTGGCGGCGGTGTAGCCGTTATCCAGGGCGGCGCTGTAGATGAACGGCTTGAAGCTCGAGCCCGGCTGGCGCTTGGCTTGGGTGGCGCGGTTGTAGTTGCTCTGCTCGAAGGCAAACCCGCCGACCAGGGCGCGGATTGCACCGTTCTGCGGGTCAAGCGACACCAGGGCGCCCTGTGCCACGGGCACCTGGCTGAATTTCAGGCTGTCGTCCTTCTGGCGCTGCACACGAATCAGGTCGCCGACCTGGGCCACGTCCGACGGTTGCTTGGGCATCGCCCCCATACTGTTGGTGTTCAGGAACGGGCGGGCCCATTTCATGCTGTCCCACGACACATGTTCTTCGCCGGTGCGGGTCAGTACCTGCACGCCATCTTTCTTCACCTGGGTGACGATGGCTGGCTCAAGGCCGCTGATCGGGCGTTGTTTGCCCAGCTCGACGGTCCAGGCGCTCAGGGTCTTGCCCGGCAGGCGCGATTCAGGGCCGCGGTAGCCGTGGCGCTGGTCATAGGCGATCAGGCCTTCGTGTACCGATTTATTGGCGATTTCCTGCAGGTTGCTCGGAATCGTCGTGGTCACGCGGAAACCTTCGGTGTACGCCTCGCTGCCATAGCGGCCGACCATCTCGGCGCGGGCCATTTCGGCGATATACGGGGCATTCACTTCCGGGGTCGGCACGTGATAGCTGGCGTTCAACGGCTCGGCCACCGCACTTTCGTACGCGGCCTGGTCGATCTTGCCCAGCTTGTACATGCGGCCCAGGATCCAGTCGCGGCGCTCTTTGCTGCGCGCCGGGTTGGCCAGCGGGTTGAAGCGTGAAGGCGCCTTGGGCAGGCCGGCAATCATCGCCATCTGCGCCAGGCTGGCATCACGAATCGACTTGCCGTAGTAGACCTGGGAAGCCGCCTCGATACCGTAGGCACGGTTGCCGAGGTAGATCTTGTTGACGTACAGCTCAAGGATCTCGTCCTTGGTCAGCTGACGTTCGATCTGCAACGCCAGGAGAATTTCCGTGGCCTTGCGGGAAAAGCTGCGTTCGCTGGTGAGGAAGAAGTTCTTCGCTACCTGCATGGTGATGGTGCTGCCGCCGGACTGAATGTGTCCGCTTTTTACCAACTGCGTGGCCGCCCGCACCAGGCTGCTTGGGTCGACGCCATAGTGATTGGCGAAGTTATCGTCTTCGGCCGACAGCAGGGCGTTGATGAAATTGGGTGGAATGTCGGCGAAACGGATCGGTGTACGGCGCATTTCGCCGAACTCCGCGATCAGTTTTTCATCGCTGCTGTAGACCCGCAAAGGAATCTGCAACTGGATACTTCTCAGGGCCTCTACGGAGGGCAAACCCGGACTAAGGTAGAGATAGGCCCCGCTGAGCACGAGCATTAGCCCGCAGACGATCGCGACAATGGAGTACCCGAAAAACTTCAGCAGACGAATCAAGGCTTTTGGATTTCCAAGGAAAAGAATGGGTTAGGCGTCGGGGCATGCACGGCAAGCGGTGGATCGACCCGGCCAGCAGATAAACGCGGGAAAAAACGCTGGGCATTAAAGCATTTTTCGGCTTCGGGCGTCATTCGCACCGCTCATACAAGCCGACCGAATGCATGAAGCCTGGCAGCAATCAGTCCGTAAGACAGGGAAAGTTTTGGGGAGTTTTATGAGAAAGGGATTTTTCAGGCGAAAAGCCGATGCCGTCCTGGGTATCGACATCAATGACGCCGGCGTCAAGCTGGTGGAACTCGAGGTTTCAGGCAGCGGCTACAGCGTCCGTGGCTACGCCATGCAGCCGTTGCCGGCCCATGCGGTGGTCGACAGTAGCGTGGTGGATTTTGATGCCGTCGCACAGGCCCTTTCCAGGGCGCTGGGACAGGTGCATACCTCGCTCCGACAGGCCGCCGTGGCCGTCGCCGGGCCTTCGGTGATCACTCGTGTGCTCGAGATGGACGCCGGGCTCACTGAAGCAGAAATGGTGCAACGAATCCACGGGGAAGCCGACCAGTACATTCCTTATCCGCTGGAGGATGTGGCCATCGACTTTCAGGTGCAGGGCCCGTCGGCCCATGACTCGCAAAGCGTCGATGTGCTGCTGGTTGCCTGCCTCAAGGAACAGGTAGAGGCCCGTGAGGCGGTTTTGGCCTTGGCGGGGCTGGCAACGCGGATAGTGGATGTCGAAGCATTTGCATTGGCTCGCGTGGGCAGGCAGGCTTCGGACAGCATCACGCCGGGCCGTCGTGTCGATGGCGCGCAATGGGCCGTGGATGCCCAGGGAATGGGAGTGGCCTGCGGGTTGGCCCTGAGGAGTTTCGACTGATGACACGAATCAACCTGCTGCCGTGGCGCGCAGAACGGAACCAGCGGCGGCGCAAGTATTTTCTGGTGTTCCTGGCGGGGGCGGCGACTGTGGCGCTGGCTGCGGTATGGCTGGCAGACCAGGTGATCGACCGTGCGATTGATCGGCAATTGGCCCGCAACAGCCAACTGAAGCAGGGCGTTACCGGGCTCGACTCGCGGATCAAGGCCATCGACGAGCTGCATGAGCAACGTCAGCAGCTGATGGAGCGGATGAAAGTTGTGCAGGGTTTGCAGGACGATCGGTCGGCGGGCGTTCAGTTGCTGGACCAATTGGCCCGTGCCATGCCGGATGGAGTGCAGTTGCGTGAGGTGAGTGTTGACGGTGGATCTGTTTCGATCAGCGGCACTGCCGAATCGAACCGTGATATTGCTCAGTTGATGCGTGGCCTTGAGGCAACCGGTGACATGCAGGCGCCACGGCTTCAACGGGTTAGCGGCGGGCAGGACGGTGACGACAATAGTTTTCAACTGACGGTCCGCCATGGTCATTCCGATGAGGTGCGCCCATGAGAGGGGCGTCAGGCCTGCCAGGGCTGACCGAATCCGATATTACCCAGTTCTGCCGAAACGCCCTCGACTGGCCCCTGCCGGGCAAGGCTTTACTGGGTGGCGCGGTTTTTTGCCTGCTGTGGGCAGTGGGCAACACCTTCTACTTGAGCGGGACGCGGGAGCAACTGCGCCAGCTTGAGGCGCAGGAAGTGGCGCTTGAACAGCAGGTCGCGCTGAAAACCAGCCAGTCTGCCGGCCTGGAGTCCCAGGCCCGGGAACTCGAAACGATGCGAGGCAGTTTCGCCAACCTGTTGCGGCAGTTGCCTGCTGATACCCAGGTGCCCGGCCTGCTTGAGGATATTGGCCGCCTGAGTGCCACCAATGGCTTGGTGCTGGAGAACATCGAACTTCGGGATGACCAGCCTCGGCCCCTGTACATCGAGTCGCCCCTGCAGATTGGCGTGACCGGGACTTTTCACGATCTGGCGGCGTTCATCAGCGGCCTGGCCAGCTTGCGAAGGATTGTCACGGTCCATGACTTGGCGTTCAATCATGTCGATCCCTCCCTGTTGCGCCTCAGCCTGGTGGCGAAGACTTATCGCCACAACCGTCAGGCGAGCGATGACCTCGAGGTTGATCTACGCGAGCCGTCGCCTGCTTTCGCGGAGCCCATTGCCTACGATTTTGCATCCTTGCGCGATCCTTTCCAGCCACCCTTTCGCCAGCTTGTGAGGCCCTCTGGGCGACCGGCTACCGGACCGGATTTGGCCAGGCCTCGGGGAATCCTCGAAGGCTTCGCCGTAGAGCAGTTCGAGATGGTCGGGACCTTGTCCCTTGGTGCCCAAACCTTCGCCCTGCTGCGGGGAGCGTCGTCTGTCCATCGGCTGGCAATCGGCGATTACCTGGGCCCGGACCACGGGCGCATCACGGCGATTCATGACTCCCATGTCGAACTGGCCGAGCTTTTCCCGGATGGCCAGGGCGCTTGGCTGGAACGCTCGCAAACCCTTGCCCTGAACGTGAATTCATAACGGAAACAAACAATGAAAAGGACTTTTTCGTCCTTCGGTGTGGCGCTATGGATAGCGTTCACGGCACCGATGGTCATGGCTGTGCCCAATCGAATCGACCTGATTCACCTGCCGCCACCTGGCAATGCGCCCCTGAGTACCGAGCGCGTGGCATTTACCGGCGACAAGCTGTCCCTCAACTTCCAGAACATCGAGTTACGTGCGGTGCTGCAGCAGATTGCCGACGTCGCCGGCCTCAATCTGGTGGCCAGCGACGACGTGCAGGGTTCGATCACCCTGCGCCTCAAGGACGTGCCCTGGGACCAGGCCCTGGATCTTGTGCTGCAAACCAAGGGGCTGGACAAGCGCGTGACGGCCAACGTCCTGCTGGTGGCGCCTGCCGAGGAGTTGGCGGCCCGCGAGCTGCTGGTGCTGGAGTCGCGTAAGCAAATGACGGAGCTGGCCCCGTTGCGCCGTGAACTGCTGCAAGTGAATTATGCCAAGGCGTCGGACCTAGCCAAGCTGTTCCAGTCGGCCGTGGGCCTGGAAGGTGCAACCGATGAGCGCGGCTCGGTGGCGGTGGATGATCGCACCAACAACATCATTGCCTACCAGACCCAGGAGCGGCTGGAGGAACTGCGTCGGATCGTGGCGCAACTGGATATTCCGGTAAGGCAGGTGATGATCGAGGCGCGGATTGTCGAGGCCAATGTGGATTACGACAAAAGCCTGGGGGTACGCTGGGGTGGGCAGATGAGTCGGGGTAACTGGGGCGCTGGCGGTATCAGGAAACCGCTGGCCGAGGGCGCCGAGCCTCCCGAAAACCCGCCCAGCTCGCCGTTTGTAGATATGGGCACGGTCAACGGCAGCGCCGGCCTGGGGATCGCCTTTATCACCGACAACCTGTTGCTGGATCTGGAGCTGACCGCCATGGAAAAAACCGGCAATGGTGAAATCGTCTCGCAGCCCAAGGTCGTCACCTCCGATAAGGAAACCGCGCGAATCCTCAAGGGCACCGAGATTCCCTATCAGGAATCCAGCTCCACCGGTGCTACCTCGGTGTCGTTCAAGGAAGCCTCGCTGTCACTGGAAGTGACGCCGCAAATCACACCGGACGGCTGGGTGAACATGGAGGTCAAGGTGACCAAGGACGAGCCCGACTACCTGAACAAACTCAATGACGTGCCGCCGATCAAGAAAAACGAGGTAAACGCCAAGGTGCTGGTCCAGGACGGGGAGACCATCGTGATTGGCGGGGTTTTCTCCAATACTCAAAGCAAAGTGGTAGATAAAGTGCCATTTTTGGGCGATGTGCCGTATCTTGGCCGCCTTTTCCGGCGGGATGTGGTTTCGGAGAAAAAATCCGAGCTGCTGGTATTCCTGACTCCGCGTATTATGAATAACCAGGCGATTGCTGTGAGTCGTTGATTCTGTGCGAAATTTGATTCTTGTAGGACCGATGGGGGCTGGAAAAAGCACCATCGGCCGTTTGCTGGCCAAAGAGCTGCGCCTGCCATTCAAAGACTCCGATAAGGAAATTGAATTGCGCACGGGCGCCAATATCCCGTGGATCTTCGATAAGGAAGGCGAGCTGGGCTTTCGCGACCGCGAGCAGGCGATGATTGCCGAGCTGTGCGGCTGTGACGGCGTGGTATTGGCCACCGGCGGCGGCGCAGTGATGCGCGACGAGAATCGCCGGGCGCTGCACGCCGGCGGTCGCGTGGTTTATCTGCATGCGTCTGTGGAGCAGCAGGTGGGCCGCACCGCTCGCGATCGCAACCGCCCGTTGTTGCGTACCGCCGACCCGGCAAAAACCCTGCGGGACTTACTCATGCTGCGCGATCCGCTGTATCGGGAAATCGCCGATCTGGTGGTGGAAACCGATGAGCGGCCGCCGCGAATGGTCGTTCTTGACATTCTTGATCGCCTGGCACAATTGCCGCCCCGTTAAAGCCAGAGCCGAAATGCGCTATCCTCGGCGGCGCGTCATGACCGTCCGAGTTGTGGCGTAGAGCCATCAGGCGACGTCATATCCCGACGATGCCGACAACGTTAATGTAGGGCAGGACGCCTGCTTTCATCTTCAACGCGGGGACACATGCAGACACTTAAGGTCGATCTTGGCGAGCGCAGCTACCCGATCCATATTGGCGAAGGTTTGTTGGACCAGCCCGAGTTGCTCGCACCGCATATTGCCGGGCGGCAAGTGGCGATCATCTCCAATGAAACGGTCGCGCCGCTGTATCTTGAGCGTCTGAGCCGCAGCCTTGCGGCGTATTCGGTGATCTCGGTGGTATTGCCCGACGGCGAGGCCTTCAAGACCTGGGAAACCCTGCAATTGATCTTTGATGGCCTGCTGACGGCCCGTCATGACCGTCGCACCACTGTAGTAGCGCTGGGTGGCGGGGTGATAGGCGACATGGCCGGCTTCGCGGCCGCCTGCTACCAGCGCGGCGTGGACTTTATCCAGGTGCCGACCACGTTGCTATCCCAGGTCGATTCGTCGGTGGGCGGCAAGACCGGTATCAACCATCCGCTGGGCAAGAACATGGTCGGTGCGTTCTATCAGCCGAATGTCGTGCTGATCGACACTGCCACCCTCAATACCCTGCCGCCCCGCGAGCTGTCGGCGGGCCTGGCGGAAGTCATCAAGTACGGCCTGATCTGCGACGAGCCTTTCCTGACCTGGCTTGAAGAGCATGTCGACGCCCTGCGCGCCCTCGACCAGGTGGCGCTGACCGAAGCAATTTCACGCTCCTGCGCCGCCAAGGCGTTGGTGGTCAATGCCGACGAACGTGAGTCCGGTGTGCGCGCCACGTTGAACCTCGGCCACACCTTCGGCCATGCGATCGAGACTCACATGGGCTATGGTGTGTGGTTGCATGGAGAGGCCGTAGCGGCTGGCACGGTGATGGCATTGGAGATGTCGCAACGCCTGGGCTGGATCAGTGCCCAGGAGCGTGATCGCGGGATCCGCCTGTTCCAGCGCGCCGGGTTGCCGGTCATTCCTCCTGAAGAGATGACTGAGGCAGATTTTCTCGAACATATGGCAATAGACAAGAAAGTGATCGACGGTCGACTGCGACTGGTGCTGTTGCGCCGAATGGGCGAAGCGGTAGTGACCGACGATTATCCGAAAGAGATTTTACAGGCCACGCTGGGAGCGGATTACCGCGCCCTGGCCCAGCTTAAAGGTTAATAAGATCCCGATGACTAGTTTGCATGCCGACGAGGCGTTCCTCGGCCATTACCAGTTAAGCCACGACCCTTTTGCTCCACGGGTGCCTGGTTTCAAATTTTTCCCTGCACAACGCAAGCCGGTGCTCGGGCAGTTGCACCACCTCGCGCGCTACAGCCAGCTGTTGCTGGTGGTCACCGGCCCATTGGGCAGCGGCAAGACCTTGCTGCGCCAAGCGCTGGTGGCCAGCACCAACAAGCAATCGGTACAGAGCGTGGTGGTTTCCGCCCGTGGTGCCGGTGATGCGGCGGGCGTGTTGCGCCAAGTGGCCCAGGCCCTGGACGTGTCCACTGCCGAGCCGAATGCGATCCTCAAGCAAGTGGTGCAACTGGGCCTGACCGGCCAGGAAGTCTACCTGCTGGTGGATGACGCCGAGCAGCTCGACGAATCTGCCCTGGAAGCGTTGCTGGCCCTGGCGGCCGGTACGCCTGAAGGTCGTCCGCATGTGTTCCTGTTTGGCGAGTCTTCGCTGATTGCCGAACTTGAGCAGATCAGCGGCGAACAGGAACTGTTCCACGTCATCGAACTGCAGCCTTACGAAGAAGAAGAAACCCGCGAATACCTCGCCCAACGGCTGGAAGGCGCAGGGCAGGGCATCGAACTTTTCTCCGCTTCGCAGATCTCTGATATTCACGAAAGCTCCGACGGCTGGCCTGGCACCATCAACCAGGTTGCCCGCGATGCCATGATCGAAGCCATGATTGCCAGCCGCTCAGCGGTCAAGCGTCCAAAGATGGGGTTCACTATGCCTAAGAAGCACGTATTGGCAATTTCTGCCGTTGTCGTGGTCGCTGTCGCCGCCGCCTGGTTGATTCCAGGTCGCAACAAGGCCCCGACCACCGCTGGCGCGCCAACCGAACAGGCGCAGTTGCCACTGGGCAAGCCAACACCGAATGTTGAATTTGCCAACTCCGGCCAACCCACCAACCTGCCAATGGTCGGTCAGCCTGTGATGCGTGGTCCATTGGCTGAAGCCGCTGGCGGTATCAGCGAAGGCGACGATGGCGTGCCGGTGGAAGGCTCCAGCGCCACGCCGCCGACCGTGACCACCACTGCGCCACCTGCGGGCGTGCCGGCGGGTCAGCCAGCGGCCAAGCCTGCGCCGACGCCAGCGCCAGCCCAAGTTGCTACCGCCAAGCCAGCGCCTGTTGCGAAGCCAGTGGCCCCAGCGCCTGTGGCCAAGCCAGCGCCTGCCGCCAAGCCTGCTGAAAAACCGGTGACCGTGGCCAAGGCCGGCGCTACCGGCAGCAGCTGGTACACCAGCCAGCCTACCGGTAACTTCGTGGTGCAGATCCTGGGCACCAGCTCCGAAGCCAACGCTCAGGCGTTCGTGAAAGAGCAGGGCGGCGAGTACCGTTATTTCAAGAAAGTCCTCAACGGCAAGCCGCTCTACGTGATCACTTACGGCAACTTCTCCAGCCGTACAGCAGCGGAATCCGCTATCAAGGCCTTGCCAGCGAAGGTTCAGGCTGGTAAACCTTGGCCTCGCACTGTCGCCAGCGTTCAACAAGAACTGGCAACAACTCGCTGAAGATCCGGCGGCCTTACCCAGGCCGCCCTCTCGGCACCTCAAAAAAAACAACACAGCGTGCAGCCCTGAAGGCCGCGCGCTTTGTGGTGTCTGCGTCACAGTGGCTTTTGAGTCGTAGCGGTCAAAATTAAAAAAGTTTTGACTAGCACAGCATATCGCTTTAAACCTTTCATAAATGCGACATAGATTTGCGACATTTCGTCGCTAAATTTGTGAGCGTCTGTGTCGGTGTGTACAATGACCTCCCTTTTGCCCCCGCTAAGCCGGCGTACGTTCGGCGTGGAAGGTAACCGGTTGAATTGAAAAGAAATTTGCCTCGAAATAAGAGGCAGCCTGGTGAGAAAGTGTCTATGAAAGCAGGTCTGTACCAACCCGATGAATTCAAGGATAACTGTGGTTTCGGCCTGATAGCCCATATGCAGGGCGAGCCCAGTCATACCCTTTTGCAAACGGCCATCGAGGCCCTGACCTGCATGACCCACCGCGGTGGGATCAACGCCGACGGCAAGACTGGTGACGGTTGCGGCTTGCTGATTCAAAAGCCCGACCAGTTCCTGCGCGCAGTCGCCAAGGAGCATTTCGGCGCCGATTTGCCCAAGCAATACGCCGTGGGCATGGTGTTCTTCAACCAGGATCCGGTCAAAGCCGAAGCTGCTCGCGAGAACATGAACCGCGAGATCCTGGCTGCTGGCCTGCAACTCGTCGGCTGGCGCAAAGTGCCCATCGACACCAGCGTACTCGGCCGCTTGGCCCTGGAGCGCTTGCCGCAGATCGAACAAGTGTTCATCGCCGGCGATGGCCTGAGCGATCAGGACATGGCGATCAAGCTGTTCACCTCCCGTCGTCGCTCGTCGGTGGCCAACGCCGCCGACACCGACCACTACATCTGCAGCTTTTCTCACAAGACCATCATTTATAAAGGCCTGATGATGCCGGCGGACTTGACCGCCTTCTATCCAGACCTGAGCGATGAGCGCCTGCAAACAGCAATCTGCGTGTTCCACCAGCGCTTCTCCACCAACACCCTGCCGAAATGGCCGCTGGCCCAGCCATTCCGCTTTCTCGCCCACAACGGCGAGATCAACACCATCACCGGCAACCGCAACTGGGCCGTGGCCCGTCGCACCAAGTTCGCCAACGACCTGATGGACCTGGAAGAGCTCGGCCCACTGGTCAACCGCGTGGGTTCCGACTCCTCCAGCATGGACAACATGCTCGAACTGATGGTCACCGGCGGCATCGACTTGTTCCGTGGCGTGCGCATGATCATTCCGCCAGCGTGGCAGAACGTCGAGACCATGGACCCCGACCTGCGGGCGTTCTATGAGTACAACTCGATGCACATGGAGCCGTGGGACGGCCCGGCCGGCGTGGTAATGACCGACGGTCGCTACGCCGTGTGCCTGCTCGACCGTAACGGCCTGCGCCCGGCGCGTTGGGTGACCACCACCAACGGCTTCATCACCCTGGCGTCGGAAATCGGCGTGTGGAACTACAAGCCGGAAGACGTGATCGCCAAGGGCCGCGTTGGCCCGGGCCAGATCCTGGCTGTGGACACCGAAACCGGTCAGATCCTCGACACCGATGCCATCGACAACCGCTTGAAGTCCCGTCATCCGTACAAGCAATGGCTGCGCAAGAATGCCCTGCGCATCCAGGCGACCATGGAAGACAATGACCACGGCTCGGCTTTCTACGACGTCGACCAGCTCAAGCAGTACATGAAGATGTACCAGGTCACCTTCGAAGAGCGTGACCAGGTGCTGCGCCCGTTGGGCGAGCAAGGCTATGAGGCCGTCGGCTCCATGGGCGATGACACGCCAATGGCCGTGCTGTCCCAGCGCGTGCGTACGCCGTACGACTATTTCCGCCAGCAGTTCGCCCAGGTGACCAACCCGCCGATCGACCCGCTGCGTGAAGCCATCGTGATGTCCCTGGAAGTGTGCCTCGGTGCCGAGCGCAACATCTTCCAGGAATCGCCTGAGCACGCTTCCCGCGTGATCCTCAGTTCGCCTGTGATTTCGCCGGCCAAGTGGCGCTCGTTGATGACCCTGGATCGCCCAGGCTTCGACCGCCAGATCATCGACTTGAACTACGACGAGAGCCTCGGCCTTGAAGCTGCTGTGCGTAACGTCGCCGATCAGGCTGAAGAAGCCGTGCGCGCCGGCCGTACCCAGATCGTGCTGACCGACCGTCATATCGCCCCGGGCAAGCTGCCGATCCACGCCTCCCTGGCCACTGGCGCGGTGCACCACCGCCTGACCGAAAAGGGCCTGCGTTGCGACTCCAACATCCTGGTTGAAACCGCCACTGCCCGCGACCCGCATCACTTCGCGGTGTTGATCGGCTTCGGCGCTTCGGCGGTGTACCCGTTCCTCGCGTACGAAGTACTCGGCGACCTGATCCGTACCGGTGAAGTGCTGGGCGACCTCTATGAGGTGTTCAAGAACTACCGTAAGGGCATCACCAAGGGCCTGCTGAAGATCCTGTCGAAGATGGGTATCTCCACTGTCACTTCGTACCGTGGCGCGCAGCTGTTCGAAGCCATCGGCCTGTCGGAAGAAGTCTGCGACATGAGCTTCCGGGGCGTGCCGAGCCGCATCAAGGGCGCACGTTTCGTCGACATCGAAGCCGAGCAGAAAGCCCTGGCAGCCGAAGCCTGGAGCGCGCGCAAGCCGATCCAGCAAGGTGGCCTGCTGAAGTTCGTCCACGGTGGCGAATACCACGCCTACAACCCGGACGTGGTCAACACCCTGCAAGCCGCCGTGCAGCAGGGCGACTACGCCAAGTTCAAGGAATACACCGCGCTGGTGGATAACCGCCCGGTGTCGATGATCCGTGACCTGTTCAAGGTGAAAACCCTGGATACGCCGCTGGCCATCAGCGAGATCGAACCACTGGAATCGATCCTCAAGCGTTTCGACTCCGCCGGTATTTCCCTGGGTGCCTTGTCGCCTGAGGCTCACGAAGCCCTGGCCGAAGCCATGAACCGCCTGGGTGCGCGTTCCAACTCCGGTGAAGGCGGTGAAGACCCGGCACGCTACGGCACCATCAAGAGCTCGAAAATCAAGCAGGTCGCTACTGGCCGTTTTGGTGTAACTCCGGAATATCTGGTCAACGCCGAAGTGCTGCAGATCAAGGTCGCCCAGGGTGCCAAACCGGGTGAAGGCGGGCAACTGCCAGGCGGCAAGGTCAACGGCCTGATCGCCAAGCTGCGTTATGCAGTGCCGGGCGTGACCCTGATTTCGCCGCCGCCGCACCACGATATCTACTCGATCGAGGATTTGTCGCAGCTGATTTTCGACCTGAAACAAGTCAACCCGCAGGCCCTGGTCTCGGTGAAGCTGGTCGCAGAAGCCGGCGTGGGCACCATCGCCGCCGGCGTGGCCAAGGCCTATGCCGACCTGATCACCATCTCCGGCTACGACGGCGGCACTGGCGCTTCGCCGCTGACCTCCATCAAGTACGCCGGTGCGCCTTGGGAACTGGGCCTGGCCGAAACGCACCAGACCCTGCGCGGCAACGACCTGCGCGGCAAAGTCCGGGTGCAGACCGACGGTGGCCTGAAAACCGGCCTCGACGTGATCAAGGCCGCGATCCTCGGCGCCGAAAGCTTCGGCTTCGGCACCGCGCCGATGATCGCCCTGGGCTGCAAATACCTGCGCATCTGCCACCTGAACAACTGCGCCACCGGCGTGGCGACCCAAAACGAGAAGCTGCGCAAGGACCACTACATCGGTACCGTCGACATGGTGGTGAATTTCTTCACCTACGTTGCCGAAGAAACCCGTGAGTGGCTGGCCAAGCTGGGCGTGCGTTCCCTGGAAGAGCTGATCGGCCGTACCGACCTGCTGGACATCCTCGAAGGCCAGACCGCCAAGCAACAGCACCTGGACCTGACGCCGCTGTTGGGCAGCGATCACATCCCGGCCGACAAGCCACAGTTCTGCCAGGTTGACCGCAACCCGCCGTTCGACAAGGGCCTGCTGGCCGAGAAGATGGTCGAGATGGCCACTTCGTCGATCAACGACGCAAGCGGCGGCGAATTCGCCCTGGATATCTGCAACTGCGACCGTTCCATCGGCGCACGCATCTCCGGCGAAATCGCGCGCAAGCACGGCAACCAGGGCATGGCCAAGGCGCCGATCACCTTCCGCTTCAAGGGCACCGCTGGCCAGAGCTTCGGCGTGTGGAACGCCGGTGGCCTGAACATGTACCTCGAAGGCGACGCCAACGACTACGTGGGCAAGGGCATGACCGGCGGCAAGCTGGTGATCGTTCCGCCGGCCGGCAGCGTCTACAAGACTCAAGACAGTGCCATCATCGGCAACACCTGCCTGTACGGCGCAACCGGCGGCAAGCTGTTTGCAGCCGGCACGGCCGGTGAGCGTTTCGCGGTGCGTAACTCCGGTGCCCACACCGTGGTTGAAGGTACCGGCGATCACTGCTGCGAATACATGACCGGTGGTTTTGTCGCGGTGCTGGGCAAGACTGGCTACAACTTCGGTTCGGGCATGACCGGCGGTTTCGCCTACGTGCTGGACCAGGACAACACCTTCGTCGACAAGGTGAACCACGAGTTGGTGGAGATCCAGCGGATCAGCGGCGAAGCGATGGAATCCTATCGCAACCACTTGCAGCATGTGCTGGACGAATACGTCGAGGAAACCAACAGCGAATGGGGTCGTAACCTCGCTGAAAACCTTGATGACTACCTGCGTCGTTTCTGGCTGGTCAAGCCCAAGGCGGCCAACCTGAAATCGTTGCTTTCCAGCATCCGTGCCAACCCGCAGTGATATGCGCCTGAAGAGTTTGATGAGGTTTTAACATGGCTGAACGTCTGAATAACGACTTCCAGTTCATCGATGTCGGGCGCAAAGATCCGAAGAAGAAACTGTTGCGTCAACGCAAGAAAGAGTTCGTGGAAATCTACGAACCCTTCAAACCCCAGCACTCGGCCGACCAGGCCCACCGTTGCCTGGGTTGCGGTAACCCGTATTGCGAATGGAAGTGCCCGGTGCACAACTTCATTCCGAACTGGCTGAAGCTGGTGGCCGAGGGCAACATCCTCGCCGCCGCCGAGCTGTCGCACCAGACCAACACCTTGCCGGAAGTGTGCGGCCGGGTGTGCCCGCAGGATCGTCTGTGCGAGGGTGCCTGCACCCTCAACGACGGCTTCGGCGCGGTGACCATTGGTTCGGTGGAGAAGTACATCACCGACACCGCGTTCGCCATGGGCTGGCGCCCGGACATGTCCAAGGTCAAGCCGACCGGCAAGCGCGTCGCGATCATCGGCGCGGGCCCGGCGGGCCTGGGCTGTGCCGACGTGCTGGTGCGTGGCGGCGTGACCCCGGTGGTGTTCGACAAGAACCCGGAAATCGGCGGCCTGCTGACCTTCGGCATCCCCGAGTTCAAGCTGGAAAAAACCGTACTGAGCCATCGTCGCGAAGTCTTCACCGGCATGGGTATCGAGTTCCGCCTCAATACCGAAATCGGCAAGGACGTGACCATGGAACAACTGCTCGAAGAATACGATGCCGTGTTCATGGGCATGGGCACCTACACCTACATGAAGGGCGGCTTTGCCGGTGAGGACCTGCCGGGCGTGTACGACGCTCTGGACTTCCTGATCGCCAACGTCAACCGCAACCTGGGCTTTGAAAAGTCGCCGGAAGATTTCGTCGACATGAAAGGCAAGAAGGTCGTGGTGCTGGGCGGTGGTGACACCGCGATGGACTGCAACCGTACTTCGATTCGCCAGGGTGCCAAGTCGGTGACCTGTGCCTACCGTCGTGACGAAGCCAACATGCCGGGCTCGCGCAAAGAGGTGAAGAACGCCAAGGAAGAAGGCGTGAAATTCCTCTACAACCGCCAGCCGATCGCTATCGTCGGTGAAGACCGTGTCGAAGGCGTGAAAGTGGTCGAGACCCGTCTCGGCGAACCGGACGCCCGTGGCCGTCGCAGCCCGGAGCCGATCCCGGGTTCCGAAGAGATCATCCCGGCAGACGCCGTGGTCATCGCCTTCGGTTTCCGCCCAAGCCCGGCGCCGTGGTTCGAGCAGTTCAAGATCCAGACCGACAGCCAGGGCCGCGTTGTAGCCCCGGAACAAGGCCAGTACAAACACCAGACCAGCAACCCGAAAATCTTCGCCGGTGGCGATATGGTGCGCGGGTCTGACCTGGTAGTGACGGCCATCTTCGAAGGCCGCAACGCCGCCGAAGGGATCCTGGATTACCTGCAGGTCTGACCCCGGTCCCGGATTGAAATGGGATCAAAATGTGGGAGCGGGCTTGCTCGCGAATGCGGTATGTCAGTCACCAGATGTGTTGGCTGACCCACTGCATTCGCGAGCAAGCCCGCTCCCACATTTGTTTTGCGGCGCTTTCATATCCGCGACAAATTGACCCGATAGACAAAAGGCACGGCTCTTGCCGTGCCTTTTGCGTCGCGCTCTGAGAAAATGCCCGCACTTTTTTTGCGGATGCCGACATGACTGCCCTCAAGAACGACCGTTTCCTTCGTGCCCTGCTCAAGCAACCCGTGGACGTCACCCCTGTGTGGATGATGCGCCAGGCCGGTCGCTACCTGCCGGAATACCGCGCCAGTCGCGCCCACGCCGGCGACTTCATGAGCCTGTGCATGAACCCGGAGTTCGCCTGCGAAGTCACGATGCAACCCCTGGACCGCTATCCACAGCTGGATGCGGCCATTCTGTTCTCCGATATCCTGACCATCCCTGACGCCATGGGCCAAGGCCTGTACTTCGAAACCGGCGAAGGCCCGCGTTTCAAGAAAGTCGTCAGCACCCTGGCCGATATCGAAGCCCTGCCGATCCCCGATCCCCACAAGGACCTGGGCTACGTCATGGATGCCGTCAGCACCATCCGCCGCGAGCTGAACGGCCGCGTGCCGCTGATCGGCTTCTCCGGCAGCCCGTGGACCCTGGCCACCTACATGGTCGAAGGCGGCTCGTCGAAAGACTTCCGCAAGACCAAGGCCATGCTCTACGACAACCCGCAAGCCATGCACCTGCTGCTGGACAAGCTGGCACAGTCGGTCACCTCCTACCTCAACGGCCAGATCATGGCCGGCGCCCAAGCGGTGCAGATTTTCGACACCTGGGGCGGCAACCTGTCGGCGGCGGCGTACCAGGAATTCTCCCTGGCCTACATGCGCAAAATCGTCAGCGGCCTGATCCGCGAACACGAAGGCCGCAAAGTGCCGGTCATCCTGTTCACCAAGGGCGGCGGCCTGTGGCTGGAAAGCATCGCCGACGCCGGCGCCGACGCGTTGGGCCTGGACTGGACCTGCGACATCGGCGAAGCCCGCCGCCGCGTGGGCAGCAGGGTTGCGCTGCAAGGCAACATGGACCCGACCGTGCTGTACGCCAAGCCGGAAGCCATCCGCACTGAAGTGGGCCGCATCCTCGCCAGCTACGGCAAAGGCAGTGGTCACGTGTTCAACCTTGGCCATGGCATCACCCCGGAAGTTGATCCGGAGCACGCAGGTGCGTTCCTGCGGGCGGTGCACGAATTGTCGGCGCAGTATCACGAGTGATCGCGCGGCAATGAAAAAGCCCGGCAGATGCCGGGCTTTTTTGTGAGCGGTGGTTAAGCCTTAGCTTCCTGCAACGGTGGCAACTTCGCCAGCTTCAACGCCACCAGCAACGCGCCGATCAACAGCGCGACGATAAACCCGCCAATCCCGTTCCACCCGGCGTAGTGCCAGAAGAAACCGCCTGCCGTGCCGGCAATACTCGAACCCACGTAGTAGCTGAACAAGTACAACGACGAGGCCTGGCCCTTGGCTTTCAGCGCGCGGCGGCCGATCCAGCTGCTGGCTACCGAGTGTGCGCCGAAGAAGCCGAAGGTGAACATCAGCATGCCAACCACCACCAGCACCAGTGGGGTGAACAGCGTCAGGGCGATACCTGCAAGCATCAACACGATGGTCGCCCACAACACCCGGCGCCGGCCCAGGCGATCGGCCAGCGAACCGATTTTTGCCGAGCTGTAGATGCCCGAGAGGTAGACCAGTGAGAGCAGGCCGACGACGGCTTGGCTCAAGTCATACGGATCGGCGAGCAAACGATAGCCGATGTAGTTGAACAGGGTCACGAAGCTGCCCATCAGCAGGAACGCTTCGAGGAACAGCCAGGGCAGCCCGGCATCCTTGAAGTGCATCGTGAAGCCATCGAGCAAGCTGCGCGGGTTCAGGCGGCTTGAGCGGAAATTGCGCGACGGCGGCAGGATCTTCCAGAACACCGTGGCCGCGATCAGTGCCAGGGCGCCGATGATCAGCATCGCCGTGTGCCAGCTGACGAAGTCGATCAGCACGCCGATGATCAAGCGCCCGCTCATGCCACCGATGGCGTTACCGCCGATATACAGGCCCATGGCGAGGCCGATGTGTTGTGGATGGATCTCTTCGCTCAGGTAGGTCATGGCCACCGCCGCCAGGCCGCTGAGGGACAGGCCCACCAGTGCGCGCATCAGCAGGATGCCTTCCCAGGTCGGCATCAGGCCGCTGGCGATGGTGGCCAGCGCGGCGCAGAACAGCGCGGCAACCATGACCGGCTTGCGCCCAAAGGTGTCGGAAATCGGCCCGGTGATCAGCAGGCCAATGGCGAGCATGCCGGTGGCTACCGAGAGGATCAGGCTGCTTTGTGCGGCATTGATGGAAAATTCGTGGGACAGCGCCGGCATCATCGGCTGTACGCAGTAGAGCAGGGCAAAGGTGGCGAAACCGCCGGAAAACAGCGCCAGCACCGTGCGCATGAACATCGGGGTGCCTTTTTCGATGTACTGCTCGTTGAGCTGTGCCACCACTTCATCGAGGGCAGTGGGCGGTACTTCTTGAGCAAGCGGAGCGACAGCAGATTTCACGCGGGACCTCGGGGAGGAAAGACTGCCAGGGCTGACAATGCAAAAAAGAATATAGCTCGCTAATGATTCTTTCCAATATATTGTTCGACCTGTTTAAGAGCTTTTACGACCTAATGAGGTTTTCATGGAATTGCGCCACCTGCGTTACTTCATCGCCGTGGCTGAAGAGCTGCACTTTGGCCGCGCCGCGCAGGTGCTGGGCATCTCCCAACCGCCGCTGAGCCAGCAGATCCAGGCGCTGGAGCAGGAGATTGGGGCGCGGTTGTTCGAGCGTACCAATCGTCGGGTCGAGCTGAGCGAGGCGGGCCGATTGTTCCTGCAAGAGGCACGTCTGGTGCTGGCGCAGGTGGACAAAGCGGCGGACGTGGCGCGTCGGGCGCAGTTGGGTGAACTGGGGGAGTTGAAGATTGGCTTCACCTCTTCCGCGCCGTTCAACTCCAGCATCCCACAGGCGATCTTCGCGTTTCGCCAGGCATTCCCGGCGGTGTATCTGAATTTGCAGGAGATGAGCAGCACGGAAGTGGCCGAGTCGCTGGTGGATGAGTCGATACAGGTGGGGTTGATGCGGCCGTTGCCGTTGCCCGATTCGCTGAGCGTCGTGGAACTGATGCGCGAGCCCTTGGTGGCCGTGCTGAACGCCGGGCATCCGTTGGTGGAGGGCAGTGAGCGTGGTTTGCACTTGGCGCAATTGGCTGAAGAACCGTTTGTGTTTTTCCCGCGGACTTATGGCAGCGGCTTGTACGCCCAACTGCTGAATCTTGCGCGTGATGCCGGCTTCAGCCCGCACTTCGCTCAGGAGGCCGGGGAGGCGATGACCATCATCGGTTTGGTGGCCGCGGGGCTGGGTGTTTCGGTGCTACCGGCGTCGTATCAGCGGATACGCATTGATGGCGTGGTGTATCGCACGCTGTTGGATCAGGAAGCGGTGACGGCGGTGTGGCTGGTGCAGCGTAAGGGCCAGCAAACGCCGATGGCCAAGGCGTTTGTCGAGCTGCTGACCCGTAAGGCATTGGTATGACCTGTGGCGAGGGAGCTTGCTCCCGCTGGGCTGCGCAGCAGCCCCAAAACCCGACGACCGAGTTTTACCAGACAACCCTCAATCGCAGGTTTCAGGGGCGCTTCGCGCCCCAACGGGAGCAAGCTCCCTCGCCACAGGGAAGCGGGTGTTTCAGTTCTGCTTCGAAGTCCCGGTCTGCTGGAACAACTGCGCCGCCGACCCGTTGTCACTCACACCATTGGTGCGCAACGCCGCCAGAATATCCCGGTCCAGCATGCTCACCCAACGGTTGTAGTTGCGGTGGATCTTGCCGTCCTTGTAGCCCAGGTCGCGGCTGTCGCGGTAGGTGATGGCGTAGTGGGTGGCCGTGTAGCGGATGTCGATTTCAGCGTGGAATTTGTTGCGCACGTTGATCTCGGCCTGCACCAGTTGCGGGCTCAGGCGCTGCACGACCCATTCGCGTTTGTTCAGGGCTGCAACGATGGTCTGCTTCATTTTTTCTTCGTTGACCTGCGGGTTCGCCGGCAAGTCGTGCTGGGGGTTGAGCACCGGTTTGTTGGTGCAGCCAGCGGTGGTGAGCAGGGCCAAAGCGACCAGTGTTGCGCGTAGCAGGGAAGACATTCCATTTCTCCAGTCAGTAAAAAAACTTACACCCAGCGGCGGAAAATCAGCGAAGTGTTGACGCCGCCAAAGGCAAAATTGTTGTTCATCACGTAGTCGTTGTGCAGCTCGCGGAACCCACCTTGCAGGTAGTCCAGCTCACCGCAGCGCGGGTCGACCGCGTCGAGGTTGAAGGTGTGCACGTATTGGTCGCTGTTCATCATCTCGATGCTGAACCACGACTCCAACGCGCCGCATGCGCCCAGGGTATGCCCGAGGAAACTCTTCTGCGAACTGATGGGCATGCGGCTGCCGAACAGGCTGCTGGTGGCCAGGGTTTCGGCGATGTCGCCCTGGTCGGTGGCGGTGCCGTGGCCGTTCACATAGCCGATGGCGTCGGGCGCAAGCCCCGCATCTCCCAGGGCCAACTCCATGGCGCGGCGCATGGTGGCCTGTTCCGGGCGAGTGGTGTGCTGGCCGTCGGCGTTGCTGCCGAAACCGACGATCTCCGCGTGGATGTGTGCGCCGCGGGCCAGTGCATGTTCCAGCTCTTCGAGCACCAGCATGCCACCGCCTTCACCGATCACCAAGCCATCGCGGCCACTGTCATAGGGGCGCGGGCTGGTTTGCGGTGCATCGTTTTTCAGGCTGGTGGCGTACAAGGCATCGAAGACCATCGCTTCAGTGGGGCACAGCTCTTCCGCGCCACCCGCCAACATCAGCGGCAGGCGGCCGAACTTGATGGCCTCATAGGCGTAGCCGATGCCCTGGCTGCCGCTGGTGCAGGCGCTGGACGTGGGGATCAGCCGGCCAGTGAGGCCAAAGAAGATGCTGATGTTCGCTGCCGTGGTGTGGGGCATCATCCGCACGTAGGAGTTGGCGTTCAGCCCCTCGGCCACGGAGTTCAGCAGCATGTTGCCAAAGGCCTTGATCTCGTCGGTGCTGCCGGTGGACGAGCCACAGGCCACGCCCATGCGCCCGTCCTTGATCGACTCGTCGCCCAGCAGGCCGGCATCTTTCAGCGCCTGTTCCGCCGCCCATACCGCCAGCCGGGACACCCGGCCCATGCTGCGCAATTGCTTGCGGGTCCAGTGGGCGGGCACCACGAAATCATCGATCGGCCCGGCCAGCCGCGTGTTCAGCTCGGTGAAGCGCTCCCACTCGTCCATGCGCCGAATGCCGCTGCGGTTGGCGCGGAAGTTGGCGGCGATGGTTGCCCAATCGCTGCCCAGGGACGTAACGCCGGCCATGCCGGTGACCACCACGCGTTTCATCAGCACAGGCCTCCATTCACGGCCAGTACCTGGCGGGTGATGTAGCCGGCTTCTGCCGACATCAGGAAATTCACCGCCCCGGCGACTTCTTCCGGGGTGCCCATGCGTTGCGCCGGGATCATTTTCATCAATTCTTCCACCGGTACGTTTTCATCCAGCATCGCGGTGTCGATCAGCCCGGGGGCCACGCAGTTGACGGTGATCTTGCGCTTGCCCAGCTCGATGGCCAGGGCCTTGGCGGCGCCGATCAAACCGGCTTTGGACGCGCTGTAGTTGACCTGGCCACGGTTGCCGATCAGCCCGGATACCGAGGTAATGCACACGATCCGCCCGGCGGCGCGACGACGAATCATCGGCATCATCACCGGGTGCAATACGTTGTAGAACCCGTCGAGGTTGGTACGCATCACCACGTCCCAATCGTCTTCCGAGAGCGCCGGGAACGCACCGTCGCGAGTCAGCCCGGCATTGAGCACCACGCCGTAATACGCGCCATGTGCCTCCACGTCGGCTTCAAGGATCTCTTTGCAACGGGCGCGATCCGCTACATCGAATTGCAACACCCGGGCCTTGCGCCCCAGGGCTTCGACTTCGACCTGCACCGCCTCCGCCTCGGCACGCCCGCTGCGGCAATGCAGCACGATGTCGTGCCCGGCCTGGGCCAGGCGCAACGCAATAGCGCGGCCGATGCCACGGCTGGAGCCGGTCACCAGTACGGATTCAGTCATGGCGTGGTGTCCTTCGATTCATCTAAATAGTTGGCCGCCTGGGGCGGTCGAAATACGTTCAAGCGCGCGCTGGCCTGGATACCGTCGCCGGTGAGGTGGCATTCGAACACACCCATGCCGTTGTCGTCTTCCAGGGAGCGCAGGCCGTGGATGGTCAGCTCGGTGCCGGCGGGAAAGTGCTCGACGTTGCACTCGAACTTGCGCGTGCCCAGCAGGAAGCCCAACTCCACGGCTTCACCTTTCTGGCGCGCGCGGCAACCGGCGTAGGCCGCGACGCTTTGCGCCATCAACTCAATGCCGACCCACGCGGGCAGGCTGCCGTCGGCGCGGTTGAAAAGACCGCCGGGCTTGACCGTCAGGCGAGTCTGAATCTGTTCTTCATCAAAGCTCAGGACCTGATCGATCAGGATCATGTCACCGGCGTGGGGCAGCAGTTCGGCGAGCGGCCAATGGGTCATGGGGCGTCTCCGATAATCAGGCTGACGTTGTTGCCGCCGAAGGCAAACGAGTTGCTCATCAGGCAGCGTTTTTCCAGGGTGTCGCCGGGCAACGCCCACTTCAATACGGGCAGGTCGGGGTCGGCCTGGCCATCCCAGACATGGGGCGGCACTACGCCTTCCGCCAGGCTCAGCCAGCAGAACGCCGCTTCCAGCGCGCCGGCAGCGCCCAGGGTGTGGCCGGTCATGGGTTTGGTCGACGAGCAGGTTACGCCGTCCGGGAACAGGGCCGCGACCGCCAGGCTTTCCATGGCGTCATTGTGCTGCGTGGCGGTGCCATGCAGGTTCAGGTAACCGATCTGCCCGGGTGTCAGTTTTGCGCTGGTCAGGGCTTTGCGCATCGCCTGCAACGCACCCTTGCCGGTGGGCTCGGGGGCGGAGATGTGGTGGGCGTCGCAACTGGCACCGCTGCCCAGCAGTGCGACCGGCGCCGGGGTTTTGCTCATCAGGAACAGCACGGCGGCTTCGCCAATATTGATGCCGTTGCGGTTAACTGAAAACGGATTGCAGCGCTGTGCCGACACCGCTTCCAGGGACGAAAAGCCATTGAGGGTCAGCTTGCACAACGTGTCGACGCCACCGCAAATCACCGCATCGCACACGCCCAGGTCCAACAGGCGCTGGGAACTCATCAGCGCCCGTGCGCTGGAGGTGCAGGCGGTGGAAATCACATAGGCCGGGCCGCTCAGTTGCAGCCAGTCGGCGAGGAAATTGGCCGGGGCGCCCAGCTCCTGCTGCTGGTAGTCATAGTCGCCGGGGAACTGGTTTTCCCTCAGGTAGTGGGCGATGCCACGACTGGCTTCATCAATGCCCGAGGTGCTGGTGCCGAGCACGATGCCGATACGGTTCGCGCCGAATGTCTGGATCGCTTGCCGGATCTCGTCGTCAATCTGCAACGCCGCTTCCAGCAGCAGCTGATTATTACGGCTGTGATGGGATTCCAGCCCGGGCGGGATCGCCGCGAGTTCACCGTGTACGCCAGCCACCGGCACTACACGTTGCGCAACCCAGCCGCTTTCCGCGCGCATGCCGGAGCAGTCGCCGGCGAACAGGTTGCGGCTGACTTCGCGCTTGTCCCGGCCCAGGGCGCAGATCACGCCGAGGGCGTTGAGGTAGGCGGTCATCGGGCAGCCTCAAGCGGCGAGATGCGGTAGGTCAGGTGTTGCCCAAGCACGTCCACGCGAAACACCAGGGAGGAGTGATAGGTGATCTTCCAGCGGGACGGCAGGGTGCGGATCAAGTCCATTTCCTGGGTGCCGGGGTACAGCTTGGAGACCTCATCCGCCGAGGTGAGGGCGAACAACAGCGCGGCAAACAATTCACGCGCCTGGGGATTGGGTGGCAGCAGACCGTCGGCCTGCCAGGCGCCGTTGATCAACTTCTGCCGCGCCTGGGGAATGCCCAGCGGGTCCATCATCGACCAGCGAATCCCGCCGGCTTCGCGTTGCATCACCAGCAGCCAGTCCTGGCGTTGGCCATCCTGTTCGCGCTGCACATGCAGTTGCAACGGCAGGCTCAGCACCGGGGTTTTCGACGGCAACGGCGGCTGGCTGGCGCAAGCGCTCAGCAGTAACAGGCAGCCGATCAACAGCATTCGGATCATGTTTCAGCGCTCGCCAGAGGTTTGCGGGCAACCACGTTGACCAAGGTTTCTTCGCGCTGGCCGGCCGGTTTTGGCTGGCGCAGGCCCCAGCGCTCAAGCAGGCCGAAATCGGTGGCGCGGCTCCACCACAGGTACGGGTACGAGACGTTCTGCGGGCCGAACTCAAAGCCCTGCTCGCGAATCATCTCAAGGTACTCCTCGGCGCTTTTCTGCACATGCATCGGGTGACGAAACAGCCAGCGGATTACCCAGGTGTCGATATAGGCTTCGGTGGATTCGGCAAACAGCAGATAGCCGCCCGGCTTGAGTACGCGATAGAACTCTTTCAGGGCGCGATGTTGTTCGACCAAGTGATGGAAAGTCTGGTGACAGAACAGCACGTCGACACTGGCGTCGGCTACGTCGAGGGTCGCGCAGTCGCTGCCGATCAACTCGATGGTGATGCCTTGGCGCGCGGCCTCGGCGCGGCTCAGGTCGAGGCTGTGTGGGTCGGCGTCGAGGCCGATCAGGCGCTCGGGGGCGAACACCTGCTGCAAGTACTGGAACGACTTGCCCTGGCCGCAGCCGGCGTCCAGCAGCACCGGGGCTACCGGCAGCGGGTCGCTGAACAGGCTGCGCAGGTCGTTGATTGCCACGCGCAGCACATGGTGCTGCCAGGTGTGGCTGCGCAGGAACCAGAAGCCGAATTTGGTTTCTTCGACGTAGTTCTTGCTGAGGTATTGGCTGCTCATCGTTTCTTCCTTGTCCCGGACGGGGCGGCCCACGGTGCCAGCATGAAGCTGAATGCCAGCCCCAGGCTCACCGATAGCCCAAAATTACTCACCGCCGGCGTGCTGGAAATGGCCAGCAGGCCGAACGATAGCCAAGTAGTCACGGCGGCCAACAGTGTGCCCAACAGGCTCACGGCGGTGCCGCCAATTTGTTCACGCATCAGGATCGCGTAGTCGACGCTGATGGCGGTTACCAACAGCAGGCCGAACAGGCTGAACAACGTCAGCGGCTGCCCCAGCCAACCCAGGCTGGCCAGGCTGCACAACGCGGCCAGCAACGGCAGGGCAACAATGCGCAAGGCGCCGCCGAAGCCAAACGGCAGGATCAGCAACAGTACGATCAACACGCACGACATCAACTTCAATTCGGCGGCGCTGATTTGCGTCGCGGCAAATACCTGGTTCAAGTCGCCCAGGCGGTCCACCAACTGCACGCCGGGCAGATCCAGGGCCTGTACCCGCAGCAAGGCCGGATTGTTCAACCCTTGCAGGCTCACCATCGCTGCCACGCCACCGTCGACATTCCCCAGCCACAGCGTGCGCCACGGCTCCGCCAGTGGGCCGGCCAGTGCCGCGTCGATGTCTTCGGTGGGCAGTGACTGCAACTGGGCCAACTCGGCTTGCAGCGCGGCGGCCGGTACGCCGAGGTCCAGCAATGGCTGCCAGTACTGCGGCAGTTGGTTCAGGGCTTCACGCAGTTGCTGTTGCTCGGCCGGCGCGCTGACCAACTGGTTGAGTGCCAGGTAACCCTGGAGCTTGTCCATGTTCACTAACTGATCCAGACGCTGACTCAGCGCGGCCTGGCGCTCCAGCAATTGCGGTTGATTGTCCGCCCGTACCAGAAAGAACTGGCTGGTGGGCTGGAACCCGGTAATCCGCGCAACGGCCTGGGCTTCCTGCAGCAACTGCGGCGGCGCACCGATCCACTGGCGGATATCGTTTTTGCTGTTCAGGTGCCATAGGCCGCCTGCGCAAAACACCAACACCAGTACCAATAACACCGGACTGGGCAGGCGCTTGAGCAGCGACTCGCGCACGCTCAGCAGAAACTCGGCAATGCGCAGCGGCCATTGGGCCGGACGCAGTTCTACGCCCTTGAGCAAGGCCGGCAGCAGGCATACGGCGGACAGGTAAGCACCCACCAGGCCCGCCGCCGAGAACACCGCGATTTGCGTCAGCGCCGGGAACGGCGTCCACGCCAGGGCCAGGTAACCGATGCAACTGGTGGCCAGGCTCAGGCTCAAGCCCGGCAAGGTCAGGCGCAAGGCCGGCCAGCTGCGCCAAGGGCGCATGCTCCAGCTCTTGGACAGGTAATGCAGCGGGTAATCCACCGCCACGCCGATCAGGCTCGAACCCAATACCAGCGTGATCACATGCATATGCCCGAACAGCGCCACACAGGCCACCGCACCAAACAACATGCCCACCAGCACCGGCACAAACGCCAGCAGCACACGCCAGCGGCGGAACGCCAACAGCAGCAATAGCAAGATGCCGACGGTCGCGCCGCCGCCGACCCAGGTGATTTCCCGCGTCGCCTGCTGCTGGCCGTTGGCCGCGTACAACAGGCCGCTGGCGGCGAGCAATTGCGCGCCTTGCTGGTCGGCCTGCTCGCGGCTGGCCTTGAGTAGCTCAGCCACTTGCAGCGGCAGTTTCATGTCGAAGGCATTGCCGGTGGTGCGCGCCCGCAGTAGCACCCAGCTTTTGCCGTCGGCGTCGGCGATCAACGCGCCGCTGCCGATATCCAGCTGCACCGAACCGTGCTGCGGCTGGCTGTTCTGGATGCGCCCGGTGAGGCCCAGCCAATCGTCCTGGCTCGGCACCAGGCTGAAGCCGGTGAACGGATCGAACAGCGCCTGAACCCGCTGCTGAATAAACGCCTGGGGCTCGTCGATCAACTGCTCGCGGTCTTTGGCCGAGAGCATCGCGAGGCGGCCTTGCAGCAACTGCTGACGCAGGGCCGGCAGGTCGGCTTGCAGGTTCCACTGGACCCTTTCAAACAGGCCGCTGGCTTGCCAGCGTTCGCCCAATTGCGTCGCCATGGCCACGGCTTTTTGCCGATCGGCATGCCCCACCAGCACCAGTATTTCGCGGTTCAGAGGTTCCTGCATGCGTTGTTCGGCGCGCAGCTCCAGCGCATCCGGCGCGGTACCGGGCACCAGTTCCATCAGGTTCGCCGACAGCGGCGCGCCGTGGCGCCATTGCCAACCCGCCAGGGCCAACACGGCCACCAGCAGGATCAGGAACAGGCGCGGCAACCAGCGTTCACTCGGCAAAGTCGTGTTGCTCCGCGTCGCTCAAGGGTTGGCTGCTGGTGCTGTCCTGCATGCGCAGCACGGTGCTGTCGCCCTGGGTTTCCAGCAGCTCGATTTTTTGCACCAGCTCGCCGCCGTCGATATTGATTTGGGTGAACACCTGCTTGAGCAGCAGCGAGCGCGGGATCAACGTGAGTTTCCACTGCTGGGCTTCGCCTTGCAGTTGCAACTCGAAGTCACGCTGCAAGCCGCTGCTGTCGCCCTGCAACACGGCGAGGAACAACCGGTTCTGCTCGGCGCCGGCGCTCTTGTTCGGCAGCAATTGCCAGCCGTTGGCGTCACGCCGGGCGATGCCGGTGGCGCTGATGCGGTAGTCCTGTTGCAGCGGGGTTTTCAGCCGCCAGAGCAAGCCGTGGTCCTTGGCCAGGACGAAGGTGCCCTTGCTGGTCAGCGGCTGCGGCAGGGCGCGCAGGTGTTTTTCCTGGATGAAGTTGCCGTGGATCACCGTTGGCTTTGCAAGCTGATCGCTGAGTTGTTGCAGGTCGAAAGCATGGGCCAGGCCTGGAATGCCTAAAATCAGCATCAACGCGACCGTTGTAGGAGCGAGCTTGCTCGCGAAGAACCAGAGGGCGCCGCGGGGTGTCAGGCGGCCTGCGATATCGTTGACGTTTTTCGCGAGCAAGTCGAATCGTCGCACCGCCGCTCCCACAGGGAATCTCATTTCAAGGCTCTCTCTATGGCGTCAGTGAATATTTTTGGCGAGGCCAACTGCATCTCGCGGCTGGCAATTTCCACCGCCACTTGCACGGTGCTGGCGCGGGTCAGACGCTCGCCCGTGGCCTTGTCGCTGATCAGGTAATTGACCTTCAAACGGTTCTCCCACTCCACCAGGCTGGCGCGCACGTTGAGGGTCTGGCCGAAGGTTGCGCCGCGCACATAGCGCAGCTGCATGTCGATCACCGGCCAGGCGTAGCCCGCTTCCAGCATTGCTGTGTAGTTGTGGCCGAGCTTGTCCAGCAAGGCGCAGCGGGCGACTTCCAGGTACTTCACGTAGTGCCCGTGCCACACCACGTTCATGGTGTCGATGTCGAAAAACGGCACGAGGATTTCAGTGTCGCAGTGCAACACGCCGGGGCTACGCATGCAGCCTCCAGTGTTGCTCGGCAATACGCTTGAGGCACAGGCGCAGTTCGCCTTCCAGGGCGCGGTCTTCGATGACCGGCGGGAAGTCTTTGGCCAGCTCGATGTGCATGGCGGCCAGCGCTGGGGGCAGCGGGCGCGCGTCTTCAGCCTGGGCCCGCAGCCAAACGCCCTGGTTGGCGGCGAGCAAGGTGGCGGCGGCGACTTGTTCGGTCAGTTCCAGCACGCGAATCGCATCGCGGGCAGCGATGGTGCCCATGCTCACCTTGTCCTGGTTGTGGCACTCGGTGGAGCGCGAGAACACGCTGGCCGGCATGGTGTTTTTCAGGGCTTCGGCGGTCCAGGCGCTGGTGCCGATCTGCACGGCCTTGAAGCCGTGGTTGATCATCGTCCGCTCGGTTGACGCGCCCGACAAATTGCTCGGCAGCCCGTGGTTGTAACGCACGTCCACCAGGAGGGCGAGTTGGCGGTCCAGCAGGTCGGCGACGTTGGCCACCAGGGTCTTGAGGCTGTCCATGGCGAACGCGATGTGGCCGCCGTAGAAGTGGCCGCCGTGCAGCACGCGCTCCTCTTCAGCGTCGATGATCGGGTTGTCGTTGGCGCTGTTGAGTTCGATCTCGATGAACGAACGCAGCCAGTTCAGGCTGTCGGCCAACACGCCCAAGACGTGGGGCGCGCAGCGCAGCGAGTAACGGTCTTGCAGGCGATGCAGCGGTGCGGTCGGTGCGTCGATGGCCAGATCCTTGCGCAGCCAGGCGGCAACTTGCATCTGACCCGGGTGTGGCTTGGCAGCGAACAGGCGCTCGTCAAAATGCTCCGGGTTGCCTTGCAGCGCCACCACGTTCAGCGCGGTGATGCGCGTGGCCAGTTGCAGCAGGTAGTCGGCACGGGCGAAGGCCAAGCAGGCGAGGCCGGTCATCACGGCGGTGCCGTTCATCAGGGCCAGGGCTTCTTTCGGGCGCAGTACCAGCGGGTCCCAGCCCAGCTCGCGGTGCACGTCGGCGGCCTGGCGACGTTCGCCACGGAACATCACTTCGCGCTCGCCGGACAAGGTCGCGGCCACGTAGGACAGCGGCGTCAAATCACCGCTGGCGCCCACCGAGCCTTCTTCCGGAATCAGCGGCAGCACGTCGAATTCCAGGAACGCATGCAGGCGTTCCAGCAACTCCACGCGCACGCCAGAAACGCCGTGGCACAGCGACTGCAACCGCGCCGCCAGCACCGCGCGGGTGGCTTGCGCATCCAGCAACTTGCCCAGGCCGCAGCCGTGGAAGGTGTAGAGGTGGCGAGGCAGCGCTTCGACGTGTTCCAGCGGCACCGCCACCACGCACGAGTCGCCATAGCCGGTGGTGACGCCGTAGATCACGCCTTCCTTGTCCAGTAACGAATCGAGGAACTGCGCGCCCTTGGCGATACGCTGGAGGTACTTGGCATCGGCTTGCAGTTGAGTCGGCGCCTGACGGTTGGCCAGGGCCAGCACGTCTTCGATGCGCAGGGGGAGTTCGCCGAAGGTTACCGGCTCAAGATGCGTCGTCATCGGTCTTCCAGAAAGGGTAAAAGTTGAACCATTGTTGGGGCGCTTCCAGGCAGAACTGGCCCAGGTGCTCGGCGTAGCGGGCGGTCCACTGGGCGATCACCTGCTGGCGATCGCTGCGTTTCCATTCGATCAACTGGGCGAACGGCTCGATGATCAGGCGGTAGCGGCCTTGATGCTTCAAGCACATCAGCAGGTTGACCGGGCATTTCAGCAGGCCGGCCAGCAGCCACGGGCCTTGGGGGAAGGCGGCGTCATGGCCGAGAAAATCCACGCGTACCGTGCGCCCGCCATGCAGCGGCACCCGGTCGCCGGCAATCGCCAGCCACTCGCCGTCGTCGAGGCGCTGGCTGAGCATCATCATCACCGCCGGGTCGAGTTCGCTGACCTGGATCAGGCGCAAATGGGTGGCCCCGGCTTCGCCCAATATGCGGTTGAAGCGTTCGGCGTGCTTGGTGTGCACCAGCACGTTCATCGTGACCTTTTCGCCCAGCTCGGCGAGGGCGCGGCACACCTCAAGGTTGCCCAGGTGCGCACCTACCAGCATCTGCCCGCGCTCGCTGCGCAGTTGGCCGCGCAGTTGGGCCGAGTCGACGATTTCGATCTGCTCCAGGCGCAACTTGCCGTTCCACACGTCGAGCTTGTCCAGCAGGGCGTCGGCGAACGCCATGAACTGGCCGAAGACCCTTCGGTGGGTAGGGCGCAGGTCGTCGCGCTGGCTCCAGTCGGCCAGGCGCTGCTGGTACTGCCAGGCGCTTTGGCGGGCCGTGCGGCCGAACAGAAAGAAGTAGAAAACGATGCCGTACAGCAGCGGGCTCAGCAGCCGGCGCCCGAGGACCTTGGCGGCGAAGGCGGTGAATTTCATCAGCCAGAAGCTGCCGCGTTCTTCGCGGTCGGCCCAGTGCCTGGTGTCCTGGGTCATGCCTGCCACCGGCGCCAGAGGATCATCGGCGCGCGCACCAACATGCCGAAGAACAGCCGGGTGTGCATCGAGGAAATCAGCGCGTTGTCGTGGAACAGGCGAAAGTGCGACAGGCCGTCGGCGGGGTAATGCACCTTGGTCGGCAGCCAGCGCATCGGCTGGTTGCGCCAGGCCAGGCGCACCAGAATGTCCGAGTCGAAATCCATGCGTTTGCCGATGTTGGCCGAGTCCATCAAGGCCAGGGTCGGTGGCAGCGGGTACACGCGAAAGCCGCACATGGAGTCACGGATTTGCAGCGACAAGGTATTGATCACACCCACACGTGGGTCAGGTAGCGCGCGTAAAGGCGACCCTTGGGCACGCTGTCGTCGTATTCCGGGTAACCGCAGATCACCGCATTCGGGTGGGCGCGGGAGGCGTCGAGGAAGGTGCCGACTTCCCGCAGGTCGTGCTGGCCGTCGGCGTCCACTTGCAGGGCATGGGTGAAGCCCAGGCGCGCGGCTTCGCGAAAGCCGGCCATCACCGCGGCGCCCTTGCCCTGGTTGGTGGGCAGGGTCAGCAGGGATACGTTGTCGAGGGTTGCCAGTTGCGCCAGCACGGCGGCGCAGGCGGCGCTGCTGCCGTCGTCCACCAGCAGGCACGGCAAGCCGCTGTCCAGCACGGTACGGACCACGGCGGGCACGGCGGCTTCGTGGTTGTAGACCGGGATCAGGGCGCAGGGGTTATGCATACCACACACCCCGTTGGCAGAAGCGCTTTTCGTGGCGAGGGAGCTTGCTCCCGCTGGGCTGCGAAGCGGCCCCAACACAGGCGAGCGAGACCTGCCTGATAAACCACAGTGCCTGGGTTGGGAGTGCTGCGCACTCCAGCGGGAGCAAGCTCCCTCGCCACAAAAGCTTAATCACTGATCTTCTCCAGCACGATCCGTCCACTGGAGCAGGCTGCCGCCTCATTGCGGTAGGCGAAGTACAGCTTGCCGCGCTCCTGGTCGAACCGCAGGTGCAGTTCGATCCGGTCATCCGGGCGCACCAGTTGCTGGAACTTCAGCACTTCCATCCCGGCGAACTGCCCCGGCAGGTTGAGCAGTTGCTGGCCCAGGTTCAGGGCCCAATCCACTTGCACCACGCCCGGCAGCACCGGGGTTTGCGGGAAGTGGCCGCTGAAGTAGGCGAGGTCCGGCGGGATCGCCAGGTGCAGGGTCCACTCACCGTTGGTCTCGACTTGTTCCAGCACTTCCGGGGCTTTCGGGCGCGGCGCCAGCAGCAGGGCTTCGACGTCGGCCTGGGGCAGCTTGCCTTGGGTGTTCAGCGGCAATTGGCGCAACAGGCGCCAGCGGCGGGGCAGGGCCAGGGCTTCGCAGTGTTGGCTCAAGTGCTGGCGCAGGGTTTGGGTGACGGTGCGCCGGCCCTGGTTGCGCAGGGCGTGCATACCTTCAGCACTGAGCACCACGAGGGCGCCGAGGGAAGCGCGGTTTTCCTGCACCACGCCGAGGCGGGTTTCGGCGACCCAGGCATGGTTCATCAGCGCTTGTTCGAGCATCGGCAGGGAGATGCGTTTTTCTTCCAGTTTGACGATGCGGTCCAGCCGGCCCAGCAATTCGAAACGGCCGTCGGCGTGGATGTTGGCGGCGTCGGCGGTCTGTTCGATATGGCCGACGGGCAGGTACGGCGAGGCGATGCGCAGCGCTCCGTCGGCGTCCTGGCTCAGGTGCACGTCGGCAAACGGCTGCCACGGTTGTTCGCCCTGGCGCCAGGCGATGCCACCGGTTTCCGAGCTGCCAAGGATTTCCGTCGGCCACTGTTGCAGGCGCTGATGCAGGCTGCTGGCGGCTTCAAGGGGCAGGGCGCCGCCGGAGGAGAACACCCGTTTGACCGGCGTGAGCGCTGGCCAGTCGAGGTTGTCGCCCATGCGCTTGAGCAGCGCCGGGCTGGCGACCCAGGCGAATTGCGCATGCTCACGGCTGGCGCGCTGCAAGTCTTCGGGGAATGCCAGCTGCTGGCGCACAAAAGTGCGCCCGGCACACAACGGCCACAGCACCCGGAACAGCAAGCCATAGATATGCTGGGTGGCAACGCTGCCGATGATGCTCGCCTCGCTCAGGTCGGCGCCCCACAGGGTTTCCAGCGCCTGGACCTCGTTGGCCATCTGGCGCAGGGTTTTGTCGATGCGCTTGGGCTCGCCGCTGGAGCCGGAGGTGCACAGGCTCAGGCAGCTGGCGTCCAGGTCCAGGGCCGCGGCGCTTAAGGGCGCTTGATACAGCGCGTCCAGGTCGCCAGCCTCGGTCAGCCAGGCGTCGACGGCATCATCCCAGCGTTGGCGTGTTTGTGGTTGCAGGTCGGCGGGCAGCAACACGTTGACGCCTGCACGCCACGCACCCAGCAGGGCGATCGCCAGCACGCCGGCATCCTCAAGGTGCACCGCGAGGCGCTGGATCCCCCGGGCTTGCAACCCGGCGGCCAGGCTCAGGGACTTTTCCCACAGCTGTGGGTGATCCAGGGCAGGTTCGGTGGTGACCCAACGCTGCTCTACAGGCTCAAGCAGCAAGTGCTCAAGATTCAACCAATTCATACGCGGCCTCGAACCCTTTGTCGTACCAGCCATTCCACGGCAAACAACAGCCCCATCAGCCCGTAGGCGATCATGCCGTTGTACAACGTCCACCAGCTCAACGGCGCCCACAGGGTGAGGGCGGTGGCGAGCAGGCCGTTACACAGAAAAAACACACTCCACACCACGGTGACCTGGCGCGTGTACACAATCGCTTTTTCGGGCAGTTGCGGCTCGGTCATGCGGGCCAGGCGCTCGACCATCGGCGGCCCGTATTTCAGGCTCAGGCCGAACAGGGCCAGCATGAACGCGCTGACCAGGCTCGGGTACCAGCGCAGCATCTGCGGGTTGTCGAACCAGGCGAGCAACAGGCAAAAGACGATGATCGCCGCCGCCATCCAGCGGCTGCCCGGGCGCCGGGCGCCGGTCAGGGCGCGCAACAGCCACAGGCTGCCCAGCAGCAGGCCAAATTGCCAGGGGGCAAAATGCTCGGTGCCGTAATACACCGCAAAAGGGTACAGCAGCCCCGCCAGCAACAGGCCAAGGCCGATCAGCCGGCTCATGCGGCCGGTTGAACCAGGCGGTAGACCGCCTCGACCACGTCGTTCACGGTGCGCACGGCCTTGAACTCTTCGGCAGCGATTTTCTTGCCGGTCTGGCGCTTGATGTGGTCGATCAGGTCCACCGCATCAATGCTGTCGATTTCCAGGTCCTGGTACAGGTTGGCGTCGAGCGTGACGCGTTCAGGTTCCAGTTCAAACAGTTCCACCAAGGCGTCGCGCAAGGTGTTGAAAATATCGTCACGAGTTTGCATGGTACGGTCTCAAGCTGCCTGTCGGGCCGTGACGAACGCCGCGAGGCTGGCCACGTTGGTGAAGTGATTACGGGTGTCCTTGGCGTCGGCATCGATCTTGATGCCGTACTTTTTCTGGATCGCCAGGCCCAATTCCAGGGCGTCGACTGAATCCAGGCCAAGGCCTTCGCCGAACAGGGTTTGCTCGTTGCCGATGTCGCTCTCGCTGATGTCTTCCAGGCCCAGGGCCTCGATGATCAGCGTTTTTATGTCGTGCTCAAGGCTGTGTGGGTTGCTCATCTTCGGCGAGCTCCTTAATAAAATACTGGTGCAGGTAATCGTTGAGCTTGCGTGAAGCCTGGGGCGCGGGCCCTTGTGCGGCAAACGCCTGTGGTTCTATATCGGCACCCACGCGCAAACTGAAGTGAAAGCGGCGATTCGGGATGCGATACCAGGGTTCGGCCTTGGTCAGGGTGGTGGGGCTGACCTTGATCACCACCGGCGTAATGATGCTCGCACCGCGCAGGGCAATGGCGGCGGCGCCGCGATGAAAGGTCGGTGCCTGGCCCGGTGAGGTGCGGGTGCCTTCCGGGAAAATGATCAGGGTCTGGCCGTCCCGCAGGGCATCGGCGGCGGCGTCGAGCATGTCGGCGCTGCCATCGTTGCTGATGTAGCCGGCGTCGCGCACCGGCCCGCGGGTGAACGGGTTCTGCCACAGGCTCTGCTTGACCACGCAGTTGGTCTGGCGCATCTGGGCGATCAGGAACACCACGTCCACCAGCGACGGGTGGTTGGCGATGATCATTTGGCCCGGGCGGCCGAGTTTTTCCGCGCCTTCGACACTGTAGGTCAGGATGCCCAGGCGATACATCATGCGAATAAATAGCCAGAACAGGCAGCTGATGGTGTGGCGGGCACGCCGTTGGTGCTGTTTGGCGTCACCCGGCAGGCAATTGAGCAGCGGGAACACCAGCACGCGCAGGCACAGGCCGCCCAGGCCAAACAGGGCGAAGGCGGTGGCAGTGGCGAACAGGCGCCAGTAGTAGGCCTTGCGAGGCTTTTCGGTCAGGGCTTGCGTTGCCAGTTCCATACTCGGTTCTTCCAGGCATGTTGGCAGGCGCCCTGTTCGTTCAGCAGGGTGCGCAGCAGGTTCAGGGCGTGGGGCCACTGGGCTTTGGTGGTGGGTTGGACAGCGGCCGTATTCAGTTCCAGCTGCCACTCGTCGCCCGGTGTCAGCAGCAGGCCGAGGGCGTAGGGGAAGGGCACGTCGTCGATCCAGCGCGCATAGGTCTCTGGCGGCTGTTCCTCGGTAATGATCAGCAACACGGCCGGTGCGCCTTCATTCAGCAGGGCCGCGGCTTCGAGCATGCCGTGCTCCAGGCCGTCGCCGGCAGCGGCGAGGGCGGTCATTTCGCTGGTTTCATTGCGCAGGATCGACCACAGGCCAATCACCGCGTTATGCACCGACAGGCTGAACTGGGTCGGCGACAGGGGCTCGTCGTTGGCCAGGTCGCTGAGAATATCGAGGGTGCGCGGGGTTTCGCCGTGACGGGAGACAAACACCAGCGGGAGTTGTTGCAGGCCTTCGGCCAAGGGCCAGCCCACGCTGAAGGCCATGCGCGCCAGGCGGCTCAGGCGTCGGCGCTGCATGGCCGGCAGGAACGATACGTCGGGAGCCGCATCGCTGCGGGCGAGCACTGTTGGCTGCTGGCACCATGCACGCCAGTCGTCCGCGCTTTCGAGCCCGGGAGCCCAGGCACGCCATTGGGCGATGTTGAAATTGATCACTGAGAAGTTATCCCGCCCCTGCGGGCTTCCTTGTGCGGCCATTGGCCCCGAATACCGGGACAGGGTGCAATCGCCGAATGGCGCGCATTATCCCGGTGCTGCGGGGTTCTAGCAAACTTTGGTAAAGAATTGTTCACGACTGATTACAAAATCGTTGAAAAGAATTACCGATTGTCCTTCGTGGGGGTAGGGCAGCGGGTGTCAGGTATTTCCTGCTTTGTCCGGTTGATGGGAAATTGTTGTGCGAGATAGAGCCTCTGATGCTGTAGTACAGAAGCGAACGAGGTAGCTAACCGGCGCTTTTGCCCTCTACACTCGGTTATTCATTGATACACGGAGGTTTTTCCATGCGGCGCGTGGTGTTCAACCAAAAAGGCGGTGTTGGCAAGTCCAGCATTGCCTGCAACCTGGCGGCGGTCAGCGCCAGCGAAGGCTATCGAACCTTGTTGGTGGACCTCGATGCCCAGGCCAACTCGACCCAGTACCTCACCGGGCTGACCGGCGACGATATCCCCATGGGAATCGCCGACTTCTTCAAGCAAACCCTGTCTTCCGGGCCGTTTTCGAAGAAAAACCAGGTGGATATCTACGAAACCCCGTTCGACAACCTGCACGTCATCACCGCTACTGCGGAACTGGCGGACTTGCAGCCCAAACTCGAAGCCAAGCACAAGATCAACAAGCTGCGAAAGCTGCTGGATGAATTGAGTGAGGACTACGACCGGATCTACCTGGATACCCCGCCGGCGTTGAACTTCTATGCCGTTTCTGCGCTGATTGCCGCTGATCGCGTATTGATTCCGTTCGATTGCGACAGTTTCTCCCGCCAGGCGCTGTATGGCTTATTGGCAGAGATTGAAGAATTGAAGGAAGACCACAACGAAGGGCTGGAAGTGGAAGGGATCGTGGTCAACCAGTTCCAGGCCCGGGCGAGCCTGCCGCAGCAGATGCTGGATGAATTAATTGCCGAGGGGTTACCGGTGCTGCCGGTGTACCTGGGCAGCTCGGTGCGCATGCGTGAATCGCACCAGGCGAACATGCCGCTGATCCACCTGGACCCACGGCACAAGCTGACACAGCAATTTGTGGAGTTGCATAACTTGCTGGAAAACGCGTGATTTAGCAGGCAGCACATCACCCATGTGGGAGCGGGCTTGCTCGCGAATGCGGTGGATCAGTCGACATCTTTATTGACTGACCCACCGCATTCGCGAGCAAGCCCGCTCCCACATTTGGTCTTTGTTCCTACAGGGAAATCGTCGTCTTGCGTCGTTGCCTACAGTTACGCCAGAATCCGCCGGCTTGTGCGTCTGGATGGGCGTCTCTAAGGTTGCCCGGTCGCTGAATTCTCAGTGATCGGGTTTAGTAGCCCGAGTGTTTGTCGTTAAGTGCATAAGCTTCATCTTTCAGGCGTTGAGTCTGTGCTTGATGGTAGCTGTGCGTAGGGCGTCTTCGGGCGCGCCGGCTTCGACATTTCCCGGTCTACTAACCTGCGTACAGCTGCCACCCTAATTCGTTTAGTAGCGATCAGATGGCGGCTCCAATCAGGAATGTCGACCATGTTTAAAGCTACTCCAAATCCCCCGTCTTACCTTTTTACAGTCAGCCCCGGCCAAGCCACCGAAACCCTTATCCTCAACACCTACGAAACCTTCTCCTCAGTCACCACCCTCTTGCTCGACCTTTCCGACGACCTTACCGGCAAGCAGCGCGATGTCGCCTTGGCCATTCATCAGCTCAGCGAATTGGGCGTACTGCTGATGGGGCAAGTGATGGATCAGGGCGTACCGCTACCTCAAACGCCCTGACTGCGCAGCCAGCTCATCAGTTGCGGCAACGGAAACGCACCGCTCTGACGCGCCACTTCCCGGCCATTCTTGAACAGGATCAGGCTGGGAATCGAGCGAATCCCCAACTGAGCGGATAGCTGCTGATTGGCCTCGCTATCGAGCTTGGCCAATCGGCACTTCCCGGCCAACTGCCCGGCGGCCTGCTCAAACACCGGCGCAAACGACTTGCACGGCCCGCACCATTCGGCCCACACATCCACCAACAGGGGTAAATCACCTTTGATCTGGCTGGCGTAATCGCCCTGTTTCAGCTCAAAGGGTTTGCTCAGCAGCACCGGCTGCTTGCAGCGCCCGCACTTCGGCGCATCGCCCAGGCGTTCGTTGGGGATGCGGTTAAGACCGTTGCAGTGGGGGCAGGGAATTACTAGAGAGTCGGACATGCTGGGCTCCGTGAAAGTGGCCAATGGGTTCTATTTGGAGCCGACGACTTGGTTTATCAAGGAACAACTGAAGAGAGGGCAACATGAGCGAAATCGTCAAGCAGGCTATCGAACATTGGCCTTTTGTTTCTGCTCTCTTGCGTAAGCCCAAGACCGAGAAGGATTACGATATTTTGGTTATGGCGCTCGACGAGTTGCTGGATGAGGTTGGGGAGGACGAAAGCCACGCGCTGATTGGGATGTTAGACATCATCGGTGATCGGATCGAAGGTTATGATCTTGAGCATCGTCCGATGCCTGTAAATGGCTAATAGCGTTAGTCATAAGCCATCAGTGCCCAATCTTCTTTCGTGCCAGCTGGCAGGCAAACACGTTGCCCACAGCACAACCCCCAATCACCAGCATCAGAGTGAAAAGCAGTGGTGCATCCCATTGAGACCCTAGCCAGGTTAATAATCCTGCCCCGGCCACAGTGATGCATCCGAAAACTGCAGAAGCTTTGGCTTGGTGAGACGCGTCGATATCCAGTGCCCAGCCGGTCGCAAGGGGCAACAAAATGCAGAAGGCAATACTGGTTGCTGCTGCAGCTGCCAGGTAAAGGTAGATATCGACATGTAGCCATGCCGCTACCATCAACAGTGCGGCGAGGCACTGAGAGGCGGATCCTGCATTTAGGCGTTGGGCGTCGCTGAATCGTGTGACGGCTTTCCCTGAAAAGAAAAAACCTGCCGCTACCAGTGCCGCCCAACCTGAAAGGATCATGCCTGTTGCTTGTGGTGATAGATGAAAAACTCCCTGCAGAGCAAACGCCTTGCTGAGGTTCAACTGTGTGAAGGCGCTCTGTATCAGGAGTGCAAGCAGTAAACCGCAGATGAATTTCGGGTGGTTCCCTAGTAAAGATTGGGTTTCAGTTGCAGCCTGTTGGCCTTGGTCGGTTGCCTTGCCGTGATGAGTGGCCAGAAGTCCCAGGCCGATTATAAAAAGCAGGCAACCGAGTACGCCAAAAACCCATCTCCACCCCCAAAACGAGGCTGCCGCCAGCAGAGTCGGCGGGCTTAGTACCGTAAGGACGCTAATCGCACTCAAGAGATAAGCTGTTGCGCTTTGGAAGGTTGTTTGCCCGAGTCGTTGACGTAGCCAAAGGCGTGAAGAGGTTGCTGCCACCGCGTTGGCGATGAACATGAAAGTAAAGATGATCGATAGCATGAGAGCGCTTGTTGATAACGCCACTGCGACACATAGCAGCGCGATCAGCACCGATGCACTGGCCAGGCTGACGCTCGTTCCCAGTCGGTTGACCAGCGGCGTTGAAAACAACTGGCTGAATGCGAAAGCCATCAGGCACAAGCCGAGCATGCCTTGAAAGAATGCCGGAGAAACACTCAAGTCCTGAGCGATTAACGGAGAAAGAGGAACAAGAGCGTCGAAAACAACCGAACTGACCAGCGTCCTGGCCACCACGACCCTAAGGCCAGGGGTCACGGCCTGATGCTCCCGCTCCTCTGTACCACTGCTTACGTATTCACTGCGCGCAGAGTGGCGACAGGCTCATTCGCCTCGGCCCTGGCTTGGCTCCCTTTGAGCCACAGCGCTATTACTTCTTTGTGCTGTGGATATCGCTCAACCAAAAACAGCTCAAGTGGCTTCCATGCCCGCTTTTCCAGCCAGGCATTGACCTGGGAAAGGTCGTGGTGAGGGACGGACAAGTCCATGTGTAGACGGACAGCGGAATATTTCTCGGGTGTAGCGTGATCGCACACCGATTCCAGATTTGGAACATCGACGCCCATGACGCACCTCCATTTCATATCTGCTTAGGTTTGTTGCGTGATTGCAACAGGCCAACCCTAGGCCGAAGAGATGTTTAATGATGTCAGGCGCGTCCGGTATTTATTTCTTTATATGTCGCTCGGGTTTAACTCCTACGACGAACAACTAATCTCCATATGCTTCCCCCAATCCGGCGGCCGCTGGGCGTATTGCTCCATCCCCGGCTGTTCCTCAAACGGTTTGGTCAGTACCTCATGCAGCCGGCGCACTTCGCTGTAATCCCCCAGCTCTGCCGCCTGGATGGCGTTCTGCGCCAAATAGTTGCGCAGGATATAAAGCGGATTCACCCCATGCATCCGCTCACGTCGCTGTTCTTCTGTGCCGCTGGCGTCGCGCTCCACACGGGCTTTGTACAGGTCCGCCCACTCATCAAACCCCTTGAGGTCGACAAAGTCGTCGCGCAACCGCGCCACAGCCAGCGCCGCAGATTCATCCCCCAGCCGGCGGAAGAACAGGGTGTAGTCGACGCCGCTGTTCTGCATCAGTTGCAGCAGGCGCTCCACCAGCTTCTGGTCGTCATCTTCGGCGGTGGTGAGGCCCAGTCGGCGGCGCATCAGGTCCAGGTAGTGGGCCTGGAACAACGGCAGATACAGCCCCAGCGTTTCCCGCAACGCTTCAACACTGATAAACGGCGTCAACGCCTGGGCCAGCGCGCTCAAATTCCACTGCCCGATCGGCACCTGGTTGCTGAAGGAATAACGCCCTTCATGATCCGAGTGGTTGCAGATGAACTGCGCGTCAAAATCATCCAGGAACGCAAACGGCCCGAAGTCGAAGGTGATGCCGAGGATCGACATGTTGTCGGTGTTCATCACTCCGTGGCAGAACCCATAGGCTTGCCACTTGGCGATCAGCTCCGCATTACGTTCGACGATTTCACGGAACATCGCCAAATACGGCTCCGGCTGTTCCATGCATTCCGGGAAGTGCAGGGACAACACGTGCTCCGCCAATTGCTTCTGCAATTCAGGCTTCTTGGTGTAGTAGAAATATTCGAAATGCCCAAAGCGCACATGGCTATGGGCCAGGCGCAGCACCATGGCGGCGCGTTCCTGTTTCTCGCGCCATACCGGTGTGGTGGAGCCGATTACACAGAGTGCACGACTGCTGGGAATGCCCAGCGCATGCAACGCCTCCGACGCCAGAAACTCCCGGATCGACGACCGCAGCACCGCGCGCCCATCGCCCATGCGCGAGTACGGGGTTTGCCCGGCGCCCTTGAGGTGAAGGTCCCAATGCTCGCCCGCTTCGTTGTAAACCTCGCCCAGCAGCAATCCGCGCCCGTCACCCAACTGCGGGTTGTACGAGCCAAACTGATGCCCGGAATAGATCATCGCCCGCGGCTCGGCCTCGGCCCACAGCTTGTGCCCGCCGAACAGCTCGGCAAATACCGGTGTTTCGGCCACGGCAGGGTCGAGATCCAGCAGCGCCATGGCCGCTTCACTCGCTACCACTAAACGCGGTTCGTCGATGGGTTCGGGCAGCACATGGGTTGAGAAGCCGTCGCCCAGGCGGGCGAAACGGTTGTCGAAGGTCAGTTCGTCGAGGGCTTTCAACGGCCATCTCCCAGCAGAATGTCCGACCATTCTGCTGGGGATAGTGCGTTTAGTCGAGTTTGGCGGGAGGCGGTTCTTGTATGTCCTGGTCCTTGGCGGGCGGCAGGGCGGTTTTGTTTTCTTCTTCTACCGGAACCAGTTTGTATTCCTGGCCATGCAGGTTCTTCAAGTACACCTCCATCTGCCGGAACGAGATGTTGATGTGCTCTTTCTTGAACTCGCGATTGATGAAGCGGTTGACCTCATCGATCACCGGGTTGCGGTCGCCCAGGTCGCGTACGTGCATGCGCAGTTCGTGGTCCAGGGTGCTTTCGCCGAAGTTGAGGAAGTACACATGGGGTTCCGGGTCTTTCAGCACGCGGGGGTTTTCCCGGGCGGCCTTGAGCAGCAATTCCTTCACCCGATCCAGGTCCGAGCCGTAGTCCACGCCCAGTTTCAGGGTGACCCGGGTGATGGTGTCGGTCAGCGACCAGTTGATCAGTTGCCCGGTGATGAACGTCTTGTTCGGGACAATGATGTCCTTGCGGTCGAAGTCGGTAATGGTGGTGGCGCGGATGCGGATCTTGCTCACCGTGCCCGACAGGTTGCCGATGGTGATGGTGTCGCCGATCCGTACCGGGCGCTCGAACAGGATCATGATGCCGGAGATGAAGTTGGCGAAGATCTCCTGCATCCCGAAGCCCAAGCCCACCGACAGCGCGGCCACCAGCCATTGCAACTTGTCCCAGCTCACGCCGAGGGTCGACAGGGTGGAAACAAAGCCGACGCCGGCAATCACGTAGGACAGCAAGGTGGTGGTGGCGTAGGCGCTGCCCTGGGCCAGGTCCAGTTTCGACAACACCAACACTTCCAATAACCCGGGCAGGTTGCGCGCCAGGGCAAAGGTGATGCCGATGATAATCAGCGCCCCCAGCAAGTCGCCGATGCTGATGGGCACCATGCTGATATTGGCGCCGGTGCCGCTGGTGTATTCGTAGAGGGTCACGTTGTCCAGGTAGGAAAACACCGAGATCAAGTCAGACCACACCCAATACAGGGCGGCGATAAAGCCACCGAGCAGGGCCAGGCGAATCAGTCGCATCGACTGTTCGTTGACCTGTTCGATGTCCAGGGTCGGCTCTTCGATCACTGCTTCGCCATCACCCGCTTCCTTGGCGGCCTGGCGTTTGGCCAAGGCTCGCGCATAGGCCAGGCGCCGTGCGGCAACCCCCAGGCCACGGACGAAGGTGGCTTCGATCACCAGCCAGAACATCAGCAGGTACAGGGTGTTGATCAGCCGGTCGCTGAGTTTCAGGGCGGTGTAGTAGTAGCCAAAACACACAGCAATAAACAGCGCGACCGGCAGTGCGGTAAACATCAGGCCCATGGCTTTGCGAAACAGCGAGGCTTTTTCGTGAGTCGGGCTATGGAGCAGCAGGCGCCCGAGCAGCCAGGCCATCAGTGCGTAGCAGGTCAGCACCACGCCGATGCCCAGCACGTCGTCCGCCAGCGCCGCCGGTTGATGCTCGGCGATGGCCACCACGGCCACCAACGCCAGCACCACCAGCCCGAGTTTGCGCACCCAGCCCTGGAGGAATTCGACCTGGGGTTTTTCCCAGCGGAAATGCAGCTCTGCCACGCCGCCTGGCGCGAGGATCCGATAGGCGGTGTAGAACACCAGCCACGCCTGGGCGATCTGCAGCAGGGCCGCCCCGAGGTTGGCGTTTTGCCCGCGGGCATCGATCTGCAGCGCGTAGCCGCACAGCGCCAGGCCCAGGGCTACCGGCATCGCCAAGGCGATATTCACCAGGATCGCCACCGGCGTGTGCCACTGGCTGTCGCGCTTGAAGTGGCCGATGTCCATATGGATTTTTTTCAGCCGGGCATACAGGTAGCTGCGACGCCACAGCAGCGCGCCGATCAACAACAGCAGCGGCAGGAACAGCAGCGGGCGCTGGGTCAGGCCGTCATACAGCTCGCTGACGCTGGACGCCCACGGCAAGGTGGTGACCTGTTTGCTCAGATGCGCCGGTACGGTTTCCAGCCATTCGGTGTCCAGCGGCTTGTTGCTGGGAATCCAGAACATCTGCTCGTCGAGGGTCGCCCGCAACGTGCTGGCGGTGCTCAGCAGTTGTTTCTGGTTCAGTTGCAGGGTGATGGATTCGTTGAGCAGTGCGCTCAGCTCCCGGCTGAGGCGCTCCAGCAGGTCGCTGCGGGTGATCGCCAGTTCCAGCAGGGTGCGGCGCAGTTGGGGTGTGATCTGGTCGGCCGGTTGATTGGCCAGCAGGTTGTCGACGTAGGTGCTCGGGGTGCTGATCAGTTCGCGTTGTTGATTGACCTCGAACTGGTACAGGCGAATGTTGGCGATGTCATCTGCCAGATCGCGGTCTACGGTCAGGCGCGGGAGGGCCTGCTTCTGTTTGTAGAGGATCTTGGACAGCAGCAGGCTGCCCTTGAGTACGTTGATCTGTTCGTCCAGCGCCGAGTCACTTTGGGTCACGCTGTCCAGTTGCTGCTTGGTTTGCAGGTTTTTCTGAGTCAGTTCGTTGAGCCGGTCGGTGCTTTTGAGCAAGTAGTCGGACAGTTTCAGGTTGGCGGCGCTTTCCGTGGCGAGCAGGCTGCTGCCACCGGCCTTTTGGGCTTCGATGGACTGCTGGGTCACGGTTTCCTGGGACTGGGCCAGGCGTTTCTGGTTGATCAGGGTTTGCAGGTCCTGGATTTCCTGCTCCAGGCGCGCGGTTTTTTCCAGTACCAGATCGTGTTGGCTGTTGCCCAGGTCTTGCAGTTGGCTGTTGCCGGCCAGCTCCTGGCGGCGCAAGGGGATCAGCGCGTTGAGGGCGGCCAGCTCGGCGTTCAGTTGGTTGCGCTGGTCACCGCTGAGGGCCTTGCCATTGTCTTTGCCGGCCTTGAGGATCGAGTTGATTTGCTGGATGCGCGTCTGGCTGCTGCTGATTTCGGTCTGGGCGCGTTCCGGGCGGGTCTGGGCGGCGATGCTCAAGCTGTTGGCGTCGGCCAGTTCCTTTTGCAGGTCGCCTTGCTGGGTGGTGCGCTGCACCAGCAGTTGTTCAAGCTGCGGCACCGGCAAGGTGGCGTAGCGTTGGGCGACAGGAATCACCTTGGTGGCTTTGAGCCGGGTCAGCTCGCGCTGGTTCTCGGCGCTCTGGCGCGGCGCGTTTTCCAACTGGCGCTTGAGGTCGACCAGGCGCTGTTGGTAATCCTGCTGGTTGCCGAGGAAGGTGAGGGTCTGCTGCAGGATGCTTTGCAGCGCCTTCATGTCGGCGTCGGGCAGTTTGCGGTCCGGCAGCTTGTCCAGGGTTTGCTGGACGGAGTCGATGCTGGGCGGGTCGGCAGCGTTTACGGTGCCGACGCAGAGGGTCAGGCCCAGCAGGGCGGTGGCGAGAAAAGTACGCAGGGTTGTCATAGAGACCGGTCGAGCAAGGTGATAAATAGGGGGCGTCCCGACATCGACTGGCGCGCCGTCGCCCCGCAGTTTAGAGGAAGAGTCCGGGGCCCGGGCGACTTCCTTCGGGGAATCTGACGCCAACTTTGCCGATCTTGTTCCCGTCCATGACCGCAACGGTCCAGATGGTGTTGTTCCATTCCACCTGGTCGCCGACCACCGGCGCACCACCGACTTTCTGGGTGATGAAGCGGCTCAGTGGCATGTGCGGGTCGATGCCCTCGAGCTTGAGCCCGTACAGGGCCGAAACCGCGCCCAGTTGGGCGTCGCCTTCCAGTACGAAGTCGCCGAAGAAGCGCAGGTCGAGGCCCCGTTGTGGTGCCTGGCTGAACAGTTTGCCGAGGGCCGGCAAGTTGTGTTCATGGCCGATCACACACAACAAATCATCGACTTCCAGCACCGTACTACCCGACGGATGGAGCAGTTGCTGGCCACGAAACAGCGCGGCGATCCGCGTGCCTTCGGGCATTTTCAGTTCCCGTAGGGCCGCGCCGATGCACCATTTCTCGGCGCCCAGGCGGTAGACGAACAGCTCCCACTCGCTGGTGACGTGCACTTCCAGGGCGGCCCGGGAAATCGGCGCGGGCTCGGGCGGTACCGTCACTTTCAACAGTTTGGCTACCCAGGGCAGGCTCGTGCCCTGCACCAGCAACGACACCAGCACGATAAAGAACGCCAGGTTGAAGTACAGCTGCGCGTGGGGCAGGCCGGCCATCAGCGGGAACACCGCCAGAATGATCGGCACCGCACCGCGCAGGCCGACCCAGGCGATAAAGGCTTTTTCTCGACCGTGGAAGGCCTTGAACGGCAGCAGGCCGACGATCACCGACAGTGGCCGTGCGAAGAGAATCATCCACAGCGCCAGGCCCAGGGCCGGCAGCGCGATGGGCAGCAGATCATGGGGCGTGACCAGCAGGCCCAGCACCAGGAACATGCCGATCTGTGCCAGCCAGGCCATGCCGTCGAGCATATGCAAGATGCCATGGCGGCTGCGCACCGGACGGTTGCCGATCACAAGGCCGCACAGGTACACCGCGAGGAAGCCGCTGCCGTGCAGGGCGTTGGTCAGGGCAAACACGAACAGGCCGCCGGAAATCACCAGGATCGGGTACAGGCCGTTGGCCAGGTTGATCCGGTTGACCATCTGCAGCATCAACCAGCCGCCGCCCAGGCCAATGATGCCGCCGATGCCGAACTCACGGATCAGGTGGCCCAGCAGGCTCCAGTGCAGGCCGGTCTGGCCGCTGGCGAGCATGTCGATCAGGGTGACGGTGAGGAACACCGCCATCGGGTCGTTGCTGCCGGATTCGATTTCCAGGCTGGCGGTGACCCGTTCGTTCAAGCCCTTGCCGCCCAGCAGCGAGAACACTGCCGCAGCGTCCGTGGAGCCGACGATGGCGCCGATCAGCAGGCCTTGAATGATGTTGAGATTGAACAGCCAGGCGGCTGCCATGCCGGTGAGGCCGGTGGTGATCAGTACCCCGACCGTCGCCAGGGACAGGGCGGGCCAGAGCGCCACGCGAAAACTCGCCACCCGTGTTCGCAAGCCGCCGTCGAGCAGGATCACGGCCAGGGCGAGGTTGCCCACGAGGTAGGCAGTCGGGTAGTTATCGAAAATGATGCCGCCGCCGTCGACGCCGGCGATCATGCCCACGGCCAGGATGATCACCAGGATCGGAATCCCTAAGCGGGACGAAAGAGAACTCACCAGAATGCTCGCACCTACCAGCAACGCGCCGATCAAGAACAGGCTGTTGATGGTCGTCGCATTCAAAGGCAGTACTCCATGAGCAGGAAAGACGAGGCGCAAACTGACCATGCAGTCTGCGTGCCAGCGATTCTAACCTGTTGAATTGCTGTGCTGTCAAAAAGGTTTTGAATGGCTGGCGCATATTCAATGTGGGAGCGGGCTTGCTCGCGAATGGGGTGTGTCAGTCGCCTTATGCACAGCTGATCCACCGCTTTCGCGAGCAAGCCCGCTCCCACATTTAGAGGCGAAACCGCCCCACCATCCCGTTCAAATCCACCGCCAAACGCGACAGCTCACTGCTCGCCGCACTGGTCTGGCTGGCGCCGGTCGCCGATTGCACCGACAAGTCACGAATATTCACCAGGTTGCGATCCACTTCCCGCGCCACTTGCGCCTGTTCTTCAGCGGCACTGGCGATCACCAGGTTGCGCTCGTTGATTTCAACGATGGCGGTATTGATGGTGTCCAGTGACATCCCCGCACCCTTGGCGATATTCAGCGTCGACTCCGCACGCTCGGTGCTGTTACGCATCGAATCCACTGCATGCTCGGTACCGGCCTGGATACTGCCGATCATCCGCTCGATCTCGCTGGTGGACTGCTGGGTGCGATGGGCCAGGGCCCGCACTTCATCCGCCACCACCGCAAAACCACGCCCGGCCTCACCGGCACGCGCCGCCTCAATCGCTGCGTTCAGGGCCAGCAGGTTGGTCTGGTCGGCCAGTCCACGAATCACGTCCAGCACCTTGCCGATGTCCCGGGACTCTTCCGCCAGGTTACCGATCAAGGTCGCGGTGGCTTGCACGTCGCTGCTCATGCGCTCGATGGCGCCGACGGTTTCCTGCACCAGGTCACGGCCATCGCCGGCCGAGGAGGTGGCGTTTTTCGAGGCTTCGGACGTGCTGACCGCGTTGCGGGCCACTTCTTCAACCGCGCTGGTCATCTCGTTCACCGCCGTGGCGGCTTGTTCGATTTCGTTGTTTTGCTGGGTCAGGCCGCGGGCGCTTTCGTCGGTCACGGTGTTCAGTTCTTCCGCCGCGGAAGCCAACTGGGTGGCCGAGCCGGCGATGCGCTGCAAGGTGTCTTTCAACTTGTCCTGCATCTTGGACATCGCCAGCAGCAGTCGGCCGGCTTCGTCGTTGCCGTCGACCTTGATCGGGCGCGTCAGGTTGCCTTCGGCGATTTCCTCGGCGGCGTCCAGGGCCTGGGCGATCGGCAGGGTGATGCTGCGGGTCAGCAACCAGGCGAACAGCATGGTCAGCGCCGTGGCCAGGATCAGCAGGATCACCACCAGCTCAAAGGCCATGTCGTATTGGTCGGCGGCTTGCTGGTTGGTGGCGGTGGCCATCTTGTTGTTGATGTCCAGCAGGCGGTTCAGGACGGCGTTGACTTGTTCCGAGTTGGTCAGCAGCTCGGTGTTCAGCAGGGTACGCAGCTCGTCCACCTGATTGGCCCGGGACAGGCTCTTCATGCGTTCTTCGATCTGGTGATACTGGCCCAAAAGACGCACGTACTCGTCATAGGTACTGCGCTCTTCGCTGCTGTCGATCAGCTTCTCGTACACCGCCTGGGCGGTACGAATCTGTTGATTGCGCAGATCAAACGCTTCCAGGGTCTTTTGCTGGACGTCGGGCTCGCGGTTGGTCAGCAGGCGATAGGACAGCACCCGCAGGCGCAGGGTCAGCTGGGTGAACTCGTCCAGGGCGCGGATGCTCGGCACGCTGCTCAGGGTGATGTCTTCCGTCGCCGCGCGAATCTTGCTCATCTGGTTCAACGCGAACACGCCGAGAAACAACATCAGCGCGCCAATCAACGCGAAGCCGAGGAAGGCCCGCGGCGCGATATTCATATTACGAAGAGACATGCTGTGATCCTGGGGAGAAGCGCGATCCATGCGGGGTTTGGGCGGGGTGTCCATGACCTATCGGTCATACGACTAAAGTCTTGAGGGGGTGCGCGCTTTTGTCGCAGAGCGGGACGGTCCGACGGGATTCAGGAACCAGATGCCATAAAAGCAGTCACTAAGGCTCGAAAGCGTGGCCTGCCCTGTAAAATCAAGGCCCCGCGCCGGGGATAACCCTGGCATCCGAGGTGATTTTTCTTTATCGTCACCGCCCTTTGAAAAAGCCCGAGAAATCAAAATGTTAGAAGCATCCCTCAGCCAATTGGAACAACTGGTCAGTGACCTGGTACAGCAGAACCAGGATCTGCTGGGCACCAACGAATCCCTCAAGGCCGAACTGGCTCGCGCCAAGGATGAGAACGACAGCCTGCAGCTGAACCTGATGGAACAGGAAGAAAAGCAGGGCGCCACCGCTGCCCGTATCCAGGCGTTGGTTGAGCGTGTGAGCGCAGGTCCTGTCAGCGCATGAATGAAGGGATAAAGGTCGTTTCGATTCTCGGTGAGGATTACTCGATCAAGGCACCGGAAGGGGAAGACAACACCCTGATGAGCGCCGTGACGATGCTCAAGGCATCCCTGGCCACCACCAAGAAAAAGTACCCGACGCTGATCGGTGACAAGCTATTGGTGCTGGCGGCGCTGAACCTGTGCGCCGAGCAGATCGAAATGCAAAAGCACCATCAGCAGGAACTCGACCGTTACCAAGAGCAAGTCAGCGCCACGGTCGAAGTGATTTCCAAGGCGATCGGACAGCCTTAGAACCACTCATCCTGCATCCCCAGGCACGTGTCATCACGTGCCTCGAGAATCGCCAGTTCATGATGGCAGCCCGGTATTTCCCACGTCAGGAAGTACCGGGCGGCCTGGAGCTTGCCCTTATAGAAGGCGACATCGGCAGCATTACCCTTGGCCAGCCCTTCCTCGGCGCGAATCGCCTGTTCCAGCCAGCGCCAGCCAATCACCGTATGCCCGAACACTTTCAGGTACAGCGCCGAATTCGCCAGGCTGCTGTTGACCTTGCCCTGGGCGAGATCCGTCAGCAGGCCGAGGGTGACCTCTTGCAGGCGCGCTACCAGGTGTTCCAGCGGTTCCCGTAAGGCAGTCAGTGACGGGTATGCCTGTGCTCGCGCGCCGGTCTCGGCGATCAGGCGGATCAGTTGCTTCAAGCCCGCACCGCCGTTCTGCGCCAGCTTGCGCCCGAGCAAATCCAGCGACTGAATGCCGTGGGTGCCTTCATGGATCGGATTCAGGCGGTTATCGCGGTAGTACTGCTCCACCGGGTATTCGCGGGTGTAGCCGTGGCCGCCGAGGATCTGGATCGCCAGTTCGTTGGCTTTAAGGCAAAACTCCGACGGCCAGGATTTGACGATCGGCGTCAGCAGGTCCAGCAGTTCGTGGGCCTGTTTGCGCGCAGCTTCGGTTTCCAGGGTGGTGGTGTCGTCGAACAGGCGCGCGGCGTACAAGCCAAGGTCGAAGGCGCCTTCCACGTAGGCTTTTTGGGTCAACAGCATGCGCTTGATGTCGGCGTGCTGAATGATCGACACCGGCGCGGTGTTCGGGTCCTTGCTGTCGGGCAGGCGACCTTGCGGGCGCTCGCGGGCGTATTCCAGGGAATACAGGTAGCCGGCGTAACCCAGCATCACCGCGCCCATGCCTACGCCGATCCGCGCTTCGTTCATCATCTGGAACATGCAACTCAGGCCCTGATGCGGCTTGCCCACCAGGTAGCCGACACACTCGCCGTTATCGCCGAAATTCAGCGCGGTCGAGGTAGTGCCGCGCCAACCCATCTTGTGAAACAGCCCGGCCAGCAGCACATCATTGCGTTTGCCCAGGCTGCCGTCGTCGTTGACCAGGAATTTGGGCACGATAAACAGCGAAATGCCCTTCACCCCGGCGGGCGCGTCCGGCAGCTTGGCCAGCACCATGTGCACGATGTTTTCCGACAGCGGGTGATCGCCGCCGGAGATGAAGATCTTGTTGCCCTTGAGGCGATAGCTGCCGTCAGCCGCCGGTTCTGCACGGGTACGAATATCCGACAGCGAGGAACCGGCGTGGGGCTCGGTCAGCGCCATGGTGCCGAAGAAGCGGCCTTCGATCATCGGTTGCAGGAAGCGTTGTTTCTGCTCCTCGGTGCCGAAGCTCTCGATCAGGTTGGCGGCGCCCATGGTCAGGAACGGGTACGACGTAGAGGCGGCGTTGGCTGACTGGAAGTGTGCGAAACAGGCCTGGGACAGCAGGGTAGGCAATTGCATGCCGCCGGCTTCGAAGCTGCGGGCGGCGTTGAGGAAGCCGGCTTCGAGGAAGGCGTCCACCGCCGGTTTCACTTCAGGAATCAGAATCGCCTGACCGTTCTCGTAGCGGGGCTCGTTCTCGTCGCCCTTGCGGTTGTGGGGGGCGAAGAACTTCTCGGCAATGCTGCGGGCGGTGCCGATGGCGGCGTCGAAGGTTTCGCGGTTGTGTTCGGCAAACCGCTCGCGCTGGGTCAGGCCCTCGGCATCGAGGACTTCGTACAGCTCGAAAGCCAGATTGCGGGAACTGAGCAGCGTCTCGGACATGGCGGCTTACCTGTGTGGGAATGGGCCGAGTCTAAGTGCGCAAATAGAGGCTGGATAGCAAGATTGATCTGGGTGATGGAGGGGCCAAACAACAGCGGTGAGTTGCAAACACGGTCAGGGTGGGAGCGGGCTTGCTCGCGAATGCGGTGGATCAGTCAGTACATCTGGCGACTGACACTCCGCATTCGCGAGCAAGCCCGCTCCCACATTTTGACCGCGTTCCGTCAGTTAGCCGATGGTCATCAGGCTGGCGTTACCACCCGCCGCGGCGGTGTTGACGCTCAACGCCCGCTCGATCACCAGGCGCTCCAGGGCAATCCCGGTTTCGCCCGAAGACAAACCGTGAACCCCGACAATCGCCCCGCCACGCTTGGCCACTTGCTGGCAAACCCCGCGCAGCTGGTCGGAATCGCCGTGATGCAGCACGGCATCAAATACGGTTTCATCCTTGGTCCAGTCCGCCACCAGCTTGATCTTCGCCTGAAGCTCCTTCGGCAAACGTGCGAACACGGCCTTGGTCAATTCAGTTTCCGGCCATACCGCCGAGCCGCCGACAGCCAGTACCGCGGCCAGTTGCGTCAGCAGGTCGCCTTCCACTTCCGCCAGGCACAACACGTGCTCGCGGGGCAGGATGGCGTAGCTGTTGCGCTCGCCGGTCGGGCCGGCCAGTTGGCGGGTGATACCGCTCTGGGATTGCGCGGCGAACTGCACGCACAGGGCGCTCAAATCGCTGAGCTTGTTGCTGTCGGCCCAGGCTTGCAGGGTCGTCAGTGGCTTGCTCATGGCATCCCGCAGGCGAACGTCCGGTGCTGTCACGGCATCACCGCGCACGAAGGATTGCTCGATGGCGTCCGTAGGACGGGTCGACAGCAGACGGTACAGATACAGCGGGCCGCCAGCTTTCGGGCCAGTACCCGACAAACCTTCGCCGCCGAACGGCTGCACGCCGACCACGGCACCCACAATGTTGCGGTTAACGTAGACGTTACCGGCATGGACGTTGTCGATCACCTTGGCGATGGTCTCGTCGATGCGGGTGTGCACGCCCAGGGTCAGGCCGTAGCCGGAGGCATTGATCTGGCCGATAAGCTGGTCTATCTCTTTGCGCTTGTAGCGCACCACGTGCAGCACCGGGCCGAAGATCTCCCGTTGCAGCTCGTCGAAGCTTTCCAGTTCGATCAGGGTTGGCATCACGAAGGTGCCGCGCTTGACCTCTTCGCTATCGGCAATGGCGACCTGGTAAACGTTGCGGCCTTTGTCGCGCATGGCCTGGATGTGTTTCTCGATGCCAGCCTTGGCTTCGGCGTCGATCACCGGGCCAATGTCCACCGACAGGCGCTCCGGGTTGCCGAGGCGGCATTCAGCCATGGCACCTTTCAGCATTTCGATGACACGATCAGCAGAATCTTCCTGCAAGCACAGCACGCGCAGGGCCGAGCAGCGTTGGCCGGCACTGTCGAAGGCCGAGGACACCACGTCGATCACGACTTGTTCGGTGAGCGCTGAGGAATCGACGATCATCGCGTTCTGGCCACCGGTTTCGGCGATCAGCGGGATCGGACGGCCCTGTGCATCCAGGCGGCCGGCGACACTGCGTTGCAGCAAGCGCGCAACCTCGGTGGAGCCGGTGAACATCACGCCCTTGACGCGATCATCACCCACCAGGCGGGCACCGACGGTTTCACCCTGGCCCGGCAGTAGTTGCAGCACGCCTGCCGGAATCCCGGCTTCCAGCAACAGGCGCACGGCTTGTGCGGCCACCAATGGCGTTTGCTCGGCAGGCTTGGCCAGCACCGGGTTACCGGCGGCCAGTGCAGCGGCGACCTGGCCACTGAAGATCGCCAGGGGGAAGTTCCACGGGCTGATACAGACCACCGGGCCCAATGGACGGTGGGCGTCGTTGGTGAAATCGTTACGGGCCTGCACCGCGTAGTAACGCAGGAAGTCCACGGCTTCACGCACTTCGGCGATGGCGTTGGCGAAGGTCTTGCCAGCTTCACGGGCCAGCAGGCCCATCAGTGGCTGGATCTCGCCTTCCATCAGGTCAGCGGCACGTTCGAGGATCGCGGCGCGTTCGGCGGGCGGGGTGGCCTGCCAGATGGGCCCGGCTTTCAGGGCGCACTGGATGGCGTTGTCGACGTCTTCGACAGTTGCTTCCTGTACATGGCCAACCACGTCACGCAGATCGGACGGGTTCAATACCGGCGCAGCGGCTTCATTGCTGGATGCGCAACCGAGCATCGGCGCGGCTTTCCAGTTGTTGTGGGCAGTGGCCAGCAAAGCGCAGGACAGCGACGCCAGGCGGTGTTCGTTGGCCAGGTCGATACCGGCGGAGTTGGCGCGCTCGGCACCATACAGGTCGCGGGGCAGCGGGATACGCGGGTGCGGCAGGCCGAAGCCGCCTTCCAGCGTCGCCATCTGCTCGATGCTGGCCACTGGATCGGCCACCAGCTCCTGGATCGAGATGGACTGGTCGGCGATGCGGTTGACGAACGAAGTGTTGGCGCCGTTTTCCAGCAGGCGACGCACCAGGTAAGCCAGCAGTGTTTCGTGGGTGCCGACGGGTGCGTACACGCGGCACGGACGATTCAGCTTGCCTTCGGAGACCTTGCCTACAACCTGCTCGTACAGCGGCTCGCCCATGCCGTGCAGGCATTGGAACTCGTACTGGCCGGGGTAATAGTTCTGACCGGCGATATGGTAAATCGCCGACAAGGTGTGGGCGTTGTGGGTAGCGAACTGCGGGTAGATAACTTCCGGAACCGAGAGTAGTTTGCGCGCGCAGGCAATGTAGGAAACGTCGGTGTACACCTTGCGGGTGTAGACCGGATAGCCCTCCAGGCCTTCGACCTGGGCGCGCTTGATTTCGCTGTCCCAGTACGCGCCTTTTACCAGGCGGATCATCAGGCGGTGGCGGCTGCGGCGTGCCAGGTCAATCACGTAGTCGATCACATACGGGCAGCGCTTCTGGTAAGCCTGGATCACGAAGCCGATACCGTTCCAGCCGGTCAGTTGCGGCTCGAAGCACAGGCGTTCCAGCAGGTCGAGGGACAGCTCCAGGCGGTCGGCTTCTTCGGCGTCGATGTTCAAACCGATGTCGTATTGCTTGGCCAGCAGCGTCAGCGACAGCAGGCGCGGGTACAGCTCGTCCATCACGCGCTCGTACTGCGCACGGCTGTAACGCGGGTGCAGGGCCGAAAGCTTGATGGAGATGCCTGGGCCTTCATAAATCCCACGGCCGTGGGACGCTTTGCCGATCGAGTGGATGGCTTGTTCGTACGAGGCCAGGTACTTCTGGGCGTCGTGTTCGGTGAGTGCGGCTTCACCGAGCATGTCGTAGGAATAGCGGAAACCCTTGGCTTCGAACTTGCTCGCATTGGCCAGGGCTTCGGCGATGGTTTCGCCGGTGACGAACTGCTCGCCCATCAGGCGCATCGCCATGTCGACGCCCTTGCGGATCATCGGCTCGCCGCTTTTGCCAATGATGCGGCTCAGGGACGACGTCAGGCCGGCTTCGTTATGGGTGGCGACCAGTTTGCCGGTCAGCAGCAGGCCCCAGGTGGCGGCGTTGACGAACAGCGACGGGCTGTTGCCCAAGTGCGGGTGCCAGTTGCCGGTGCTGATCTTGTCGCGGATCAGTGCGTCGCGGGTGCCTTTGTCCGGGATACGCAGCAGCGCTTCGGCGAGGCACATCAGCGCTACGCCTTCCTGGGACGACAGGGAAAATTCTTGCAGCAGGCCCTGGACGATACCTGCACGGCCGCCGGCGCTTTTCTGATTGCGCAGTTTCTCGGCGATCGAAGAGGCGAGCTTGTTGGTGGCGTCGGCCATTGCCGCGGGCAGGCGGGCCTGCTCGATCAACATCGGCACCACTTCAGGTTCCGGGCGACGGTAAGCGGCGGTGATCGACGCGCGCAGCACCGATTGCGGCAGGATGCTCTCGGCGAACTCCAGGAAGCACTGGTGAGCGTGGTCGGTCTGGACCTCGCCGGCTTCTTCTGCGTCCTTGCTGGCCAGGCCGTTGAGCTCGGCCAGGGTTGCACCACCCTCGAGTTTCTCCAGGTAATTGAAAATCGCCTGCTTGATCAGCCAGTGCGGCGTGCGATCAATGGAGGTCGCGGCCGCCTTCAGGCGCTCGCGGGTCGGGTCGTCAAGTTTGACCCCAAGGGTGGTCGTAGCCATCTTTTTATCCTCATGGGTGCCACTACTGCGTGGCATCAGCTGGCGGCAAGATTAGCTTTGCGCTGAGAGAGGTGCAACCGGGTGCAACCCTTTTTATCCATGAAATTTTTGATGCTGATCGGGAAAAATTATCGCCGCAGCCGAATCGGCTGCGTCCTGGTGCATTTGCTTCTGACTTTGGCTGCCCTTGCTCCGAAAAGGAGCAAAAACACGGTGTTTTCCACAAAACACATCGAGGTGCAACTTATTCTCAAGAAACTGGTTGCACCTTATTTGCTTTGTTGAATAGCATTCGCGCCCAAGGTGCAACCTCTTACCGGCGGTTCATCGGCTGATGGCTTTCCTGGGGAAACGTCAGTCATAAATGCGCGGCGCCAGGCTTCGTCTATCCACTAGCCAAGTGGGTGGCCGTCCGGACAGACCGCCGCTACATAAAAACAATGCCAGGGCGTAACTCAATGAGCGTAAGTAATCCTACCCTGATCACATTTGTGATCTATATCGCTGCCATGGTGCTGATCGGCTTTATGGCCTATCGCTCCACCAACAACCTTTCCGATTACATCCTCGGCGGTCGCAGCCTCGGCAGCGTGGTCACCGCGCTCTCGGCCGGCGCCTCGGACATGAGCGGCTGGTTGCTGATGGGCTTGCCCGGCGCGATCTACATGTCTGGCCTGTCGGAAAGCTGGATCGCCATCGGCCTGATCGTCGGTGCCTACCTGAACTGGCTGTTTGTAGCCGGCCGCCTGCGGGTGCAGACCGAGCACAACGGCGACGCCCTGACCCTGCCGGATTACTTCTCCAGCCGTTTCGAAGATAAAAGCGGCCTGCTGCGGATCATCTCTGCGGTGGTGATCCTGGTGTTCTTCACCATTTACTGCGCTTCCGGCATCGTGGCCGGCGCCCGCCTGTTTGAAAGCACCTTCGGCATGTCCTATGAGACCGCGCTGTGGGCCGGTGCTGCGGCGACCATTGCCTACACCTTCGTGGGTGGTTTCCTGGCGGTGAGCTGGACTGACACCGTACAAGCCACGCTGATGATCTTCGCCCTGTTGCTCACGCCGATCATCGTGCTGCTGGCCACCGGAGGCGTCGACACCACCTTCCTGGCGATCGAAGCGCAGAACCCTGACAACTTCAACATGCTGAAAAACACCACCTTCATCGGCATCATTTCGCTGATGGGCTGGGGCCTGGGTTACTTTGGCCAGCCGCACATCCTCGCGCGCTTCATGGCGGCGGATTCGGTGAAGTCGATTGCCAAGGCGCGCCGCATCTCCATGACCTGGATGATCCTGTGCCTGGGCGGCACCGTGGCCGTGGGCTTCTTCGGTATCGCCTACTTCTCGGCGCACCCGGAAGTCGCCGGTCCCGTGACCGAGAACCACGAGCGTGTGTTCATCGAGCTGGCCAAGTTGCTGTTCAACCCATGGATTGCCGGTGTATTGCTGTCGGCCATCCTGGCTGCCGTGATGAGCACCCTGAGCTGCCAGTTGCTGGTGTGCTCCAGCGCCCTGACCGAAGACTTCTACAAAACCTTCCTGCGTAAAAACGCCTCCCAGGTTGAGCTGGTGTGGGTCGGTCGCGCCATGGTGCTGCTGGTGGCGCTGATCGCCATCGCCTTGGCCGCCAACCCGGAAAACCGCGTACTGGGCCTGGTGAGCTACGCCTGGGCCGGTTTCGGTGCTGCATTTGGCCCCGTGGTGCTGATCTCCGTACTGTGGAAAGGCATGACGCGTAATGGCGCATTGGCCGGCATCCTGGTGGGTGCGATCACTGTGATCGTGTGGAAGCACTTCAGCCTGTTTGGCCTGTACGAAATCATCCCGGGCTTCATCTTCGCGAGCCTGGCGATCTACTTCGTGAGCAAGCTGGGTGCTCCGACGGCTGGCATGCTTCAGCGGTTTGACGCGGCCGAGGCGGATTACAACCTCAACAAGTAATCGGCGGGGGCTTGAATGCTCGCTGAGGTGAAAACGGCCCGCATCTTTGGATGACGGGCCGTTTTTTTCACCGCTGCTGGTCAGTCAAAATAAACAACGATCATTCCTAGCAGGCCAGTCATGCCAACAAGAACCGTTGTGTGTAGCAGAAGCTTGGTATTGCGCGGAAATGCTTGCACCTGCTGAAGGTCTACAGCACCACGCCGTGCATTTAGCCTGGGGAGTGCAACGGCTACGTACACTGCACAAAGTCTCATCATTCTTTCTCGTGGAGAGGTTCCCCAATAGCCGCTGTGGAAGGTCACCAGGCGACTTCTGTTTAAGAGGATTTCCATAGTCTCAAGCTTTCGGTAGCACAAGAATATGCCGAGAATGTTGGCAATGACTATCAGCAGGAATGAGCTGATTACAATCAAGGACTCTGCAGGGAGATTTAAAAAGTAATCAATATTCATACAACAATTCTCCTGCCTTTTCGCCACCAATGCTGACGTAATGTCCCCCTGTCGCACCTCCAACTCCTCCGCCTATCAATAAACAAGCTAAAGAGCCAAGGCCGGTGGCGGGAAGCAATATGGCAAGGCATAGCGTTGATCCAGCAGCCCCCCCCACTACGCCGCCTGCCACCCCTCCCGCCAACTTTCCCACCTCCACATATTTCGCCTTCCTGCACTGCTCTTCCCTCCCTGTAGAGCAAGCCTCCCTGATTTCCAGCGCCGACGCCGTGGTACTCAGTGCAATTCCCAGTGGCGTTCCGTTTTTCAGCAGCTTGGCGGTCTTTGAAACCCGCGCAATCGTTTCGGCATACCGATGGATTTCCCCGGTGTGCAGATAGCTTCGGGTGGATATCCCGAGCATTTTCTTGATCGATCCCTCATTGCGCAAGTGAGTGCCATAACGTGCAAAGCCGCGCATTTGTGCGTCCAGTTTGGCGAACAGGGTTTGGCGTCGAGCCAGGAAGTCGTTCCGTACGACGCCGCCACCTTGGCGCAGCGACTGTTTATGCAGCGCATCAATGTCTTCGAGCGTTTTACCAATGTCCCGCAGGTGCCGACTCCAGGCGTCACCCGCCGTACCTATTCCGAGCGAGGCGTAGCCCAGTATTTTTTGCAGCAGGTCGTAGTTGTGCAGGGCGAAGGCATCGCCGCCTTCGGCCATAACGCTATGTCGAATATTCCAGGCGGTACTCATCAAACGGGACTCTTCCAGGGTGCAGGCCGCCGTCGAGTCATCGCCTATGATCACCAAATGGCCGGGTAGAACAACAACATTGCGAATGTGACTGTTAAGTACGTCGAACTTGGCCTGCGCGTGTTTGCCCAAGCGCAGCCTGGTCTTGAGCTCCACTGAGGTTTGTTGCCGTTCATTGATGAATGCATAGGGCTGAGGCATTGGGGCGTCCTCAGCAGTCTTTGTGGATGGTGGGGGTATTCAGGGCGTGATGGTTGTTGCGTGCCATGTATGCGGTCCTTTCCGAATGGAGATGGCACCGCAATTTAAGGGCTCGCCTGGTGGCTGTAAGCGTTGAATGTGAGGCGGTTTTTATACTTTGGGAAAAGGGCTACAAGCTACCGTCAGCTATCTGACAGTAGTTTGTGAAAGGGCATCCACCGATTTTGAATTCGTGGTTTTTCAGTCGTGGTCAGTGTCCGGCTGGTTGAGAAAAATCAGCACACCCAGGATCGCCATATAAAACTTGAACGCAGCTTCCTGGCCGTTCCACTGATGGGATTGCCACATCAGGAACCACTCGCCGCCGATCACCATAAATCCGAAGAACCACACGACAAAACCGAGGGTCAGTCCTAAAACTGCGCATTTCTTTGCGCGGTTGAATTCGGTGCCAGTAGCATGACGAGCCCGCCACAAGGCCAGTGCGCCACGCGCCAGCAGCACGGCCGTCAGGGCTTCACCGGCGATGATCAGCCAGTACGCACCGTGCCACAGCCATGGGGTGGTGATGGCGCGATACATCGCGGCGTTGCCGGGGAAGGTGGTGTCCATGCTCAGCACATGTTTGACGAAGGCAAAGTTGGAGCCGTAGTCGGTGATGTTGTTGAAGGCGACGAGTGTGGCAAAGGCTGCCAGGGCAAGGGTCAGAACGATTTTTGCGTAGCGGGTGGCCATGTTTTTTTCCATTGTGATGCCGATGAGGTGGGTCGTAACGCTAGCACGCTCATGACGGTGGTTCGACGTTTGAGGCATGAAGAATTGGGCACCTGGGATGTAAGGATTTACTGATTTGCCTGCAGCGCACTCAGCTCGGCAAACAGCTGGTGCAGAATCGGCCACCCACTACATGCAGAGAAACACCGGATGTTCGCTCCTGCCAATCAAAGTGCCTTTACCCTGACCCTCGACGGTGTACCCAGTGATCTCAAGGTTTTTGAGTTCATGGGCGAGGAGTTCATCAGCCTGCCCTATCGTTTCGACCTAGAACTGGTCAGCGAACGGCCCGACCTGGATCTGGAAAGCCTGATGCACCGCCAGGCGTTTCTGGGATTCGACTCTCATGGCCACGGCGTTCATGGCCAGGTCTATCGCGTGGCTCAAGGCGACTCGGGAAAGCGCCAGACCCGTTATCAGATCACTTTGGTACCGCAGCTGGCTTATCTGGAACACAGCACTCACCAGCGGATTTTTCAGAAAAAGACGGTGCCGCAGATCATTGCGCTGGTGTTGGAGGCGCAGGGTATCCAGGGGGATGCCTTCTCATTTCAACTGAGTGGGGTGTATCCCGAGCGTGAGTACTGCGTTCAGTTCGGCGAAACCGATCTGGAGTTTGTCCAGCGTTTGTGTTCCGAGTCAGGCATTCACTATCACTTCCAGCATCATCCCGAGCGCCATCTTTTGGTGTTTGGCGATGACCAGACGGTGTTCGCCAAACCTGATCAAGCTACTCAGTACGCTGCGGGCTCGGGGATGGTCGCCGAGATGCCGGTGATCAAGCGTTTTATCGTGCGGCTGAAGACCCGCACCACTGGTGTGAGCCTGCGTGACTACGACTTCAAAAAACCACGTCTCGCGCTGGAAAGCACCGTGTCTGTCGGGCAGCGCCCCACTCTGGAGGACCAGCGTTATCCCGGGCGCTTTACGGATCGCGCTCATGGTAAATACCTGGCGCAACGCATGTTGGAGCGTCATCGCGGCGACTTTCGCCAGGCCAACGGTCATAGCGATCAGCCGGCTCTGCTCAGCGGGCGCTTCCTAAGGATGACCGGGCATCCTCGGCAGGAATGGAATGATTTGTGGCTGGTCACCCAAGTGACGCATGTAGGGCGCCAACCTCAGGCGCTGGAGGAGTCGATCCTTGACGCAGCCGGCGATGAACGCTCTCAGGGCTATAGCAATGACTTTGTTGTAACTCCATGGGATGTACCCTTTCGAACACCTTTGCTGGTATCGCGACCATCAATGTCGGGCTACCAAAACGCCGTGGTGACCGGGCCGGCAGGTAGTGAAATCCATTGCGATGAATACGGCCGGGTCAAGGTGCAACTGGCCTGGGATCGCTCCGGGGAAAATAATGAGCATTCCAGCTGCTGGTTGCGAGTGGCCAGTGGCTGGGCCCATGAGCATTACGGCGCGGTGTTGATCCCGCGGGTAGGCATGGAGGTGCTGGTGGGCTTTGTCGACGGCGATGCTGACACGCCGTTGGTGGTCGGTTGTTTGGCCAATGCGGCGACGCCAGTACCGCTGGACCTGCCGGCGGACAAGACCCGCAGCATCTTCCGCAGCCAGACCAGCCCCGGCGGTGGTGGCTACAACGAGCTGCGCATCGAGGACCGCAAGGGCGCCGAGGAAATCTACCTGCGCGCCCAGCGCAACTGGACCCAGCATGTACTGCACGACCAGCACGTGCAGGTCGACAACCAGCGCAACGTAATCGTCAAAGGCCTAGACCGTCACGAGCTTCAGGGCGAAGAACAGCGCACCACCCACGGCAACCGATTGACCGAACTCAAGCAGGACGATCACCTGATGATCGCCGGCTCCCAGCAGGTGCGTGCCGGGTTCACCGTTCACATCGGCGCCGGACAACGCATTGTTATCGATGCAGGCGCCAGCGTGACCCTTCAGGCTGGCGGGCACTGGATCAATGTTTCAGCGGACGGGATTTTCAGCAGCACAGAGGTCCAGCTTGGCGGTTCGCCGGCATCGGCCGGAGCGCTGCTGACGCCGGCGCTGCAGGAAAAGGTGCTGGCTGTCATCGCGGCACCGTTGAGTGCCGTGCAGGTGTCCAGCCTGAAACGCAGTGCGCCCTTTTGCGAAGAGTGTGAGCGCTGCAGGAATGGGGTGTGTGATACGCCTCTGCATCGCAGCGCATCACTCGCCGGGGGTACGCCATGATTGCCCCCGGGCAGTGGCTTGAGGCTGCACCCTTGCAGGAGGGCGAGCAGTTATTTGCAGTGTTGGGCAATGCCAGCGACTGCAAGCCGCTTGAAGCCTGGCGTCGTACCAATGGTGGCTTGCTCAGTCCAATCTGGGCGGGCAGCGAGTATGCGGCATGGGATGAGGTCATGCCCTACGTTGCGGTGGTTGCCGTTGAAAGTGCTTTTCTGAAATGGGCCGCCGAATGCGAAGGTACTGACTGGGGATGGTTGGCGGTGTCGTCCTGTCCCGTGCAAACCGTTGTTGAGCATTTGCGCAGCCTGACCAAGGTACTGTTACCGGAAGGGCAGGCGGTGTTCTTTCGTTTCTGGGACGGCACTTATGTCCTGCCTGTCTTGCAGGCGCTAGGACCGCAGGCGAAGGCGTTGCTCCCGGTGTTCAGTCGCTACTGGATCAATGGTCGCCAGCATGAGGTAGCGGTCACGACGGTGGGAGCGGCGAAGCAAAGCCCGTGGTGGCAAGTGCCGCCGCAAGTTCTCCAGCACTTGGGTGAGCAATCGAGCGTCACGCGGGTGGACAACCTGCTGCAATGGCTGGAAGAACAGCGCCCGGACCTGCACAGCGCCTTTGCGCCGGCGACCTTGAAGCACAAGGTCGCTCACTTCGTGCGCAGGCCGGATGTCAGTCATCAGGCGCTGGCCGCCTGGCTGGCCTCAGAGCTGGGTTGAGGCCAGCGACTGCTGCAAGTCCTCGATCAGGTCCTCAATCGCCTCAATGCCCACTGACAGGCGAATCATCTCCGGCTTCACACCGGCCTTCGCCTGCTCCTGTTCATTCATCTGACGATGGGTGGTGGACGCCGGATGGCAGGCCAGGGACTTGGCGTCGCCAATGTTCACCAGGCGCTTGAAGATGTGCAGTGAGTCATAGAAACGCACGCCGGCCTCATAACCGCCCTTCAGGCCGAAGGACAGAATCGCCGACGGCTTGCCCTGCATGTATTTCTGCGCCAGATGGTGGTGTGGGTGATCCGGCAGGCCGGCGTAGCTGACCCATTCCACCAGCGCGTGGTCTTGCAGGAAGTGGGCAATCTTCAAGGCGTTTTCGGTGTGGCGCTCCATACGCAGGGCCAGGGTTTCCAGGCCTTGCAGCAGCAGGAATGCATTCATCGGGGCCAGGGCTGCGCCGGTGTTGCGCAGGGGCACGGTGCGGGCGCGGGCGATGAACGCCGCGGGGCCGAACTTCTCGGTGTAGACCACGCCGTGATAGGCCGGCTCTGGCTGGTTGAGGCCGGGGAATTTCTCCGGGTATTGAGTCCAGGGAAAGGTGCCGCTGTCGACAATCACGCCACCCAGCGAGTTGCCGTGACCGCCCACGTACTTGGTCACCGAATGCACGACGATGTCCGCGCCGAACTGAATCGGCTTGCACAGGATCGGCGTGGCCACAGTGTTGTCTACCATCAGCGGCACGCCACGGGCATGGGCGACGTCGGCCAGGGCCTCAATGTCGATGATGTTGCCCGCCGGGTTGCCGATGCTTTCGCAGTACACCAGCTTGGTGTTGTCATCGATCAGCTCGGCGATGGCTTCGGCCGAGTCGTCACGGGCGAAGCGCACGTCGACGCCGAAGCTCGGCAGCAAATGGGCGAACAGGGTGTAGGTGCCGCCGTACAGCTGCGGAGTGGTGACGATGTTGTCACCGGCACGGGTCAAGGTCTGGATTGCGTAGTGAATCGCCGCGCTGCCGGCCGACACCGCCAGGGCCGCGATGCCGCCTTCCAGCGCCGCGATGCGTTGCTCCAGCACGTCGTTGGTGGGATTCATGATGCGCGTGTAGATATTGCCGGGTACGTCGAGGTTGAACAGGTCCGCGCCGTGCTGGGCGTTATCGAATTCGAAAGCGACGTTCTGGTAGATCGGCACGGCGACGGCCTTGGTGGTCGGGTCCGACTTGAAGCCGTGGTGCAGGGCGATGGTGGCGTCTTTCATGAGTTTTTATGACCTCCATGGATAATTGCTGGCCACAATAAATCCGCTTTCGTACCGGCGATTAGACTATTTTCGGCGGCGCCCCTGTGTTTGCGGCATAAGCACCACCTGACGCGCAGCCCTGCACCTTTGCCTGCGTAAAAGGTAAACTTCGCCCCCTGCGCAGGAGCAACCATGAATTATCGTCACGCCTTTCACGCCGGCAACCACGCCGATGTCTTCAAACACCTGACCTTGACCCGCCTCATCGCCCTGATGTCGCGCAAGGAGCAGCCGTTTGCCTATCTCGACACCCACGCCGGTATTGGTCTGTACGACCTGCAGGGCGACCAGGCGAACCGTACCGGTGAATACCTGGAAGGCATCGCCCGCCTGTGGGGCCAGACCGACCTGCCGCCGCTGACCGCCGATTACATGCGTGTGCTGCACGAGATGAACCCGGATGGCGAGTTGCGCTACTACCCGGGCTCACCGGAGCTGGCGCGACGCCTGACTCGCCCTCAGGACCGCGTGTTGCTCAACGAGAAACACCCGGAAGACGGCCTGCTGCTCAAGGACAACATGAAGGGCGACCGTCGGGTGAAAGTGCACCTTGGCGAAGGCTGGCATGTGCCACGGGCATTGCTGCCGGTGCCGGAAAAGCGTGCACTGATGCTGATTGACCCGCCGTTCGAAAAGCTCGACGAGATGCAGCGCTGCGCCGCGTCCCTCAAGGAAGCCGTGAGTCGCATGCGCCAGACCGTGGCCGCGATCTGGTACCCGGTGAAGGACCAGCGCATGTTGCGCCGCTTCTACCAGGACCTGGCCGGTACCGGTGCGCCGAAGTTGCTGCGGGTGGAATTGCTGGTGCATCCGCTGGACACGCCGAACACCCTGACCGGTTCGGGTCTGGCGATTGCCAATCCGCCGTGGGGTTTGGAGGAAGAGTTGCGTGAGCTGCTGCCGTGGTTGTCCAAGCAGCTTGGGCAAACCCAGGGTGGGTGGCAGATTGATTGGCTTATCGCCGAGTAACTGATCGTTCCCACGCTCTGCGTGGGAATGCATCCTGTGACGCTCTGCGTCACGAATTTCAGAGCAGACGCGGAGCGTCCAGAGCGGCATTCCCACGCAGAGCGTGGGAACGATCTGGTGCAATCAGATCGGGCAGGTCACGCCGGTGCCGCCAATCCCGCAATAACCCTGCGGATTCTTCGCCAGGTATTGCTGGTGATACGCCTCGGCGAAATACACCGTCGGCGCTTCTTCGATTTCAGTGGTGATGGTACCCAGGCCGGCCTTGGTCAGTTCCGTCTGATAAGCCTGTGCGCTGGCCTTCGCCGCTTCCAGGTGCTCCGGCTTCACCGCATAGATCACCGACCGGTACTGGCTGCCGATGTCATTGCCCTGGCGCATGCCCTGGGTCGGGTTGTGCAGTTCCCAGAACATTTTCAGCAATTCTTCGTAGCTGATCTTGTCCTGGTCAAACACCACCAGCACCACTTCGCTGTGGCCGGTCAGGCCCGAGCAGACTTCTTCATAGGTCGGGTTTGGCGTGTAACCACCGGCATAACCCACCACGGTGCTGACGATGCCTTCGCGCTGCCAGAAGCGGCGCTCTGCGCCCCAGAAGCAACCCAGGCCAAAGATCGCAAACTCTACGTTGTCGACAAACGGGCCCAGCAGCGGGTTGCCGTTGACGAAGTGAGTCTCGGGGAGGGACATCGGGGTTTCACGGCCAGGCAAAGCTTGTTCTTGAGTAGGAAGCACGTTTTTGTTCACCAGAATTTCCGAGCGCAAGACCATGATCAGTCCTCTCAGTCAGATTGAGTTACAAGTAAGCATTCAGACTGCCAGTTTGCCCGAGTGTTACCGCGCTGTCAGGCGATTGGCCCGCGAGGATAGCGTTTAAGCTTCTCGATCAGCTCGGAACCCGGGATTGGCCGGTCGAACAGGTAGCCCTGGCCGACGTCGCAACGGTGACGGCGCAGGAACGCCAGCTGTTCGGCGGTCTCGATGCCTTCGGCCACCACCTTGAGCTTGAGGTTGTGAGCCATGGCGATCACCGCCGAGGTGATTTCCATGTCGTCCTGGTTGTCCGGGATTTCATGAATAAAGCTGCGATCGATCTTGATGATGTCGATCGGGAATTTTTTCAGGTAGCTGAGTGACGAGTAACCCGTACCGAAGTCATCCATGGCCAGGGTCAGGCCAAAACTCTTCAGTTGGTCGAGTTGCAGGCGGGTGTCTTCGGTGGCTTCCAGCAGCAGGCCTTCAGTCAGCTCCAGTTCCAGCAGGTTGGCGGGCAGCTGTTCTTCCTTGAGGATCGTGGCAATCGAGGCCACCAGGTCCGGGTCGGAAAACTGCTTGGGCGACAGGTTGATTGCCACTTGCAGTTTGCCCAGGCCCGCAGCGGTCAGCTGTCGGCTCATGCGGCAGGCCTGGCGGGCGATCCATTTGCCAATGGGGATGATCAGCCCGGTCTCTTCAGCCACGCTGATGAATTGATCGGGGCGGATCATGCCCTTTTCCGGATGGTTCCAGCGCAACAACGCTTCCATCCCCAGCAGGCGACCGCTGCGCAGGCACAGCTTGGGTTGGTAGAACACGTCGAGTTCGTTCTGCGTCAGGGCGCGGCGCAGGTTGTTTTCCACGAACAGCTTGTAGCTGGCCTCGGCGTTCAGCGCCTCGGTAAAGACCTGTACCTGGTGTTTGCCGTTGGCCTTGGCCTTGTGCAGCGCCAGGCCCGCGTTGCGCATCAGGGTTTGCGGGTCGCGGCCATGCAGCGGCGCGCAGGCGAGGCCCACGGAGCCGGTGACGCTGATCAGTTGGTTGTCGACGAACATCGGCTTGTCGAGGGTGGCCAGCAACTGGCTGGCGACCTGCTGGCCGGTTTCAAGGTCGGTATCGTCCAGCAGCACGGCAAACTCGTTACTGGCAAACCGCGCCAGGCTGCCGCTGGCCGTCAGGCTGTTGCGCAGGCGCCGGGCCAGGCTGATCAGCAGTTTGTCGCCGGTCTGGTGGCCGAGGCTGTCGTTGATCCGCTTGAAGTTGTCGATGTCCACCAGCAGCAGGCTGATAGGGCTGTCGCTGTCCCGGGCAAAGCGTTCGTCCAGGTTACGGATGAACGCCGGACGGTTGCCCAGGTTGGTCAGGTTGTCGGTATAGGCCAGGCGCTCGATGCGCTGCTGGGCCAGCTTGGTCTGGGTGATGTCTTCGTAGATGCCGATGTAGTGCGTCAGCTCACGGTTGTCGCCATAGACCTTGGAGATCGACAACTGGCCCCAGTAGGGCTCGAGGTTCTTGCGTCGGCTCTTGAACTCGCCTTGCCAGCTGTTGCTCTTGGCCAGGCTGGAAGGCGCGTCGAACAGCAGCTCGCTGAGGTTTTCCAGCGCCGGCAGTTCCGACAGCTGGTGGCCGTGGACTTCTTCGGTGCTGTACTGGGTGATCGCGGTAAAGCTGGGGTTGACGTATTCCACCACGCCGTCGCAATTGACCAGCAGGAACGCGTTGGCGCTTTGCTCCACGGCTCGCTGGAACAAGTGCAGCGCGCTGGTGGCGGTGCGGCGGTTGTGGTTGTTGATCACCTGGGCGAACTGGTCGGCCAGCTCGCCGGCAAAGGCGATCTCGTCGGACTGCCAGACGCGGGTGCTGCCACTTTGCTCCAGGCACAACACCCCGACCACATTGCCATCGACCCGGATGCTGGCGTCGAGCATCGCGTGGATGTCACGCGGGCGCAGGCTCTCGACCATTTCCCGGGTGCGTGGGTCGCGCAGGGCGTTGTTGGCATCGATGGCGCGGCTGGTTTGCAGGGCTTCCAGGTAATCCGGGAAGCCACTGGCATCGATAGGCTCGGGCAGGTGGTGTTGCTGATCGGCGCGGTGATAGGCGGAAATCGGCACCAGGTGCTGGTTCTCGAGGTTCCAGATGCTGGCGCAGTCGATTTGGTAGATATCACAGGCACTGCGGGTGATCAGTTCGGCGGCTTCTTGCAGCGAGTTGTTGGTGCTGTAGCGCTGGCGGGCCAGCAGCAGGATCAGTTCCTGCTGGGCGCGCACTCGCTCAAGGTGTTGCAGTTGTTCCTGCTGGGCGCGCTGGTTGAGTTCCAGGGCGATCTGCAAGCGGCTGTTCTGGCTTTCGAGATCCACGGCAGGGGCCAGTGAAATATCACTGAACAGGCCATCGACCACCATCAGGTAGCCACGCAGCAGGTGACGGTTGTGTTGTTTGTAGGCCTCACCCAGCTCCAGCAGGCTCAACGGGCCGTCGTGGGTGTGCAGGGTGTAGCGCACCAGGTAATGGGGGCTGATGGTCAGCTGTTCCTGGATCGCGTCATGCAGCTGATAACGCGCCTGGGGTTCCATCAGGCTGGCGTAGGGCGAGCCGACCAGGGCGCACAGTTCCACGGCGGGCAGGCCGAATTGGCGTTCGCAATTGGGGTCGAGGTACAACAGGGCCCAGCTTGCCTCATTAAGCCGCTCGAAACGCAGCATACCGAGGCGCGAAGGCACCGGTAATTGCGTCACTACCTCGGCCGCCGTACGGGCAGCATCGGGTTGGCTTTTCATGGGGAAACTCGCTTGGAAAAATGCGCTTCGCGCCGGGCTCACGCCCTCTTGACTGTTGCCTGCGGCAAGGTTGCATCATGCGGCACGGGCTGACAAGAGAGGATGAAGGCTAAGTGCTATAAGTGGGTTATCGGCCAGCGAACGGTTTTCTACAACCGGGGTGATGGGCGGTGTACAACCTCGATTTCCGTGTCCAGGTTTTGCCTGGAAAGCAGGCAAAAAAAGCCCCGCCAATTGGCGGGGTTGAGGTACGAGCGTGGCGCTCGGAAATCGGTGAAGCCAGGTCTTCTGCAGGGGCAGAAGACCTGTTGCGGCTTAAAGCAGGATGGTGCGGATGTCGTTCAGCAACTGGCTCAGGCGCTGGGTGAAGCGTGCGGCAGCCGCGCCGTTGATCACACGGTGATCGTAGGACAGCGACAGTGGCAGCATCAGCTTCGGCTGGAACGCTTTACCGTCCCATACAGGCTGGATAGTGGCCTTGGAAACACCCAGGATCGCCACTTCCGGCGCGTTGACGATTGGCGTGAAGCCAGTACCGCCAATGTGGCCGAGGCTGGAGATGGTGAAGCACGCGCCCTGCATATCGTCCGGGGTGAGCTTCTTGTCGCGGGCCTTGGCAGCCAGTGCAGCAGCCTCGGCGGCAAGCTGCAGCAGGCTCTTCTGGTCGACGTTCTTGATGACCGGTACCAGCAGGCCATCCGGAGTGTCGACGGCAAAGCCGATGTGCACGTACTTCTTGCGAATGATCGCCTTGCCGCTAGGTGCCAGCGAACTGTTGAAGTCCGGCAGTTCCTTGAGCAGGTGCGCGCAAGCCTTGAGCAGCAGGGGCAGCACGGTCAGTTTCACGCCGGCCTTCTCGGCCACGGCTTTCTGCGCAACGCGGAAAGCTTCCAGGTCGGTGATGTCGGCCTGGTCGAACTGGGTCACGTGCGGGATGTTCAGCCAGCTGGCGTGCAGGCCGGCCGCGCCGATTTGCATCAGGCGGGTCATCGGCACTTCTTCGATTTCGCCGAAGCGGCTGAAGTCGACAGTGCGGATCGGCGGAATGCCCGAGCCACCGGTAGCAGCGCCGGCAGCCGGAGCTTCCTTGGCTTTCTGCATCATGGATTTGACGTAAACCTGCACGTCTTCCTTCAGCACGCGACCGTGAGGACCGCTGGCGGTTACCGCGCTCAGCTCGACGCCGAATTCACGGGCCAGTTGGCGCACGGCAGGGCCGGCATGAACCTTGGCACCGCTCGGCGCAGGTGCAGCCGCCGGAGCCGGTGCGGCCTCGGCTTTTGCAGCAGGCGCAGGGGCGGCGGCAGGTGCAGCTTCAGCCTTGGCGGCCGGAGCAGCGGCGGCTGGAGCGGCAGCAGCAGGGGCCGAAGCGCCCGCGACTTTCAGCTTGAGGATGAAGTCGCCAGTGCCGACTTCGTCTTCCAGCTTCACGGCAATGCTTTCCACCACGCCCGCAGCCGGCGAAGGGATTTCCATGGAGGCCTTGTCGGACTCCAGGGTGATCAGCGATTGATCAGCTTCGACGGTGTCGCCGACTTTAACCAGCAGCTCGATGATCTTGGCCTTGCCCGACGAACCGATGTCCGGAACATGAATGTCCTGGACAGTAGCGGCGGCAGGCGCTGCCGGTGCAGCAGCCGGGGCCGCAGGGGCCTCGGCTGCAGCGGCAGGTTTTTCAGCAGCAGGGGCAGCAGCAGGAGCGGCCGCCGCAGGGGCCGCATCAGCGGCACCTTCGATTTCCAGCTCAAGCAGTTCGTCGCCTTCTTTCAGGCGATCGCCCAGCTTCACTTTCAGGCTCTTGACCACGCCGGCCTTGGGAGCAGGGATTTCCATGCTCGCCTTGTCCGACTCCAGGGTCAGGATGCTCTGGTCGGCTTCGACGGTGTCGCCGACCTTCACAAACAGTTCAATTACTTCACCTTCACCGCTGCCGATGTCAGGTACGCGAATGAGTTCGCTCACAGAAAGTCTCCTCAGCAGTCCAGTGGGTTGCGTTTTTCCGGGTTGATCCCGAACTTGACGATAGCGTCAGCTACCACCTTGGGTTCGATTTCACCACGGTCAGCCAAGGCTTCCAGGGCTGCCAACACCACGAAGTGACGGTCGACTTCGAAGAAGTGACGCAGCTTCTTGCGGCTGTCACTACGGCCGAAACCGTCGGTGCCCAGGACTTTGAATTCCTTGGACGGTACCCACTGACGAATTTGTTCAGCAAACAGCTTCATGTAGTCGGTAGAGGCGATAACCGGACCTTTACGGCCAGCCAGGCACTCTTCGACGTAGGTGCGCGCAGGCTTCTGGCCCGGGTGCAGACGGTTGCTGCGCTCTACGGCCAGGCCGTCGCGACGCAGTTCGTTGAAGCTGGTAACGCTCCATACGTCAGCGCCGACGTTGAACTCTTCACGCAGGATTTTTGCAGCTTCACGCACTTCGCGCAGGATGGTGCCGGAGCCCATCAGTTGCACGTGGTGAGCGGCTTCCTTGGTGTCTTCTTCGAGCAGGTACATGCCCTTGATGATGCCTTCCTCGACACCGGCCGGCATGGCTGGCTGCTGGTAGGACTCGTTCATCACGGTGATGTAGTAGAAAACGTCCTGCTGCTCTTCGGTCATCTTCTTCATGCCGTCCTGGATGATCACCGCCAGCTCATAGCCGTAGGTTGGATCAAAGGTGCGGCAGTTCGGGATGGTGCCCGCCAGGATGTGGCTGTGGCCGTCTTCGTGTTGCAGGCCTTCGCCGTTCAGCGTGGTCCGGCCGGCAGTACCGCCGATCAGGAAGCCACGGGTACGGCTGTCGCCTGCTGCCCAAGCCAGGTCGCCAATACGCTGGAAGCCGAACATCGAGTAGAAGATGTAGAACGGCAGCATCGGCTGGTTGTGGCTGGAGTAAGACGTACCGGCAGCGATGAAGGAGCTCATGGCGCCTGCTTCGTTGATGCCTTCTTCGAGGATCTGGCCCTTCTTGTCTTCCTTGTAGAACATCACCTGGTCTTTATCGACTGGCTCGTAGAGCTGGCCGACGGAGGAGTAGATGCCCAACTGACGGAACATGCCTTCCATACCGAAGGTACGGGCTTCGTCCGGGATGATCGGCACGATACGCGAGCCGATTTCCTTGTCCTTGACCAGCTGCGCGAGGATCCGCACGAAGGCCATGGTGGTGGAGATTTCACGGTCGCCCGAACCGTCCAGGATAGCCTTGAGGGTATCCAGTGGCGGAGTCGGGATGTTGAAGCTCTTGGCGCGGCGCTGTGGCACGAAACCGCCCAGTGCGGTGCGACGCTCGCTGAGGTAGCGGGCTTCGGCGCTGTTTGGTTCTGGCTTGAAGAACGGCAGGTTCTCCAGCTCTTCGTCCTTGACCGGGATGTCGAAGCGGTCGCGGAACAACTTCAGGCTGTCGACATCGACTTTCTTGGTGTTGTGCGCAGTGTTCTTCGCTTCGCCGGCACCGGTGCCATAACCCTTGATGGTCTTGGCCAGGATGACGGTTGGTTGTTCTTTGTGGTTGACCGCTTCGTGGTACGCCGCGTAGACCTTGTACGGGTCGTGGCCGCCACGGTTGAGTTTCCAGATCTCGTCGTCGGACAGATCAGCAACCATCGCCTTGAGCTCTGGCGAGTTGAAGAAGTGTTCACGTACGAACGCGCCGTCTTTGGCTTTGTAGTTCTGGTACTCGCCGTCGATGACTTCGTCCATGCGGCGTTGCAGGATACCGTCGACGTCTTTGGCCAGCAGTGGGTCCCAGAAACGGCCCCAGATGACTTTGGTCACGTTCCATTGAGCACCGCGGAACACGCCTTCGAGTTCCTGGATGATCTTGCCGTTGCCGCGAACCGGGCCGTCGAGGCGCTGCAGGTTGCAGTTGATGACGAAGATCAGGTTGTCCAGCTTCTCGCGGCCAGCCAGGGAGATGGCGCCCAGGGATTCCGGCTCGTCGCACTCGCCGTCGCCCAGGAAGCACCAGACTTTCTGCTTGCCTTCAGGGATGAAGCCACGGGCTTCCAGGTACTTCATGAAGCGTGCCTGGTAGATCGCCTGGATCGGGCCCAGGCCCATGGATACCGTCGGGAACTGCCAGAAATCAGGCATCAGCCAAGGGTGCGGATAGGACGAGAGGCCCTGGCCGTCGACTTCCTGGCGGAAGTTGTTCATTTGTTCTTCGCTGATGCGGCCTTCCATGAACGCTCGGGCGTAGACGCCTGGCGAGGTGTGGCCCTGGAAGTAGATCAGGTCGCCGCCGTGTTCTTCGGTCGGGGCCTGGAAGAAGTAGTTGAAGCCAATGTCATACAGGGTTGCGCTGGAAGCGAAGCTGGAGATGTGACCGCCCAGGTCAGAATCTTTCAAGTTCGTGCGCATTACCATCGCCATGGCGTTCCAGCGTACCAACGAGCGAATGCGGCGTTCCATGAACAGGTCGCCAGGCATGCGTGCTTCGTGGGTTACTGGGATGGTGTTGCGGTACGGCGTGGTGATGGCGTAGGGCAGTTGCGAGCCGCTGCGGGTCGCGAGTTCGCCCATACGGGTCATCAGGTAATGAGCACGGTCTTCGCCTTCTTTGTCGAGAACCGATTCCAGGGCGTCCAGCCATTCCTGGGTTTCGACGGGATCGAGGTCTTGCATGGCTTGCTCCAGGGCGGAAAGGCTACCAGAATCGGTTGCCTGAAGTTTGCGACTGGCCTTGTGGGCAGACGACATAAATTCTTGGATGGCCGAAGGTTGCTTCGGCGTCCTGTAGTTTTACTACAAATCGTCGGCCATTTCAGCCTTTCGAATGTATATACGAGTAGTAAAACTACACAAGACTGAGCGGATTGCTCGGTCTAGCTGGCGAGCATAATCGTTATTGTTGATCTTTTGCGAACAAGAAAGGGTAGAGATTTGATGTTGACTGCCAAAAAAGAAAAATTTTCAGCTATTTCTAACCTTTGTTCGACAGTCCTTCACCGAGCGTGGTTCTTGCGTTCACAGCTACAAGCCCTTTACGCGCCGATCAAGGATAGACCATGAGCCTTCCCATGCAGGCCGAACTACCGGCCATCCTGCTTCCATTTGCCAAGCGGGCCGAGCAGTCATTTCGTGACGCCGTGGCCGGATTGGACGGCGATAATGGCCTTTCTGAGTGGACGCCGCAACGGTGGGCTGACTTCGCCCGTGTGTGCGCCGCCAGTGATTTCGTCATTGAACAGAGTGTTCGTGACCCTTTGATGTTGCTGGAACTGGTGGCCTGGGGCGAGCTGGACCGCGGCTTTGCCCCCGGCGAGCTGTGCGGGCAGATTGCGGCTGCCGTGCAGCAAGCCCAGACGGAAGACGAGCTGGGCCGCGTTCTGCGACGCCAGCGCACCCGCCAGCAAGTGCGGATCATCTGGCGCGACCTGACCCGACAGGCGGACCTGGTGCAAACCTGCCGTGATCTCTCGGACATGGCTGACGCCAGCATCGACCAGGCGTATCAGTGGTTGTACCAGCGCCACTGCGTCCTGTTCGGCACGCCTACCGGCCGTCGCAGCGGCGAGCCGCAGCACATGGTCATCCTCGGCATGGGCAAGCTCGGTGCCGTGGAGTTGAACCTGTCGTCCGATATCGACCTGATCTTTGCCTACCCCGAAGGCGGCGACACCGTGGGCGTGAAACGCTCGCTGGATAACCAGGAGTTCTTCATCCGTCTTGGTCAAAAACTGATCAAGGCCCTGGACCCGATGACCGTCGACGGCTTTGTGTTCCGCGTCGACATGCGCCTGCGGCCCTACGGTTCAGCCGGGGCGCTGGTGCTCAGCTTCAATGCGCTGGAGCAGTACTACCAGGATCAGGGCCGCGACTGGGAACGCTACGCCATGATCAAGGCGCGGGTGGTGGCGGGTGACCAGGTGGCTGGCGCGCAACTGCTCGACATGCTGCGACCGTTTGTCTACCGGCGTTACCTGGACTTCTCCGCCATCGAAGCGCTGCGCACCATGAAGCAGTTGATCCAGCAGGAAGTGCGGCGCAAGGGCATGGCCGAGAATATCAAGCTGGGCTCGGGCGGCATCCGTGAAGTCGAATTTATCGCCCAGGCGTTCCAACTGATCCACGGCGGCCGCGACCTGAGCCTGCAACAACGCCCGCTGTTAAATGTGCTGGGCACCCTGGAAGGCCAGGGCTACCTGCCACCGGCGGTGATTGCCGAGCTGCGCGATGGCTATGAATTCCTGCGCTACACCGAACACGCGATCCAGGCGATTGCCGATCGCCAGACGCAGATGCTCCCGGATGGTACCGAAGACCAGGCGCGGATTGCCTTCATGATGGGCTTCCCGGACTGGACCGCGTTCCATGAGCGCCTGATGTACTGGCGTGGGCGAGTTGACTGGCATTTCCGCCAGGTGATTGCCGACCCGGATGAAGAAGAGGGCGAAGAGAGCGAGCTGGTGGTGGGCGGTGAGTGGTTGCCGTTGTGGGAGGAGTCCCAGGACGAAGAAGCGGCTTGCCGACAGTTGCAGGAGGGTGGTTTTGCCGACGCGCCCAAGGCCTTGAAAGCCTTGGCCGGTCTGCGCAGCAGTCCACAATTGCGTGCCATGCAGCGATTGGGTCGCGAGCGCCTGGATGCGTTTATCCCACGCCTGCTGGCCCAGGCTGTCGAGCACGCCAACCCGGATCTGGTGCTGGAGCGCGTCCTGCCCTTGGTCGAAGCCGTCGCCCGGCGTTCCGCTTATCTGGTGCTGCTGACGGAAAACCCTGACGCCCTGCGTCGCCTCCTGACCCTGTGCGCCGCCAGCCCGTGGATTGCCGAACAGATCACCCGCTTCCCGCTGCTGCTGGACGAATTGCTCAACGAAGGCCGCCTGTTCAAGCCGCCGCTGGCGCCGGAACTGGCCGCCGAGTTGCGCGAGCGCCTGACACGCATCCCCGAAGACGACCTTGAGCAGCAGATGGAGGCCTTGCGTCACTTCAAGCTGGCCCACCGCCTGCGGGTGGCCGCCTCGGAAATCGCCGGCAGCCTGCCGCTGATGAAAGTCAGCGACTACCTGACGTGGCTCGCCGAAGCCATCCTCGAACAGGTGCTGGCCCTGGCCTGGCGCCAGACCGTCGCCCGTCACGGTTCACCGCAACGGGTGGACGGCACCTTGTGCGATCCTGGCTTCATCATTGTCGGTTATGGGAAAGTCGGCGGCATCGAATTGGGGCATGGTTCGGACCTGGACCTGGTGTTTATCCATGACGGTGACCCCCAGGCCGAAACCGACGGCGCCAAGCCGATCGACGGTGCGCAGTTCTTTACCCGACTGGGCCAGCGGATCATTCACTTGCTGACCACCCAGACCAACTCCGGGCAGTTGTATGAAGTGGACATGCGCCTGCGGCCTTCGGGCGCATCCGGTTTGCTGGTGAGTTCCCTGGGCGCCTTTGCGCGCTATCAGGAAAACGAAGCCTGGACCTGGGAACACCAGGCGCTGGTACGTGCGCGGGTGCTGGTAGGCAGTCAGGATGTGGGGCGTGCTTTCGAGCAGGTGCGGGCGCAAGTGCTGGGCCGTGCACAGGACCTGGACAAGCTGCGTCAGGAGGTGAGCGAGATGCGCGCCAAGATGCGCGACAACCTCGGCACCAAGTCCACGGCGGCGGGAACGGCGGCGAATGCCTTCGAACCCACGGTGGCGTTCGACCTCAAGCAGGACGCCGGAGGTATCGTCGATATTGAATTTATGGTGCAATACGCGGCTTTGGCGTGGTCTGCGCAACATCCATCGTTGCTGCGCTACACCGACAATATCCGCATTCTGGAAGGGCTGGAGCAGGTCGGGCTGATGCCCGCCGCCGATGCCCATTTGCTGCGCGAGGTGTATAAAGCCTACCGTTCCGCCGCTCACCGCCAGGCCTTGCAGAACGAGGCCGGGACCGTTGCCGGGGATCAGTTCGCTGACGAACGGCGCCAGGTGCAGCGAATCTGGCATGAACTGGGGTTAAGCTGAAACACTATATAAGGCGGGGAGGCATGAGCCTCCCCGTATCGTTTGTGGAAACTACATGAATATTCTGATCGTTGGGCCCAGTTGGGTCGGTGACATGGTGATGGCACAGACACTGTTCCAGTGCCTGAAACAACGCCATCCCGACTGCCAAATCGACGTGCTCGCCCCCGAGTGGAGCCGGCCGATTCTTGAGCGTATGCCCGAGGTGCGTCAGGCTTTGAGCTTCCCGCTCGGCCACGGCGCGCTGGAGCTGGCGACCCGTCGACGTATCGGCAAGTCCCTGGTCGGCCAGTACGATCAGGCGATCCTGTTGCCCAACTCGATGAAATCGGCGCTGGTGCCGTTCTTCGCCGGCATTCCCAAGCGCACCGGCTGGCGTGGCGAATTTCGCTATGGCCTGCTCAATGATGTGCGCAAGCTCGACAAGGCCCGCTACCCGCTGATGATCGAGCGCTTCATGGCCCTGGCCTACGCGCCGGGTGCCGAGCTGCCTACACCGTATCCGCGCCCGAGCCTGCAAATCGACCCGGTCACCCGCGACGCAGCCCTGGCCAAGTTCGGCCTGGAGCTCGACCGTCCGGTGCTGGCGCTGTGCCCCGGCGCCGAGTTTGGCGAGTCCAAGCGCTGGCCGTCGGAGCATTACGCCAAGGTCGCGGAGATGAAGATTCGCGAGGGCTGGCAAGTCTGGTTGTTCGGCTCGAAAAACGATCATTCGGTGGGCGAGGATATTCGCCAGCGCCTGATCCCGGGCCTGCGGGAAGAAGCCGTTAACCTGAGCGGCGACACGTCCCTGGCCGAGGCCATCGACCTGCTGTCCTGCGCCGACTCGGTGGTGTCCAACGACTCCGGCCTGATGCATGTGGCTGCGGCGCTGAACCGCCCGCTGGTGGCGGTGTACGGCTCCACATCTCCCGGGTTTACCCCGCCGCTGGCCGACAAGGTCGAAGTGGTGCGCCTGGGCCTGGATTGCAGCCCGTGTTTTGATCGCACCTGCCGCTTCGGCCATTACAACTGCCTGCGCCAGTTGCTGCCGCAACCTGTCAGCGACGCGTTGCAGCGGTTGCAGGGCACTGTGGTCGAGGTCCGTTAAGTTGCGGGTTCTGGTAATCAAGACCTCATCCCTGGGCGATGTGATTCATGCCTTGCCGGCGTTGACCGACGCGGCGCGGGCGATCCCGGGCATCCGGTTTGACTGGGTGGTGGAAGAAGGCTTCGCCGAAATTCCCACCTGGCATCCGGCGGTGGACAAGGTGATCCCGGTGGCGATCCGCCGCTGGCGCAAGAACCTCTGGCAGACCTTCAAGAGTGGCGAATGGCGGCGCTTCAAAAAGAGCGTGCAGTCGACCAAATACGACTTGGTGATCGACGCCCAGGGCCTGTTGAAAAGCGCCTGGCTGACCCGCTACGTGCGCGCGCCCGTTGCCGGCTTCGACAAGCAGTCGGCTCGCGAACCGTTGGCGGCGCACTTCTATTCCCGTCGTTTGGCCGTGGCCCGTGGGCAGCATGCGGTGGAGCGCTTGCGCCAGCTGTTTGCCGTGGCCCTCGGTTATGACCTTCCAAAGGGTCTGGGCGACTACGGCCTCAGCGTCGACAAGCTGCTGGGCCTGCCGCCGAAAAAGCCGTTTGTACTGCTGCTGCACGGCACTACCTGGGACACCAAGCACTGGCCGGAAGCCTACTGGCGCGACCTGGCCGAGCGCATGGACCGCTTTGGCGTGGACGTGAAATTGCCGTGGGGCAATGCCGCCGAAAAAGCCCGGGCTGAACGCTTGGCCAGCGGCCTGAAAAACGCCGAAGTGTTGCCCAAGCTCAACCTGGCGGGCGTGGCCCGAGTGCTGGCGAGTGCCAAGGCGTGTGTTGCGGTCGACACCGGTCTTGGCCACTTGGCGGCCGCGCTGGATGTACCGACGATTTCCCTGTTCGGCCCCACCAATCCTGGCCTGACCGGCGCCTACGGCAAGGCGCAGGTCCACCTGGCCAGCGATTTCCCGTGTGCGCCGTGTCTGCAAAAGAAATGCACTTATCAACCGACTGCCGAAGACCAGCGTCGGTTTGATCTCAAGCGCGAGTGGCCACTGTGTTTCACTCGCCTGAACCCTGAGCGTGTCGCAACGCGATTAAGCACGTTGTTATTGGCTGAGGAACACTGATGCAACTGGCTTTTGTCCTCTACAAGTATTTCCCCTTTGGTGGCCTGCAGCGCGACTTCATGCGTATTGCCCTGGAGTGCCAGCAGCGCGGCCACAAGATCCGCGTCTACACGCTGATCTGGGAAGGTGACGTGCCGCCGGGCTTCGAAGTGCTGGTGGCCCCGGTCAAGGCGTTGGTCAACCATCGGCGCAATGAAAAGCTCTACGCCTGGATCCAGGCCGACCTGGCCAAGCGCCCGGTGGATCGCGTGGTGGGCTTCAACAAGATGCCGGGGCTGGACCTGTACTTCGCCGCCGACGGTGTGTTCGAAGACAAGGCACAGACCCTGCGCAACCCGATGTACCGCTGGTTCGGCCGATACAAACACTTTGCCGAATACGAGCGCGCGGTGTTCGACAAGGACGCCAAGACGCAGATCATGGTGTTGTCCGAGCACCAGCAGCAGCTGTTTACCCAGTACTACGGGACCCAGGCCGAGCGTTTTCACTTGTTGCCGCCGGGTATCGCCCGCGACCGCCGCGCGCCGCCCAACGCTGCCGAGGTCCGCGCTGAATTTCGTCGCGAATTCGGCCTGGCCGAAGATGATTTGCTGCTGGCGCAGATCGGCTCGGGCTTCAAGACCAAAGGCGTCGATCGCAGCCTCAAGGCCGTGGCCGCGTTGCCGTCGAACCTGAAGAAACGCACCCGGCTATTTGTAATCGGCCAGGACGACCCCAAAGTATTCCAATTGCAGAGTGCAGCGCTGGGCCTGGGCGACCAGGTGCAGTTCTTCAAGGGGCGCAGCGATATCCCGCGCTTTCTGCTGGGCGCGGACCTGTTGATCCACCCCGCGTACAACGAGGCGGCCGGCATGGTGCTGATCGAAGCGGTGGTCGCCGGCCTCCCGGTGCTGGTGAGCAAGGTCTGCGGCTACGCGTTTTACATCAACAAGGCCCGCAATGGCCGAGTGTTGGACGAACCGTTCGAGCAGGCCCAGCTCAACCAGTACCTGGTGGATATGCTCGACGATCCACAAGCGCGCGCGGCCTGGAGCCGCAATGGTCTGGCCTTCGCTGAGACGGCCGACCTCTATAGCATGCCGCAGTACGCTGCGGACCTGATTCTGGCGGAGCCAAACCGATGAAGTTGATTCTTGCCGAACCGTTCAAGACCCTGTGGGCCGGACGCGATGCGTTCGCCGAAGTCGAGAAGCTGGACGGCCAGGTGTACCGTGAACTGGATGCCCGCCGTACCTTGCGTACGGAAGTGGACGGCCACGGCTTTTTCGTGAAGATCCACCGGGGGATCGGCTGGGCCGAAATCCTCAAGAACCTGATCACCGCCAAGTTGCCGGTGTTGGGCGCGGGCCAGGAATGGTTGGCGATCCAGCGCTTGCAGGAGGTGGGCGTGCCGACCATGACCGCCGTCGCTTACGGCGAAAAGGGCAGCAACCCGGCGGACCAGCACTCGTTCATCGTCACCGAAGAGCTGGCGCCGACCGTCAGCCTCGAAGACCTGAGCATGGACTGGGTCAAGCAACCGCCGGCGCCTATGATCAAGCATGCGCTGATCGCTGAAGTGGCACGGATGACCGGCATGATGCACCGCGCCGGGGTCAACCACCGCGACTGCTACATCTGCCATTTCCTGCTGCACACCGACAAGCCGCTGGTAGCCGATGACTTCAAGCTGTCGGTGATCGACCTGCATCGCGCCCAGGTGCGTTCGAAGATTCCGTTGCGCTGGCGCAACAAGGACCTGGCCGCGCTGTACTTCTCGGCCCTGGACATCGGCCTGACCCGCCGCGACAAACTGCGCTTCCTCAAGGGTTACTTCCAGCAGCCACTGCGCCAGATTCTCGCTGAAGAAGCCGCCTTGCTCGGCTGGCTGGAACGCAAGGCGGCCAAGCTCTACGACCGCAAGCAACGCTACGGGGATGCGCTCTGATGGCGGGTTGGAACCTGGAACCCGCTTACGCCGCCCTGGCGGATGACTTTGGTAGCCTGGAAGCAGTGTTCGCCCTGCAAGGCGAGCGGCTGACCCGCGATCCACTATCCGAAGTGATTCGCGTGGAGCGCGGCGGGGTCAACTATTACGTCAAGCGCTACGTCGGCGCGGGCAAGGGGTTGCGCCGCTACCTGGGCAAGCCACGGGTCAAGTCTGAATGGCAGAACCTCAAGCGCTTCGCCAAGTGGGGCATTCCCACCGCCGACGTGATCGCCTGGGGCCTGGAACGCAAAGGCCTGGCTTATCACCGTGGGGCGATGATCACGCGCGAGCTGCCCAAGACCGAAGACTTGTCGGCATTGGCCGAGCGCAATGACCCGCAACTGTCCGACCCGGTGTGGGTCAGCAAGGTCAGTCGCCAGCTCGCTGAATACACGCGGACCATGCACGACCACCGGTTTACCCATAACGATTTGAAGTGGCGCAACTTGTTGGTGGACGACCAGCAAACCCTGTATCTGATCGATTGCCCCAACGGCGATTTCTGGCGCGGTTTCTGGCTCAAATATCGCATCACCAAGGACCTGGCCTGCCTGGACAAGGTTGCCAAGTATCACTTGTCGGCTACCCAGCGCCTGCGCTTCTACATGCAATACCGTCAGCGCAAACACCTGAGCGCGGCGGACAAACAGCGAATTCGCCACGTGGTGAAGTTTTTCGAGGGGCGAGAATGAGTGATTTCCTGGCGGCCGAAGATCGAGCATTGCTTGAGCGCAACGGCCTCGGCACTTTCGACGCGCTGTGGGCCAAGCAACTGGACGCCGTGGACGAGCCCAATACCAGTCGCGGCGGCTGGAGCAGCGTGTTTCGCCTCGAGCTCGAAGGCCAGGGCTACTACCTCAAGCGCCAGAGCAACTACCTGACGCGCACCTTGCACCGCCCGTTTGGCGAGCCGAGTTTTGCCCGCGAGTTTCGTAACATCAGCCGCTATCGGCAGTTGGGTATTCCGGCGTTGCAGGCGGCGTTTTTCGGTGAGCGCAAAGTGGCCGGAGAGCATCGGGCGATGTTGCTGACCCGGGCGCTGGATGGTTGGAATGATCTGGATTCGTTGCTGGAGCAATGGTCTGAGTTGAGCGACGTGCAGCAGCGGGCAATCCTGCTGGCCTGCGGTCAGCTTGCTCGTCAGTTGCACAGCGTGGGCCAGGTGCATGGCTGTTTTTATCCCAAGCATATTTTCCTGCAAGCCACCGGCGACGGGTATGCGGCGCAGTTGATCGACCTGGAGAAAACCCGCCCGCTGCTGTTCGGCTGGCGTGACCGGGTCAAGGACCTGGAGCCGCTGTTGCGCCGTGCGCCGCAATGGTCGGACGATCAGGTGCGCCAGCTGTTGGCGGCGTATCTGGATCAGCCGCAGGACAGCGCGTTGGTTGCTACCTGGCACCAGCGCCTGGCGGCCCGCCGCAGTCACAAGGAGAACCGCTGATGCGTTTGTCCGAACTGAAACATGCCGGCCGTACACCCAGCCTGCCCTTGAGCATCGAGCTGGCGGACGCTGCCGGACCTGGGCAGTTGCAATTGCTCAGTTTGCTGCGGGTATTGCCGGGCCAGCGCTATGTCGGCGCAGCCGTGTGGCGCGGGCGCCCGGTGCTGGCCAAACTGCTGGTGGGCAGCAAGGCGGCGCGGCATTTTCAGCGTGAACTCAGGGGTGTGCGATTGTTGGCCGAACAAGGCCTGACCACGCCGTTGTTGCTGGCCGATGGTCTGCAAGAAGGTGAGGGTGGTTGGTTGCTGTTCGAGTTCCTGGAAGGTGCCGACAGCCTCGCCGATGCCTGGCATGCCGTCGAAGCCTTGCCGCCGCTGGCTGACGAGCAGCAGGCGGTGCTGGCCGAAGCGTTGGGCGCGATTGCGCAGATGCACGCCAAGGGCCTGTGGCAGGAAGACCTGCACCTGGACAACCTGCTGCGCCAGGGCGGCAAACTGTATTTGATCGATGGCGCCGGGATTTGTGTCGAAGAGGCGGGTAAGCCGCTGTCGCGCAATCGGGTGCTGGAAAACCTCGGGGTGTTTTTCGCACAGTTGCCGAAAGGCCTTGAGCCGTTTACCGAAGAGCTACTGGTGTATTACCTGCTGAGCAATGGCGAACATGCCTTGCCGCTGGAAGCACTGCAAAAGCAGGTACGTAAAGTCAGTGCCTGGCGCTTGAAGGATTTCCTGAGCAAGGTTGGCCGTGAGTGCACGCTGTTCAGTGTGGTGCGCGGGCCATTCGCTTTGCGCGCGATCCGTCGTGAGGAAGAAGCGTCGATGCTGCCGGTGCTGGAGCAGGCTGACGCGCTGCTGGATCAGGGCCACCTGTATAAAACCGGCGGGGCGGCCAGTGTCGCCAAGGTCGAGGTGGCCGGTCGACCCCTCGTGATCAAACGCTACAACATCAAGGGTTTTGCCCATTGGCTCAAGCGCTTCTGGCGCCCGAGCCGGGCCTGGCATTCGTGGCGCGAAGGCAATCGCCTGGCCTTCCTCGGCATCGCCACGCCCAAGCCCCTGGCGTTGGTGGAAAAGCGCTTCCTGTGGCTGCGCGGCCGGGCTTACCTGGTGACCGAATACTTGCCAGGGCCGGACATCATCGAGCGGTTTGCGCCGTACGTTGAAAGTGGCGAAGCGCCCGAGGCCGAATTACAGGCCCTGGATTATTTGTTTGCAGAGCTGATTCGCGAGCGCATCAGCCATGGGGATTTCAAGGGGCATAACCTGTTCTGGCACACGGATCGCTGGGCGTTGATCGACCTTGATTCGATGTGTCAGCACACGTCCTTGAGCAGCTTCGCTCCGGCATATGCCAGGGATCGGGCAAGGTTTATGCGTAACTGGCCTGAGAGCAGTGCGTTGTATCGGGTGATTGATCAGCGGTTGCCAAAGGCAGTGGGTTAGGGGGGTTGGGGCCGCTGCGCGGCCCAACGGGAGCAAGCTCCCTCGCCACAAGTTCGATGTCAGTTTCTAAAAGGTGTACTCGGCGCCTGCGCCGGCGTACCACGAGCGTCCCGGCGCTGCTTCGTAATAGCGGCCATTGCCGTCTCCGACGATCACCGACCCTACGTACTGGCGATCCAGCAGGTTATCCAGGCGCAGGGTTTGGTGAAACGTCCAATGCTCCACCTTCTGCTCAAACCGCGCGCGCCAGTTGAATACGCTGTAGCCCGGTGCCGCGTGTTGCTGGTTGGTGTCTTCGACGTAGACCTTGCTGCGGTACATGCCTTCCAGGGCGGTGCTGACCCAGTCCCGGGGTTTCCAGTTCAGTTCGGCGAACAACGTGGTTTGCGGGACGCCGGGGAGGTAGTTACCTTTGTCCACGGGTTTGCCGCCGCCGATGAAGTCGCTGTCGTAGGTGGCTTGCAGGCGGGTGTAGGCGATGTTGGTGCTCCACTGCTCGCTGAGCTGGCTTTCGATGCCCAGTTCGAAGCCGCGACGCAGGGTGCGGCCGGCGTTCTGGTAGCTGGTGCGGCCGCCGTTCGATTGGTCCACCACCAGCTCATCCTCGGTGGTGATCTGGAAGACAGCAGCGTTCACCCGGGTGTCGTTCAGCTGCGCCTTCAAACCTACTTCATATTGCGTACTTTCGGACGGCTTCAGGCCGAAGTTGAACCCTTCGATATTGCCCGGCGCATACGCCAGTTCCGCCTGGGTCGGCGTCTCGAAACCCTTGCCGGCACTGACGTAACCGTGCAGGTCGGGCGTGAAGGCGTACATCACGCTCACGGACGGCGTGTTCTTCTGGTAGGTCTTGTTGCCGCTGGAGTCGCCGTTGCTCAAGAACTGGTCGTCGACGTCCAGTTCCATGGTGCTGTGGCGGACTCCGGCTTGCAGGGTCCAGCGGTCGATGGCCCAGTTGGCTTGGATGTAGGGGTCGAGGCTGCGGGCGGTGTCGATTTCATCCCGGCGTAGCTGGCCTTTTACGCCAAGGGTAGTGCCGCTGTAGTTCTGGTAGCCGTGGCGGCTGTCTTCGCTCTGGTCGAAATCCAGGCCGGTGATGATCATCAGCTCGCCCGGCACGCTGTCGATGGGCTGCATCCAGCGCACGGAGCCGCCGTAGAACTTGCGGTCGAATTGGACCACGCCGCCGCCGCGTTCGTTGGCGGGCGTTCCCTTGGGAATCGACAAATACTGAATCACGCTCCGCCGCCCGGTGTAGGCATTCACCTGCAGCGTTGCTTCACCAAAATACCGCTCGTAGTTCATCCCCAGTTGCTGGTGGTCGATGCTTTTGCGGGTGTTGTACAGCTCTGCTGCGGTGCTGACCGAGCGCGGGTCAGCCTTGTATGCATCCCACGCCTGCCCCAGCGGATCCTGGGTGCCGTTTTGCTCCAGGCTGCTGTAGATCAGCGCCAGTTTGCTGTCTTCGTCCGGCTCGAAATTGAGCTTGGCAAAGGTCTGGTCGCGACGGGCGCTGCTGTGGTCGCGATAGCCATCGGTGTCCATACGCGAGGCATCCAGCACGAAGCCTGCGCCGTCTGCCGCGCCTTCGGCGGTCAGGTGGTTCTTGCTCAGGCCATCACTGCCCACCAGTGTTTCGGCGCCGATGCGCGGCGGGCCTTCGCCATTGCGGGAAAACATCTGGATTACGCCGCCCGCATTGCTGCCATACAGCGTAGCGGCCGGGCCACGCAGCACTTCGATACGCTCGGCGGTGTCGAGGTTGAACGTGGCGGCCTGGCCCTGGCCGTCCGGGGTGCTGGCAGGGATGCCGTCGGCGATCAGCTTGATACCGCGCACCCCAAACGCCGAGCGGGCACCGAAGCCTCGGGAGGAAATCTGCAAGTCCTGGGCGTAGTTCTGGCGGTTTTGAACCACCAGGCCAGGCACGCGGGACAAGGCTTCGGAGGCATTGATGCCCAGTTGGCCGTCGCTGATTTGCTCGCGGCTGATGCTGTCCACGGAATAAGGCAGGTCAAACGACGGGCTGGCGCTACGCGAGCCGGTGACCACGCTGGGGTCGAGGACCAGCGGAGCCTCGTCGGCCTGGGCGCCGTTACACAGTCCCAGAAGGCCGGGAAGCAACAGGGCGAAGCGTTTGGGGGCAACAACTTTCATGAGTAAACCAGCATCCATGACGCACAAAAGTGCGCGAGTTTAACGATTCAGCCAGCTTTTACCATTTCGGAATCCTCCTACATGGCGCGGCGGTGTAGCGGGTCTGGGGCACGAACAGGGTCGATGTTAGCGTTGCTGGCCATTCAGAGGGTCGGCCATGACACTAAAAATGACTGCTGCGCTAAGCATTGGAATCCTTGTGTTGAGCGGCTGTGGAACGGCCAATACGGTATTGCGCGATGATGCGGCAGCGGCACGTGAGCTCAGGAAGCAAAAAACCTATTGCCAGTCAATTCCCCGTGTCTACAGCGGGGTTGCCTTTGATTTCTGCCGGCTGCACGCCGCGCCGGACCTCACTGGCGTGATGATGCCATTCGTTCTATTGGATATAACGGTTTCAGGCATTGTTGATACAGTGGTCCTGCCCTATACGGTCTACCGGCAAGGAACTGATGGCAACATCAGTATCTATTGGCGCCCGGGTTCATAAACGGATCCAGTAGGGTTGTATGGGCCAGGGGTGAATGCCCACACTTATGCCAAATGGAGTTGTCCGTGAGTCTTGCGACCAAATTTCTTCTCGCCGCGGTACTGGTATCCACCGCCGGTTGCGGCACCATCAACACGGTGTTTCGCCCGGACGCCGTTGCCAGCCAGAACCTCAAGGAATCGCGCAGTTATTGTGAAAACGTGCCGCGTATCTACAGTGGGGTGATCTACGGTTTTTGCACATTGAACGGCGCCCCCGACACCACCAAAGAGCACACGCGCGATGCCTCTGGCTCCTTGCCGATCTTCGCCGCCGAGCTCGTGGGCTCCGGCTTGCTCGACACCCTCGTGCTGCCCTACACGGTCTACCGCCAGAACAGGGACGGCAGCATCGAGATATTCCGTTAGGCCCGCAGTGACAACCGGTCGCCACAATCCCTAGATCATCCCGTGGCGTGTTTACGCTATAATCCCGCCCTTTAGCTGTTTCTCCCCCAGGCGAGAAGCACACTTTTTTCAGGCGTGACGCGCCTGCATGCAGACTAAAAGAGGCTAGACCCCTGTGGCATTGACGATTCTTGGCCTGTCCGGCGCCCTTAGCCATGATCCTTCCGCAGCCTTGTATATCGACGGCAAGCTGATTGCGGCCGCCGAAGAAGAGCGCTTCGTACGCGACAAACATGCAAAGAACCGCATGCCCTACGAGTCGGCGAAGTTCTGCCTGGAACAAGCCGGTATCAAGCCTTCCGACGTTGACGTGGTTGCGATTCCGTTCGCACCGATCAGCCTGTTCGGCGAGGCCCGCTGGCACTATGCCAAACGTTACTGGTACGCCCCGGACCGCGCCCTCGACGCGATCCTGATGGGCAACCGTCGCTACAAGCGCTATCGCAACAAGATCGTCTGGTGCCTGGAGCAACTGGGCTTCGATCCGAAGAAAATCAATATCGAACCGGTTGAGCACCACCTGGCCCACGCCTCCAGCGCCTACCACTGCTCGGGTTTCCAGGAGAAGACCGCGATCCTCGGGATCGACGGCAAGGGCGAGTACGCCACCACCTTCTTCGGCTACGGCGAAAACGGCAAGATCCACAAGATCAAGGAATTCTACGATCCGGACTCCCTCGGCGGCCTGTATGGCGCGATCACCGAGTTCCTCGGTTTCGAGATGCTCGACGGTGAGTTCAAGGTCATGGGCATGGCGCCGTATGGCGATGCCAGCAAGTACGATTTCTCGCGCCTGGCCTCCTTTGAGAACGGCGAGCTGGTGATCAACACCGACTACGCCAACGTCATCGGCCTGCGCCGCTACAAAGAGAAGGGCAAGGGGTTCTACTTCTCGCCGAAGCTGATCGAGTGGCTGGGGCCGAAGCGCGAAGGCGACATCGCCGACGAGCCGTACATCCACTACGCGGCCAGCATGCAGGCGCTGTTCGAGAAGCTGGCGTTGCAGATGATCGACCATTACCTGGGCGACATCCTCAAAGACACCGGCAAGCTGGCCTTCGCCGGCGGCTGTGCGCTGAACGTCAAGCTGAACCAGAAGATCATTGCCCGTGACGACGTCAAGGAACTGTTCGTGCAGCCGGCGTCCGGCGATGCTGGCACCGCGGTCGGTGCAGCCGCCTACGTTTCCCACGCCCGTGGTGTACCGGTGGAGAAGATGGAACACGTCTATCTCGGCCCGTCCTACAGCAACGAAGACGTGATCGCCGCGTGCGCCAAGCACGAGAGCAAGCCGGTCTGGCGCAAGATCGAAAACATGCCCAAGCGCATCGCCAAGATCATGGTCGACGGCAACCCGGTGGCCTGGTTCCAGGGCCGCATGGAGTTTGGCCCGCGTGCCTTGGGCGGTCGTTCGATCATCGGTTGCCCAAGCGCCACCGGCGTGGCTGACCGGATCAACCACCAGATCAAGTTCCGCGAGCGTTGGAGGCCTTTCTGCCCGTCGATGCTCGACACCGTCGCGCCACAGATGATCAAGGTCGACCATCCGGCGCCGTTCATGACCTTCACCTTCGAAGTGTCGGAAGAGTGGAAAACCCGCGTGCCGGAAGTGGTCCATGAAGATGGAACCTCCCGTGCCCAGGTGCTCAAGCGCGAATACAACCCGCGCTACTACGACATGATGAAAGAGCTGGAAGTGCTGACCGGCAACGGCGTGTCGCTGAACACCTCGCTCAACCGTCGTGGTGAAGCGATGATCTGCTCGCCGACTGATGCGCTGAACATGTTCTTCGGTTCCGACCTGCAGTACTTGATCATGGAAGACATCCTGGTGGTCAAGGACGGCGTGGACCCTTATGACGCTGTGGTCTAAATGCTGAACCGCTTCCAGGGCTGGCGTGAACGTGGCTGGACGCCTGTCGAGGCCGAGGTTTACGCCCAGGCCTGGCAGCGTTTTGGTGGCAGCGTGGCAACCCATCCGCAGATCGTCGAGCGGCTGGCGCACCTGGCGCAGATTCCGGTGCGTTACCTGGGCTGGGAGCAGGACGGCGAGCTCAAAGGTGCAATTGCTACCTGGGGGCGCGACCTGGCCCTGTCCAAGGACGTGCTCAAGCGCAAAGGCAAAAAAGGCCTGTTTGATCTGGGTAACGCCGAGATCATCCTGCCGATTGCCGCCGATGCGCAGGTGCCGTTGCGCCATCGCGCGCGTTATCTCTCTGCACTGAATGAGGGGCGCGTAAGCACCCTCAAGCCCCAGGCCGAGCAGTTGGCCATGGCGCGCACACCGGAAGAGCTGTCGAAGAAGTTTCGCTACAACCAGCGCCGCGAACTGCGTTTACTGGAAGAGGCGGGCGGCGTGGTGCGGGCGGTCGGCGAGTTTTCCAGCAGCGAACTGGCGGCGATTTACTGCGACCTGTTCCAGCGGCGCTGGGGTTTCCCGGCCGCAGGGGCCGAGCGTCTGGCCGAAGTGCTGGAGCTGCTCAAGGAGTTCCTGTTCGGCTCGGTGCTGTTTCTCAATGACGCTGCGATTGCCGTACAACTGGTGTATCAGGTGCAGGCCCCGGAGTGGGTCAGTGCCGAGTATGTCAACGGTGGTGTCGACCCTGAAACCAAGGCATTCAGTCCTGGCAGCGTGCTGAGTTTCCTGAATACTCAAAGTGCCTGGGAGCAAGCGCGGGCGAGCGACAAGCCGCTGCGTTTTTCCTTCGGGCGTTCCGATCGTGAATACAAGGAGCGCTGGTGCAACCCGGTGCCGGTGTTCAGCGTATGAGTCGCAAACAGCAACTGCTCAAACAGCATCGCCGCAACAAGCGTATTGCGTTGTTGGTGGGCCTGTTGCTGCTGGTGGCCGTCGGTGTGCTGGTGGCCTGGTGGTTGCCGCTGGTGCTGGCCGTGGTGTTGTGGGCGGCGCATGAAGCCTGGTTTGCCGACCATCTGTTCTACTCGCCTAAAGACGACTATGAATACGCGTTTCCTGACGGGAGCGAGTGCGCGGGCCTGCGTCTTGAAGGCGGGCGCCTGCTGTTGGACACGCCCCTGGTGGGGGATGAAACCCTGATCGTTGGGGTTGAGCTCAATAGCTCGTGGCTTGGGCGTTTTTTCGATCCTGCGGTGGAGTTATCGGGCCTGGATGTACCAGACCGGCAAGTCTTCGAGCGGGGTGTTGCAGGGCGGCGCTACCTCAACCTGACAGGCATGGGCGAAGCGCTGGCCAGCGGTAAGCTGCGCTTGCGCGGGCGCTTCTGCCGCATCAAGGGGCAGCCGACGCTGTGGTTGTTCCGCCAGCCAGATTACCGTCGCCAGCGCGTGATGGTCATTGCGCCCCATGCCGACGATGCCGAACTGGCTGCCTTCAGCCTTTACAGCCAGGCCGATGAGAGCTGGATCGTCACCCTTACAGCGGGCGAAATCGAAGCCGATCACTATCAGCAAATGGGTATGCCCAAGGCCGATGCCGCACGCCTCAAAGGCCGCCTGCGTGCCTGGGACAGCGTCACCGTGCCTCGCTGGGCGGGCGTTCCCGAGGCGCAGTGCGTGCAGTTGGGCTACTTCTGCATGCAACTGCCGGCGATGCAGGCCGCGCCGGATCAGCCCCAGGCTTCCCGGGAAGCCCAGTTGGACGATACGCGGCTGTTTCGCCAGTTCAATGCCCTGGCCTTGCCCGGGGATGTGGACGGTGCCCCGACCTGGAACAACCTGATTGCCGACCTGCGGGCGTTGCTGCTCAAGGCGCGCCCGCAGGTGATCGTGTTGCCAACGCCGCTGCTGGATCCGCACCCGGATCACATCTGCGCCCACGCCGCGATCCTTGAGGCCCTGCAAGGCCTGGAGTGGCAGCCGGGCACATTGCTCGGCTACGCCAACCACCTGCATGATAATGATCGTTGGCCCATGGGCGACTCGGGCGCGGGCGTGGCCTTGCCGCCGCGTTTTGATGCTGCGCTTGAACTGGTGCCTTGCAGCTTGCCGCTGACGTTGAGCCAGCAGCAGGACAAGGCCATGGCCCTGGGCATGATGCACGACTTGCAGCCGCGGGCGCCGTTCAAGCGACGTGTGCGCAGGTGGTTGCAGCAATTATTGGCTGGCCGTAGTCCATCGCCTTATGGAGAGAATGAATTCTTCCGTAAGGCGGTGCGCCGCCATGAATTGCTCTGGGTTTTAAAGCAGGACTGAGACCTTATTGAAGGCAGGCTTGCAGCGCCTGCCGCCCTTTTTTTGCCGGGCTGCGTGCCCGCAGCCAGATTGCAGCATGGAGAGTTATGAAACCTCGTTTCAAGGTTTTGCAGTTACAGCCGGACTACAACGTCAAGACCCACGACTTCGCCGACCTCGGCGAGCAGATCGTCAAGGCCTTGCCGGCTGAACGTTTCGAGGTCACATCCGGGTTCCTCAGCGGCCGCCCGCTGCCCGGCCAGCCCCTGAGCGTGGCTGAACACTCCCATTACTTCGAGCTGCCGGAAAAGTCCCTCAAGGGCATCCGTTTCGGCGCCATGTGGCAGATCTACAAATATTGCCGCGAGCAGAAATTCGACGTGGTCATCTGTAACCGCTTCAAGTCGGTGAACATGATGCTGTCCCTCAACCGCTGGTTGAAGATTCCCCTGTGCATCGGCATCTCCCACGGTTTTGGCGAGTACGCCCGTGGCTATCGCCGGCGCCAGACCCAGAAGTGGGTCAGCCCGGCGTGGCGATTTGTCGGGGTGTCGGCCGCGGTCAGGGATTACCTGGTGGACCTCAACTGTGGGTTCACCCGTGAAAACACCACCTTCGTCACCAATGCCATCGACATCCCCCAGGCCGAATCCTTGCAGTTGCCACGGGATGAAGCGCGCAAGGCCCTGGGCCTGCCGCTGGATGCGCGGATGATTGGCGCCCTGGGCCGCCTGGTGCCGATCAAGGGCCACACTCATTTGCTGCAAGCCTTCGCCACCCTCAAGGACAAATACCCTGAGGCTCAGGTGGGTATCATCGGCTCTGGCCGCGCCGAAGCGGACCTGCGTGCCGACATCGAGCGTCTGGGCCTGACCGGCCGTGCGCACCTACTGGGCTTTCGTGAAGATGGCATGAAGTACGTGCGCGGTTTCGACATCTGGACCATGCCCTCGCTGTTCGAAGGCCTGGGCCTGGCGCTGCTGGAAGGCATGAGCGGCCATTTGCCGGTCATCGCCTCCAACGGCCCGGCGATGTTGCCGTTGGTGGAAGGTGCAGGCGGGCTGTCCCATGACCCGGGCAACGTCGAGCAACTGGCGGCGGCGCTGGACACTTACCTGGCGTTGAGCGACGAGCAGTTGCGTGCCAAGGGCGAGCAAGTGTTCCGCTACCTGGAAGAAAACCACACCCTGGACGAGTTCCGGCACAAGTATTTGAACCTGATCGAAACCGGTCTGCGTGAAGTAGGTAAAGCATGAGTCTGCAGCAACCCCTGGTCACTGTGATCATCGCCTCCTACAACCATGGCCCGTATATCGAGCAGAGTATCCTCAGTGTGCTCGGCCAGACCTATCCCAACATCGAGTTGCTGGTGGTGGACGATGGCTCCAAGGACGACAGCGTGGAGCGCATCCAGCGTTTGCAGGCCGAGCACGGGTTTGACTTCCAGGTTCAGCAGAACCAGGGCCTGACCAATACCCTTAACGGCGCCATCGCCCGCGCCAAAGGCAGCCTGATTGCGCCGTTCGGTTCCGATGACATCATGTTGCCCGAGCGCATTGCGACCCAGGTTGCCTACATGGAAGGCAAGCCGAAGGTGGGCATCTGTGCCGGCAATATCGAGTTGATTGATGGTGACGGCAAACCGTACCCGGAGAAGAAGCAGCGCCGCGATTTGCCGTTTCGCAGCCTGGACTTCGATGACCTGTTCCTGGACCGCAAGCCGTTTCCGCCGGCACCGACCCTGATGATCCGTCGGCAGGCGCTGGAAGAGGTCGGGGGTTTCGACCCACTGATTCCGCTGGAAGACTTACTGATCGAATTGAAGATTGCCCACGCCGGCTACACCATCGACGTGTTGAACGTGGTGATGGCGCGCTATCGCCAGCACGCGACCAATACGTACAAGAATCATCGCTACATGATCCAGAACATCCTCAAGACCTACGGGCTGTTCAGCGATCACCCGGCCTATGATCAGGTTCGCTACAACTTCCTGAACTCGATGTTCCTCAAGACCGCCGACCGCGACCGCCCGCTGGCGCGGGAGATCCTCAAGCAGATTCCTTTGAAGTTCTGGGGTCGCAAGACCTTGCGTGGGTTGGTGCGGCTGTATCTGGCGCCGCAGCGCAGCTCATAGGGCTTCGGCCTGGCCATTGCGTACACCGCAATGGCCAGGGGCTTGGAACCTCAGCGGTTCACACCATCACTTGGCCGGGCTCGTGACCTGCGCGGCCGGACTGTTGAGCTTCAGCACCTGTTCACGAATCTTCGCCGTGGCGCTTGGCGAGGCCACCGAGGCATAGCCCTTGGCCAATTGCTCGAAATGGGTTTCGAACAACCAGTTGCGATCCTGGGGATAACGCTGCATGTGCCGCAGGTTGCGCTGGCGCAGGGCGTTACGCAGGGCTGACGGGTAGATGCGCATGTCGGCCACGTCAATCAGGCCGAACTCGCCGTCATCCATCAACAGCACGTTACCCAGATGCAGGGAGCGGAAGTACACGCCGCGCTCGTGGAGCTGGGCCATGAACCGGCCGAAACGCTCAATCAACGACTCCCGCAGGCTGCTGTCCAGGCTTTGCAGGGCCTGGCGCAGGGTCAGGCCGGGCAGCGGCTGATAACGTACGGCGCTGCTGGCATCCTTTAACTGGTAGAGATTGAGGATGACCGGTGATGGAATCCCCAATGCACGCAGTTGCTCACTGTTGCTGGCAAAGCGCTCCGAATAGGGATTGAAGCTGCCCGAGGTGTACCAGCGACGAGGGCGGAACAGCTTGAGGAAGCTGCCATCCTCCAGGCGCAGGACCTTGGGCCCCAGGCCATCGGCTTCAATCACGTGGGCGTTGGCGCACAGCTGTTCGAAGTCTTGAGGTTTCAGGCGTTGAACCGGCATGCGCAGCAGGCTGCGGCGACGCTGGGCGATGCTCAGGCCGGCGATCAGCGCCAGCGGGATCCATAGCAGGAACCAGTGTTCTTTTGGCCGCGAGAGAATGCCGCCGCCTTCGGTCAGGCCGGCACCGATGCCGTAGGCCAGCAGGGAGGAGGCCAGGATGAACAACGGCTGCGCACGTTCCTTGAGGCTTTTGTACAGGCCCCAGCCGAGCATGAAGATCCACGGGATGAAGCCGATGATGCCGACGTAATACAGCACACCGAGGGCAAAGCTGTGGGGCTCGCGCAACTGATAGCCGTCGGCAAGCGTCAGGTACAGCTCTGAATCGTAGCTGTGGCCGATCCAGGGGTGTTCGGCGATACGCTCAAGCGACATACCCCAGAGTTCGAAGCGGAAGGAACTGCCACGATTGGTGATCAGTTCGGGATAGAACAGCAATAACGCCACCGCGCTCAGCCCCATGCCGGCGATCAGCAGGGCCGAGCGCCGATTGCGAGTGGTGAAACTCATCCAGAGTATGGCGAGAACCAGGGCAACCAATGGCGTTCTCGAGCCGGTGGCCAGCACTGCAGCGGCCATGATTGCCAGTGCCGGAACGCTGAACCAGAGTACGTGCGCACGCTGGGTGGTCATGCATACGTACAGCCAGTAAACACAGAAGAATCCGAATACGTGAGAGCTCAGTAGCGCATTATCAAGAGCCCCACGCCCGCCGATCATTCGCGAGCCATCCGAGATGTGGGGAGCAAAAGCCACCAGGCTGCAGGCGCTGGAGACCAGCGCAATCAGCGCGGCGCAGAAGAAGATCGGCTTGAACAGTTCATTGCGGTAATGCAGTAACAGTCCTAAACCGGCAAACAACGTGAAGGTATTCGGTGGCCGCTTGAACAGGTCGGAGTCTGTCGTGGCCTCAGGGCTCCAGAGCAGGCTGGTGAGCGCCCAGCCCGAGAAAACCAGGAAGGCAATCGCCAGGGGCTCGCGCAATACCTGCTTGAGTTCCGTCGGGCGCAGGCACAGCAGCAACAGTGTCGGCGCGGCGAACAGCAGGTAGTAGAACCTGTGCAGCACATTTCGATTGGTAACGAAGAATAGCGCACTCAGGAGCAGCAACAAGCCGATGGGCAGAATCCACAGACAGAGGAAGTCGAAAACGCGGTTTGAGCCATAGGTAAGGCGCTTGGATTGCATACAGAAAAGCCGTTCCAGAATAAAGAAAGCCGACCATACTAAAGTAGTGGCTATATAATGTCGCCCGTAGGATCCAACGGGGCCGCGGTTGTGCCGCGTGCAAGTACAACAGAGAAGCTGTGCTAAAGTCAGCCTCCTTTTTCAAAACCGCCGCGTGATATGACCGACTCCAGTCCGAGCGCAAGCCCTTCGAGCTTGAAAATATACTTCCGTCTGCTCAGCTACGTTAAGCCCTATGCTGGCTTGTTCGCGCTGAGTATCGTCGGCTTTCTGATTTTCGCGTCGACCCAGCCGATGCTGGGCTACATCCTCAAGTACTTTGTCGACGGCCTGTCCAACCCTGAAGCGGTGTTGTTCCCCACGGTCCCTGTCCTGCGGGACTTGCAACTGCTGCAGGCCGTGCCGCTGCTGATCATCCTGATCGCCGCGTGGCAGGGTCTCGGCTCGTTCCTGGGCAACTACCTGCTGGCCAAGGTTTCCCTGGGCCTGGTGCATGATTTGCGGGTGCAGCTGTTCAACAACCTGCTGACCTTGCCGAATCGCTATTTCGACAATCACAACTCCGGGCACCTGATTTCCCGCATCACCTTCAACGTGACCATGGTCACCGGTGCGGCGACCGATGCCATCAAGGTGGTGATTCGCGAAGGCATGACGGTGATCTTCCTGTTCGCCTCGCTGCTGTATATGAACTGGCGCCTGACCCTGGTGATGATTGCCATCCTGCCGTTGATTGCCGTGATGGTCAGCACCGCGAGCAAGAAATTCCGCAAGCAGAGCAAGAAGATCCAGGTTGCCATGGGTGACGTCACCCACGTCGCCTCGGAAACCATCCAGGGCTACCGCGTGGTGCGCAGCTTCGGCGGTGAGGTGTATGAGCAGAAGCGCTTCCTCAAGGCCAGCCTGAGCAACACCAACAAGCAACTGCGCATGACCCGTACCGGCGCGATCTACACGCCGGCGCTGCAACTGGTGATCTACAGCGCCATGGCGGTGCTGATGTTCCTGGTTCTGTACCTTCGCGGCGATGCTTCCGCAGGTGACATGGTGGCCTACATCACGTTGGCCGGCCTGTTGCCCAAGCCGATTCGCCAGCTCTCTGAAGTCAGCTCGACCATCCAGAAAGGCGTGGCCGGTGCCGAAAGCATTTTCGAGCAGTTGGACGAAGATGTGGAAATCGATCGCGGTACCATCGAGCGCGACAAGGTCAGCGGCCGCCTGGAAGTGCGCAACCTGAACTTCACCTACCCGGGCACCGATCGCCATGTCCTCAAGGACATTACCTTTACCGCAGAGCCTGGGCAGATGGTGGCCCTGGTGGGCCGTTCGGGCAGCGGCAAGTCGACCCTGGCCAGCCTGATCCCGCGTTTCTACCACCACGAGAGCGGTGAGATCCTGCTGGATGGTGTGGAAATCGAAGACTATCGCCTGCTCAACCTGCGTCGGCACATCGCCCAGGTGACCCAGCACGTGACCCTGTTCAGCGACACCGTGACCAACAACATCGCCTACGGTGACCTGGCCGGTGCACCGCGGGCCGATGTCGAGGCGGCGGCGGCCGATGCCTATGCCAAGGACTTCATCGACCAGTTGCCCAAAGGTTTCGATACCCAAGTCGGCGAAAACGGCGTGCTGCTGTCCGGTGGCCAACGCCAGCGCCTGGCCATTGCCCGGGCCCTGCTCAAGAACGCGCCATTGCTGATCCTCGACGAGGCGACCTCGGCGCTGGATACCGAGTCGGAGCGCCATATCCAGGCGGCCCTGGACAAGGTCATGCAAGGCCGCACGACCCTGGTGATCGCCCACCGCCTGTCGACCATCGAGAAGGCCGACCTGATCCTAGTCATGGACGATGGCCGGATTGTCGAGCGCGGTACCCACGGCGAACTGCTGGCGCAAAACGGTTATTACGCCCGCCTGCACGCCATGGGCCTGGACGCGCCGATCCCGGCCGACATCACCTGATGTGCCGGAGTGAGGGGCTTGCGCCTCACTCCATTGCCCTCGCAACATCTTCTCTGCACACCCCGACAAGCCTTTGACAACCCTGTGGTAATATCGCGCCCCTGTTCATTTTGTATGTGGGTTGCTCCATGAAGTTGTCCATGCCGCGATTCGATCAAGCCCCTGTCTTGGTGGTCGGCGATGTCATGCTCGACCGTTACTGGCATGGCGGTACCTCACGGATTTCCCCTGAGGCACCGGTACCGGTAGTCAAGGTCGAGCAAATCGAAGACCGTCCAGGTGGCGCTGCCAACGTTGCCCTCAATATTGCCGCGCTCGGCGCCCCGGCCTCCCTCGTGGGTGTGACCGGCGACGATGAAGCCGCCGACAGCCTGGCCAACAGCCTGCGGGGTGCTGGTGTGCGTGCGTTGTTCCAGCGCATTCCCCACCAGCCGACCATCGTCAAGCTGCGGGTCATGAGCCGGCACCAGCAATTGCTGCGTATCGATTTTGAAGAACCCTTCGCCACCGACGCCCTGGCCCTAAGCGCCCAGGTTGACGAGTTGCTCGAAGGTATCAAGGTGCTGGTGCTGTCCGACTACGGCAAAGGCGCCTTGAGAAACCACCAGATGCTGATCCAGGCCGCCAAGGCCCGGGGCATTCCGGTACTGGCGGATCCCAAGGGCAAGGACTTCTCGATTTATCGGGGCGCGAGCCTGATCACGCCGAACCTCAGCGAATTTGAAACCATCGTCGGCGGTTGCGTCGATGAGCACGAGTTGGTGACCAAGGGTGCCAAACTCATGGCCGACCTCGACCTGGGCGCCCTGCTGGTGACCCGTGGCGAACACGGCATGACCTTGCTGCGCCCTGATCACCCTGCGATGCACCTGCCAGCGCGAGCCCGTGAAGTGTTCGACGTGACCGGTGCCGGCGACACGGTGATTTCCACCCTGGCGGCCTCCATTGCCGCCGGTGAAGAGTTGCCCCACGCAGTGGCCCTGGCCAATCTTGCAGCGGGCATTGTGGTTGGCAAACTGGGTACGGCTGCCATCAGCGCACCTGAGCTACGCCGCGCCATCCAGCGTTCCGAGGGTTCGGAGCGGGGTGTGTTGAGTATCGAACAACTGCTGTTGGCAATTGACGATGCCCGCGCCCATAAAGAGAGCATAGTCTTCACCAATGGTTGCTTCGACATCCTCCACGCCGGTCACGTGACGTACCTGGAGCAGGCGCGGGCCCAAGGCGATCGCTTGATCGTGGCGGTCAACGACGATGCGTCGGTCAGCCGCCTGAAAGGGCCTGGTCGCCCAATCAACAGTGTCGACCGTCGCATGGCGGTACTGGCTGGCTTGGGGGCGGTGGACTGGGTGATCAGCTTTGCCGAGGGGACGCCGGAAAACCTGTTGGCTCAGGTCAAGCCGGACGTGCTGGTCAAGGGCGGTGATTATTCGGTCGACCAGGTGGTGGGGGCCGATATCGTCAGTGCCTACGGTGGCAAGGTCAAAGTGCTGGGGCTGGTGGAAAACAGCTCGACCACCGCGATTGTGGAAAAAATCCGCAGTAACTGATTGTGGGGGCGGGCTTGTGTGGGAGCGGGCTTGCTCGCGAAAGCGGTGGATCAGCGGGCAGATGCGGTGACTGACACACCGCATTCGCGAGCAAGCCCGCTCCCACATTTGACTGCCGCGACCTGGCGTCCGGTTACGGGTTGGCTTTTTTCTTCGGCACGATCTTGCGCAAGATCTGCCGCGCCTTACCCGTCAAACGCTTCAATTTCGACTCTTTCTCTGGCGCACTCAATCCTTGCTGGCGTAGCCAATCCTTCCAGCGGATCCGCTCGTCACGCACCACCCAGCCTTCCTGTTGGGCAAAGCTCTCTGCCAGATACAACCCTCGCGTACTCGCCGGATACAGCTGATCCTTCTTCAAAGTATACAGCTCTGCACATGGCTGTCCGTCTTTGAGCGGCATCAGGTACAGGTCCGGGCGTTGCCGGTCCAGGCGGGCCACCAGTTGGTCACCCTCCAGGCGCTCGTCCACATGAAACAGGCTCAGGGACTTTGCTTCCTTGGGCACTTCCAGGCGCAAGTCATAAATCAACTGCAGCGAAGCCGTCGGCAGGTGCACGTAAGCCCGTGGCCGTTCAATCAACTGCAGGGTGGCGCAGCGCACCGGGCGCGCGGCCCCGGACAGCGGTGAGAGGCGAAACGGCAACGCTTCGCGGTAGTGCAGGGCGGATGAGTAGGGGGCGGGCAGCCACGTGTCGTTGAAGCGCCCTCCCAGCCAGCCTTCCGGGGTTTCCAGCAGGCATTCCTCGGCGATTTCCTGGATGGCGGTGTGCAGTGGCAGGTTCAGTTCGTGGGCCGGCACATAACCGGAGATCAGCTTGAGCACAACGTCGCCACGGTCTTGCCGACGCTGGCGCACCAGCACCCAGTAATCACGGTTCTGCCAATGCAGCGTCAGGCGCACCGAGACACCAAGGTTGGCCAGCTCCAGCACGAAACGCTCAGTGTCTTTCACCTCCACCGGCTTGCGCCGTTGCAGGGTCTGGGCGAAGTTGAGCGGCATGCCGACGCTCTGGTAACTCAAGCCTTCGGGCGTGGCTTCGACATGCAGCGGCAGTGTTTTAAAGTTACTCGGGTTTTTTCTAATGAGCGTTCGCGCCATGTCGGCTCCTTCTTGCGTCGGGGTCGGCCGCGTCGGCGGCATCAGAGTTGGCGAATGACCTTGGCAGCGGTCGCTACGTTATGGGCGAGGTGCAGCGGATTAATGGTCCCGACAATAGCACTGGCGACGCCGGTTTGCGCAAACAACAACATGAAACTGGCGTAAATTGGATCCACTCCTGATTCCAGGCAGACATGGCCACTGGCTAGTGCCTTTTTCACCAGGATGCCTTTGCCGTGGGCGGCCGCATAATCAATGACGGCTTTTTCGGCCTGTTCGTTCAGATTGTAGGTGACCATGGCGCAATCGCCTTGTTCCAGAGACTTTACGCCGCCCTCGACGGTTTTGCCGGAGAAGCCGAAACCACGGATCTTGCCCTCACGCTTGAGGTCCGCCAGGGTCTGGTAAACCTCGCAGTCGTTGAGGATGTGCAGGTCGTTGCCGTCGGAGTGCACCAGCACCAGGTCGATAAAGTCCGTTTCAAGTCGTTTCAGACTGCGCTCCACTGAAAGCCGGGTATGGGCCGCGCTGAAATCGTGATGGGACACGCCCTCGGCGAACTCCTCACCCACCTTGCTGACGATCACCCATTCCTGGCGCTGGCCGCGCAACAGCGGGCCCAGGCGTTCTTCGCTGCGGCCATAAGCGGGCGCCGTGTCGATCAGGTTGATGCCCAATTGCCGGGCCTGGCGCAGCAGCATCCGCGCGGCATCGTCATCAGGAATCTGGAAACCGTTGGGGTATTTCACCCCTTGGTCACGGCCCAGCTTGACGGTGCCCAAACCCAGCGGCGAAACCAGCAGGCCGGTACTGCCCAACGGGCGATGAAGGTCATGCAGGGTCGGCAGGGTCATGGCAGCAGTTGCTCCCAGGCAGGTTGGGCGATGGCGGGCTTTGGCAGGTCGGGGAGCATTTGCGTGGCACTTGGCTTGATGCCGTCACGTTCCAGTGCGTTGATCACACGGTCAGCGAAGTCCGGCGCCAATGCCAGCTTGGTCGGCCAGCCCACCAGCAGGCGATCCTGTTCGGCGAGGAAGGCGTTGTCCGGGCGGGTCAGGCCAGACTGCAACGGTTCGGCGCGGTCCACGCGCAGGGTCGCCCATTGGGTTTGGCTCATGTCGATCCAGGGCAGCAACTGCGCCAACTCCTTTTGTGCGGTGGCGATCTGCTGTTCCGGGGTACGGGCCACACCTTCGGCCTCGGCGATATCACCGCCCAGGTACCACACCCAATTGCCATCGGCGGCGGGGTGCGTGGTCACGGTGATGCGTGGCTTGGTGCCGCCACCCAGGCAATGGGCATAGAGCGGCTTCAGGCCGGGGCCCTTGGCGATGATCATGTGCAGCGGCCGGCGTTGCATGGCGGGTTGGCTCAGGCCCAGGGCGCTGAGCAAATCCGCGGTGCCGCCACCGGCGCTGAGGACGATACGTTGGGCGCGGATCTCGCGGCCATCGACCTTCAGGCCTGCCAGGGTGCCGTCTTCCATTAACGGTTCGATCTTCTCCCCGGCGAGCAAGCCGTCACCGGCCAGTTGCGCCAGGCGCTCGATCAGGCTCGGGACGTCGATCACCAGTTCGGCCAGGCGGTAGACCTTGCCCTTGAAGCGGCGGTCTTGCAGGGCCGGTGGCAGGTCATCGCCCTTCACTTGATCCACGCGGCCGCGCACGGCCTTGCTGGCGAAGAAGCTGGTGAGGTTGCCGGCGATGGTGCCCGGCGACCACAAATAGTGGGCTTCGGACAATAGGCGCACACCGGAAAGATCCAGTTCACCGTTGCCTGCCAGGGCTTCGCGCCAGCGGCGGGGCATGTCGGCGATGGCTTCGGAGGCGCCGGTCAGGGCGCCATGCAGTGCGTATTTCGCACCGCCGTGGATGATCCCCTGGGACTTCACGCTTTGCCCGCCGCCGAGGGTGGCGCTTTCTACCAGTACCGTGGAAAAGCCCTGGCGGCGCAGGCGCGCATTGAGCCAGAGGCCGGCAACTCCGGCGCCGACAATCAGAACGTCGGTGGAAATAACGGATGGCATGCAGCGACCTCAGTGTTCAAGACAAGAGGCGCAGTATACAGGCACAGAGCGGTGGCGATTTGTCGGTGATCAGTGCCCGGCCGTTTTCGAGAACAACTGAATCACCACCACCCCAAGCACAATCAGGCCCATCCCCAGCATCGCCGGGATATCCAGCTTCTGCCCATAGATAAACAGTGCGGCGATGCTGACCATCACAATGCCCATCCCGGCCCACACCGCATACGCCACGCCCACCGGCACGGTGCGCACCACCAGCGTCAGCATCCAGAAGGCCACGCCGTAGCCGACGATCACCAGCAATAGCGGGATCGGCGTGCTGAACCCCTTGATCGCTTTCATGGAAACGGTAGCAATCACTTCCGAGCAAATGGCAATGGCCAGGTAATAGTAGGCGGCGTTCATGGGTAAATCCTCGGTACAGGGCTTCAACTGTAGGAGCGAGCCTGCTCGCGAAAATCGTCAACGATAACGCAGCGTTCTCAGGTTTTTCGCGAGCAAGCTCGCTCCTACAAAGGTCGGCATTCTAGAGACTTACCAGATGCGGTAAAGTCATTACCTATCTGAATTAAAGATGGGTTGAGCCATGAGCGTGCAGTGGAATCTTGAGCAAATGCGCTTGTTTGTCAGTGTCGCCGAGCAGCGTTCGTTTTCGGCGGCGGCGCGGGACCAGCGCAGGGCGCAGTCGGCGGTCAGCAGCGGAATTGCCCTGTTGGAGGCAGACCTGGGCGTGTGTCTGTTCGATCGCAGCAGTGGCCGTCAGCCCCGCCTGACCGAGGCCGGCACGGTTTTGCTCGAAGAGGCGCGAGAGGTCTTGCGCCAGTGCGAGCGCCTGAATGGCCGCGCCTTGTCGTTGATGCGTGGGGAGGAAGCCTGCCTGCGCCTGGCTCAGGATGAAGCCATGCTCTATCAGCCGGTGCTTAATAGCCTGGAAAGATTGGCGGGAAAATTCCCGAATCTGGAGGTGCAGCTTTCCAGCAGTGCCCAGGGCGATGTCGCGCGCAAGCTGGTGGAGCGCAAGGCGGACCTGGGGATGCTGTTCTATCACGACCAAATCCCCGAAGCCCTGGAGCGTCGGGTGGTGGGCAGCGTCGAAATGGTCACCGTGTGCGGCGTCGGGCATCCCATGGCCAAGGAAGCGTTCGTCGATTGCCAGCGGCTGGCGCAGTATCGCCAACTGTTGATGTCCACGCAGACCAGCGTTTACCCCGGCAGCGAGGCCGCGAGCCCGCAAGTATGGCGCGCCGACAGTTTCTACGTGTTGGCGGAATGGCTGGCCCGCGGCCTGGGTTGGGCGTGGTTGCCGCGGCATGTGGTGCAGTACCCGACCTACCAGAACCAGATGGTTGAACTGAACAGCGAGTGGACCCCGCCGGCGCTGGTGGTGGAACTGGTGTGGCGCCGCGATGAGCCCCTTGGCCCGGCCGCGCGTTTCTTCGCCGAGCGTTTTGCCGAGTGCTTGCAGGCGATCGACTGAAAAAGCCGATAAACTCCGCCGCCATGAATAGAACTCTCTACAGCTGTCTGTTTTACCTGGCGCTGCCGTTGGTGGCTTTACGTCTGTGGCTGCGCTCACGCAAGGCGCCGGCTTATGCCAAGCGCGTGGGTGAGCGCTTTTCCTATGGCTTGCCGGTGATGCAACCTGGCGGGATCTGGGTGCACGCGGTGTCAGTCGGCGAAAGCATCGCCGCCGCACCGATGATTCGCGGGCTGCTGGAGCGTTATCCACAGCTGCCGATCACCGTCACTTGCATGACGCCCACCGGTTCCGAGCGCATCCAGGCGTTGTTCGCCAACGAACCGCGCATCCAGCATTGCTACCTGCCGTACGATTTGCCCTGTGCAGCCAAGCGTTTTCTCGATCGCGTGCAGCCGAAACTGGCGGTGATCATGGAGACCGAGCTGTGGCCCAACCATATTCATCAATGCGCCAAGCGCGGGATCCCCGTGGCGTTGGCCAATGCGCGCTTGTCGGCCCGTTCGGCCAAGGGTTACGGACGTTTCGCCAAGCTGACGGCGCCGATGCTGGTGGAAATGAGCCTGTTCGCCGTCCAGACCGAAACCGAGGCCGAGCGTTTTCGCAGCCTGGGTGCACGGCCCGAGACCGTCGAGGTCACCGGCTCGATCAAGTTCGACCTGACCATCGACCCGCAACTGCTGGAGCGCGCTGCTGCGTTGCGTGAACAATGGCATGCCAGCGAACGCCCGGTATGGATCGCCGCCAGCACCCACGAAGGCGAAGATGAAGTGGTACTCGCCGCCCATCGCCAGTTGCTCGCCAGTTATCCCAATGCCTTGCTGATTCTGGTGCCGCGTCATCAAGAGCGTTTCAACCCGATGTTCGAGCTGTGTCAGCAGCAGGGTTTCGCTACGGTGCGTCGCTCCAGTGGCGAGGCGGTAACGGCGCAGACTTCCGTGTTGCTGGGCGACACCATGGGCGAGTTGCTGTTCCTGTATGCCTTGGCCGACAGCGCCTTTGTCGGCGGCAGCCTGGTCGCCACGGGTGGGCATAACCCACTGGAGCCGGCGGCCTTGGCCAAGCCGGTTATCTGCGGGCCCCACGTGTTCAACTTCCTGGAAATCAGCGCAATGATGCGCGACGCCGGGGCGTTGCAGGAAGTGGACGATGCCGAGGGGTTGGCGGTGGCGGTACAGCGCTTGTTCGAGCTGCCGCAGGACGCGCAGAAGATGGGGCAGGCGGGGCTGGCGGTGATGCGCGCCAATCAGGGGGCGTTGAAGCGTTTGCTGAATGGGTTGGGCAGACTGCTTAACCCCTGACAACATAAATCAAATGTGGGAGCAGGCAAGCCAACTCCCACATGGGTTATGTGTTGTCTTCAATAACCGGGGTTAGCTTTCAACTGCGCCGCAGCCGCCTTGGCCAGGTCCGGTGGCAGGAAGTCCTTGTCCGGGTTGTAGTCAGCCTTCAAATACCGCGCCAGATCCTGCAAGTCCCCCGGGTTCAATGTGCCCGCCGCCTGCTTCAACCGCAGGTTGTCGAGGATGTAGTCGTAGCGGCTGTTGTTGTAGTTGCGTACCGAGGTGTACAGCTGGCGCTGGGCGTCCAGCACATCGACGATGTTGCGCGTACCCACCTGGTAACCGATTTCTGTGGCTTCCACCGCGCTCTGGTTGGAGATGATCGACTGGCGGCGCGCCTGCACCTGCTCCACATCGGTGTTCACCGCGCGGTGCAGGTTGCGGGTGTTTTCCACCACCTGGCGACGCAGGCCTTCGCGCTGCTGCTCGGTCTGGCCCAGACGGGAATAGGACTCGCGCACCTGCGAGCTGGTAAGGCCGCCGCTGTACAGCGGAATCCTCAACTGCAGGCCCACGGTGCGTTGCGACACGTCACCGTGATAAGGCTGGCCAAAGGCGCTCGGGTTACTGAAGCCCAGGGCGTCATTGTCACCTTTTTCATATTGCGCCACGGCATCCAGGGTCGGCGCGTGGCCGGCCTTGCGTTGCTTGAGGGTTTCCTCGGCGGCGGTGACCGCGTAGTTGCTGGCCAGCAGGTTCAGGTTCTGGCGGCCGGCGGTTTCGACCCAGGCCTTGGCGTCGTTCGGCGACGGTGGCAGCACCGGCAGCGTGTGGACGATGCCCTGGATCGAGTTGTACTGGCGGTTGGTCAGGGTGATCAGCGCTTCGAAGGCGTCGTCCACCTGGCGCTGGGCCAGGATCCGGTTGGCGCGGGCGGTGTCGTAGCTGGCCTGGGATTGCAGCACGTCGGTCTTGTCCGACAGGCCCACGTCAAAGCGTTCATTGGACTGGTCCAGTTGGCGCTTGAATGCGGCTTCCTCGGCCTTGGTCGAGGCCAGGTTGTCCTGGGCACGCAGTACGGCAAAGTAGTTTTCGGCGCTTTGCAGGATCAGGTTCTGTTCGGTGGCCGAGAGTTGCAGTGCAGCCTGTTCATTGACTGCTTCGGCGGCTTGCAGCTGGAACCAGCGATCAGCGCGGAACAGTGGCTGGCTCAAGGTCGCACGCCAGGAATGGGCGTCGCGGTTGACCGTGGCGGCGGGTTGGTCCAGCTGGGTGCGCACATTATTGATGTCGGCACCGGCCGACAGGTTCGGCAGCAAGCCGGCGCGGGCCTGGGGCACCACTTCTTTCTGCGCGCCGTATTGGGCGCGGGCGGCGGCCAGGTCGGCGTTGTTGTCCACCGCTTCCTGGTAGACGCTGACCAGGTCGGTTTTGGTCGTCAGGGGCGCTTCAGCTGCCCAGACCAGTCCGTTGGTCGCACAAGACACGGCGAGAGCCAGTGAAAGTTTGCGCAGCATGAGGCGATCCCTAGAGTAAATATTACGGCGATAATTTGGAGCCCAAGGCTAAGGCGGCCCATTCCTGGCGTCAAGACCTTGAGCAGTCACCGAGTGTAGTGGCGCTATCACGGCACAACAATCCTGTAATTACGCCATTCATCACGATGAATGCACCGTCATTGGCAATTTGCCTGCTCCATGGTCTAGACTGGCCGCGTTCTTGTCGGGGTGCCTTGTTGGAAGGCTGAGATCGGTAAATACCGGATCCCGTTGAACCTGATCAGGTTAGCGCCTGCGTAGGGAACAAGATTTCTCGTCACCCGGCGAGTCCTCTTGTGCTTCGTCCGGGATGTTGTTCGACAATCGAACAGCCCGTGCGCCAAGCACAGCACTGTCACAGTGCGTCCATCCGTCACAGGTTCGCTCCGACAAAAATCCACCACCTGGATAGTTGGAGAGCCCGTGATGAGCATCGAATTAAAAAGCCAAAAATCAAAAAACACCGTGCACTTGAGCGAATCGGCCAAGGTCGACTCCGGTTCCGTGCAGCCGTTTACCCGCTCGCAAAAAATCTACGTCCAGGGCACCCGTCCGGATATCCGCGTGCCGATGCGTGAAGTCAGCCTTGATGTGACCCCCACCGACTTTGGCGGCGAAATCAACGCGCCCGTGGTGGTCTATGACACCTCAGGCCCCTACACCGACCCCAATGTGATCATCGACGTGCGCAAGGGCCTGGGCGATGTGCGTTCGCCGTGGATCGAATCCCGTGGCGACACCGAGCGCCTGTCGGGCTTGAGCTCGCACTTCGGCCAACAGCGCCTGAGCGATGCCGAGCTGACCGCGCTGCGCTTCGCCCACGTGAAGAACCCGCGCCGCGCCAAGGCCGGGGCTAACGTCACGCAAATGCACTACGCCCGCAAAGGCATCATCACCGCCGAGATGGAATACGTCGCCATCCGCGAAAACATGAAGCTGGAAGAAGCCCGTGCCGCCGGCCTGCTGGACCAGCAACACGCCGGCCACAGCTTCGGTGCCAGCGTACCGAAAATCATCACCCCGGAATTTGTGCGCGAAGAAATCGCCCGCGGCCGCGCGATCATCCCGGCCAACATCAACCACACCGAACTGGAACCGATGATCATCGGCCGTAACTTCCTGGTGAAGATCAACGGCAACATCGGCAACAGCGCCCTGGGGTCGTCCATCGAAGAAGAAGTGGCGAAACTGACGTGGGGCATTCGCTGGGGTTCGGACACGGTGATGGACCTGTCCACTGGCAAGCACATCCACGAAACCCGCGAGTGGATCATCCGTAACTCGCCGGTGCCGATCGGTACCGTGCCGATCTACCAGGCCCTGGAAAAAGTCGGCGGCGCCGCTGAAGACCTGACCTGGGAGCTGTTCCGCGACACCCTGATCGAACAGGCCGAGCAGGGCGTCGACTACTTCACCATCCACGCCGGCGTGTTGCTGCGCTATGTGCCGCTGACCGCCAAGCGCGTCACTGGCATCGTCTCCCGTGGCGGCTCGATCATGGCCAAGTGGTGCCTGGCGCACCACAAAGAGAACTTCACCTACACCCATTTCGACGAAATCTGCGAAATCATGAAGGCCTACGACGTCAGCTTCTCCCTGGGAGACGGCCTGCGCCCGGGGTCGATTGCCGACGCCAACGACGCCGCACAATTCGGCGAACTGGAAACCCTCGGCGAACTGACCAAGATCGCCTGGAAGCACGACGTGCAAACCATGATCGAAGGCCCGGGCCACGTGCCGATGCAGTTGATCAAGGAGAACATGGACAAGCAGCTGGAGTGCTGCGACGAGGCGCCGTTCTACACACTCGGCCCACTGACCACCGACATCGCGCCGGGTTATGACCACATCACCTCGGGTATCGGGGCGGCGATGATCGGCTGGTTCGGTTGCGCGATGCTCTGCTACGTCACGCCGAAGGAACACTTGGGCCTGCCGAACAAGGATGACGTAAAGACCGGGATCATCACCTACAAGATCGCAGCGCATGCGGCGGACTTGGCCAAGGGGCATCCGGGGGCGCAGATTCGTGACAACGCATTGAGTAAGGCGCGCTTCGAATTCCGCTGGGAAGACCAGTTCAACCTGGGCCTGGACCCGGACACCGCGCGTTCGTACCACGATGAAACCTTGCCGAAGGACTCGGCCAAGGTCGCGCATTTCTGCTCGATGTGCGGGCCGAAATTCTGCTCGATGAAAATCACCCAGGAAGTGCGTGAGTACGCGGCCAACCAGCGCATTGAAGCGGTGGACGTGGACGTGGCCAAGGGCCTGGCGGAGCAGGCGGAGCGGTTCAAGCAGGAAGGTAGTCAGCTGTACAAAAAGGTCTGAACCCGATGATCGTTCCCACGCTTCGCGTGGGAATGCATCCCGTGACGCTGCGCGTCACAAAAGCGGACGCAGAGCGTCCAAAGCGGCATTCCCACGCAGAGCGTGGGAACGATCATGTCCCTCTGAGATAACACCCTTGAGCATTCAACCCAGCACCTATTCCCCAGACATCGCGGTGCCCGCCGACAAACGCGTCTTCGGCGCCCGCGATCTCTTCTCCTTGTGGTTTTCCCTGGGCATCGGCCTGATGGTCCTGCAAACCGGCGCGCTGTTGGCGCCGGGCCTGGGCCTGTCCGGCTCGTTGCTGGCGATCTTCCTCGGCACCCTGGTCGGCGTCCTGCTGCTGGCCGCCGTGGGCGTGATCGGCAGCGACACCGGCCTGTCCTCCATGGCTGCCCTCAAACTCAGCCTCGGCACCAAGGGCGCAAGCCTGCCGGCGCTGCTGAACCTGCTGCAACTGATAGGCTGGGGCTCGTTCGAAATCATCGTGATGCGCGACGCCGCCAGCCTGTTGGGCGCCCGCGCGTTCAGCGAAGGCAGCCTGCTGACCAGTCCATTGTTCTGGACCCTGGTATTCGGCGCGCTTGCGACCTTGCTCGCCGTCAGCGGTCCGCTGACCTTTGTGCGGCAGATCTTGCGCAAATGGGGCATCTGGCTGCTGCTGGCCGCCTGCCTGTGGCTGACCTGGAACCTGTTCGCCAAGGCCGACCTGGCTGCACTCTGGGCTCAGGCCGGTGACGGTTCGATGCCGTTCGCCGTTGGCTTCGATATCGCGATTGCCATGCCGTTGTCCTGGCTGCCACTGATTGCCGACTACTCACGCTTCGGCAAACGCGCGAAAAACGTGTTCGGCGGCACGGCGCTGGGTTTCTTCATCGGTAACTTCTGGCTGATGAGCCTGGGCGTTGCCTACACCCTGGCGTTTGCGCCGAGCTGTGAAGTGAATGCGTTGCTGCTGGCATTGGCCGGGGCTGGCCTGGGGATTCCACTGCTGCTGATTCTGCTGGATGAATCAGAAAACGCCTTCGCCGATATTCACTCGGCGGCGGTGTCCAGCGGAATTCTGTTGCGTTTGAAGGTCGAGCACCTGGCGTTGGCCATTGGCGTTATCTGCACGCTGATCGCCTGCTTCGCGCCGTTGGCGCAGTACCAGAACTTCCTGCTGCTGATCGGCTCGGTGTTCGCACCGCTGTTTGGCGTGGTGCTGGTGGATCACTTCATCCTGCGTCGCCGTGGCCACGGGGTTGCCGGCAACCTGCGCTGGCCGGCACTGCTGGCGTGGCTTGGAGGGATCAGCACCTATCATCTGCTGGCGAATCTGTACCCTGATGTCGGCGCAACCCTGCCGGCGCTGGTGCTGGCAGGGCTGTTGCACTTCATTCTGGGCCGGGCCTTCAGTGGCGTGCGGGCACCAGCTCAGGCTTGATCACGCCGGTCAGGCGCGCATAGGGGATGGTCATTTCGATCAGCCCCAATGCGTACGGCGCGATGGTGGTCACGTTGTACTTGAGCACCACGCCATTGTTGGTCAACGCCACATTCGGGGTTTTCTGGAACGGCCAGTTCTTCACGAAGTCCGGGTCACGGTCCATCTGCGAGTTGATCAGCCAGTTGTTGTGGGCGACTTTCGCGGTCTTCCAGAACGCCTCTTCCTGGCCCGGCAGCAACATGTCAGTCAGGCTCAGCTCTTTGTGCAGCAGGCGCGAATAGTTGATGAAACCGCGGCCCGGCTCGCCGTGGGCGGTGCCGGTGTCCAGGTAGCTGGACACTTCGATGATCACCAGTCCGTCATGCTGCTCACGTACCTTGGCCTGCAAGTACATGCTGTTGCGGTCAGGGGACTCACGCAAGAACTTGTCGCGGTAGGCGTTCAGGGTGGCGGGCATGGCCTGGCCAGGCGAAGTGCGGGCCATCTGCAGCAGGCGCTGTTCGATGATCTGGTCCAACTGCGGCTCGGACGGGAAGTGCACGGTGTCGATGTTTACCAGCGGGCAATCCGGGCTGCTGCAGCCGGGTTTGATCTGCTCGGAGGCGTCGGCGGTGGTGTCCAGCGGCTTGAGATAGCTCGGTTGGAACAGGCTCTGGCAAGCACCCAGGGTCAAGGCGATACAGGCCACGGAGGCGATTTTTAAAAGCGACATGTGTGTCCTTCATAAATCGAGGAAAGGTGAAAATGTGGAGCTTCGACTCCCGACAAGGCAGTCAGTTCGCCACTAAGCTGATTAGAGTGAGTTTGACGCCCGCCGTCTATCCCGGCAACCGGAAAGGGGCTGCATCAAGGGGCTCGAGCGCGTTAGGATGGCGCGATGTCGAGGCCGCCTCGATACCGCAAGGCAATAAACGAGGGTTGATATGACGGACACAGCGAAATCGACGCCGAGCAAGGTCGAGATTGTTCAGCGCGACAATGCCTACAAGGGCTTCTACAAACTGGATCGGCTGAAGCTGCGGCACGAGAAGTTTGATGGCGGCATGAGCCGTGAGCTCAATCGCGAAGTCTTTGTTCGTCATGACGCCGTGTGTGTGCTGCCCTACGACCCGCAGCGCGATGAAGTGGTGCTGGTTGAGCAGTTTCGCGTAGGCGCCATGGGCCGTACCGACAACCCGTGGCTGATCGAAATGGTTGCCGGCCTGATCGATAAAGATGAGCAACCGGAGGAGGTTGCACACCGCGAAGCCGAAGAGGAAGCTGGCCTTACATTCTCCGCACTCTGGCCGATCACGAAGTACTTTCCGTCGCCGGGTGGCAGCACTGAATTTGTCCACTTGTTCCTGGGCCGTTGCGAAAGCGCCGGGGCCGGTGGCGTCCATGGACTGGAAGAGGAAGCTGAAGATATCCGCGTCACCGTCTGGGCCTTTGAAGACGCCCTGCAGGCGGTACGTGACGGTAAAATTTCCAACGCAGCGAGCATTATTGCCCTGCAATGGCTTGCGCTTAATCGCGCGGAAGTGAGGGGGTTATGGCAGTAAAGGCACGGGAGCGATATCGGGTTGACCTGATCGGGCTGCAAGCAGCCTGCGAGGCCAACTATGCACGGCTCATGCGGCTGCTGCCGGACATGCGCCACACCCCCGAGGCGCGGCGCATTGCCGTGACCCACGGCGACCAGATGCTCGGCGTGCTGACCCTGGAAGTGATCGTGAACTGCCCGTACACCACCACCCTGCGGGTGCGCCAGGAGCACAGCCTGCCGTGGCTGCCGGTGCCGCAGCTGGAAGTGCAGGTGTACCACGACGCGCGCATGGCCGAAGTGATCAGCGCCGAACATGCACGACGCTTTCGCAGCATCTATCCTTACCCCAATGTGTTCATGCACCAGCCCGATGAGAAAGCACAGCTCAATGTGTTCCTCGGCGAATGGTTGAGCCACTGCCTGGCCCTGGGCCACGAGTTCGAAGTCGTTCGATAGATGTGAACTGCGTCCGCTTCACGGGTTTCCTCTTTGTGTCCTGCCCCAGCATAATCGCCTCAAATGTCCATTCCTGTGATCACGCCCTGGGAGAACGCCTTGCCGAGCGTATCCGCCTTGAACCCTGACGCTTCGGCGTTGCTGGTGCAGTTGTCCGACAGCCACCTGTTTGCCGAGGCGGACGGCGGGCTGCTGGGCATGAAAACCCGCGAGAGCCTGCAACGGGTGATCGAGTTGGTGCTGGCGCAGCAGCCGCAGATTGAGCTGGTGCTGGCCACCGGGGATTTGTCCCAGGACGGCACGCTGGAGTCCTACCAGGCGTTTCGTCAGATGACCCGGCAGATTGAAGCGCCGGCGCGGTGGATTCCTGGGAATCACGATGAGCCGCAGGTGATGCTGCAAGCGGCGATCAACAGTGCCTTGCTGGAGCCGGTGGTGGATGTGGGCAACTGGCGCATCACCCTGCTGGACTCGGCGGTGCCCGGCTCGGTGCCGGGGTATTTGCAGGACCAGCAACTGCAGCTGTTGGCGCAATCGTTGAGTGAGGCGCCGACTCGGCATCATCTGGTGTGTTTTCACCATCATCCGGTGTCGATTGGGTGTGATTGGATGGAGCCCATCGGTTTGCGTAATCCTGAGGCGTTGTTTGCGGTACTGGACCGGTTCCCGCAGGTGCGGGCGGTGCTTTGGGGGCATGTGCATCAGGAAATCGACCGCGAACGCAACGGCGTGCGTCTGCTGGCGTCGCCGTCCACCTGCATCCAGTTCGCCCCCGGCAGCGAGGACTTCAAGGTGAGCGAGGAAGCGCCCGGTTATCGCTGGCTGCGCCTGCATGCCGACGGACGGTTGGAAACCGGCGTGGAACGGGTGCAGGGCTTTGCGTTCCAGGTGGATTACGGTAGCAACGGCTACTGAGATTTCCCTGTAAACTGCGCCTCTTTGGCTGACCCACAGAGGACCCGGAATGTCCGCATCGATCTTGTATATCCACGGCTTCAACAGCGCACCCGCCTCCAACAAGGCCAGCCAGTTGATCACCGTGATGGACAGCCTCGGTCTGGCCGACCAGTTGCGCGTGCCGGCCCTGCATCATCACCCCCGCCAGGCGATCTCCCAGTTGGAGGCGGCTATCCGTGACCTCGGAAGGCCACTGCTGGTCGGCAGCTCCCTCGGGGGCTACTATGCAACCCATCTTGCCGAGCGCCATGGCCTCAACGCCTTGCTGGTCAACCCGGCAGTCAGCCCTCATCGGATGTTCGACGGTTACCTGGGCACCCAGAAGAACCTCTACACCGACGAGACCTGGGAATTGACCCACGACCACGTTGCGGCCCTGGCCGAGCTGGAAGTGCCGGCGCCCCAGGACGCCCAGCGTTATCAGGTATGGTTGCAGACCGGCGATGAAACACTGGATTATCGGCTCGCCCAGCAGTATTACCGGGCCTGTGCCTTGCGCATCCAGGCCGGTGGCGACCATGGTTACCAGGGCTTCGCCCAACAGTTACCGGCGCTGTTGAGTTTTGCCGGCATTGGCGCAGATCAGTACCAATCCTTCGATTTCACCGCATTGTGAAACCGCAGGTTACTTTTTAATCGAACGACTCACGACGAGACCCCATGGCCACTCCCAGCGCTAGCTCTTATAACGCCGACGCCATCGAAGTCCTCTCGGGCCTCGACCCGGTGCGCAAACGCCCCGGCATGTACACCGACACCAGTCGGCCGAACCACCTTGCCCAGGAAGTCATCGACAACAGTGTCGACGAAGCCTTGGCCGGGCACGCCAAGTCGGTACAAGTCATCCTTCACGCCGACCATTCCCTGGAAGTGTCCGACGACGGTCGCGGCATGCCGGTGGACATTCACCCGGAAGAGGGTGTATCGGGCGTCGAGCTGATCCTCACCAAGCTGCACGCCGGCGGCAAGTTCTCCAACAAGAACTACCAGTTCTCCGGTGGCTTGCACGGTGTGGGTATTTCCGTGGTCAACGCCCTGTCGAACCATGTGCGGGTCAAGGTCAAGCGCGACGGCAACGAGTACCAGATGACCTTCGCCGATGGCTACAAAGCCACCGACCTGGAAGTGATCGGCACCGTCGGCAAGCGCAACACCGGCACCAGCGTGTACTTCGCGCCGGACCCGAAATACTTCGATTCACCCAAATTCTCCATCAGCCGCCTCAAGCACGTGCTCAAGGCCAAGGCTGTCCTGTGCCCGGGCCTGCTGGTCAGCTTTGAAGACAAGGGCACCGGCGAAAAGGTCGAATGGCATTACGAAGACGGTCTGCGCTCCTACCTGGAAGACTCCGTCAGCGAATTCGAACGCCTGCCCAACGAGCCGTTCTGCGGCAGCCTCGCCGGTAATAAAGAAGCGGTGGACTGGGCCTTACTCTGGCTGCCTGAAGGTGGCGACAGCGTTCAGGAAAGCTACGTCAACCTGATCCCCACCGCCCAGGGCGGTACCCACGTCAACGGTTTGCGCCAGGGCTTGCTGGATGCCATGCGCGAATTCTGCGAGTACCGCAGCCTGCTGCCCCGCGGCGTGAAGCTGGCGCCGGAAGACGTCTGGGAGCGAATCGCGTTCGTCCTGTCGATGAAGATGCAGGAGCCGCAATTCTCCGGCCAGACCAAGGAACGCCTGTCGTCCCGTGAGGCTGCGGCGTTTGTCTCCGGTGTGGTCAAGGACGCTTTCAGCCTGTGGCTCAACGAACACCCTGAATTGGGCCTGGCCCTGGCAGAGCTGGCGATCAACAACGCTGGCCGCCGCTTGAAGGCCAGCAAGAAAGTCGAGCGCAAGCGCATCACCCAGGGCCCGGCACTGCCGGGCAAGCTGGCGGACTGCGCCGGGCAAGACCCGATGCGTTCCGAACTGTTCCTGGTGGAAGGTGATTCCGCCGGTGGCTCCGCCAAGCAAGCGCGGGACAAGGAATTCCAGGCGATCCTGCCCCTGCGCGGCAAGATCCTCAACACCTGGGAAGTCGACGGCAGCGAAGTCCTGGCCAGCCAGGAAGTGCACAACATCGCCGTGGCCATCGGTGTCGACCCGGGCGCGGCGGACATGAGCCAGCTGCGCTACGGCAAGATCTGCATCCTCGCCGACGCCGACTCCGACGGCTTGCACATTGCGACCTTGCTCTGCGCGCTGTTCGTCCAGCACTTCCGCCCGTTGGTGGATGCCGGTCACGTCTACGTCGCCATGCCGCCGCTGTACCGCATCGACTTGGGCAAGGAGATTTTCTACGCCCTGGACGAAGCCGAGCGTGATGGCATCCTCGATCGCCTGGTGGCCGAGAAGAAACGCGGCAAGCCTCAGGTCACCCGATTCAAAGGCCTGGGTGAGATGAACCCGCCGCAATTGCGGGAAACCACCATGGACCCGAACACCCGGCGCCTGGTGCAATTGACCCTGGAAGATTTCGCCGCTACCTCGGAAATGATGGATATGTTGCTGGCGAAGAAACGCGCGCCGGATCGCAAGAACTGGCTGGAGTCCAAGGGCAACCTGGCCGAGGTTCTGGGCTGATGCGCAGCGGTTTCGCCCTGGCGATACTGTTGTTGAGCGGGTTGGCGGCCACCTCGGTGGCCGCAGCGCCTGCGGCTGAGCTGAAGCTGTTGTCGGAACACCCGGTGGAAGGCATGCGCGGCGGTAACCTGTCGGGCCTGGCTGTGTGCGGTAAGGCGTTGTGGACGGTATCCGACCGCGACGACGACCAGATCTACCGGCTCGATATCAGTGCCGATACCTGGCAGGCCGAAACGGTGAAGATCAATGTGCCGCCGGTGCCGGAATCCGGCTTGCCCTTTGGCTTGCGCTCACGCACCAAGGCGGCGTCGTTGATTCGCGGTGGCGACCTGGATTTTGAAGGCATCAGCTGCGATGCGGCGGGCAACCGTTACATCGTCAGCGAAGCCCACGCGGCGGTGCTGCAAGTGCCGGTGACCGGTGAGCCAGAGTGGCTGAAGATCGCCCCGGGCATGGTGCGAGAGGCTCGGGCCAGTGGCATGTTGCTGCACTTCAATGCGTTGTTCGAAGGCTTGGCGGTGAATCCTGAAGGCAATCAAATCTGGCTTGCGGCCGAACGTGAGCGGCGCGGGCTGATTTCCATCAAGCGCCCGCAAACCCTCTGGGATTGCGACGGCCCTTGTGTATTGCTGAGTGAGGCCGGCCAGGAAATGCAGCCGGCTCAATTCCCGGGGGCCAAGGCGGTGTCGAAGGACTTTGCCGACCTGGCACTGTTCAATGGCAAGCTGTTTACCCTGGAACGCAATGCGTTTCAGGTGTGTCGCCGGGACGCGGTCACGGCCAAGGTGGAGTTGTGCTGGTCGTTTGCCGATGAAGCGCTGACGCCGAATCGGCGTTACGCCCAGGCGTACGGCTTGGCTGAAGCCCTGGTGGTAGACGCAGACGGTGCCTGGATCGGCATCGACAATAATTTCAAGCCGCGCGCCGATGGTGAAAAACGGCCGATGGTCTATCGTTTCGCCGCCCCTGCGGGTGGCTGGAGCGCCAAGCCATGAGCGCCCAGCCACCCGGCAAGCGCGCCGGACGGGTGTTGATGTTCGTGGCCTGGGGCGCCGGCCTGTTTTTGGCCACACGATTTTTTGGGCAGTGGGAGGCGCGTCAGCAAAATCCCAATGCCGTAGTCACCTCGGAGCAACACGAGGGTTACATCGAAGTAAAACTGCTGGGCAACGGCCAAGGGCATTTCGTCGCCACTGGCCAGATCAACGGTCAGCCGGTGGAATTCATGCTCGACACCGGGGCGACCGACGTGGCGGTTCCGGCTGAATTGGCCGACCGTCTCGGGCTTAAACGCGGCATGCCGGTTGGCGTGAGTACTGCCAACGGGCGAACCCAAGGCTTCCGGACCGAGCTGGGCCGCCTGCAACTGGGCGATATCGTCCTTCAGGACGTGCGCGCCATAGTGGTACCGGGATTGGGCGACGAACAGGTATTGCTGGGCATGAGTGCTTTGAAACAACTTGAATTTACCCAGCGCAGTGGCACCTTGCTGCTGCGCCAGACCAAACAATGATGAGGCCCGCATGAGTGACATCCTTGCAGACAGCTTAGACGGCGTTGAACGCCGGTCGCTGGCTGACTTCACCGAAAATGCCTACCTCAACTACTCCATGTACGTGATCATGGACCGTGCCTTGCCGCATATCGGCGACGGCCTGAAGCCCGTACAGCGGCGCATTATCTATGCGATGAGTGAGTTGGGCCTGGACGCTGACTCCAAGCACAAGAAGTCGGCGCGTACCGTCGGTGACGTGCTCGGTAAATTCCACCCCCACGGCGACTCGGCGTGCTACGAAGCCATGGTGCTGATGGCGCAGCCGTTCAGCTACCGCTACACGTTGGTGGACGGCCAGGGTAACTGGGGTGCGCCGGATGATCCCAAGTCCTTCGCCGCCATGCGTTATACCGAGGCGCGCTTGTCGCGTTATTCGGAAGTGCTGCTCAGCGAACTGGGCCAAGGCACGGCCAACTGGGGGCCGAACTTTGACGGCACCCTCGATGAACCGTTGGTATTGCCGGCACGTTTGCCGAACATCCTGCTCAATGGCACCACCGGCATCGCCGTGGGCATGGCCACTGACGTACCGCCCCACAACCTGCGGGAAGTGGCCAGCGCGTGCGTGCGCTTGCTGGATGAGCCGAAGGCTACGGTCGAGCAGTTGTGTGAGCACATTCAGGGCCCGGACTATCCGACTGAAGCGGAAATCATCACGCCTCGCGCCGATCTGCTGAAAATCTACCAGACCGGTAAAGGCTCGGTGCGCATGCGCGCCGTGTACCACATCGAAGACGGCGACATCATCGTCACCGCGCTGCCACACCAGGTATCCGGCGCCAAGGTGCTGGAGCAGATTGCTGCGTTGATGCAGGCCAAGCCGTCGAAGCTGCCGCAAGTCGCCGACCTGCGTGACGAGTCCGATCACGAGAACCCGTGCCGCATCGTGATCATCCCGACCAACAGCCGGGTCGACCACGAAGTGCTGATGCAGCATCTGTTCGCCAGCACCGAGCTGGAGTCCAGCTATCGGGTCAACATCAACATCATTGGCCTGGACGGCAAGCCGCAGTTGAAGAACCTGCGGGCATTGCTGGTGGAGTGGCTGGAGTTCCGGGTGCAGACCGTGCGTCGCCGCCTGCAATTCCGCCTGGACAAGGTCGAGCGCCGCCTGCACCTGTTGGACGGCTTGCTGATTGCCTACCTCAACCTGGATGAAGTGATCCACATCATCCGTACCGCCGAGCACCCGAAGGCCGAGCTGATCGCGCGCTTCGAGCTCAGCGAAATCCAGGCTGACTACATCCTCGACACCCGTCTGCGTCAGTTGGCGCGTCTGGAAGAGATGAAGCTGCGGGACGAGCAGGACGCGTTGCTCAAGGAGCAAGCCAAGCTCCAGGCCCTGCTGGGCAGCGAAGCCAAGCTGAAGAAGCTGGTGCGCACCGAGCTGATCAAGGATGCCGAAACTTATGGTGATGATCGCCGTTCGCCGATTGTCGAGCGTGCCGAAGCCAAGGCCCTGACCGAAACCGAGCTGCTGCCCAACGAGAAAATTACCGTCGTTCTGTCGGAAAAGGGTTGGGTTCGCTCGGCCAAGGGGCATGATATTGACGCCACCGGCCTGTCGTACAAGGCTGGCGACGGGTTCAAAACTGCGGCGGCGGGGCGTTCCAACCAGTTTGCGGTGTTTATCGACTCCACCGGTCGTAGTTATTCGGTGCCGGCGCATACGTTGCCGTCGGCGCGGGGGCAGGGCGAGCCGTTGACCGGGCGCCTGACACCGCCGCCGGGTGCGAATTTTGAATGCGTGCTGCTGCCGGACGATGATTCGCTGTACGTCATCGCCTCCGATGCGGGCTACGGGTTCGTGGTCAAGGGTGAAGACCTGCAGGCCAAGAACAAGGCGGGCAAGGCGTTGTTGAGCCTGCCGAACAACGCCAAGGTGATCCTGCCGCGTCCGGTGGAAGACCGTGAAGGCAACTGGCTGGCATCGGTGACCACCGAAGGGCGCCTGCTGGTGTTCAAGATCAGCGATTTGCCGCAGCTGGGCAAAGGCAAGGGCAACAAGATCATTGGTATCCCCGGGGAGCGGGTGGCCAGTCGCGAAGAGTACGTGACCGACATCGCCGTGATCCCGGAAGGCTCGACCCTGGTGTTGCAGGCCGGCAAGCGCACGTTGTCACTGCGCCCTGACGACCTTGAGCACTACAAGGGTGAGCGGGGTCGTCGCGGCAATAAACTGCCGCGCGGCTTCCAGCGAGTGGACGCTTTACTGGTGGAAACGCCCGTTTAAGGCGATATAGAGCGCCCGATCTACGATTTAACCCGTAGATCGACGCTTTCGCGCTGGAGTCATGGCGCATATTCACGGATGATATGGCCTTTCCAGCGCCGGCGTGGCTGAGCGCGTACAGGTTATTTTTGAGTATTACATTGTGGTTCGCCTTGTGGCAGCCACCTGGATGGGATGATGACTGCTCCGCGCCTTCCTTTATTTTTGTTGCTCGCTGGCGTTTTGGGCCTGGCGGGTTGCAGCACACATCAACCTGTGTCGCTGTATCAGCTGGACAGTGGAAGTCCGGCTCAGCCTGCACAAAGTGCCGGCATGGCCGTATTGCTTGGCCCTGTTGTGGTGGCTGACTACCTGCAACGTGAAACCCTGCTGCAACGTCAGAACGACGGCAGCCTGCAAGGTTCCACCGATGGCCGTTGGGCCGGTAGCCTTTCGTCCGACATCAATCAGTTGATGTTGCGTCAGGTGGCGGGCCATCTGGACAGCCAGCGTGTGGTCCTGGCGCCGGCGCCGTTGGGTTTTGCCCCGGACGTACAGGTACTGCTGACGATTACGCGGCTGGACTCGGGTGTTTCGCAGCCTGCTATCCTCGACGCACAGTGGCGCTTGATCGACCGCCGTGGCCAGGTGCGGGATAACCGCATCGTGCACCTGCAGGAAGAGCACGCCGGCAGCACCGCGTCCCAGGTCCAGGCCCAGGGTGTGTTGTTGCAACGTTTGGCTGAGCAGCTGTCCGTCGCTCTCAAGCCATTGGCCAATCAGCCGGCGGTTGCAGAGGCACCACGCAAACAGGCTCCGGCGCAGCCTAAGGCGGCGGCACCGGAAAAGCCGAAGATGCCGATGGCCGTGCCGATTCGTACGGATATGGAAGTGTTCAGGTTCTGACCTGAATACAGACCAACAAAAGGGCCCGCTGATGAGCGGGCCTTTTTTGTTTATGCGGGATCTGAGTCGTTCGCAGATCAAGTGTGGGAGCGGGCTTGCTCGCGAAAGCGGAGTGTCAGTCACCAAATGTGTTTCTGATACACCGCTTTCGCGAGCAAGCCCGCTCCCACAGGGGTTCAGCGTTGTTCTTTAGTTCTTCGCCCGCGTCTCATGCATCCGCGCCAGTTGGCGCTCAAGCATCGACGGGTAAGGCTCCATCAACCGCTCCACACAGCACGCACCCTCAGGGCTGGCAATCGGGCGGATCCGCGCACGCTGGCGAATCAGCACGTCGTCACTGATCTTGCGTTCCACCAGCAGCAGGTTGCGGCTGTGTTGCGACAAGGCCAGGGCGTCCTGGGCAATCTCGGTCAGCAGCAGATCAATCTGGCTCATGCCATACAGATCGCCGCCTACCGTCAGGCCCAATTGCAACTGCAAGGTGATGCCGCTGTCGGCCACTTCGATTTGCAGTGCATGGCCCAAGGCCCGCAGCAGCTCACCGCAGCAGATGGCGTTGGTCAGGTAGTCTTCGCCGCTGTCTTCGCTGTGGAACAGCATCAGCGTGCTGCCATCGTTCAGGGTGTGCAGCTCGCTCTGATACAGCGAGGCCGCCTGGTCGAGGCAATCACGATAGCGCTCCAGCAACTCGGTCAGGCGTGCTCGCGGCAAGCGGCGCAGCTGGTCCTGTGCGCCCAACTGCACGGCCAATACGGCGCTGTGCTGGGGCTGGGTGCTGCGCACAGGTGCCGGTTGCGGCACGGTGGTGGTTGGGGCTGAGTTGTCGCGAAGATCGGCGAATGGGTCTTCTTCGTCCAGTTCGTCTTCTTCGGCCTTGATCACATGGCGGGCTGCCGGCTTGAGACCTGCCACAGGCGCGGATTCGTCGAAGCTCGGGTCGCGCAGGTTGCGCACTTCAAACTCGGGCTCGTCGTCTTCGTACTCGGTGTCGTCGAACTCGGGCTCGGGTTCAACCTCGGGCACCACAGGCTCCGGCGCGAAGCTGGTGTGCAGCTGGCGGGCGAGGTCGCCGATTTCGTCCTGGCGGTCGGTGGCCGGGGTGTGCTCGTCGATGTCCCGCAGCCAGATACGCAGTTGCATCAGTGGCGTGGAGATATGCCGGCCCAGGCGCAGGCTCAAGGCCAGGGACAGTGCGAGCAGGATCGCGCTCAGGATGCCCATGCTTTGCAGGCTGATGGTCATCGGCTGCTGGAACTGTTGCATGTCCAGGCTGATGCGCAGTTGGCCGGCCTTCACGTCCTGAAACGTGATATTGCTCTGGTACAGGCCTTCGGCTTCACCCAGCAGGCCGTTTTTCGGGCGTTGCCCGGCTTCGGCCATGATCCGGTTGTCCACGCTATAGATAGCGGCGTGGGCCACCAGCGGGTTCTTGGTCAGGTTGTTGAGCAGCACGTTGAGGCTGAGGATGTCGTTGGACACCAACAACTCAGTCGCCGAGGTGGCGGTCTGGGTGGTCAGGCTCTCGCCCAGGGCGTCGGCTTGCTCGTGCATGGCCTGCTTGAACTGCAAACCCATCACGCAGGCGTAGATGACCAGGGCCAGGGCGACCAGGATCACGTTATGGCTGGCGATGCGTAATGCGATCGGTACACGGCGGTGGCGCAGTGCCCGGAAGATCAGCAGGAAGAAGTTATCGGTTTTTACTGGCGTGGGCCGGTTCACTTAAGCTCGGCTCTTTAGTCCGTGAAGTTGACGCGCAGTATAGCGACAGGCCCAAGACCGGCAAAGCGCTGGCTGTGCCCGATGGTCACTGAAAGTGGGTAGAATGCGGTTTTTTTCCAGCTCGGGGGTGCGCTTTGCGCGAAATTGTCCTGATTAACATCACCGGTGAGGACCGTCCGGGTCTCACCGCAGCCATTACCGGTGTTCTGGCCCAGGGTGGTGTGAACATTCTCGACATCGGCCAGGCGGTAATTCACGACACGCTGTCGTTCGGCATCCTGGTGGAAATTCCCAGCACCGAGCAGGCTTCGTCCGTGCTCAAGGACATCCTGTTTACGGCGTATAAGCTCGATCAGCAGGTGCGTTTCACCCCGGTGTCCGAAGAGGATTACCAGAGCTGGGTGGCCGGCCAGGGCAAGAAACGCCACATTGTGACGCTGTTGACCCGCAAGGTGACGGCGGAGCAATTGCAGCGTGTCAGTTCGATCACGGCTCAGTACGGTTTGAATATCGACCATATTGACCGTCTGTCGGGTCGCATGCCATTGGACACGCCAGCGGACAAGGGCAAGGGCTGCATCGAGTTCTCCGTACGCGGTGAGCCGGCAGATCCTCAGGCCCTGCGTGCCGAATTCCTGAGCGTTGCCCAGGAGCTGAACGTCGATATCGCCTTCCAGGAAGACTCACTGTTCCGCCGCAATCGCCGCCTCGCGGTGTTCGACATGGACTCGACGCTGATCGAAGCCGAAGTCATTGACGAATTGGCCAAGGCTGCGGGTGTGGGCGAGCAAGTCTCGGAAATCACCGAGCGCGCCATGGCCGGTGAGCTGGATTTCCGTGCCAGCTTCAAGGAGCGCCTGGCGCTGCTCAAGGGCCTGGATGTGAGCGTGCTGGACTCCATCGGTGCGTCCCTGCGCCTGACTGAAGGCGCTGAAACCCTGTTCGCCGAACTCAAGCGCCTGGGCTATAAGACCGCGATCCTGTCAGGCGGCTTCACCTACTTTGCCAAGCAATTGCAGGCCAAGCTGGGCATCGACTATGTGTTCGCCAACGAGCTGGAAGTGGTGGACGGCAAGGTGACGGGCGTGGCGGTAGAGCCGATTGTCGACGCACAGCGTAAGGCTGATCTGCTGCGGGAGTTGGCACACAAGGAAGGATTGCGTCTGGAGCAGACCATTGCGGTCGGCGATGGGGCGAATGACTTGCCGATGCTGGCGATTGCCGGGTTGGGTGTGGCGTTTCGCGCCAAGCCGCTGGTCAAGCAATCGGCCAAGCAGGCGATTTCGACCCTGGGGCTGGATGGGGTGTTGTACCTGTTGGGCTTCCGCGACCGCGACGGTCAGCTCTGAAGATCGTTCCCACGCTCTGCGTGGGAACGCCGCCCTGGACACTCCGCGTCCGATTTTGAGGTTGGGACGCGGAGCGTCCCGGGATGCATTCCCACGCAGAGCGTGGGAATGATCGCTAGGTCAGGCTTTCGGCAAACCCATGCCCTGGCCCATCTGCACCGGCGTTCCCGCCTGCAGTGCTTCCGACCATTTCACCTGGTCCGGCCCAAACAGCACGATCGCCGTCGAACCCAGCTTGAAGCGTCCCAGCTCCGCGCCTTTTTCCAGGTGAATCGGCCCGCGGGCAGCTTCGTCGTAGCGGAAGGTTTTCAGCTCGCGCTTCGGTGGTGTTACCAGGCCCGCCCAGACGGTCTCGATCGATGCCACGATCATTGCGCCCACCAACACCACCGCCATCGGGCCACGTTCAGTGTCGAAAATGCAGGCAACACGCTCGTTACGTGCAAACAGCTCTGGCACGTTTTCGGCGGTCGTCTGGTTTACCGAGAAGATGCGGCCAGGGATGTAGACCATTTCCCGCAGGGTGCCGGCCAGTGGCATGTGCACCCGGTGGTAGTCCTTCGGCGACAGGTAGACCGTGGCGAAATCACCGCCCATGAACGGCGCAGCCACGGCCGAATCGCCACCCAGCAATTCCAGCACGCTGAAGCTGTGGCCCTTGGCCTGGAACACCCGGCCATGTTCAATCGGGCCCAACTGGCTGACCGCGCCATCGGCCGGGCTCAACACCGCGCCTGGGGTCTGATCCAGCGGCCGTGCACCCTCTTTCAACGCGCGGGTGAAGAAGGCGTTGAAGTGCTCGTAGGCGGTCACGTCTTCAACCAGGGCCTGGGACATGTCCACTTGATAACGCTTGGCAAACCAGCTGGTGAACGCATTCTTGAACCAGCGCACGCGGCATTCGGCAATGCAGCCGGCCAGACGCGACAGCAGGTGGTGGGGCAGCAAGTACTGGCTGAGGATGAACAACTGCTTTTTCATTAACTGTCCTTAAACCTTAAATCTCAACGGGGGTGTCGGGGTGGTTGCCCCATTCGCCCCAGGAACCGGCATAACCTTTGACTCGCGGATAACCGAGCGCCTTGGCCACCAGGTAGGTGAAGCCAGAACGGTGGTGAGTCTGGCAGTGGGTGATGATTTCTTTGTCGCGGGTCAGCCCGAGGTCTTCGAGGATCTGTGGCATGTCGCGGCGGATGCGCAGTTGGCGCGCCTTGTCCATGCCGGCGGTCCATTCGAAGTTCACCGCGCCCGGGATGTGTCCGCCCTTGGCCGCGAGGACTTTCTCCCCGGAGTATTCCAGCGGGCCACGAGCGTCCCAGATGCCCAGGTCGGCAGCGCCGAGGCGGCTTTGCAGGTACTCGCGGGTGGCGGTGGGTTCTTCATGCAGCGTCAGGCTGACCGGGCCGCCGGCGCTGGCCGGTACTTCGGTGGACAGCGGGTGCTTTTCTTCCAGCCACGCCAGCAGCCCGCCGTCGAGGTAGTGATATTTCTGGTGGCCGATCACATCGAGCATCCAGATGAATCGCCCGGCCCAACCACCGCCTTCGTCGTCGTACACCACGTAGGTGGCATCCGGGGTGTGGCCCAGTTCGCCGAACAGTTTTTCAAGATCGGCCTTGCCCGGCAGCAGGCCCGGCGCCGGTGGCTGGCCCAGTTGGGTGCGTTTGGGATCGACAAAGCGTGCGCCAGGGATATGCCCTTCGGCGTAACGCGCGGCGCTGGTGAGGTCCACCAGGATCAGGTGTTCGGCATCAAGGCGACCGAGCAGGTCACTGGGCTCGATGACCAGCGGCAAGCCAGAGAAGTCAGGCATGTGAGGTCTCCTGGGCATAAAAGTTGGGCGCTAAAGGAGGGCGATTGTAGCGCAAGCTTCAGGCGCTGCGGTTGGTAAAGCTGTGCAGGGCCTTTTCGATGCATTGGGCGGTTTTGCCGAAGGCTTGCACGGTGGTTTCCGAGAACGGCCCGCTGCCCTGGTCGGCCACCATCAGCATCACCACCCGGCCATTGCAACTCAGGGAGCGCAGCAGCAGGTGTTCGCCTTTGAACAGGCGGCGCAGTTCCGGCGGCAAGAGCGCCGAGAACTGGGCGTGGTTGTCGGGGTTGAGGCGCACCTGGGCGGACTTGGCCAGCAGGCGTTGCAGCAGGGTGCTTTGTGTCGCGTCGAGGCTCATGTGGTCGGCGTCCTTGGGCAGGCCGTCGACTTGATGCACGCGCAAGGTGCTCAGGGTTTTGTCCGCCATCAGCAGCATCACCCGTTGCATTCCGCAGGCCACCAGGGCTTCCTTGGCGCAGGTGGTCAGGTGCATGGCATTGGCAAAGCGGCTCGGCTCCACCAGCAATTCGGTGCAGCGCTTGCGCCAGATCGCCAGGGATTCGGCGGTGGGCGGCGGTGCCGGCAGCAAGCCGTGGTGAACGCGCTGCACATCCCAGGGCCAGATCAGCGACAGCGCCGGGTGCCAAAGATCGCGCATCAGGGTCGTGCGGGCGCTGATCGCTGCGTGTTGGTGAGACTGCTGCTGCACTTCGGCCAACGGTTGCTGCAGGTATAGCGCAGTGAGGTATTGCCAGCGTTGGGTGTGCGGGCAGGTCCACGACTCCTGTGCCGCCAACGCCAAGCCATTGGCCAACAGCACGGTGTTGGCCGGCTGGTTCAGCCAGCGGCGCAGGTTCGGGTCGGCATCCAGCAACTGCTGTTGGCGCAACGGCTCGTCTTCGCGGGCAATGCGCAGTGCCTTGGCCAGCAACCGCTGTTCCGTCAGCAGCAATGTATAACCCTGGGACACCCAGATTGGCAGGCGCCAGGCTTCGGTCAACCCCAGGCACAGGTCCAGCAGGCGCACGCCGAACAGATCCTGTTCGACTATGCGGGCCGATTCACCCTTGTGGATCACCCGCAGTTCCCATGCTTCCAGCAGCTTGGGATAGGCAATCGCCATCGGCCACAGCGGCGAAAGAAACAGCAGGCTGCCCCAATGAATGTCTTGCCACAGGCGTGCCAAGCGGCTGGCGAACAGGCCGCTGGCTTGTTGCGAGGCGTGCTGGCTGATCATCTGCAATTGGCGCAGGGCCACGGGGATTTCATTCAGTGGCACGGAAGGCAGGCGCCGCAGCAGTTCTTCGGTGCGCTTGAGGCCGAGGCGATTGATCGCCACTTCGAGGTTTTCTGCCGGTTCCGCGAGGCTGCCGTGGGCCTGGTTGTTGGCCTCACGCATCACGCTGAGCACCAGCGCGGGGCTGTTCTGCATCAACTCTGCAATATCGCGCAACGAACTGCGGTTGTCGCCGATGGCCTTGCAGACCCGGTCGTGACTCGCCTGTGGAACAGGCAAGAGCACATCGTCCAGACGCTTTATCCAAGCGGCAAGCGTCGTGGGTTTTTGAGTTGGGACTGTCGTTTCATTTGCCATGATTGGGGCGCGATCATCACTTACGGTCAACACGCCCGGGACGGGCCGAACTGGTTTTTCGCCATAACGGGCTATAGTCTGGCGCAGATTTGCCGATAAGTAGAACAAGAGTTTTCAACTCTGGCGAATATGACCCTGAACCCGACGGCGCAAGTACTCATCCCCTATGGCTAAAATTATCGGCATCATCGTCGTCATCGCGAGCGTGCTCGGCGGATACGTCCTTTCCCACGGCAAGATTGCGGCGCTGATCCAGCCCTTCGAAGTGCTGATTATCGGCGGTGCGGCGTTCGGTGCATTCCTGCAAGCCAACCCTGGCTACATGACCATGCACGTGATCAAGAAGTCGCTGGGCATGTTCAGCTCGCGCTTCTCCCACACCTTCTACCTGGAAGTGCTGGGGCTGATCTACGAGATCCTCAACAAAAGCCGCCGCGAAGGCATGATGGCCATTGAAGGTGATATCGAGGACGCCGCCGCGAGCCCGATTTTCGCCAAGTACCCGGCGGTGCTCAAAGACGAGCGCATGACCGCCTACATCTGCGATTACCTGCGCATCATGTCGTCCGGCAACATGGCGCCCCATGAGCTGGAAGGCCTGTTCGACATGGAACTGTTCAGCCTCAAGGAAGAGCTGGAGCACCCGTCCCACGCTGTGACCGGTGTCGCTGACGGCATGCCCGGTTTCGGTATTGTTGCTGCGGTTCTCGGGATCGTGGTGACCATGGCTTCCCTCGGCGAAGGCGACCAGAAGGCCATCGGCATGCACGTAGGTGCGGCACTTGTGGGCACCTTCTTCGGTATTCTCGCGGCCTACGGCTTCTTCGGCCCGCTGGCCACGTCCCTGGCCCACGATGCCAAGGAAGAAGTGAATCTGTACGAAGCCATCAAGGCGTGCCTGGTGGCATCGGCTTCCGGCATGCCGCCATCGCTGGCGGTAGAGTTCGGGCGCAAGGTTCTGTATCCGAAGCACCGTCCAAGCTTCGCTGAGCTGGAACAAGCGGTTCGCGGTCGCTAAGCCATGGAAAACAACCAGCCGATCATCATCAAGCGCGTCAAGCGCTTCGCTGCGGGGCACCATGGCGGCGCCTGGAAAATCGCCTTCGCCGACTTTGCGACGGCGATGATGGCGTTCTTCCTGGTGCTGTGGCTGATGTCCACCGCCACGCCGGAACAGAAGATCGCCATCGCCGGGTACTTCAAGGACCCCATCGGTTTCTCCGAGAGCGGCACGCCTTTTGTGATCGACCTCGGTGGTTCGCCGCAACTGGCGCCCGAGCGCACCATCAACCCGGAAATCAAGACCGACTCGCCTCAGGAAAAAATCCCGATCGAACGCGATACCGTCGAGAGCATGGCCGACCAGGTTGAGCAGGAGCGCCTGGAATTGCTGCTGCAAGAGCTGCAAACCAAGGTTGAGGAAAACCCGCAACTGCTGAAGTTCAAGGATCAGATTTCCTTCGAGATCACGCCCGATGGCTTGCGCATCCAGATCACGGACGCCGCCAACCGGCCGATGTTCGACTCTGGCAGCGCGCGGTTGAAGCCGTACTTTGAAGACATCCTGCTGGCCATGGCCGACACCATCAAGGCGGTGCCGAACAAGATCAGCATCAGCGGCCACACCGACGCCAAGCCGTATGCCGGGCAGGGCGATTTCGGCAACTGGGAGCTCTCGGCCAACCGGGCCAATGCCGCGCGTCGTGCACTGGTCGCTGGTAGCTATCCGGACCCTCAAGTGGCGCGGGTGGTGGGGTTTGCTTCCTCGCAGCTGTTTGATCCCAAGGATCCGTTCAACCCGATCAACCGACGCATCGATATCGTCGTGCTGACCAAAAAAGCCCAGCGGGCGATTGAAGGTGACCAGCACGCAGCACCGCCGGTACCGACCCAGGGTGAGGGTGCGCCGGGCGAAGTGCCGGCAGACCCGAACGCACTGCCGCCCGATCAGGAGCCGCTGCCAGCCCATGAGCTGCGGCAGAAGCTGAACCTGTTTGATGACGGTGGAATGAAGGATCCGACTCAGCCAGCCACTGGTTCATGAGTGTTGTTTCGACAATTAAAAAATGCCCCGAACTCTCGGGGCATTTTTTTGAGCGATGTATCAGAGGGGGAGATAAGCTTTCACTCCGTCAATCACGCCTCGCATATCCTCTGCGCCCAGACGCGGTACAAAATACTCTCGCCCTGTGGTCCTGGTCTTTCTGTGCAGCTTGTCCAGTCGCTCGAAACTGACGGTGTAGATCATGTCGCATTTCACCCATAGCGCTTTATAGCCATCGGTGTGCAGTGGATTGATCCGCAATAAATGGTGCCAGTCGTACTGAATGTCGGGAGCAGTGGAGGAGATCGGGACCACTGTGCACAGTTTGCGCTTGTGTGTGGCAGTAGGCGATATGACGACGACTTTGCGGATCTTCAGCATTTCAGGAGCCACAAAGCCCCGTGTGAAGTCGCATAGAAGAACATCGCCTTGTTTAGGATGGTAGTAGAGAGGCAATCGTCGATTCCCCGGAAAAAGCAAAGCCGCCCGAAGGCGGCTTCATTCGACACGCAGTGGAGCTTGCTTCGCCCCTTCTGCGCCGCTGGATCAACCCCGAAAAGGATCCAGACTCCTGCCAGCTTGCGCTGGTGACGGAGCGAGTATGAGCATTGGGAAAATCGAATTCAAGCTGGCTTGCATCATGGGCCGCCCAGTTGCAGCGGATTCTTGATGGCTGACTTGATTTAATCAATGGGGATGGGGGTTCCGAGCCATGCTTTATGTGTGTCAAAGCATGGCACGGCCCCGATTCGCAGCTTAGTAAGTGGTCTCAGGCAAACTGGCGATGATCGAGCGATAGCTGTTCATCCGCTGCTGCTGCACGCGGCCGTCTTCCAGTGCCTTGAGCAGGGCGCAACCTGGCTCGCGGTCATGCTTGCAGTCGCGGAAGCGGCAGGTGCCGATCAAATCGTTGAACTCGATAAAGCCCGCTTCCACGTCGGCGCGGCTCACGTGGCCCAGGCCGAATTCACGGATGCCCGGGGAGTCGATCAGCTCGCCGCCACCCGGGAAGTGGAACAACCGCGCGGTGGTGGTGGTGTGGGTGCCCTGGCCGGACAACTCCGACAGCGGGCCAACACGGGTTTCGACTTCCGGCAACAGGCTGTTGACCAGGGACGACTTGCCCACGCCCGACTGGCCTACGAACACGCTGATGCGTCCATCCAGTTCGGTCTGTAACTGTTCCATGCCATTGCCGTGATGCGCCGAGACTTCCAGCACCGGGTAGCCGAGGGTGCGGTACACCGCCAGCAACGCGTTGAGCGCCGGGGCGTTGTGCTCGTCGATCAGATCGAATTTGTTCAGCAGCAACAGCGGGCGGATGCCGGCGTGTTCGGCAGCTACCAGGTAGCGGTCGATCAGGTTGGCATGGGGCTCGGGCAGTGGCGCGAAGACGATGACGATCATGTCGACGTTGGCCGCCACCGGCTTGAGCTGGCCGCGGCTGTCGGGGCGACGCAGTTCGGTGGTGCGCGGCAACTGGGCGACGATGACGCCGATGCCCTGGTTGCCGGCACGCCAAACCACCCGGTCGCCGGTCACCAGCGCAGGCAGGTTGGCGCGCAGGTGGCAACGGAACACCTGGCCGGCGTGATCGCCTTCGGTGGCCTCGACTTCGACCTGCACACCGAAGTGCGCGATCACCAGGCCCGTTTGCTCGGGGCCCAGGTCGCCGCCCTCAAGCGCTTCTACGGCGGAGGATTCACGTTTGGCGGCGCGGGCAGCGCGTTCACCCTGAATCTTTTCGATGCGCCAGTTTTGGCGACGGTTAAGCTGGCGTTTGGCCATTGGTGTTCCGTGTCGATAATGCAAAGGTTAGGTAAAACGGTCGCGAGTCTAGCACGCCCTGCCTGCTAAACTGCGCAGCTACGCCAAGGTGCCAAGGAACCACGACATGCAAAACCCACAGAACCTGATTTGGATCGATCTGGAAATGACCGGTCTGAACCCTGACACCGACGTCATCATCGAGATGGCGACCATTGTCACCGACAGCAACCTCAACACCTTGGCCGAAGGTCCGGTGATAGCCATTCACCACAGCGACGCGGTGCTGGCCACCATGGACGAGTGGAACACCCGCACCCACGGCAACTCGGGCCTGACCCAGCGTGTGCGCGACAGCCGCGTGAGCATGGCCGAGGCTGAAGCTGAAACCATCGCCTTCCTGGAAAAGTGGGTGCCCAAGGGCAAGTCGCCGATCTGCGGCAACAGCATTTGCCAGGATCGCCGCTTTCTCTATACCCACATGAAGGCGCTGGAAAGCTACTTCCACTACCGCAACCTGGATGTGTCGACCTTGAAGGAGTTGGCCGCGCGCTGGGCGCCGGAAGTCAAGGACAGCTTCCACAAGGGCAGCACCCACCTGGCGCTGGACGATATCCGCGAGTCGATTGCCGAGCTGCAGCATTACCGCAAGCATTTCATCAAGTTCTGATTTGAGTCGTGGTGAGGCGTTTTTGTGGCGAGGGAGCTTGCTCCCGCTGGGCTGCGAAGCGGCCCTGAAAAATGGGACTGCTGCGCAGTCCAACGGGAGCAAGCTCCCTCGCCACATTAGGAAGAGCTTTAAGTTCTTAAGGACTCGCCCCCTTTTGGTGCCATCACCAAATGATTAGACTGCGCGCCTCTTTGCAAGGATCGCCACCATGCTGCTGATGCTCTACCTCGTCGCCATCACCGCCGAAGCCATGACCGGCGCCTTGTCCGCCGGGCGGCGCGGGATGGATTGGTTTGGTGTGGTGCTGATCGCCTGCGTGACGGCGCTGGGCGGCGGTTCGGTGCGTGACGTGTTGCTCGGCCACTACCCGCTGACCTGGGTCAAACACCCGGAATACTTGGTGCTGACCTCCGTCGCGGCCCTGGTGACGATCTTCATCGCCCCATTGATGCGCCACCTGCGCTCACTGTTCCTTGCGCTGGACGCCGTCGGCTTGGTGGCCTTCACCCTGATCGGCAGCATGACCGCCCTGGAAATGGGCCACGGTATGCTGGTGGCTTCAGTCAGCGGGGTGATCACCGGGGTATTCGGCGGCATCCTGCGGGACATCTTCTGCAACGACATCCCGCTGATCTTCCGCCGCGAGCTGTACGCCAGCGTGTCGTTCCTGGCCGCCTGGTTTTACATGCTGTGCATCTATCTGGAACTGCCCAGCGAGCAATCAATCCTGCTGACGCTATTCAGCGGCTTTCTATTGCGCCTGTTGGCGATCCGCTTCCATTGGGAAATGCCCAAGTTCGTCTACAACGACGACGTGCACTGACGTTCGGCGTGCTGGTTCAGCGCCCATTCCACGTGTTCGCGCACCAGTTCGGACGGATATTCCCGACGTGCCTTCAACGCTTCCAGCACCGGAATGCTTGATGGCGCATTGCCCAGACCCACCGCCAGGTTACGCAGCCAGCGCTCATAACCGGCGCGGCGCAGGGGCGAGCCTTCGGTGCTGCTGAGGAATTTGTCCTCATCCCACATGAACAATTCGGCCAGCTCGGCGTTGTCCAGATTGTGCCGTGGCTTGAAATCGCCTTCATCGGTAGGCCGGGCGAAACGATTCCACGGGCAAACGATCTGACAGTCATCGCAGCCGAATACCCGATTGCCGATCATGGGGCGCAGTTCTTCGGGGATCGCGCTTTTCAGCTCGATGGTCAGGTAGGAAATGCAGCGCCGGGCGTCCAGCACGTAGGGCCCGACGAAGGCATTGGTAGGGCAGATGTCCAGGCAGGCGGTGCAGCGGCCACAGTGTTCGGTGGTGTGCGGTGGGTCGACCGGCAATGGCAGGTCGACAAACAGCTCGCTCAGGAAAAAGTAACTGCCCGCCTTGCGGTTGAGCACCAGGGTGTTTTTGCCGATCCAGCCCAGCCCGGCTTGTTCGGCGATGGCTTTTTCCAGCACGGGGGCGCTGTCGACAAACGCGCGGAAGCCGAACGGGCCGATCTGCGCTTGAATCCGGTCGGCCAGTTGCTGCACGCGCTTGCGGATCAGTTTGTGATAGTCGCGGCCGAGGGCATAACGGGAGATGTAGGCTTTTTCGGGTTTGGCCAGCAATTGGGCCATTTGTGTGTCGCCGGGCAGGTAGTCCATGCGCAGGGACACCACGCGCAAAGTACCGGGTACCAGTTCTTCCGGGTGTGAGCGCTTGCTGCCGTGGGCGCCCATATAGTCCATTTCGCCGTGGTAGCCGGCGTCGAGCCAGCGTTGCAGGTGCTGCTCATGCTCGGCGAGGTCCAGGCCGCTGATGCCCACTTGTTGAAAGCCCAGCTCGCGGCCCCAGTCTTTGATCGATTGGGCGAGGGCGGGCAGGTCGTAGGTAATAGCAGGCATGAACAAGAGAAACCGCAGGTTAGATGCGTATAATTCTGCCAGACATCGGAGCTTGAAGACGCATGCCGCAGACAAAACACGAAATACCCGACGTTCAGCACCTGTTGCCCGGCCAATTGCCGCAACTCGCTGCGCGTTCTCCGGACGCCCATAAAGGCCAGTTCGGCCATCTATTGCTGATCGGCGGCGACCGTGGTTTTGGCGGCGCCGCCTTGCTCAGTGCCGAAAGTGCCCTGCGCAGCGGCGCCGGCATGGTTTCCCTGGCGACCCGCAGTGAGCATGTTGCAGCGGCGCTGGCGCGGCTGCCGGAAGTCATGACCGTGGGCGTGCACTCGGCCAATCAGTTGATGGGCTTGCTGGAAAAGATCTCCGTGATCGTCATCGGTCCGGGCCTGGGCGAGGCTTCCTGGGGCAAAAGCCTGCTGTCGGTAGCGGCCAGCGCCAAGCAGCCACAAGTCTGGGATGCCGATGCCTTGAACCTGCTGGCGACGGGCAGCGTCAGCTTGCCGGCCAACTGCGTGATCACTCCGCATCCTGGCGAAGCGGCCCGCTTGATGGGTATTTCGACAGCCGAGGTTCAGGCCGACCGCCTTAACGTGGCGCGCGCCTTGAGTCAGAAATTCAATGCAGTAGCGATCCTCAAGGGCGCGGGCAGCTTGATCGCCCGCCCGGACGGTCGCGTTGCCCGTTGTGATCAGGGTCATCCTGCGATGGCAACCGCTGGCCTGGGTGACGTGTTGGCCGGCCTGGTCGGTGCTTTACTGGCGCAAGGCATGTCGGCATTTGATGCCGCTTGCCTGGCGGTCTGGCTGCATGCCACTGCCGGAGATCGCCAGGGCACCTACGGTCGCGGGCTGGCCGCCAGCGACCTGATTCCTGCCATTCGTCAGTTGCTGGAGGAGCAATCGCCGTGTCTGAAGTAATCCTTTTCCTGGCCGATGAAGATGCAATGGTCGTCCTCGGCAACCGTATCGCCCAGGTGACGAAAGGCTCGGGCCTGATCTTTCTGGAAGGTGATCTGGGGGCCGGGAAAACCACCCTGTCCCGGGGCATCATTCGCGGGTTGGGGCACGCAGGTGCTGTGAAAAGCCCTACGTTCACCTTGGTTGAGCCCTACGAAATCGGCGAGCTGCGCGCCTTCCATTTCGACTTGTATCGCCTGGTGGATCCCGAAGAGTTGGAATTCATGGGCATCCGCGATTACTTCGATGAGGACGCTCTGTGCCTGATCGAGTGGCCAGATAAAGGCACAGGCTTTTTGCCAAAGCCGGACCTGACCATTACCATTACCCCGCATAAGCACGGACGTCAGCTGAAGTTGTTGTCCCAGAGCGCGCGCGGCGAGTCGTGGTGCGCCGCCTTGGCATTGGAATTCAAATAATTGATGGGGTTAGGTATGCGCTTTCGCGCGTTGGTTACTGTCGTAGGGGTGTTGCTTGCGGCAATGACTTTCAATGCACTGGCGGCCTCACAGGTGAAAAGTGTTCGCCTGTGGCGGGCTCCGGATAACACGCGACTGGTATTCGACCTGTCTGGCCCGGTTCAGCACAGCGTCTTCACCCTCACGGCGCCCGATCGCCTGGTGATTGATATCAACGGTGCGACCCTGGCCGCGCCGTTGAAAGTTGCCATGGCCAATACCCCGATTACCGCGATGCGCTCGGCCCAACGTACGCCGACCGATCTGCGGGTGGTCATCGACCTGAAAAAGGCCGTGACGCCGAAAAGCTTCGTGCTGGCGCCCAACGCGCAGTATGGCAACCGGCTGGTAGTCGACCTGTTCGACAATGCCGCCGATGCCGCGCCGCCGCCTGCGCCAACCCCAAGCGTCGCGACGATACCGGCGGTGCCGGTCAACCAGTCGCAACCTCAGGTCAAATTGCCGCCACCACCACCTGCACCCGCGGGCAAGCGTGACATCATCGTGGTCATCGATGCCGGTCACGGCGGCGAAGACCCGGGAGCCTCCGGCTCGCGCGGCCAGCATGAAAAAGACGTGGTACTGGCCATCGCCCGCGAACTGCAGCGCCAGATCAATGGCATGAAAGGCTATCGCGCCGAGCTGACCCGTACCGGCGACTACTTTATTCCGCTGCGTGGCCGTACCGAGATCGCCCGCAAGAAGGGGGCTGACCTGTTTGTGTCGATCCACGCCGACGCCGCGCCTTCGGCCGCTGCGTTTGGTGCCTCGGTGTTTGCCCTGTCTGATCGCGGCGCTACGTCCGAGACCGCCCGCTGGCTGGCGGACAGTGAAAACCGTTCTGACTTGATCGGCGGGGCTGGCAACGTATCCCTCGATGACAAGGACAAGATGCTCGCCGGCGTATTGCTCGACCTGTCGATGACTGCCTCGCTGACCTCCAGCCTGAACGTCGGGCAGAAAGTCCTGAGCAACATTGGTCGCGTCACCTCGCTGCACAAACAGCGCGTGGAGCAGGCCGGGTTCATGGTGCTCAAGTCGCCGGACATTCCGTCGATCCTGGTGGAAACCGGGTTTATCTCCAACTCCAACGAAGCCTCGAAACTGGCCTCTGCCAGCCATCAGCAGGCGTTGGCACGTTCCATCAGCGCCGGTGTTCGCCAGTTCTTCCAGCAGAACCCGCCGCCGGGCACTTATATCGCCTGGCTGCGTGACTCCGGGAAGATCGCCCAGGGGCCGCGTGACCATCGCGTCCAGCCGGGCGACACCCTGGCGATGCTGGCGGTGCGCTTCCAGGTGTCTGCGGCAACCTTGCGCAGCGCCAATAACCTGAAGACCGATGAATTGAAGGTCGGTCAGGTGTTGACCATCCCGGGCACTGAACTGGCGGCGCAATAATGAGCGAAACAGTCTTGAGCAACACTTCGCGCATTGAGCTGCTAAGTCCGCGCCTCGCCAACCAGATCGCGGCGGGTGAGGTGGTCGAGCGGCCAGCGTCGGTGATCAAGGAATTGCTGGAAAACAGCATCGACTCCGGCGCCAAGCGCATCGACGTCGACGTTGAGCAGGGCGGCGTCAAGCTGCTGCGAGTGCGCGACGACGGCAGCGGGATTTCCTCCGATGACCTGCCGCTGGCTCTGGCCCGTCACGCCACCAGCAAGATTCGTGACCTGGAAGACCTTGAACGGGTGATGAGCCTCGGGTTTCGCGGTGAGGCCCTGGCTTCCATCAGCTCCGTGGCCCGCCTGACCCTGACGTCCCGCACCCGCGACGCCGACCAGGCCTGGCAAGTGGAAACCGAAGGCCGCGACATGGCGCCCCGGGTCCAGCCGGCGGCACATCCGGTGGGCACCTCGGTGGAAGTGCGCGACCTGTTCTTCAACACCCCGGCCCGGCGCAAATTCCTCAAGGCCGAAAAAACCGAATTCGATCACCTGCAGGAAGTCATCAAGCGCCTGGCCCTGGCCCGGTTTGATGTGGCTTTCCACCTGCGCCACAACGGCAAGACCATCCTCAGCCTGCACGAGGCCCATGATGATGCGGCCCGTGCCCGGCGCGTCTCGGCCATCTGCGGCGCGGGGTTCCTGGAGCAGGCGCTGCCGATCGAGATCGAGCGCAATGGCTTGCGGTTGTGGGGGTGGGTGGGGTTGCCGACGTTCTCTCGCAGCCAGGCTGACTTGCAGTACTTCTTTGTGAATGGCCGGGCGGTGCGCGACAAACTGGTGGCCCATGCGGTGCGCCAGGCGTATCGCGACGTGCTGTTCAACGGGCGGCATCCGACGTTCGTGCTGTTTTTTGAGGTCGACCCGTCGGTGGTTGACGTTAACGTGCACCCGACCAAGCACGAGGTGCGCTTCCGTGACGGTCGCATGGTCCACGATTTCCTCTATGGCACCTTGCACCGCGCCCTGGGCGATGTGCGCCCGGATGATCAACTGGCGGCGCCGATTGTCACGGCCATCGTCCGTCCTACGGGGCCGGAAGCCGGTGAGTTCGGACCTCAGGGTGAAATGAGCCTGGCAGCCAACCTGCTGCAATCGCCGCAAGCCCAGCCGAGCTATAACGCGCCTGGCTCAGGCGCTGGCGCCGGTTACCAATACCAATACACGCCGCGCCCGCAATCAGCGTTGCTGGTGGCCGAAGCCCAGGCAGCCTATCGCGAGTTTTTCGCGCCGCTGCCCGGAGCCGAGTCGGGTGCTGCCGCCTTGCCGGAAGGCCAGGGCGATGTGCCGCCGCTGGGTTACGCCCTGGCTCAGCTCAAGGGCATCTACATCCTTGCGGAAAACGCCCATGGCCTGGTGCTGGTGGACATGCATGCGGCCCACGAGCGGATCATGTACGAGCGCTTGAAGATCGCCATGGCCAGCGAAGGCCTCAGTGGCCAGCCGCTGCTGGTGCCGGAATCCCTGGCGGTCAGCCAGCGCGAGGCCGATTGTGCCGAAGAACACCTCAGCGTGTTCCAGAAGCTGGGCTTTGAGCTGCAACGCCTGGGCCCGGAAACCCTGGCGATCCGCCAGATCCCGGCTTTGCTCAAGCAAGCCGAGGCCAACCGGCTGGTGGCTGACGTACTGGCAGACTTGATGGAGTACGGCACCAGTGATCGTATCCAGGCCCATATCAATGAACTGCTCGGCACCATGGCCTGCCACGGCGCCATCCGCGCTAATCGGCGCCTGGCCCTGCCGGAAATGAACGGCTTGCTGCGGGACATGGAAAACACCGAGCGCAGCGGCCAGTGCAACCATGGCCGACCGACCTGGACTCAGATGGGCCTGGACGATCTGGACAAACTGTTCTTGCGCGGCCGTTGATGAGTGCCTTGCCCCCCGCAATCTTCCTGATGGGCCCGACGGCCGCCGGCAAGACTGACCTGGCCATCGAACTGACCAAGGTCTTGCCGTGCGAACTCATCAGTGTCGACTCTGCACTGGTTTACCGGGACATGGACATCGGCACCGCCAAACCCTCGAAAGAGCTGCTGGCCCAGTACCCGCACAGGTTGATCGACATTATCGATCCCAGTGAGAGCTATTCGGCGGCTGATTTTCGCAACGATGCCTTGGCCGCCATGGCCGATATCACTGCGCGGGGCAACATTCCGCTGCTGGTAGGCGGCACGATGCTCTATTACAAGGCTTTGCAGGAAGGCCTGGCAGACATGCCGCCGGCCGATGCCCAGGTGCGCGCCGAACTTGAAGAAGAGGCTGCGCGCCTTGGCTGGCAAGCCCTGCACGACCAGTTGGCCGCGGTGGATCCAGTTTCCGCCGCACGGATTCACCCCAATGACCCCCAGCGCCTGACGCGAGCCTTGGAAGTCTGGCGGGTCAGTGGCCAGACCATGACTGAACACAGGCTGAAACAAACTGCGCAAAGTACTGAAGCAGGCGCTTCGGGACAGTCACAATTGCCCTATACTGTGGCGAATCTGGCCATCGCTCCGGCGGATCGTCAGGTGCTGCATGAACGAATTGCACAAAGATTCACAATTATGTTGGAACAGGGGTTTGTGGAGGAGGTCGTAGCACTGCGTTCAAGAGGTGACCTGCATCCGGGGCTGCCTTCGATACGTGCTGTAGGCTACCGCCAAGTCTGGGATCATCTGGATGGCAAGCTGACGTCAGCCGAAATGCAGGAGCGCGGCATCATTGCTACGCGCCAATTGGCAAAGCGCCAGTTCACCTGGTTGCGCAGCTGGAGCGAATTGCACTGGTTGGACAGCCTGGACAGCGACAATCTGTCACGCGCCTTGAAATACTTGGGCACGGTCTCCATATTGAGCTGAGTCCTTGCAATTGCCGTCTATCCTTGGGGGTGTGACGGCCATAAGCTATCTATTTTCCGTTTTTTTATTATTGATCCTTAAAGGAGTGCGGCACATGTCAAAAGGGCATTCGCTACAAGACCCTTACTTGAATACTTTACGTAAAGAGAAAGTTGGGGTTTCCATCTATCTGGTCAACGGTATCAAGCTGCAAGGTACGATCGAGTCGTTCGACCAGTTCGTGATCCTGCTGAAAAACACCGTAAGCCAGATGGTTTACAAACACGCTATCTCGACCGTAGTGCCGGTTCGTCCGATTCGTCTGCCTAGCGCAACCGAAGAACAGGGTGACGCCGAGCCTGCACCGGGTAACGCCTGATAGGAGTCTCCTTTGTTCTTTGAGCGCCACGGTGGTGGTGAGCGAGTAATCCTCGTTCACTTGGATGGACAGGACCCTGAGGCGCGCGAAGATCCGCAGGAGTTTCAGGAATTGGCAAATTCGGCCGGCGCCGAGACCGTCGCGTTTTTTAACGTGCCGCGTCATCGGCCAACCGCCAAATTCCTGATTGGCAGCGGCAAGGTCGAGGAACTGCGCGACCTGGTCCATGCCGAAAAGGCCGATCTGGTGATTTTCAATCACATCCTCACGCCCAGTCAGGAACGTAACCTCGAACGAGTCTTCGAGTGTCGCGTGATCGACCGTACGGGTTTGATTCTCGATATTTTCGCTCAGCGCGCCCGTACCCATGAAGGCAAGCTCCAGGTAGAACTGGCCCAGCTTGACCACATGAGCACCCGGCTGGTTCGCGGCTGGACTCACCTTGAGCGTCAGGGTGGCGGTATCGGCATGCGTGGCCCGGGTGAAACCCAGCTGGAAACCGACCGGCGTCTGCTGCGGGTGCGCCTGCGACAGATCAAGGGCCGCCTGGAGAAGGTGCGCAGCCAGCGCGAACAATCGCGACGTGGCCGTATGCGTGCGGATATCCCGACCGTTTCCCTGGTGGGCTATACCAACGCCGGCAAATCCACGCTCTTCAATAACGTGACGAAATCGGACGTGTACGCGGCCGACCAACTGTTCGCGACCCTTGACCCGACCTTGCGCCGTCTGGAACTGGACGACCTGGGGCCGATTGTCCTGGCCGATACCGTGGGTTTCATTCGTCACTTGCCCCACAAGCTGGTCGAGGCATTTCGGTCTACGCTCGAAGAGTCGAGTAATTCCGACCTGCTGCTGCACGTGATCGATGCGGCCGAACCGGATCGCATGTTGCAGATTGAACAGGTCATGGTGGTACTGGGCGAGATTGGTGCCCAGGACTTGCCGATCCTCGAGGTCTATAACAAACTCGATTTGCTTGAAGGCGTTGAGCCACAAATCCAGCGCGACGAAAACGGCAAGCCCCAGCGGGTCTGGCTGTCGGCGCGTGATGGCAGTGGTCTGGAATTGCTTGAACAAGCCATTGCCGAGTTGTTGGGCAGCGATTTGTTTGTTGGCACCTTGCGCTTGCCTCAGCGTTTTGCTCGACTGCGTGCACAGTTTTTCGAGCTGGGCGCGGTACAGAAAGAAGAACACGACGAAGAAGGTGTCAGCTTGCTGGCCGTTCGATTGCCGCGCTCGGAGCTGAATCGGCTGGTCAGTCGGGAAGGTGTTGTGCCGACGGAGTTCATCGAACAACACACTTTGCAATAAAAGCCTGAGAAAGCGGTTGTGCCGCTGTGACAGGCATTCTGTAGCATTGGTCGGCGCGCCGTGGGTGCGTCTTTGCTTTATCAGATGGAGAGCGCTATGGCTTGGAATGAGCCGGGTGGCAACTCGAATAATCAGGATCCTTGGGGTGGTAAACGCCGCAATAATGGCGACCGCAAGGGGCCACCAGATCTCGACGAGGCCTTCCGAAAGCTGCAGGAAAGCCTGAATGGGTTGTTCGGTGGTGGAAAAAAACGTGGTGGTGGTGACGAAGGCGGTCGTACGAGCAAGGGCGGTGGTTACGGCCTGCTCGGCATCGGCCTCGTTGTGCTGGCGGCCGTCTGGCTGTACAGCGCCGTCTATGTGGTGGACGAGCAGGAGCAAGCCGTGGTGCTGCGCTTCGGCAAGTACTACGAGACCGTCGGCCCTGGCCTGAACATCTATTTCCCGCCGATCGACAAGAAGTACATGGAAAACGTCACGCGTGAGCGTGCCTACACCAAGCAGGGCCAGATGCTGACCGAAGACGAGAACATCGTCGAAGTGCCGCTGACCGTGCAGTACAAGATCAGCAACCTGCAGGACTTCGTGCTGAACGTCGATCAGCCGGAAATCAGCCTGCAACAAGCGACTGAAAGTGCCCTGCGCCACGTGGTGGGTTCCACCGCAATGGATCAGGTGCTGACCGAAGGTCGTGAATTGATGGCCAGCGAGATCAAGGAGCGCCTGCAACGGTTCCTCGATACCTATCGCACCGGTATCACCGTAACCCAGGTCAACATACAGAGCGCAGCTGCACCGCGCGAAGTACAGGAAGCCTTCGATGACGTGATCCGTGCCCGTGAAGACGAGCAGCGTTCGCGCAACCAGGCTGAAACCTACGCCAACGGCGTCGTGCCGGAAGCCCGTGGTCAGGCCCAGCGCATCCTTGAGGATGCCAACGGTTACCGCGACGAAGTGGTCTCCCGTGCCAAGGGTGAGGCAGATCGTTTCACCAAGCTGGTGGCCGAGTACCGCAAGGCACCGGAAGTCACTCGTGAGCGTCTGTACCTGGACACCATGCAGGAAGTCTTCAGCAACACCAGCAAGGTTCTCGTGACCGGCAGCAAGGGCGGGCAGAACAATCTGCTGTACCTGCCGCTGGACAAGATGATTGAAGGTGGTCGTAGCAGCACCAGCGCACCGGCTACCGGTTCAACTGCCGCTGCCAACGAAGCGAGCGCCCGTGCGGCCGCTGACTTGCTGCAACAGCAAACACGTACCAGGGAGAGTCGTTGATGAGCAATAAATCGCTGACCGCCCTGATTGTGGGCGTCGTCGTGGTCATCGCTGCCTGGAACTGCTTCTATATCGTGTCTCAGACCGAGCGCGCGGTGTTGCTGCAATTCGGTCGCGTGGTCCAGGCAGATGTCCAGCCGGGCCTGCATGTGAAAGTCCCCTACGTCAACCAGGTGCGCAAGTTCGACGGCCGCCTGATGACCCTGGATGCACCGACACAGCGCTTCCTGACCCTGGAAAAGAAAGCCGTGATGGTTGACGCCTACGCCAAGTGGCGCGTCAAGGATGCCGAGCGTTTCTACACCGCGACCTCCGGCCTCAAGCAGATTGCCGACGAGCGTTTGTCGCGCCGTCTGGAATCGGGCCTGCGTGACCAGTTTGGTAAGCGCACCCTGCACGAGGTGGTATCCGGTGAACGTGATGCGCTGATGGCTGACATCACGCGTTCGTTGAACACGATGGCGGAAAAAGAACTGGGCATCGAAGTGATCGATGTTCGGGTCAAGGCTATCGACCTTCCGAAGGAAGTGAATCGCAGCGTGTTCGAGCGTATGAGCACCGAGCGTGAGCGCGAGGCTCGTGAGCACCGCGCCAAGGGTAACGAACTGGCAGAAGGGATCCGTGCGGATGCCGACCGTCAGCGACGCGTACTGTTGGCAGAAGCCTATCGCGAGTCTGAAGAGGCCCGTGGTGATGGTGATGCTCAAGCCGCGTCGATCTACGCCAAGGCCTATGGCCAGGACCAGGAGTTCTACGCGTTCTACCGTAGCCTGCGTGCCTACCGTGAAAGCTTTGCGAACAAAACCGACGTCATGGTGCTGGACCCAAGTAGCGATTTCTTCCGCTACCTGGAAAAGTCCAAGTAACCCGCATGTAGTCTGAGAATCACTCCGTCGGGCGGCTAAAATGCCGGGCGGGGTGATCCTTTCAGAAAACGGGTGTATGATGCGGCAGCCGGGAAATTCCCGGCTTTTTTGCGTCTGCATGTTTGATTGTGGTTTTGCTCCGCAGGCGCCACAGGTTTTTCGAGGAAAGTGCCCGACGAGGCCGATTGTTGGTCGTTCGTCACGTCGCTCTTGCGCGTGGTTTATGCAGGGGCCGGGTATTTTCTGCTTCACTCAAGGCTCGCCCGAGGGCTGGCCGCCCGGATCATAGGGGAATGGCGTAATGGCAACGGTAGACCGCTGGCTGCTGCCAGATGGCATCGAAGAAGTACTGCCACCAGAAGCTGCACGCATTGAAATCGCGCGCCGCCAGGTGTTGGATCTGTTCCAGAGCTGGGGTTACGAGTTTGTCGTGACCCCCCATATCGAGTACCTGGAATCCCTGCTGACCGGCGCGGGCCAGGACCTGGATCTGCGCACCTTCAAGGTCATCGACCCGCAATCGGGCCGGCAAATGGGCTTTCGTGCCGACATCACGCCGCAAGTCGCGCGCATTGATGCGCACACCCTGCGTCGCGAAGGGCCGAGCCGCCTGTGCTACGCCGGCAGCGTGCTGCATGCTCAACCGCGTGCCTTGTCGTCTTCCCGTAGCCCGATCCAGCTGGGCGCCGAGTTGTATGGCGATGCCAGCCCGAGCAGCGACGTGGAAGTCATCAGCTTGATGCTGGCCATGCTGCAACTGGCCGATGTGCCGGATGTGCACATGGACCTCGGGCATGTCGGCATCTACCGCGGCCTGGCCCGTGCGGCCGGTTTGTCGGGTGAAGTGGAGCAGCAGTTGTTCGACGCCCTGCAACGCAAGGCTATTGATGAAGTGATTGCCTTGACGGCGGGCGTGCCTGCTGACCTGGCGGGCATGCTGCGTGCGCTGGTGGATCTGTGTGGCGGCCGTGAAGTACTGACCGCTGCCCGTGATCGTCTGGCGAATGCGCCGGCTGATGTATTGGCGGCCCTGGATGACGTGCTGGCGATTGCCGAGCAGTTGTCTGCGCGCTTCCCGCAGTTGCCGCTGTATTTTGATTTGGGTGAGTTGCGCGGCTACCACTACCACACCGGTGTGGTGTTCGCGGTGTTTGTCCCGGGTGTTGGCCAGGCCATTGCCCAGGGCGGTCGTTATGACGATATCGGCGCCGACTTCGGTCGTGCCCGTCCGGCGACCGGCTTTTCCACTGATTTGAAAACCCTGGTGACCCTGGGGCGTGCTGAGGTCGAACTGCCGTCTGGCGGTATCTGGATGCCCGACAGTACGGACGCAGCACTCTGGCAGCAGGTTTGCCAGTTGCGCAGTGAGGGTCAACGTGTGGTCCAGGCCTTGCCTGGGCAGCCATTGGCCGCCGCCCGTGAAGCGGACTGCGACCGGCAATTGATTCAGCAGAACGGGCTTTGGCAAGTATCGCCACTGGCTTCTTGAGTTTTCCTGCCGGCCGCTGCCGGCACCAAGTTTGCGCGAATGAGGACAAGTGTTATGGGTAAGAATGTCGTAGTCCTGGGCACCCAATGGGGTGATGAGGGCAAAGGCAAGATCGTTGATCTGCTGACCGAACATGCTGCCGCCGTAGTGCGCTACCAAGGTGGCCACAACGCTGGCCACACCCTGGTCATCGATGGCGAAAAAACCGTCTTGCACCTGATCCCGTCGGGTGTACTGCGCGAAGGCGTGCAGTGCCTGATCGGCAACGGCGTGGTGGTTGCACCTGACGCCTTGCTGCGCGAGATGACCAAGCTGGAAGAGAAAGGCGTGCCCGTGCGCGAGCGTCTGCGTATCAGCCCTTCCTGCCCGCTGATCCTGTCCTTCCACGTTGCGCTGGACCAGGCCCGTGAAAAGGCCCGTGGCGAGCTGAAGATCGGTACGACCGGTCGCGGCATCGGCCCGGCCTACGAAGACAAGGTTGCACGTCGTGGCCTGCGTGTGGGCGACCTGCTCAACATGCCGCGCTTTGAAGACAAGCTGCGTGAACTGGTGGATTACCACAACTTCATGCTGGTGGGTTACTACAAAGAGCCAGCCATCGAGTTTGAAAAGACCCTGGCTGAGTGCAAGGAATACGCTGAGCTGCTCACGCCGCTGATGCTGGACGTGACTGCCGAGTTGCACGACCTGCGTCGCGCTGGCAAAGACATCATGTTCGAAGGCGCCCAGGGTTCGTTGCTGGACATCGACCACGGCACCTACCCGTACGTCACCAGCTCCAACACCACCGCTGGTGGCGTTGCGACTGGTTCGGGCGTTGGTCCGATGTTCCTGGACTACATCCTCGGCATCACCAAGGCGTACACCACGCGTGTAGGTTCGGGGCCGTTCCCGACTGAACTCTTCGACCACGTCGGTGCGCACCTGGCCAAACAAGGTCACGAGTTCGGTGCGACTACTGGCCGTGCTCGTCGTTGTGGCTGGTTCGACGCCGTTATCCTGCGTCGTGCTATCGATGTGAACAGCATCTCGGGCATCTGCCTGACCAAGCTGGACGTACTCGACGGCCTGGAAACCATCAACATCTGCGTCGGCTACAAAGATGCAGAAGGCAAGGACGTTGCCCCAACCGACGCTGACAGCTACGTAGGCCTGCAGCCTGTGTACGAAGAAGTGCCGGGCTGGACCGAATCGACCGTGGGCGCCAAGACCCTGGAAGAACTGCCAGCCAACGCACGCGCTTACATCAAGCGCGTTGAAGAGCTGATCGGTGCGCCAATCGACATTATTTCGACGGGCCCGGACCGCAACGAGACCATCGTTCTGCGTCACCCGTTCGCTTAATAAGCTGTTGATGTAAAAAGCAAAGGGCTCCTTCGGGAGCCCTTTGTCGTTTGCGCCTGGTAAACGGCACGACCCTTGCTATGGTTCTTTCTTTCGCGGTGCTATCAAATTAATGGCACCCGTGGTGGAGGGATTCCCAGTGTCTGCCGTTCTCTCATTGTTACAAAGCCGGCTGTTGCGGCCGGTGTTCGTTACCCTAGGTATCGCTCTTTTGGTGCAAGTGCTGGTGGCCGTCGCTCTGACCCGGAGCACGGTCACCGCCCTGGAAGCCGATTTAGACAATCGGCTGGGTGTCGACAGCCAAAAGCTTTCCGGTGAACTGGCCCAGGCCGGCAAGGAAGTCACCTCGAGTCTGGACAGCCTGTCTTCCAGCACCCGCCAGCGCCTGACGGCGGGGCTTTCCACGCGCCTGCAGGATGAGCAGAAGCAACTGCGTGCGACCCTGGAAAAAGACCTGAAGGACTCCGCCAACGATATGGCGCAACTGTTGGCCTCGGTGGCGCCCCGCGCCATGTGGGACAGCGACGTGCCGACGCTGTCGGAATTTGCTCGGCGTGCCCAGCGCAATCCCAATGTGTTGTTCGTGGTCTACGACGATGCCACGGGCCAGCACCTGACGCGCTACCTGAACCGGGATAACCCGATTAACGCAGCGTTGCTCGAGAAAGGGCAGGGCGAGCGAGCCCTGGATAAGGTATTGGATGCGGCGAAAAACGATCCGGCGGTCTACTACCTCGAGGCGTCTATCAGCCCCAATGGCGTGGAAATCGGCAAGGTCATCATGGGGGTTTCGACCGCTTCGGTAGACGTTGATCTGGCGGCGCTGGATAAGCGCTTCGCCGCGTTGATCGCCAGCAGTGATCAGCTGGTGGGCGACAGCCTCAAAGGTGCCGCCGCTGACAGCGCCGCCGCCATGGGCGCGCGCTTGCAGTCGGCACAAGCCACGGCCACCCAGATGACCGCCAATACCACCAATGCCGTGCAAGAGGCGGCAGGCACCTTGCGTTGGCGCATCGGCATGGGCCTGGCGGTTGTAGGCTTTGGCGTGCTGTTGCTGATTGCTGTGGTGCTCGGCCGCCGGGTGGTCAATCGCCTGAAGCTGCTGATTGCGGCAATGGACGATCTGGCGGCAGGCGAGGGCGACCTGACCAAGCGCGTGCAGATCAACAGCCGGGACGAAATCGGCGATATGGCCTCGGCGGTCAATCGCTTTGTGGATAAGTTGCAGCCCATCGTGCGCGAAGCGGGTGATGTGGCCCAGCGTACCGGCGTGGAAATCGGCGCCATGACCCTGCGCAATGCGGGGGCCGATGCAGCCGCCGGCTTGCAGCGTGATGAGGTGGCTGAAAGTCTGCGGGCGCTGTCGCAGATGGCTGACGAGGCCCAGGCGGAAAGCCATGCGATGCAGGCGGCCTTGCAGCAGGTGGTGGATATTCGCCAGGCGACCGATGAGAACTCACGCACTTCAGCCGAGGTCGGCAGCCTGATCGAGGCGTTGGCGGGGCAGGTGCAGGCCGGGTCCAAGGTGATCGAGCGCCTGGCGCAGCAGAGCGAGCAGATTGAGGTGGTGTTGACGGTGATCCACGGGATTGCCGAGCAAACCAACCTGTTGGCACTCAACGCGGCTATTGAGGCGGCGCGAGCCGGTGAGACCGGGCGCGGGTTTGCGGTAGTGGCGGACGAGGTGCGTGCCCTGGCCAGTAAAACCCAGAGCTCTACCGGCGACATCCAGGCCCATATCGTGGCCTTGCAGCAAGGCGCCCGTGAGGCGGTAGAGACCATCGGCAAGGCCGGGCGCCAGGCCAGCGAAGGTCTGCTGGTATTGCGCGACAGCGTGCGCCTGCAGCAGTCGGTGCAGGCCTCGGTAGAGCAGGTGCATGCAGCGATTGGCCTGGCGACGCGTGCGGCTGAGCATCAGGCGCAAGGCGCGCATGCGGTGCGTGGGCGGGTGGAGATCATTCATGCCCAGGCCGAGCGAGCGGCGCAGGCGGTGGTAGAGACCACCGCCAGTGGCAAGGTGCTGGATGGGTTGGCGGCGCAGTTGAAGGCGAGCCTGGGGCAGTTCAGGGCTTGATGTTGGCTGTTCCGGCCTCATCGCAGGCAAGCCAGCTCCCACATTCGACCGAGTTCCAACTCTGGAATGCACTCAAATGTGGGAGCTGGCTTGCCTGCGATGGCGGCTTCAGCGGCTCAGATACATCCGCGTCGTAAGCAGATATACCGGCAGCCCCGACACCAGAATCAGCAGTGCTGCATAGGGCGCCGCTGCCGCGAATTCCACATTCGAGGTATGCGCCCACACGGCAGTCGCCAGGGTGTTCAATCCAGTAGGACTAAGCAGCAACGTCGCCGTCAATTCCTTCATCGCATCCAGGAACACCAGCGCAAACGCCGCGCCCAATGCCGGGAAAATAATCGGTAAAGTCACCCGGCAAAACGCACTGAACGACGACGCCCCCAGTGTTCTCGCCGCTTCTTCCAGCTGGGGGGCTGCCTTGTTCAGCGCGGTGCGGATTGGCGCCTGGGCCAGGGGCAAAAACAGTAACGCATAAGCGATCAGCAACAACGCCGACGTCTGATACAGCGCTGGCACGTAATGCAGCGCGAAGTACACCAGCGTCAGCGCAATCACCAGGCCGGGCAGGGCGTGCAGCAGGTACGGCAGGCGTTCGGCCCACAGGGCGAGCTGGCCCTTGTAGCGCACCACCAGCAAGCCCACAGGCACGGCAAACAACAGGCAAAGCGCAGCGCCGCCCAAGGACAACGCCAAGGAAGAAAGCAGCGCCTCGCCGATCTCTGCAACCGGAAATGCCGCCGAACTGCCCACTGCCAGCCAGTAACCCAGCATGCCCAGTGGAATGCCGCTGCCAATGATCGCCAGGAGCAGGCAATACAGTTGCCCCAGCGGCGCCCATTTGCCGAGCCGAACCTGCTCGGCATGCCGCGCTGCGCCCTGGCCGGTGCGCACGTGCCGGCCTTTGCCGCGTACCCGCAATTCCAGCCAGAGCAGTGTCAGGCACATCACCAGCAGCACCGCCGAGAGCATCGCCGCATTGGCGTTACTGAATTCCAGCTCGAATTGCTGATAGATCGCGGTGGTAAACGTCTGCAGGCCGATGATCGACAGCGCGCCGAACTCCACCAGCATATGCAGGGCAATCAACAGCGCCCCCGCCAGTAGCGATGGCCACAGCAACGGCAAGGTGATGCGAAAGAACACGCCCCAGCGATTCAGTCCAAGGGTGCGGGCCGATTCCTCCAGGGACGGATCAAGATTGCGCAAGGTCGCCGCCACCGGCAGAAACACCAGCGGGTATTTGGACAAGGTCATCACCAGGATCGCCCCGCCCAGCCCTTCGAAATTGGCGCTCAATGAAACCCAGGTGAAGCTGCTGACGAACGCCGGCACGGCAAACGGCAGGCACAGGATCACTCCCCAGATACGCCGTCCCGGCAGGTTGCTGCGTTCCAGCAGCCATGCCAGGGACAAGCCGATCATGCCGCAGGCCACGGTCACGCCGACCATCAGCGCCAGGGTGTTGCGCAGCAGCCCGAACACATAAGGCCGCCACAGCAAATGCACCGCCTCGGCCCAACCCGCTTGCCAGGCCTTGAGGCCGACATACGCCAGCGGCAACAGGCTCAGGCCCACCAGCAGCAGGACAGGCAGCAGCAACCAGATTGAAGGGCGTTTGCGTCTCGGCGTAAAACCCCCGCGCAAGGCGGGGGCGGGGAGCGATGGGTTCATCAGTTCAAGCCAACGTCACGTTCCAGTTCCAGGGCTTCTTCGGCGTTGCCCAGGTCGGCAGGGGTGACTTTCGGCGGTTGCAGCTCGCTGAAAGGCTTCAGGCCGCGGTTGGATTGCATGCCTTTGCGCAACGGGTATTCGGCGGAGGTGTTGGTGATCACCCGCTGGCCTTCTTCGCTGGCCATGAAGGCCAACAATTGCTGGGCTTCCTTTGGATGCTTGCTGGATTTCAGCGCCGCAGCGGCAGACACGGTGATCAGGCCGCCGGCATCACCGTCGGTGAAGTAATGCAGCTGCGAATCCAGGTTGGTTTTTTCTTTCTTCAGGGCGAACCAGTAGTAGTTGTTCACCAGGACGGTGGCGACTTCGCCATTTTCCACGGCCTTGAGCGCAACCATGTTGTTGCTGTAGACCTTGCTGAAGGCGCGCAGGCCGGTCAGCCATTCTTCAGCGGCTTCGCGACCGTGCAGCTTGATGATCGCCACGGCCTGTTCCTGGAAGGCGCCGCTGGTGGGCACGAAACCGACCTTGCCTTGCCATTCGGGGCCGGCGAAATCCAGTACCGACTTGGGCAGGTCTTTCTCGGCGATCAGTTTCGGATTGAACGCCACGACCCGGGTGCGTGCGGTCACGCCCATCCAGGCGCCGTTGGCGGCCACGTATTCCTTGGGTAGAGCGTCGAGGGTGCTGGCGTCGATGGTCGCCAGCAGGCCTTGCTCGCCGAGTTTGTTCAGCGGCGGCGATTCTTCGGTGTAGATCACGTCGGCAGGGGAGCGGTCACCTTCTTCGACGACCTGGCTGGCCAGCTGGTTGCTGCTGCCCTTGCGCACATTGACGTGGATGCCGGTCTTGGCTTCGAAGGCCTTGGCAAGTTCATCGCCGACCTCCTTGTGTTGGCCGTTGTACAAGGTCAGTGCAACCTTGTCGGCAGAATAGGCAGCGGGCGAGAGCAGGGTCAGGCCGAGCAGAGTGATGGTCAGGCCACGCAGAAGGGATGTCTTGAGACGGGTATCGCGGATCATCATCCGGGGTTTTCCTCACTTGAGTGCAACAAATCCTTACAAGGATAAACGATAAAACTTCTCAAGTGCGGACGAGGGGGGAAATCACCGGTCAGGTTTTCAAACCCCGGAAACGAAAAAACCCGCTTTCGCGGGTTTGATCTGAATTTGGTGCCCAGGAGAAGACTCGAACTTCCACGACCTTGCGATCACCAGCACCTGAAGCTGGCGTGTCTACCAATTTCACCACCTGGGCATTATCAACGCTTGCGCTGTTGATGGAGCGAACTATACGGAGGGCTTTTTGATCTGTAAACCCCTGATTCAAAAATATAAATCAAGATTCTCGTTAAAAATCAAAGGCCTGAAACGCAAAAACCCGCTTTCGCGGGTTTTTGGAGACTCAAGGCAGAACCTTGAGTTTGAAATTGGTGCCCAGGAGAAGACTCGAACTTCCACGACCTTGCGATCACCAGCACCTGAAGCTGGCGTGTCTACCAATTTCACCACCTGGGCAGCATCAACAACGTTGCCGTCGTCGATGGCGCGCACTATACGGAGGCTATTTTGAGCTGTAAAGCCCTGCCATGAAAAAAGTCTGGAATATTTCGCCGGCGGTCGCGCAAGGTGCGTTCCAGGGGCTGCAAAGTGCTTTTACGGGCTTGTCGACACCTGAAATTTCCCGTTTCAATACGCGTATGCCAAACTAACCCGCATATAGACAAGGTGAAAACTCTCTAATGGCCGATTGGCAGTCCCTCGATCCCGAGGCCGCTCGTGAAGCGGAAAAATATGAAAACCCTATTCCTAGCCGCGAACTGATCCTGGCGCACCTCGCCGATCGGGGTTCGCCTGCTAGCCGCGAGCAGTTGGTTGAAGAATTCGGTCTGACCACCGAAGACCAGCTCGAAGCCCTGCGTCGCCGCCTGCGCGCCATGGAACGCGATGCCCAGTTGATCTACACCCGCCGGGGCACCTACGCGCCGGTGGACAAGCTCGACCTGATCCTCGGTCGCATTGCCGGCCACCGTGACGGTTTCGGCTTCCTGATCCCGGATGATGGCAGCGACGACCTGTTCATGAGCCCGGCGCAAATGCGCCTGGTGTTCGATGGCGACCGTGCCCTGGCGCGCGTTTCCGGCCTCGACCGTCGCGGTCGCCGCGAAGGCGTGATCGTCGAAGTGGTGTCCCGTGCCCACGAGTCCATCGTTGGCCGTTACTTCGAAGAAGGCGGCATCGGCTTTGTCGTGCCGGATAACCCGAAGGTCCAGCAGGAAGTGCTGATCACCCCGGGCCGCAATGGCGCCGCCAAGGTTGGCCAGTTCGTCGAGGTGAAAATCACCCACTGGCCCACTGCGCGCTTCCAGCCACAGGGCGATATCGTCGAAGTGGTCGGCAACTACATGGCGCCGGGCATGGAAATCGATGTTGCGCTGCGCACCTACGATATCCCTCACGTCTGGCCTGAGGCTGTGCTCAAAGAAGCCGCCAAGCTCAAGCCGGAAGTCGAAGAAAAAGACAAAGAAAAACGCATCGACCTGCGCCATCTGCCGTTCGTCACCATTGACGGCGAAGATGCCCGCGACTTCGACGATGCGGTCTACTGCGAAGCCAAGCCAGGCAAGCTGCGCCTGTTCTCCGGCGGCTGGAAGTTGTTCGTCGCGATTGCCGACGTGTCCAGCTACGTGAAGATTGGTTCGGCCCTGGACAACGAAGCCCAGGTGCGCGGCAACTCGGTGTACTTCCCCGAGCGCGTTATCCCGATGCTGCCTGAGCAGCTGTCCAACGGCCTGTGCTCCCTGAACCCGAAAGTCGACCGTTTGGCCATGGTGTGCGAGATGACCATCTCGAAAACCGGCGAAATGACCGACTACCAGTTCTACGAAGCGGTGATCCACTCCCAGGCGCGCCTGACCTACAACAAGGTCAGCACCATCCTGGAACAGCCGAAAACCAGCGAAGCCAAAGCCCTGCGCGGTGAGTACGGCCATGTCGTGCCGCACCTCAAGCAGCTCTATGCGCTGTACAAAGTGCTGCTGGGCGCTCGTCACGTGCGTGGCGCGATCGACTTTGAAACTCAGGAAACCCGGATTGTCTTCGGTTCCGAGCGCAAGATCGCTGCGATCACCCCGACCACCCGTAATGATGCTCACAAGCTGATCGAGGAATGCATGCTGGCGGCCAACGTGGCCACTGCAGAATTCCTGAAAAAGCACGAGATTCCGGCCTTGTACCGGGTGCACGACGGCCCGCCGCCGGAGCGTCTGGAGAAGCTGCGCGCGTTCCTCGGTGAGCTCGGCCTGTCCCTGCACAAAGGCAAGGACGGCCCGACGCCGAAGGACTACCAGGCCCTGCTCGCGAGCATCAAGGACCGTCCGGATTACCACGTGATCCAGACCGTCATGCTGCGCTCCCTGAGCCAGGCGGTGTACAGCGCCGATAACCAGGGCCACTTCGGCTTGAATTACGAGGCGTACACCCACTTCACCTCGCCGATTCGCCGTTACCCGGACTTGCTCACGCACCGGGCGATCCGCAGCGTGATCCATTCCAAGCAGAACACCCCGCACGTCAAGCGCGCTGGTGCAATGACCATTCCGAAGGCACGGATCTATCCGTACGACGAAGCGGCCCTGGAACAGTTGGGCGAGCAGTGCTCCATGAGCGAGCGCCGTGCCGACGAAGCGACCCGCGACGTAGTGAATTGGCTCAAGTGCGAGTTCATGAAAGACCGCGTGGGCGAGTCGTTCCCTGGCGTGATCACCGCCGTGACCGGTTTTGGCCTGTTCGTCGAGTTGACCGACATCTACGTCGAGGGCCTGGTGCACGTCACCGCCTTGCCGGGTGACTACTACCACTTCGACCCTGTGCATCACCGCCTGGCGGGCGAGCGCACCGGTCGCAGCTTCCGTCTGGGCGACACCGTGGAAGTGCAGGTCATGCGCGTCGACCTCGACGAACGCAAGATCGACTTCGGCATGCCTGATAAACCAGCCGAGCCGACTGGCCGTAAAAAACGTGGCGGCGAAACGACTGCGCCGGCAAGCAAAGGCAAAGGTACTCCTGCGAAAGCAGCGGTCGCCGAGCCAGCGCCCGCCAAGCCTGCGCGTCGTTCGTCTGCCAAGGACAAGGCCCCGGAAGCCTATCGCCCTAGCGATGCCGCGGCGAAAAACGCCGAGCTGCGCAAGAGCCGCGAGTTGAAGCAGCAGTTGCTCAACGAAGCCAAAAGCGGTGGTAAAGCGGCGTCTGGGGGAAAGTCCCGCGAGGCGGAAAAGCCGTCGAGCAAGCCGAGTAAACACCGTAAAGGCCCGCCAAAAGCGGGTTCGGCCCCCGCGAAAAGCGGCGGGTCGCGCAAACCTAAGGCCAAGTCATGAGTCTGGAAAAAATCTACGGCGTACACGCCGTAGAAGCATTGCTGCGTCACCACCCGAAACGCGTCAAGCAGGTGTGGTTGGCAGAAGGGCGCAGTGAGCCGCGTGTTCAAGCGCTGGTCGAACTGGCCAACCAAAATAAAGTCGCCATCGGCCAGGCCGAACGTCGCGAGATGGATGTCTGGGTCGAAGGTGTTCACCAAGGCGTGGTCGCCGATGTAAGTCCGAGCCAGGTCTGGGGCGAAGCGATGCTTGACGAGCTGCTCGATCGCACCGAAGGCGCGCCGCTGTTGCTGGTGCTCGACGGCGTGACCGATCCGCACAACCTCGGCGCCTGCCTGCGTTCGGCGGATGCTGCCGGTGCGTTGGCGGTGATCGTGCCTAAAGACAAGTCGGCAACCTTGACGCCTGTGGTGCGTAAAGTCGCCTGTGGTGCGGCGGAAGTGATTCCGCTGGTGGCTGTGACCAACCTGGCGCGCACCCTGGAGAAACTCCAGCAGCGCGGCCTGTGGGTCGTGGGTACGGCAGGGGAGGCTGAGGTCAGCATTTATGACCAGGACCTCACCGGCCCGACCATCCTGATCATGGGTGCCGAAGGCAAGGGCATGCGCCGCCTGACCCGCGAGCATTGCGACTACCTGGTGCACCTGCCGATGGCCGGTAGCGTCAGCAGCCTCAACGTTTCAGTCGCAACGGGCGTCTGCCTGTTCGAAGCCCAGCGCCAGCGTGGCGCCAAGGCTAAAGCCAAGAAATAGCCAAGTCTGGCGCAAGTCAAAATGTGGGAGGGGGCTTGCTCCCGAATACGGTGTATCAGCCAGTGCATTTGGCGATTGGCACACCGCTTTCGGGAGCAAGCCCCCTCCCACATTTGTTTTTGTGGTGTATGGGGGTTGTTCAAATAATCACCAATCACCTTGCGCCCGTTCTCCCCCTTCTCTACAATTGCGCCCCTTGCCTTCATGGCAGGCACGCATGTGCCTCCCTTCGGCAAGATCCATAAGTGTCATTCACTCCTTGTCTGACCGTTTTTGAGCGGCAGGCTACAACCCGTAAGGAGCATTCATGCGTCATTACGAAATCATCTTTTTGGTCCACCCGGATCAAAGCGAGCAAGTCGGCGGCATGGTAGAGCGTTACACCAAGCTGATCGAAGAAGACGGCGGCAAAATCCACCGTCTGGAAGATTGGGGCCGTCGTCAACTGGCCTATGCAATCAACAATGTTCACAAGGCTCACTACGTGATGCTGAACGTTGAATGCACTGGCAAGGCCCTGGCCGAGCTGGAAGACAACTTCCGCTACAACGATGCAGTGATCCGTAACCTGGTCATCCGTCGCGAAGAAGCCGTTACCGGCCAATCCGAGATGCTCAAGGCTGAAGAAAACCGCAGTGAGCGCCGTGAGCGTCGCGACCGTCCTGAGCACGAAGGCGCTGAAAGCGCTGATAGTGATGACAGCGACAACAGCGATAACGCTGACGAGTAATCCACGGACCTTTTAAGGAGCCTATCAAATGGCACGTTTCTTCCGTCGTCGTAAATTCTGCCGCTTCACCGCTGAAGACGTGAAGGAGATCGATTACAAAGATCTCAACACTCTGAAAGCCTACGTATCCGAGACCGGCAAAATTGTTCCAAGCCGCATCACCGGTACCAAAGCTCGTTATCAGCGTCAGCTGGCCACCGCTATCAAGCGCGCCCGCTTCCTGGCCCTGCTGGCCTACACCGACAGCCACGGCCGCTGAGACCGGGCAGTCGACAAGTAGTAAGGGATTGAATGCATGCGCGCCTTAGCTGAGTTCATCATGCGCGGTCGTGTGCAGGCCACTCTCGTAGTGGCTGGATGTGCAGCATTGCCGTTGTTGTATTGGTTGGGTGCTGCCGCGGGTTGCCTTGTGCTCCTGCGGCGCGGTTTGAAGGACGCCCTTGGCGTTCTTGCCCTGGGAATACTGCCGGCCTTGGTCTGGTGGTTGAAGTTCGATGATCCACGGGTACTTCTGGTACTGCTCGGTTCATCGGCCCTTGCGTTGGTTTTACGCGCAAGTGAGTCCTGGGTCCGTACGCTGCTGGTCAGCGTGGCATTGGGGTTGGTGTATTCACTGGCGCTTGGCGCGGCTTTCCGCCCGCAAATCGAGGCGCTGGCGCAGGAGATCATAAAGATCCTGCCGCTGGCCCTCGGGGATCTCTACCAGCAGTTATCGGTAGAGGAGCGAGCGCGCTTCGCGTCAGTGGTTGCACCGATGCTGACCGGCCTGATAGCGGCACTGTTGCAGATTGTCAGCGTGCTGAGCCTGATTCTTGGGCGTTACTGGCAGGCGTTGTTGTATAACCCGGGTGGTTTTGGTCGCGAATTTCGCAGTATCAGAATCCCCGCTGGACCGGCGATGTTGCTGCTGGCGTTCATGGTGGTCGGGCCGACGTTTGGCCTGGCGCTGTTGGTGCCGTTGTGCAGCGTACCGCTGGTATTCGCCGGGCTATCCCTGATTCATGGGCTGGTGGCGCAAAAGCGACTGGGCAGATTCTGGCTGGTGGGGTTGTACGTGACGCTGTTGCTGTTCATGCAGCTGATCTATCCGTTACTCGTGGTCTTGGCCATTGTCGACGGCCTGATTGATTTTCGCGGTCGTCTGGCGCCGAAAGACGCCGATAACGCGAACGGTGAAGGTTAAAAGTTAGAGGATTTTCACATGCAACTGATCCTTCTGGAAAAAGTCGCCAACCTGGGCAACCTGGGCGACAAAGTGAACGTTAAGGCCGGCTACGGTCGTAACTACCTGCTGCCATACGGCAAAGCCACCGCTGCAACCGCTGCCAACCTGGCTGCGTTTGAAGAGCGTCGTGCTGAGCTGGAAAAAGCAGCAGCAGACAAAAAAGCTTCGGCCGAAACTCGCGCTGCCCAACTGGCTGAGCTGGAAGTGACTATCACTGCCACCGCCGGTGACGAAGGCAAGCTGTTCGGTTCGATCGGCACCCACGACATCGCTGATGCACTGACCGCCTCCGGCGTTGAAGTGCAGAAGAGCGAAGTTCGTCTGCCGAACGGCACCATCCGCAACGTTGGCGAATTCGATGTAGCCGTGCACCTGCACGCTGAAGTCGAAGCAACCGTACGCGTTGTTGTGGTAGCAGCTTAAGCAGCACCAAACTGACTGGCACCTCGCGTGCCGGGCGGTTAACATCGGGCACGATCCTGTTCACAGGTCGTGCCTTTTGTTTTTCTGGCTTTTGTTTTTCTGTAGCCCCTGATTCTCCAACTATTCCAAGTGGCCATGAACGATATCTCCGCACCTGAGCAATATGACCTGCAAACCGCCGCCCTGAAGGTGCCGCCACATTCCATCGAGGCCGAACAGGCCGTGCTCGGTGGTTTGATGCTGGACAACAACGCCTGGGAACGCGTGCTGGATCAAGTCTCGGACGGCGATTTCTACCGTCATGACCACCGCCTGATCTTCCGCGCCATTGCCAAGTTGGCCGACCAGAACTCACCGATCGACGTGGTGACCCTGGCCGAGCAATTGGACAAGGAAGGCCAGACGTCCCAAGTGGGCGGCCTGGGTTACCTGGGCGAGCTGGCGAAAAACACGCCATCGGTCGCCAACATCAAGGCCTATGCGCAGATCGTCCGTGCGCGGGCCACGTTGCGCCAACTGATCGGCATCGCCACCGAGATCGCCGACAGCGCGTTCAACCCGGAAGGCCGTACCGCTGAAGAGATTCTCGACGAAGCCGAACGCCAGATCTTCCAGATCGCCGAGGCCCGGCCGAAAACCGGTGGCCCGGTCAGCGTCAACGACCTGCTGACCAAGGCCATCGACCGTATCGATACCCTGTTCAACACCGACAACGCCATCACCGGCCTGTCCACCGGCTACACCGACCTCGATGGCATGACCAGCGGCCTGCAGCCTGCGGACTTGATCATCGTCGCCGGCCGTCCGTCCATGGGTAAAACCACCTTCGCCATGAACCTGGTGGAAAACGCCGTGTTGCGCAGCGACAAGGCCGTCCTGGTTTACTCCCTGGAGATGCCAGGTGAATCGCTGATCATGCGTATGTTGTCGTCCCTGGGTCGCATCGATCAGACCAAGGTGCGTGCCGGTCGCCTGGAAGATGACGACTGGCCGCGCCTGACCTCGGCGGTCAACCTGCTCAATGACCGCAAGCTGTTTATTGATGACACCGCGGGCATCAGCCCTTCGGAAATGCGCGCGCGTACCCGACGCCTGGTGCGGGAGCATGGCGACATTGCCCTGATCATGATCGACTACCTGCAGTTGATGCAGATCCCGGGTTCCAGCGGCGACAGCCGGACCAACGAGATTTCCGAGATTTCCCGCTCGTTGAAAGCCCTGGCCAAGGAATTCAACTGCCCGGTGGTTGCCCTGTCGCAGCTCAACCGGTCCCTGGAGCAACGCCCGAACAAACGCCCGATCAACTCCGACTTGCGGGAATCCGGAGCGATCGAGCAGGATGCTGACGTGATCATGTTTGTTTACCGGGACGAGGTGTATCACCCGGAGACCGAGCATAAAGGCATCGCCGAAATCATCATCGGTAAACAGCGTAACGGGCCAATTGGCACCACGCGCCTGGCCTTTATCGGTAAATACACCCGCTTCGAAAACCTGGCGCCGGGCAGCTACAACTTCGAAGACGAGTAAAAAGCCGTCCCGCCAATTCCGACTGCAAAGGTCGGAATTGGTCAAAATTTGTGCTATATTCCGCGCCCGCGATTTTTCATCTCAACACCGGTCACCGTCATGCAAACAGCCAAGCCGTTATTTGACTATCCCAAGTACTGGGCCGAATGTTTCGGTCCTGCGCCATTCCTGCCCATGAGCAGGGAGGAGATGGATCAGCTTGGCTGGGATTCATGCGACATCATCATCGTCACCGGTGACGCGTACGTGGACCATCCGTCGTTCGGCATGGCAATCATCGGCCGGCTGCTGGAGTCCCAGGGCTTTCGCGTCGGGATCATTGCCCAGCCCAACTGGCAGTCCAAAGACGACTTCATGAAGCTCGGCGAGCCGAACCTGTTTTTCGGCGTCGCGGCCGGCAACATGGACTCGATGATCAACCGCTACACCGCCGACAAGAAAATCCGTTCCGATGACGCCTACACCCCCGGTGGCATGGCTGGCAAACGTCCGGACCGCGCGAGCCTGGTCTACAGCCAGCGCTGCAAGGAAGCCTACAAGCACGTGCCGATCGTGCTCGGCGGCATCGAAGCGTCCCTGCGCCGCATCGCCCACTACGACTATTGGCAGGATCGCGTTCGTAACTCGATCCTGATCGATGCCTGCGCCGACATCCTGCTGTACGGCAACGCCGAGCGGGCCATTGTCGAAGTTGCCCAGCGCCTGTCGTGGGGCCACAAGATCGAAGACATCACCGACGTGCGCGGCACCGCGTTCATTCGCCGTGACACGCCTGAAGGCTGGTACGAGGTGGACTCCACCCGTATCGACCGTCCGGGCAAGATCGACAAGATCATCAATCCGTACGTGAACACCCAGGACACCCAGGCCTGCGCCATCGAGCAGGAAAAAGGCCCGGTTGAAGACCCGGAAGAGGCCAAGGTCGTACAGATCCTGGCCAGCCCGCGCATGACCCGTGACAAGACGGTGATTCGTCTGCCGTCCGTGGAAAAAGTCCGTGGTGACTCGGTGCTGTATGCCCACGCCAACCGCGTGCTCCACCTGGAAACCAACCCGGGCAACGCCCGTGCTCTGGTACAGAAGCACGGCGAAGTGGACGTGTGGTTCAACCCACCGCCCATTCCCATGACCACCGAAGAAATGGACTACGTGTTCGGCATGCCTTACGCCCGTGTTCCACACCCGGCGTACGGCAAGGAAAAGATCCCGGCCTACGACATGATCCGCTTCTCGGTGAACATCATGCGTGGCTGCTTCGGCGGCTGCACCTTCTGCTCGATCACCGAGCACGAAGGCCGGATCATCCAGAACCGTTCCGAAGAGTCGATCATTCGCGAAATCGAAGAGATCCGCGACAAGGTGCCAGGCTTCACCGGCGTCATCTCCGACCTCGGCGGCCCGACCGCGAACATGTACCGCATCGCCTGCAAGAGCCCGGAAATCGAATCCGCGTGCCGCAAGCCATCCTGCGTGTTCCCGGGCATCTGCCCGAACCTGAACACCGACCACTCGTCGCTGATCCAGCTGTACCGCAGCGCCCGTGCGTTGCCGGGTGTGAAGAAGATCCTGATCGCTTCCGGCCTGCGCTATGACCTCGCGGTCGAGTCGCCGGAGTACGTCAAGGAGCTGGTGACCCACCACGTCGGTGGCTACCTGAAGATCGCCCCGGAACACACCGAGGAAGGTCCGCTCAACCAGATGATGAAACCGGGCATTGGCAGCTATGACAAGTTCAAGCGCATGTTCGAGAAGTACACCAAGGAAGCGGGCAAGGAGCAGTACCTGATTCCTTACTTCATCGCTGCCCACCCGGGCACCACCGATGAAGACATGATGAACCTGGCCCTGTGGCTCAAGGGCAACGGCTTCCGCGCCGACCAGGTGCAGGCGTTCTACCCGTCGCCAATGGCCACCGCCACGGCGATGTACCACTCGGGCAAGAACCCACTGCGCAAGGTCACCTACAAGAGCGACGCGGTGACCATCGTCAAGAGCGAAGAACAGCGCCGTCTGCACAAGGCCTTCCTGCGCTACCACGACCCGAAAGGCTGGCCGATGCTGCGTGAAGCCTTGACCCGCATGGGTCGTGCCGACCTGATCGGGCCGGGCAAGGAGCAACTGATCCCGTTGCACCAGCCGGCCACCGACAGCTACCAGAGCGCCCGTCGCAAGAACTCGACGCCGGCTGGCAGCCACAAGGTTGCGAAGGAAACCACCACCAGGATCCTCACCCAGCACACCGGCCTGCCGCCCCGTGGCAGTGACGGCAGCAACCCGTGGGACAAGCGTGAGCAAGCCAAGGCCGCGGCCATGGCGCGCAACAAGCAGGCCGCCAAGGAACGCACTGACGCCGCCAAGGGCAAAGGCAAGAAGCCAGCCCGCAAGCCGGTCGTGCCGCGTTGATCGCAGCCTGAATCGCAAAACGCCAGCCTCGTGCTGGCGTTTTGCTTTCTAGCGGGTGGGTAGCCTGTTTGTTAAGGTGGCGCCCATTAAATCGCCTTCGCGAGCAAGCCCGCTCCCACACTTGACCGGGTTCCGGCAGGGGAATGCGGTCAAATGTGGGAGCGGGCTTGCTCGCGAAAGCGTCAGTTCAGTCACCACCCATTTTCAAGGAAGAACACCCCATGAGCAGCCCCCTGCTTGGCATCGGCATGGACTCCAACCGCTCCCAGTTCATGGCCCGCCAGCGCATCGAAAGCCAGATCAACCTGCCACGCCTGTTTGCTGCCATCGACGCCGATCCCGGCATTGTGGGGGCGGGCGTGGTGTATATCGATGCTGACTTCAATGTCGTCACCCTGCGCGAATTCAAACCGATTTGCAGCATCAGGCCCAAGCGCATCATTTTGCGTGAGGCGCAAAAATACATAGCCCCCGCACAGTTTGTGGAGCAGGTGAAGACCAACCCTCGGGAAGGGCGCCTCATGAGCGAGACGTTCGATATGGGGTTGTCATGCTCCGCTGCTGTGATCGGCTGGATCGTTGTCTTCAGCGGCAGCGTTGCCGTACCGTTTACGGCGGGAGCCAGTGCCTTTGTGGTCGGCATTGGTGTGACGGCGGCGCTGGCCAGCAGCGCGCAATGTGGGTTTGGCGTAGCGCGTACCTACAACGAAATCCTTGACCCCGATGCCAATGACCGTATGGATGACGCCGAATGGTACGGCGCTGTTTCCCCCATCCTTGATGCCGCTTCTTTGGTGGGGATCGGCACCGGCGCACTGACGACGGTGAGATTGCTCAAGGCCAACAAGGCCGCGGCGTTGGGCAAGAGTTGGTACGAGCTGCTCAAGGGCTTGAGCCGCCAGGAACGCAAGAAGTTGACCAAGGAACTGCTGAGCCTGAGGGATCCCAGCCTGACGCCCAAGTTGCTCAAGTTGCAGCAGCGCACAGGCAAGCTGACGAAGAGTTTCAGCTCCACCGAAATTCGCCACGCAACCCTGACCCAAATGAAAGATGCACTGGGTGGCATATTAGGCCTCACCGGCAGCTATCGTTCCGGGAATGTTGGCGCCGCCAGCACCCTTGCAATTGGCTTGTACGAGGACCTGACGGAATGAACGGTTTTCCCGACATGGGCAGTTTTCTCGCACGCTATTTCCCGGTGTTCATGGGCACCATCTTCATGGCGATCTTTTCCGGGGCGTCTGCTGTATCCCTGGCGGGCGTGACTTATTTACGTGGCGTTGATCCGGGGCTCAAATCCAGCTACTCCGGGATTGCCATTCTGGTGTTGGTCACGGTGATAGTGTTTGGCAACGTAATGATCGCGCGCGGACGCTCGTGGGCCACCGGCTTGATGGCGGGTTACCTGGGATGTTGCCTGCTGTTCGTATTGCCGATGATTCAATACACCTCTCACGTGCTGGTCTATGGCTCGGCTGTACTCTTCCCGTTGTTGGGGTTATTGCTGCTCAACAGCAACCGCCACCGCGAAATGCGCCAGAAACTGCGCGAAGTGCGCCACCTGCGCGAAGCCGTGATCGCCAAGCACAAAGCACGGTGACTGGGTAGATTCACCACCCACCCTCACACTCCCGCCACAAATATGTGCAACCCTCGCACCACGACGGCAGCCATCGCGCCGTTTTGGTGCTGTACTGCACCGGGTCCCACGATAAAGCGTAATGACTGCTGCTCTGGCATAAGTCTTGCGCGCTTTGTTTTCATGCCCTGGCTCGCAGGAGGCCGCCGTGTCGATTCATGTCGCGTTGCACCACGTTACGCATTACCGCTACGACCGCGCGGTCGAGCTCGGCCCACAGATTGTTCGTCTGCGTCCGGCGGCTCATAGCCGCACGCGGATTCTGTCCTATGCGCTGAAGGTGCTGCCGGAGCAGCACTTCATCAATTGGCAACAAGACCCCCAGGGCAATTACCTGGCGCGTCTGGTGTTCCCGGAAAAGACTGACGAGTTGCGCATCGAAGTCGACCTGGTCGCGGAGATGGCGGTATTCAATCCGTTCGATTTCTTCCTGGAACCCTACGCCGAAAAAATCCCGTTCAGCTACGCCGCCGATGAGCAGCGCGAGCTGGCGCCGTACCTGGAAACATTGCCCCTGACCCCGAGATTCGCCGCGTATCTGGCGGGTATCGACCGCACGCCGTTGCCGGCGGTGGATTTCCTGGTGGGCCTCAACCAGCGCCTGGCCGCCGATATCGGTTACTTGATCCGCATGGAACCAGGCGTACAGACCCCGGAATTCACCCTCGAAAACGCCTCCGGTTCCTGCCGGGATTCGGCATGGTTGCTGGTGCAACTGCTGCGTAATCTCGGGTTGGCGGCACGCTTTGTGTCCGGCTATCTGATCCAGCTGACCGCCGACGTCAAAGCCCTCGACGGCCCGTCCGGCACTGAGGTGGATTTCACCGACCTGCATGCCTGGTGCGAAGTGTATTTGCCCGGCGCCGGCTGGATCGGTCTCGATGCCACCTCCGGCTTGTTCGCCGGTGAAGGGCATATCCCGTTGGCTTGTAGTCCTGATCCTTCCTCAGCAGCGCCCATCAGTGGCCTGGTGGAACCCTGCGAGTGCGAATTTACCCACGAGATGTCCGTAGAGCGGATTTGGGAAGCCCCACGGGTTACCAAGCCCTACACCGAAGAGCAGTGGCTGGCCATCCAGGCCCTGGGCCGGCAGATCGACGGTGACCTGCTCAAGGACGACGTGCGCCTGACCATGGGCGGCGAGCCGACCTTTGTCTCCATCGACGACCCCGACGGTGCGGAATGGAACACCGCCGCTCTCGGCCCGGACAAACGCCGATTGTCTGCCGAGCTGTTCCAGCGCATGCGCAAGCACTACGCGCCCAAGGGCCTGGTGCACTTTGGCCAGGGCAAGTGGTACCCCGGCGAACAACTGCCACGCTGGTCCCTCAACTGCTACTGGCGCCGCGACGGCGTGCCGATCTGGCACAACAGCGCATTGATCGCCGATGAGCAACAAAGCTATGGCGCCGACGGCGTGATGGCCGGGCGTTTTCTGGCCAGCGTCGCCGAGCGCCTGAAACTGCCTGCGCAGTTTGTATTCCCGGCCTACGAAGACAATTTCTATTACCTGTGGCGCGAAGGCGCCTTGCCGCAGAACGTCACCGCCGAAGATCCGCGCCTGGAGGACAAGCTTGAGCGCGAACGCCTGCGCAAAGTCTTCAGCCAAGGCCTGGATAAAGTCATCGGCCAAGTGCTGCCGCTGGCACGTACGGCGGCCAATGACCGCTGGCAGAGCGGCCGCTGGTACCTGCGGGACAACCATTGCCGCCTCGTGCCGGGTGATTCGCCCCTGGGTTATCGCCTGCCACTGGCCTCGCAGCCGTGGGTGACGGCGGCGGACTATCCGTTCGTACATCCCACCGATCCCAACCAGGACCTGGCCGACTTGCCGACCCCCTCACAGTTGCAAAGCCACGGTGAGTCGGCCGCCAGCAAAGACCGCATTCCGAAGATCGACGAATCCGCCGACTGGCTGACCCGCACCGCCCTGTGTGCCGAAGCGCGGGAAGGCCGGCTCTACTTGTTCATGCCGCCGTTGGAGCGGGTGGAGGATTATCTGGAACTGGTGGCGGCCATCGAGGCCACCGCTGAAGAGCTGCATTGCCCGGTACTGCTGGAAGGCTACGAGCCACCAAGCGACCCACGCCTGAGCAACTTCCGGGTGACACCGGACCCGGGGGTGATCGAGGTCAACGTGCAGCCGTCCGCCACCTGGGACGAGTTGGTGGAGCGCACCGAGTTTCTCTACGAGGAAGCCCGGCAAACCCGCCTCACCACTGAAAAATTCATGATCGACGGCCGCCACACCGGCACCGGCGGCGGTAACCATTTTGTGCTCGGTGGTGCCACGCCGAAGGATTCGCCGTTCCTGCGGCGTCCCGACCTGCTGCGCAGTTTGATCAGCTACTGGCATAACCACCCGTCGTTGTCATACCTGTTTTCCGGCCTGTTCATCGGCCCGACTTCCCAGGCTCCACGGGTCGACGAAGCGCGTAACGATGCGCTGTACGAGCTGGAAATTGCCTTCGCCCAAATGCCCGAAGTGGGCGAAGAATGCCCGCCCTGGTTGGTGGACCGCCTGCTGCGCAACCTGCTGATCGACGTCACAGGCAACACCCACCGCGCCGAGTTCTGCATCGACAAGCTCTACTCGCCGGACGGCGCCACCGGCCGCCTGGGCCTGCTGGAACTGCGCGCCTTTGAAATGCCGCCTCACGCGCGCATGAGCCTGACCCAACAACTGCTGTTGCGGGCACTGGTCGCGCGCTTCTGGCGTGAACCCTATGCGCCGCCAAAGCTGGCGCGCTGGGGCACGGAATTGCACGACCGCTTCCTGCTGCCGCACTTTATCGAGCAGGATTTTGCCGACGTGATCGTCGAGCTGAACGCGGCCGGTTATCCGCTGCGGGCTGAATGGTTTGCCGCGCACCTGGAATTCCGTTTTCCCAAGGTCGGCGACTATGCCGTCAGCGGTATCGAACTGGAGCTGCGCCAGGCCCTGGAACCCTGGCACGTGCTGGGCGAGGAGGGCGCGGTGGGCGGCACGGTGCGTTACGTTGACTCGTCCCTGGAGCGCTTGCAGGTCAAGTTGAGCGGCCTGCCGCCCCAGCGTTACCTGCTGACCTGCAACGGCATCCCGGTGCCGTTGCAACCCACCGGGCGCGTGGGCGAGTTTGTGGCTGGCGTGCGCTATCGCGCGTGGCAGCCGGCCAACTGTTTGCAGCCGACCATCCCGGTGCATGCGCCGCTGGTGTTTGACCTTTTGGACACGTGGATGCAGCGCTCGCTGGGTGGTTGCCAGTACCATGTCGCCCACCCGGGCGGACGCAATTACGACAGCCTGCCGGTGAATGCCAATGAAGCTGAAAGCCGGCGGATGGCACGGTTTTTCCGTCTGGGACACAGCCCCGGGAAATTGCCGGTGCCGAGTGTGGTGATCAATGATGAATTGCCGATGACCCTGGATTTACGGCGCTTCCCCAATAAGAATGACTAAATGCGATTCAAAATGTGGGAGCGGGCTTGCTCGCGAATACGGTGTATCAGAAACACGTTAAGTGACTGACACTCCGCTTTCGCGAGCAAGCCCGCTCCCACAGTTGGATCGCGTGGTTTGTGAGTTAATCTGACTTCCCTTGCCCCTGCCGAGCGTTCCATGCCCGATTTGCTCGACCGTTACCCGCTGACCGCGGGCACTTATCACGAACTGCTGGACGACAGCGGCGCGGTTCGTGCCCATTGGCAGCGCCTGCTCGATCACCTGCAACGCAGCACCCCGGCGCAACTGGCTCAGCGCCAGGCCTTGCTGACCCGGCAGATCCAGGAAAACGGCGTGACCTACAACGTCTACGCCGACCCCAAGGGCGCCGATCGCCCCTGGGAGCTGGACCTGTTGCCCCACGTGCTGGCCGCCGATGAGTGGAAGCAACTCTCCGCCGGCATCGCCCAGCGTGCGCGCCTGTTGAATGCGGTACTGGCCGATCTCTATGGCCCGCAACGTTTGATCGCCGAAGGATTGCTGCCGGCAGAACTGGTGTTCGGCCATAACAATTTCCTGTGGCCGTGCCAGGGCATCCAGCCGCCCGACGGCGCGTTTCTGCACCTGTACGCCGTGGACCTGGCGCGTACGCCGGATGGCCGCTGGTGGGTGACCGCCGACCGTACCCAGGCCCCGTCCGGCGCCGGTTATGCTTTGGAAAACCGCACCATCGTGTCCCGCGCCTTCCCGGACCTGTACCGTGACTTGCAGGTGCAGCACCTCACCGGGTTTTTCCGCACCTTGCAGGAAACCCTGGCCCGCCAGGCGCCGAGCGACGACCAGCCACCGTTGATCGTGCTGCTGACTCCGGGCCGCTTCAACGAAAGCTATTTCGAACATTTGTACCTCGCCCGCCAGCTCGGCTACCCGCTGGTGGAAGGCGGCGACCTGACCGTGCGCGACGCCACGGTGTACCTGAAAACCCTCAGCGGCCTGCGCCGGGTGCACGCGATCATGCGTCGCCTGGACGACGACTTCTGCGACCCGCTGGAACTGCGCACCGACTCGGCCCTCGGCGTGCCTGGCCTGTTGGACGCTGTGCGCCAAGGCAATGTGCTGGTGGCCAACGCCCTGGGCAGTGGCGTGCTGGAATCCCCTGGCCTGCTGGGCTTTTTGCCGAAGATCAATCAATTCCTGTTTGGCGAAGAACTGATCCTGCCGTCCATCGCCACCTGGTGGTGCGGTGAAGCGCCGGTGCTGGCCGAAGCCCTGGAAAAACTGCCGGAGCTGCTGATCAAGCCGGCGTTCCCGTCGCAAAGTTTCGCCCCGGTGTTTGGTCGCGATTTGAACGACGAACAGCGTGAGGCCCTGGCCGAACGCATGCGCGCGCGGCCTTACGCCTACGTCGCCCAGGAACTGGCGCAGTTGTCACAGGCGCCGGTCTGGCACACCGTCGACGATCACCTGCAACACCGCGCCATCGGCATGCGTGTGTACGCCGTAGCCAGCGCCGGCGGTTACCGGGTTTTGCCCGGTGGCTTGACCCGCGTGGCAGCGGAAGCCGATGCCGAAGTGGTGTCGATGCAGCGCGGCGGTGCAAGCAAGGACACCTGGGTGCTCGGCGAACGCGCCCTCGGCACCGAGCAATGGCGCGCCCAGCGGGCCATCGGCGCCCACGACCTGGTGCGGCGTGATCCGTACCTGCCGTCGCGGGTGGTGGAAAACCTGTTCTGGTTTGGCCGTTATTGCGAGCGCTGTGATGACAGCGCGCGCTGGCTGCGGATCGTCCTCGCCCGCTATGTCGACGGAGACGACCCGCTGGCGCTGCAGGCGGCCGTTGAGCTGGGTGAGAACCTGCGACTGTTGCCGGAGGAGGGCGAATTGCCTGAGCGGCTTCAGGCGGCGTTGCTCGGTGATGACTGGCCGTCGAGCCTGCGGGCTAACTTGCAGCGTTTGCAGTGGGCGGCGTCCCAGGTGCGCGGCAAGCTGTCCCGGGAAAACTGGCAGGCGCTGGTGGAGTTGCAGCGCGAAGCCCTGGAGCTTGAGAGCGAAGAACCGGACTTCGGCGAACTGCTGGATTTCCTCAACCGCCTGGTGATGTCCCTCGCGGCGCTGTCGGGCTTTGCCCTCGACGACATGACTCGCGACGAAGGCTGGCGTTTCTTGATGATGGGCCGGCGCATTGAGCGCCTGCAGTTTCTCAGCAGCAGCCTGGCGGCGTTCCTGCGCGGCGTGGCGGTGTTCGATCAGGCCGGGCTGGAATGGTTGCTGGAACTGGGCAACAGCAGTATCACCTATCGATCGCGCTACCTCGCGGTGCCGCAATTGATCCCGGTGCTGGACCTGTTGCTGCTGGATGAGCAAAACCCCCACGCGGTGCTGTTCCAGCTGAAGCTGGTGAGCCGCACCTTGCGCCGCTTGAATGACGATTTCGGCGTGCCCCGGGAAACCGGACTGGCGCCATTGGTGGAGCGCCTGGCGCGCTTTGACCTGGGTTGCCTGGAGAACCCGCTGTTCGGCGAGTCCAGCGTGCGCGCTGCGCTGGACGGCCTGGCCGACCTGCTGCAAGCGGTGGCCGATGAAAGCGGGCAAGTCTCCGACCGCCTGGCCTTGCGCCATTTTGCCCATGTGGACGATGTCAGCCAGCAAACGGTGTCTGTGTGATGAGTGCCCGCTACCAGATTTTCCACGATACCCATTACCACTACGACAGCCCGGTGTCCCTGGCCCAGCAGCTGGCGCACCTGTGGCCGCGGCCTTGCGCGTGGCAGCGTTGCAGCTCGCAGCAACTGGAGATCAGCCCCGAGCCGACCTCGCGCCGGGATGAGCTGGACGTGTTTGGTAACCCGATCACCCGGCTGGCGTTCGAGCGGCCCCATGATGAACTGTTGGTCAACGCCGGGCTGACGGTGGAAGTGCTGGCGCGGCCGGTGCTGGATTTCAGCCTGTCGCCGGCCTGGGACCAGACCCGCAACGGCCTGACCTACAGCAGCCAGCCGCTGTCGGCCGAAGTGATCGAGGCCTGCCGCTATCGGTTCGAATCGCCCTATGTGCATTTGAAGAAAAGCTTCGTCGAGTTCTCCGAAGACTGTTTCCCGGCCGGTCGCCCGTTGCTGCTGGGTGTACAGGCGCTGATGGAAAAGATTTTCAGCGAGTTCACCTTCGATGCCGAGGCCACCCAGGTCGCCACGCCGCTGGTGGAAGTGCTGGAGCGCCGGCGCGGCGTGTGCCAGGACTTCGCCCACCTGATGCTCGCGTGCCTGCGCTCCCGGGGCCTGGCGGCGCGGTATATCAGTGGTTACCTGCTGACCCAGCCACCGCCCGGCCAGCCACGGTTGATCGGCGCGGATGCGTCCCACGCGTGGGTATCGGTGTTTTGCCCGGTGTCGGGTTGGGTGGATTTTGATCCGACCAACAATGTGCAGCCGGCACTGGAACACATCACCCTGGCCTGGGGCCGGGATTTTTCTGATGTTTCGCCGTTGCGAGGGGTGATTCTGGGGGGAGGGAGCCATGACCCGGAAGTGCGGGTGACGGTGATGCCGCTGGAGTAATGCACAAGATCGTTCCCACGCTCCGCGTGGGAATGCCTGCTGTGACGCTCTGCGTCACCCTGCACATATCTCAAATCGGGACGCGGAGCGCCCCAGGATGCATTCCCACGCGGAGCGTGGGAACGATCACCTATTCAGCGTCTTTCGGTGCTTCGGTGTCATCTGTAGCCACTGTACCTTCAGCATCCGGGTTCAGTGCACCGGCTTCTTCGTCGGCTGCAATTTTCTTGCGCTGCAGCTTTTCCTCTTTCTTCTGCTCTTTGGCCAAGTCTCTCTGACGTTTGGCGAAGGAGTAATTAGGTTTTGCCATGGGCGATCCTCTGGGGTCGAAGGTGAGGTTGAGCGGCGCGTATTCTGCCTTTAATCGCGTCCCAAGGGTTAATCGGGTTTTTGGTCCACCCATTTGGGCAAGACCAGCGGTTGCCAGGCATCCAGTACGTCAAGCAGCTCAGCCGGCGATTCGCTCATTTGCAGCATGGCACGATGCGGGGCCCGGACGAAGCCTTCGCCGACGATATGATCAAGAAAATCGGTCAACTTGCGGTAAAAGCCGTTCACTTCGAGCAAGCCCAGCGGTTTGCCGTGGTAGCCGAGCTGGCCCCAGGTCCAGACTTCGAACAGTTCTTCCAGGGTGCCCAGGCCGCCCGGCAGCGCAATAAAGGCGTCGCTCAGCTCGGCCATGCGGGCCTTGCGGGCGTGCATGCCGTCGACCACTTCCAGGCGGGTCAGGCCTTTGTGGCCGATTTCGAGGTTTTTCAGGCTTTCGGGAATAATCCCGATCACTTCACCGCCGGCTTCCAGGGCGGCATCGGCGACGATACCCATCAGGCCCACGGCGCCACCGCCGTACACCAGGGTCAGCTTGCGCTCGGCCAGCGCGCGCCCGAGGGCTACGGCTGCTTCACGGTAGGCCGGGTGGGTGCCGCTGCTGGCACCGCAAAACACACAGACAGACTTCAAGGACATACCTGACTCCACTCAGTTGTGGCTAAAGAGTAAAGGCTGGCTTGCGTCTCTCAAAGGATTAAACCTCGCGTTGAGGCGTTTCGTAGGTGCCGCTGGCGCCACAGGCATAGGCGGCAAGCAGGCTGCGGAACAGGCTATTGAGGGGCATGGCTCGGACTCCGGAAGGGTGATGGGCCGATCATAGGCCGGCATCCGGACTTTGGCCGGTAGATTGTGTCGATGAGTCTGATAGCCTGAAGTTGTATACAATCTGTTGATGCAGATCATAAGAATTCCCGCCTGCCTCAGGCACCCTTGTCGCAATATGCGTTTTTTAAACCCTGCCCTGGAGATTCACATGTTTGCCAAACTCGTTGCTGTTTCCCTGCTGACTCTGGCTAGCGGCCAGTTGCTTGCTGCAGAGTGCAAGGTCACTGTCGACTCCACTGACCAGATGTCCTTCAACACCAAGGCCATCGAAATCGACAAGAGCTGCAAGACGTTCACCGTTGAGTTGACCCACTCCGGCAGCTTGCCTAAAAACGTCATGGGCCATAACTGGGTGCTGAGCTCCGCCGCCGACATGCCTGGGATCGCCAGCGACGGCATGGCCGCCGGTATCGACAAGAACTACCTGAAAGACGGCGACACCCGCATCATCGCCCACACCAAGATCATCGGTGCTGGCGAGAAAGACTCCGTGACCTTCGATGTGTCGAAGCTGGCGGCAGGCACTGACTATGCGTTCTTCTGCTCGTTCCCAGGCCACATCTCGATGATGAAAGGCACTGTGACCCTGAAGTAAGCAATTTTCAGGCAAAAAAAAGCGCCCGTCGGGGCGCTTTTTTTGGGCTGTGGGCAAGCTCCCTCGCCACAGCAAGCTCCTTCACCACAGCAAAGTCCCTCAGCACAACAAGCCCTTTTGCCACAATGAACGGCTACGTCAGCTCAGGGTGCAAACGGCATCACCCGCTTGTGCTCGGTCTTGCGATAGGTGTCGCAGATGATCTTGAAGGCTTCCTCGCGCACCGGCTCGCCGTGCAGGAACGCATCGATCTCGGCATAGGTCACGCCATGGGACGCTTCGTCCGGCTTGCCCGGCGACAGGTCTTCCAGGTCAGCCGTCGGGATTTTCTCCACCAACGATTCCGGTGCACCAAAGTGCCGGGCAATCGCGCGTACCTGGTTCTTCACCAGCCCGCTCAGCGGCGCCAGGTCGCAGGCGCCATCACCGAACTTGGTGAAAAAGCCCATCACGGCTTCCGCCGCATGGTCGGTACCGATCACCAAACCACCGGCCGCGCCGGCGATGGTGTACTGCGCCACCATGCGCATGCGCGCCTTGGTGTTGCCCAGTACGAAGTCCCGGGAGACGGCGGCCTTGCCTTCAAACGCTGCCACTTCATTGGCCAGGGCTTTCACCGCCGGGCCGATGTTCACCGTGTGGCGCTCGTCGGGTTCGATAAAGTCCACGGATGCCTGGGCGTCGTGTTCGTCGAACTGGGTTTCGTAGGGGAGGCGCACCGCGATAAAGCGGTAGGCGTCGTCTCCCTTGGCAGCACGCAACTCTTGCATCGCACGCTGGGCCAGCAGGCCGGCGGTCAGGGAGTCGACGCCGCCGCTGATGCCCAGCACCAACGTCTTGAGGCCTGAATTGAGCAGGCAGTCCTGGATAAAGGTAACGCGCCGGGCGACCTCCGCCTCAAGGGCGGCCTGGTCCTTGAACGGTGGTTGGACCTTGAGCTGTTCAGCAATCTGGCGCTGTACGGCTTGCATGATTCACTCCTTGCTGGGTAGGGCAGGTACTTTGAAAACGTGGCGCAAATAGGCGACAAAGTTCGGATCGGTGCAGTGGGTCTTGCCCGCTTCATCGGAAATCTTCGCGACGGGCTGGCCATTACAGGCAGTCATTTTAAGCACGATGCTCATCGGTTCCACACCGGGAATATCACAGGTCAGGTTGGTGCCGATGCCGAAGCTCACATTGATCCGACCACGCAGCGCGCGGAAAATCTCCAGCGCCTTGGGCAGCGACAGGCTGTCGGAGAACACTAGGGTCTTGCTCATCGGCTCGATCCCCAGCTTGTGATAGTGGGCGATTGCCTTTTCGGCCCATTGCACCGGGTCACCGGAGTCGTGGCGCAGGCCGTCGAAGAGCTTGGCGAAGTACAGGTCGAAATCGCCGAGGAACGCATCGGTGGTGATGCAATCGGTCAGGGCGATGCCCAGCAGGCCACGGTACTCGCGCACCCAGCAGTCGAGGGCGGCGATCTGGCTGTCGATCAGCCGCGGGCCGAGTTGCTGGTGGGCCATGATCCATTCGTGGGCCATGGTGCCCAGCGGCTTCATGTTCAGCTCGCGGGCCAGGTGCACGTTGCTGGTGCCGACAAAACGCCCGGGGAAATCGTGCTTGAGCACGTTCACCACTTCTTCCTGCACGCGGTAGGAGAAGCGCCGACGGGTGCCAAAATCCGCCACCTGCAATTCGGAAAGTTCTTCGACGCTGGCATTCGCCGTCAGCCAGTCGAACTTGCGATACAGCTGCTCGCGGGCCTGTTCGAGGATCACGGTCTGGTAGCGATAGCGGTTACGCACTTCGCTGACGATGGCCAGCATCGGCACTTCAAACAGGATCACATGCAGCCACGGCCCGCGCAGGCGGATAAACAGCTCGCCGTTTTCGATGCCGGTGTGCACGTAGCGCAGGTTGAAGCGAAACAACCCGAGGAAGCGCAGAAAGTCCGGCTTCATGAAGCTGATGCGCTCCAGGAAACCCAACTGGTCGGGGCTCAGGCTCAGCTCGGCGAGGCGCTCGATCTGGTAGCGGATCTCCGCCAGGTACGGACGCAGGTCTTCACTGTTACGGCAACGAAACTCCCATTCAACTTCCACGTTCGGGTAGTTGTGCAGCACCGCCTGCATCATGGTCAGCTTGTAGAAGTCGGTGTCGAGCAGGTTCTGCACGATGCGATCGGCAAACACACTCTCGCTCATAACGGGAATCTCCAGACGGGTCGGCGATGGGCACCGACCTTTACGCACAATTAAGGAATGGCGCTAGTGGCGCATAGACCTGTGCTGTTTTGCCAGTGTTTTTTCAGCTGGGCATTGTTGTTTGGCCCTTGACGCCTTCGCGAGCAAGCCCGCTCCCACATTTGGAATGCATTTCAAATGTGGGAGCGGGCTTGCTCGCGAAGGCGGTATTGCAGGCGACGCGCCTCAATCAGACTCAACCTGCTCCATCATCCACTTCACAAAATCCCGCACCTTGGGCACTTCCGCCGAGTGCTCGGGGTAGGCCAGGTAATAGGCATCCTGGCTCGGCATCGCGTGCTGCCAGGGGATCACCAGCTTGCCTTCGGCCAACTCTTCTTCCACCAGAAACCTGGGCAATAGCGCCACGCCGCAGCCCACTTGTGCGGCGCGGATGCACATATAAAAGGTTTCGAAGCGCGGCCCGTGGTAGCTGTGTTCGGTGTGATAACCCTGGGCGGCGAACCAGTCGTGCCAGCCCTGAGGGCGCGAGGCGTTTTGCAGCAGCACCAGTTCGCTGAGTTGCGTGGGGTCGGTAAACGGTTGCGCGGGCAGGCTGTCGGGCGAGCACACGGGCACCAGTTCTTCGCTGAACAGCTTCAGGCTTTCAGTGCCAGGCCGTGAGCCCTGGCCGAAGTAGAAGGCCAGGTCGGCCTTGCCTTGCAGCAGTTCGTCGGGCTCCTGTTCGTTGCACAGGTCCAGGTGAATCTGCGGATGCCGCAGTCGCCAGCCCTTGAGGCGCGGCACCAGCCAGCGCGCGCCGAAGGTGTAGGGCGTGGAGACCCGCAGCACTTCAGTCTCGCCGCCGTAGGAGCGCAGGTAATGGGTGGACATCTCCACCTGGGTGAGGATCTTGCGCACTTCCACCAGGTACAGATCGCCCGCCGGGGTCATCTGCAAGCGACGGCGCACCCGGCGAAACAGCAGGTGCTGCAGCAGTTCTTCCAGCTGCGCGACCTGTTTGCTGACGGCGCTCTGGGTAAGGTTCAGCTCTTCGGCGGCGCGAGTAAAACTCAGGTGGCGGGTGACCGCTTCGAAACACTGCAGGGCGGTGATCGAGGGCAAATGTCTTTTATTCAGCACGGCACGCCTCTTTTTGTTCTTAGCATGAATAAACGGAATGATATCTCGCCTAATCGTCGTTTGTTGGCAAGTCTTGGGCCAGCTACAAATAAGGCCTGGATCGCCGCGAGCGTTGGCGGCGCATATTTTGTTTTTACAGCTTGAAGGAGTGACCCATGGTTGCCGCATTGCTTGATCGTCTCGGGGTAAACCCGGCGCTGTACCAGTCGGGAAAACAGCCCGTGCATTCGCCCATTGATGGCAGCCGGATTGCCAGTGTGCACTGGGAAGGTGCCGCCGAGGTGGAGCAGCAGGTCAGTCGCGCCGAGCATGCATTCGACGCCTGGCGCAAGGTGCCGGCCCCCCGTCGTGGTGAGCTCGTGCGCCAGTTCGGCGACGTGTTGCGCGAGTACAAGGCCGACCTCGGCGAGCTGGTGTCGTGGGAAGCCGGCAAGATCACCCAGGAAGGTTTGGGTGAAGTGCAGGAAATGATCGACATCTGCGACTTCGCCGTCGGCCTGTCGCGTCAACTGTACGGCTTGACCATCGCCTCCGAGCGCCCTGGCCACCATATGCGTGAAACCTGGCACCCGCTGGGCGTGGTCGGCGTGATCAGCGCGTTCAACTTTCCGGTCGCCGTATGGGCGTGGAACACCGCGCTGGCGCTGGTATGCGGCAACGCGGTGATCTGGAAACCCTCAGAAAAGACCCCGCTCACCGCCTTGGCCTGCCAGGCGCTCTTCGAGCGCGTGTTGAAGAACTTCAGCGATGCGCCGCCGTATCTCAGCCAAGTGATCATCGGTGGCCGCGATGCCGGCGCCGCACTGGTGGATGACCCGCGCGTTGCGCTGATCAGCGCCACCGGCAGCACCCGCATGGGCCGCGAAGTGGCACCGAAAGTCGCCGCACGTTTTGCCCGCAGCATTCTCGAGCTGGGCGGCAACAACGCGATGATCCTCGGCCCAAGCGCCGACCTGGACATGGCCGTGCGCGCCATCCTGTTCAGCGCCGTCGGTACCGCCGGGCAGCGCTGCACCAGCCTGCGCCGCTTGATCGCCCATGAGTCGGTGAAAGAGGAAATCGTCACCCGCCTCAAGGCCGCGTATTCCAAAGTGCGCATCGGCCATCCGCTGGAAGGCAACCTGATCGGCCCGCTGATCGACAAGCACAGCTTCGAAAACATGCAGGACGCCCTGGAGCAAGCCTTGAGCGAAGGCGGCCGGGTGTTTGGCGGCAAGCGTCAGTTGGAAGACAAGTTCCCCAACGCTTACTACGTGTCGCCGGCCATTGTGGAAATGCCGGAGCAGAGTGATGTGGTGTGCACCGAAACGTTTGCACCGATTCTGTACGTGGTGGGCTACACCGATTTCGCTGAAGCGCTGCGCCTGAACAATGCGGTGCCACAAGGCCTGTCTTCGTGCATCTTTACCACTGACGTGCGTGAAGCTGAGCAGTTCATGTCGGCGGTGGGCAGTGATTGCGGGATCGCCAACGTCAACATCGGCCCGAGCGGCGCGGAGATTGGTGGCGCGTTTGGCGGTGAGAAAGAGACCGGTGGCGGGCGTGAGTCGGGTTCGGATGCATGGCGCGGGTACATGCGTCGCCAGACCAACACCGTGAACTACTCGCTGGAACTGCCGCTGGCCCAAGGTATTACCTTCGACTGATACCTCAAGTCGGAGTGAGTTCAATGTGGGAGCGGGCTTGCTCGCGAAAGCGGTGTGTCAGTCAACGAATACTTATCTGATCCACCGCTTTCGCGAGCAAGCCCGCTCCCACAGTTGATCGTATTTACAATTCGGAAAAGTGGTTTGTTAGGTCTCATCGGAGTCTGGCAATGGCATTACGCGAAGCATGTTTGTGGGAACAACTGACCCCTGGCCGGCCGGATCGCGCCGCGCTCAAGGGCGAGGTCAAGGTGGATGTGTGCGTGATCGGCGCCGGGATCACCGGTTTGTCGGCGGCCATTCATCTGCTGGAACAAGGTAAAAGCGTCGCCGTACTCGAAGCCCATCGTACCGGCCACGGTGGTTCGGGGCGCAACGTGGGCCTGGTCAACGCCGGGATGTGGATTCCCCCGGACGAGATCGAAGCCGGTTTTGGCACAGCGGTGGGCAGCCAGCTCAACCGCATGCTCGGCGCGGCACCGTCCCTGGTGTTCAGCCTGATCGACAAATACAACATCGATTGCCAATTGCGCCGCGAGGGCACTTTGCACATGGCGCATAACGCTCGTGGTGAGGCGGATCTGCGCAGTCGTGAAGAACAATGGAAGCGTCGCGGCGCACCGGTAGAACTATTGACCGGCGCGGCCTGCGAGCAAGCCACCGGTACCAAAAAGATTGCTGCCGCCTTGCTCGACCGGCGTGCTGGCACCTTGAACCCGATGGCCTATACCAGCGGCTTGGCCAATGCCGCAGTCGGGCTGGGGGGGCAGTTGTTTGACCATTCCCCGGTCACTCAACTGGAACGCCAGGGCCAGCACTGGTCTGTGCAGACTGCCCAAGGCTCGGTGCAGGCCGAGCAGGTGGTGATTGCTTCCAATGCCTACACCGAAGGCGAGTGGACCGAGCTGCGCCGCAACTTTTTCCCCGGTTATTACTATCAGGTGGCGTCGGCCCCACTGACCGACGAAGCGGCACAACAAATTCTCCCGGGCGGCCAAGGCTCCTGGGACACCCGCCAGGTACTCAGCAGCATCCGCCGCGACGACGAGGGCCGGCTGTTGCTTGGCAGCCTGGGCAACGGCAACCAGAAACCCACCTGGTTCCTCAAGGCCTGGGCCGATCGGGTGCAGCAGCACTACTTCCCGTACCTCAAGCCGGTGCAGTGGGAATGCACCTGGACCGGCTGCATCGCGTTCACTCCGGACCACTTGATGCGTCTGTTCGAGCCGGCTCCCGGTTTGGTGGCGGTTACCGGTTACAACGGGCGCGGCGTGACGACCGGCAGTGTGGTGGGCAAAGCCTTTGCGGACTACCTGTGTCACCAGGATCCACAGGCACTGCCGATCCCCTTCGCACCGATGCAGCCGCTGGCCGGTGTGGGCCTGCGCAGCTGTTTGTATGAAGCGGGATTCTCGCTGTATCACGCGGGCCAATGCCTGCGGATCGTGATCTGATCAACGAAATACCGCTCAGAAGCCTGCATTTTCCTCGCCGGCTACTAATCTGTATTGGTGCGAGTCGTAGCAGTAACGCACTGTAAATGTGCACTTCCGTTACGCATGCTGTTACAGGTTCAAGGGTGGCCGTTTGATGGCCGGGTTGCAGCGCTTGATCGGCCGGGTTGCACTTTATGAGTCCAATGGTTGCACCTGGTTGAGTTAGACGGTTGCACGTCCAATCAAAAGGCGCCCAAAAACCTGTAATTACAATGACACCGTGTCTTTTTGAATAATAAAAACGTAATGGCACGCCGCTTGCTCTGGGCTTTCGCTGAAAGTTTTTGAAGTGAAGCTGCAGTGCCAATTCAACAAAAACCTCGGAGCACCACTCATGTCCCAGACGTTTTACAAGAAAGGTTTTCTGGCCCTCGCCGTTACTGCGGCGCTGGGTGTTTCTGCGTTTGCTCAAGCTGATGTGAAGATTGGCGTAGCGGGGCCGATGACCGGTGCCAACGCGGCATTTGGCAAGCAGTACATGACAGGTGCCCAGGCGGCAGCCGACGTCATCAACAAGGCCGGTGGCATCAATGGCGAGAAAGTCGTGCTGGTTGCCGGCGACGATGCCTGCGAACCCAAGCAGGCCGTGGCCGTGGCCAACCGTCTGGTTGACCAGGACAAAGTGATCGGCGTGGTCGGGCACTTCTGCTCCTCGAACACCATTCCGGCCTCCGAGGTTTATAACGACGCGGGTGTGATTGCGATAACTCCAGGCTCCACCAACCCGCAAGTGACCGAGCGCGGCATGACCGCCATGTTCCGTATGTGCGGCCGTGACGACCAGCAAGGCATCGTGGCCGGCGACTACATTGTCGACGTGCTCAAGGGCAAGAAAGTCGCGGTTATCAACGACAAGGACACCTACGGCAAAGGTTTGGCAGACGCTACCGCGGCGCAGTTGACCAAGCGTGGCGTGAAGCCGGTGCTGGAAGAAGGCCTGACCCGTGGCGAGAAAGACTTCAGCGCCCTGGTCACCAAGATCCGCTCCACCGGTGCTGATGTCGTGTACTTCGGCGGCCTGCACCCGGAAGCCGGTCCACTGGTTCGCCAGATTCGTGAAGCCGGCTTGAAAGACGTCAAGTTCATGTCCGATGACGGCGTGGTCACCGACGAACTGGTAGCGACCGCCGGCGGCGCACAGTATGTGGACGGCGTGTACATGACCTTTGGCGCCGACCCGCGTCTGCTGCCAGACAGCAAGGCCGTGGTGGAAGAGTTCCGCAAAAGTGGCACCGAGCCTGAAGGCTACACCCTGTATGCCTATGCTTCGCTCCAGGCCCTGGCCGCTGGCTTCAATGGCGCCAAGTCCAACAAGGGCGAAGACGCGGCCAAGTGGCTGAAAGCCCACCCGGTCAAAACCGTCATGGGCGAGAAGACCTGGGATGCCAAGGGCGACCTGAAAGTCTCCGACTATGTGGTTTACCAGTGGGACAAGGATGGCAAGTATCACCAGCTGGAAAAGCAGAAGTAATCCGAACTGACTGCATGACCTCTCTGTAGGAGCGAGCTTGCTCGCGAAGAACGTCAACGATGACGCGGGCATCCTGGATGCATGCGTCGCTCTCGGGTTTTTCGCGAGCAAGCTCGCTCCTACAGTGGGCGAGTGCCGAGCCTCTGTTTTCCTCCTAGAAGATCCGCACACACACCAGTGTGCAGGCTCTCACTGCGTGAGATTGCGTTATGGATGGTATTTTCCTGCAGCAACTGGTCAATGGGCTGACCCTCGGGTCGGTCTATGGCTTGATCGCCATCGGCTACACAATGGTCTATGGCATCATTGGCATGATCAACTTCGCCCACGGCGAGGTTTATATGATTTCCGCTTACCTCGCGGCGATCAGTCTGGCACTGCTGGCTTACTTCGGCATCGAATCCTTCCCGCTGCTCATCCTTGGCACCCTGATCTTCACCGTCGTCGTCACTGGCGTTTACGGCTGGGTCATCGAGCGTGTCGCCTACAAACCGCTGCGCAACTCCACCCGACTGGCCCCGCTGATCAGCGCCATCGGTATCTCACTGATCCTGCAGAACTACGCGCAGATCGCCCAGGGCGCCAAGCAACAAGGCATCCCGACGCTGCTGGCCGGCGCCTGGAGAGTCGACATCGGCACCGGCTTCGTGCAGTTGACCTACACCAAGGTGTTTATCCTGGTGGCCGCGTTTGTCGGCATGGGCCTGCTGACCTACATCATCAAGTACACCAAGCTCGGCCGCATGTGCCGCGCAACCCAGCAAGACCGCAAGATGGCGTCGATCCTCGGCATCAACACCGACCGGGTCATCTCCTACGTATTCGTGATTGGTGCCGCCATGGCCGCGTTGGCCGGTGTGCTGATCACCCTGAACTACGGCACGTTCGACTTCTATGCCGGCTTCATCATCGGCATCAAGGCATTTACCGCAGCGGTACTCGGTGGCATCGGTTCCCTGCCTGGGGCCATGCTGGGCGGGATCATCCTGGGTATTTCCGAGTCGCTGTTCTCGGGGTTGATCAACTCTGACTACAAAGACGTGTTCAGTTTCTCCCTGCTGGTGGTGATCCTGATTTTCCGTCCCCAGGGCCTGCTCGGTCGCCCACTCGTGGCGAAGGTATAACTATGTCTGCTGCCTACTCTATCGATATCAAGAAAAGTGTGGTCGATGCGGTACTCGCCGGGCTGATTTCGCTGATCGTGTTCGGTCCGATCGTCGGCGTGGTCCTCGACGGCTACAGCTTCAACCTGCAACCGGCGCGTGTCGGCATCCTGGTGGCCATTGTGATGGTCGGCCGCTTTGCCATGAGCCTGTTCCTGCAAACCCCCAGGGGCCTGCGGATTCTGCAAGGTTTTGAAAGCACCGGTTCCGGTGTGCATGTACTCAAGCCCGACTACAAATCGCGCCTGCGCTGGATCATCCCGGCGTTGATCGTGATTGCCATTGTGTTCCCGTTCTTCGCCAACAAGTACCTGTTGACCGTGGTGATCCTCGGGCTGATCTACGTGTTGTTGGGGCTGGGCCTGAACATCGTGGTGGGCCTGGCCGGGCTGCTCGACCTGGGTTACGTGGCGTTCTACGCCATCGGTGCCTATGGGCTGGCGCTGGGTTATCAATACCTCGGCCTGGGCTTCTGGACAGTGCTGCCGCTGGCGGCGATCTGCGCGGCGCTGGCGGGGTGCATTCTCGGGTTCCCGGTGCTGCGAATGCACGGGGATTACCTGGCGATCGTGACCCTGGGCTTCGGTGAAATCATCCGCCTGGTGCTGAACAACTGGCTGTCGTTTACCGGTGGCCCAAACGGCATGCCAGTGCCGTCGCCAACGTTTTTCGGCCTGGAGTTCGTGCGTAAGGCAAAGGATGGCGGGGTGCCGTTCCACGAGTTCTTCGGCATCGACTACAACCCCAACTTCAAATTCCTGTTCATCTACATCGTGCTGTTCCTGGTGGTGCTGCTGGTGCTGTACATCAAGCACCGCCTGACCCGCATGCCGGTGGGCCGCGCCTGGGAAGCCTTGCGCGAAGATGAAATCGCCTGCCGTTCCATGGGCCTCAACCACGTGCTGGTGAAGCTCTCGGCGTTCACCATCGGCGCTTCCACTGCCGGCCTGGCCGGGGTGTTTTTTGCCAGCTACCAGGGCTTCGTCAACCCGTCGTCGTTCACCTTCTTCGAGTCGGCGCTGATCCTCGCCATCGTGGTGTTGGGCGGCATGGGCTCGACCGTCGGCGTAGTGATTGCCGCGTTCGTGCTGACCGTGGCGCCGGAGCTGCTGCGCAGCTTCTCTGAATACCGCGTGCTGCTGTTCGGCGTGTTGATGGTGGTGATGATGATCTGGCGACCACGGGGCTTGATTCGCATCAGCCGTACCGGTGTAGTCCCACGTAAAGGAGTGGCGCCATGAGCAAGGAAGTCGTCCTCTCCGTGGAACACCTGATGATGCACTTCGGTGGCATCAAGGCCTTGAGCGATGTGAGTCTCAAGGTCGAACGCAACTCGATCTTCGCCCTGATCGGCCCCAATGGTGCCGGCAAGACCACGGTGTTCAACTGCCTGACCGGTTTCTACAAAGCCTCCGGCGGCAAGATCGAACTCAATGTGCGCGGCAAGCAGACCAACGTGATCCAGCTGCTGGGCGAGCGCTTCAAGGCCACCGACTTTGTTTCACCGAAAAGCTTCTTCAGCCGGGTGTTCTACAAAATGTTCGGCGGCACCCACCTGGTGAACCGTGCCGGTTTGGCGCGCACCTTCCAGAACATTCGCCTGTTCAAGGAAATGTCGGTGGTGGAGAACCTGCTGGTGGCCCAGCACATGTGGGTCAACCGCAACATGCTCGCGGGCATCCTCAACACCAAGGGGTACCGCAAGGCAGAAAGCGATGCTCTCGACCATGCCTTCTACTGGCTGGAAGTGGTGGACCTGGTGGACTGCGCCAACCGCCTGGCCGGCGAGTTGTCCTACGGTCAACAACGCCGCCTGGAAATCGCCCGCGCCATGTGCACCCGGCCGCAGATTATCTGCCTCGACGAACCGGCTGCCGGCCTCAACCCCCAGGAAACCGAAGCCCTCAGCGCGATGATTCGTCTGCTGCGGGACGAGCACGACTTGACGGTGGTACTGATCGAACACGACATGGGCATGGTGATGAGTATTTCCGACCACATCGTGGTGCTGGACCACGGCAACGTGATTGCCGAGGGTGGCCCTGAAGCAATCCGCAATGATCCTAAAGTGATCGCGGCTTACCTGGGCGCTGACGAAGAGGAGCTGGTATGAGTGAGCCAATCCTCGAACTGAAAGACCTGGACGTGTTCTACGGCCCGATCCAGGCCTTGAAAAAAGTCTCGCTGCACATCAACGAAGGGGAAACCGTCAGCCTGATCGGCTCCAACGGCGCGGGTAAGTCCACGCTGCTGATGTCGATCTTTGGCCAGCCACGGGCCGAGTCCGGGCAGATCATCTACCGCGGCGTCGACATTACCCACAAGTCGTCCCACTACATCGCCTCCAACGGCATTGCGCAGTCGCCGGAAGGGCGGCGGGTGTTCCCCGACATGACCGTCGAGGAAAACCTGCTGATGGGCACCATCCCGATTGGCGACAAGTTCGCCACCGAGGACATGCAGCGGATGTTCGAGCTGTTTCCGCGCCTCAAGGAGCGGCGTAACCAGCGGGCAATGACCATGTCCGGTGGTGAGCAGCAGATGCTCGCCATCGCTCGTGCGCTGATGAGCCGGCCCAAGCTTTTGCTGCTGGACGAGCCGAGCCTGGGGCTGGCGCCGATTGTGGTGAAGCAGATCTTCGCCACGCTGCGGGAGCTGGCGTCTACCGGCATGACCATCTTCCTGGTGGAGCAGAACGCCAACCATGCGCTGCGCTTGTCTGACCGGGCGTACGTGATGGTCAACGGCGAGATTCGCCTTACAGGCACCGGCAAGGAGCTGCTGGTGAATGAGGAGGTGCGTAACGCCTACCTCGGCGGGCACTGATGTAACTCTGATCGTTCCCACGCTCCGCGTGGGAACGCCTCTTGTGACGCTCTGCGTCACGCTTTGGGACGCAGAGCGTCCCGGCCTGCATTCCCACGCAGAGCGTGGGAACGGTCAGCGTGGGAACGCTCATCCACAGTGCTTTCCTGAAATTGTGGACAACAAATCCAGACACCTGCCAAAGCGCGACATATAGCCGCCGCAAATCCCTGTTTTGTCACAGTTTTGACTTGTCCCCAACCACTGTGGAACCGGCTGTGGGTAACGTGGGAGTAGCTGGCTGTAGCCCTTTGTTTCCGTGGCTTGTAGCGCGGTGGTTGTTTATTGATCAGTGAGTTTTTCGCGACCGCCCGAGGGTTTTGTCAACCTGTTTAAAGACACAGGTATATGACCGGAAGATGTCACTCCGGCCTGTGGATAAGTCTGTGACTAAACTCTGGAAAGAGTGCCGCAGAGGCCGGAACGACTGGCCCGGAGCCATCGTCCTGATTGCACCGTTTTGAAGCGGGCTACATATGGCTCGCTCAAGGTCAAGCAAAAAACTTTTTGAATCGCGCTGAAAGCCTTGTGTACTGCGGCTTTCAGCTTTTGCACTTGCCCCCAAAGACTGTGGACGGGGCTGTGGATAAGGTGCGCGCACATGGCTGGACGCCACGGCCTGTATGGCTCCCAAGTGATTGGTTGAATTTCGTACAGTATGAGCGGCATTCACCTGTGTCTACAGCGTGTATCAGTTGCCGCCAGCCCGGCAGCCGGGCATTCTGCTGGCTGATTTTTTACCTCGTAGCCCCGCAAGGAGAACACCATGTCCAATACGCTGTTTATTACTGGCGCGACCTCCGGTTTTGGCGAAGCCTGTGCCCGCCGTTTTGCCGAAGCCGGCTGGAAACTGGTGCTCACCGGCCGTCGCGCAGAGCGTCTGAATGCCCTGTGCGCCGAGCTTTCCAAGCAGACCGAAGTGCTCGGCCTGGTGGTGGACGTGCGTGACCGCAAAGCCATGGAAGAGGCAATTGCCAACCTGCCGCCTTCCTTTGCCACGCTGCGCGGGCTGATCAACAACGCCGGCCTGGCGGTGGGCACCGACCCTGCGCCCAAGTGCAGCCTCGACGATTGGGAAACCATGGTCGACACCAACATCAAGGGCCTGCTGACCACCACCAGCCTGCTGTTGCCGCGCCTGATCGCCCACGGCCGTGGCGCCGGGATCATCAACCTTGGCTCCATCGCCGGCAGCTACCCGTACCCGGGCAGCCACGTGTATGGCGGCACCAAGGCCTTCGTCAAACAGTTCTCGCTGAACCTGCGTTGCGACTTGCAGGGCACTGGCGTGCGCGTGACCAACATCGAGCCGGGCCTGTGCGAAAGCGAGTTCTCCCTGGTGCGGTTTGCCGGTGACCAGGCGCGTTATGACGCGACCTATGCCGGTGCCGAGCCGATCCAGCCACAGGACATTGCGGACACGATCTTCTGGGTGCTGAACACCCCGGCGCACGTGAACATCAACCGCCTGGAACTGATGCCGGTCAGCCAGACCTGGGCCGGGTTTGCGATTGAGCGTGGTGCCAAGGGCTAAGCTCGTCGAGCTGTTGTGGCGAGGGAGCAAGCTCCCTCGCCACAGATTTTTGTCAGCCTTGAATATGCGGCAAATCGGCCAAAACAGGACATAAGGTACACTCCACCCCTGAAAACCCCGCCGCGCTGTGCGGTTCAAAGGTTTTGACAGGAGGATATGTGAGTAACCGAGGTGAGCAGTCGCTGCTCAAACAATCGACCATCCTGATGTTCGCCGTGGCGATCGCCGGGATTGTCACGGGTGTGGTGTCGGGCGCCCAATCGATTTTATTCGACGGCTTTTTCTCGCTGATCGCCACCGCCATCAAGGTGCTGATGCTGATCACGGCCAAGCTGATCGCCAAGAAAAGCAACGAACGTTTCCAGTTCGGCTACTGGCACCTGGAACCCATGGTGCTGCTGATCGAAGGCAGCTTCCTGCTGTTGATCGCCATCTATGCGTTTCTCAACGGTGTGTTCGGCATTATCAATGGCGGGCGCGATATCGAGTTGGGTCTGGTGATCATCTATGCGGCGGTATTTACCGTCGTCGAGTTCGCCTATTTCTTCTACGTGCGTTATCGCAATCGAACGCTCAAGTCGTCGCTGATCCAGTTCGACAACATCAGCTGGCTGGTGGACGCGATGCTGTCGGTGGGGTTGCTGGTGAGCTTCCTGGCGGCGCTGTTGCTCAAGTCCCAGGGCTACGGGCAGTGGGCGGTGTATGTCGACCCGTTAATCCTGATCCTGCTGGCGTTGAGCATGCTGGCGCCGGCCTTCAAGATCCTGCGTCCGGCGCTACGGGATGTGCTGGGAATTGTGCCGGACCAACTGGACGGCAAAGTCCGCGAAGTGATGGACGCGGCCCAGGCCAAGCATGGTTTTGACGACTACGTGTCCTACGTGCAGAAGCACGGGCGGGCGCGGTTTATCGAGATTCATGTGGTGCTGCCGGCGGATTACCCGGTGGATAACGTCGCCACCCTGGACGGACTGCGCGAAGAAATATCCACAGGGCTGGGCAAACCGGACGCGGCCCGCTGGCTGACGATCAGTTTTACCGGGGATCGCAAATGGATTGCGTAAGGCCCAGGTAGCACGTCGCCAAGTGGTAAGGCGTGGTCGACGGCATGTCCCGTCGGCTGACTTGCCCCTTGGCATCCAGGCACTCATTCCAGCCTTTGTCGTGCAGGAAGCGCTGTTGCAGCGCCAGCAATTGGCGTTGCAGCACGGCTTCACTGTTGGGCCGCAAGGTCAGCGCCCGCAGGTATTCGGCCTGGGCCCAGATGCGTTGGGTACCGTCACGCAGGCTGCCGTCCAGGGCCAGCATGCCGCTGACCGCGCCGGTCAGGTTATCCACACCCTTTTGCTCGGCATAGCTGAACGCTTTGTTCAGGGACGCGTGCAGCGGTGTGCCTCGCAACAAGTCCGAAGACTCCAGCAGGAAGAACCATTCGAACTGGTGTCCCGGCTCAAACCAGTTATCCACAGCCCCCAGGGGTTTTTCCATCATCACGCCGTGTTGGCGGTCGATGAAGCGCTTTTGCAGGGCGTTGGCCAGGTCCAGCAATGCGTCCTGGGTGACGGCGTGTTCACGCACGGCCAGCGTGGCGAGGAAGCCTTCGGCCAGGTGCATCAACGGGTTTTGCAGAGGGCCGGACTTGAGGGACGACCAGTTACGCTCCAGCACCGCTTCGTACAGGCCGTCGCCGGTGGCGAAGCGTTCGGCGACCACTTCCAGGGCTGCGTCCAGCACCGACTCCACCAACGATTCACGCACCTTGGCCCAATAGTGGGCGCAGGCAAAGATGATGAAGGCGTGGGTGTAGAGGTCCTTGCGTTTGTCCAGCGGCTTGCCGTGGGCGTCGATGCTGTAGAACCAGCCGCCATGCTCGGCGTCGTGGAAGTGCCGTTGCAGGGAGCGGAACAGCGCAGCGGCGCGTTCCTCGGCAAAGGCTGCGCCGGGCTCGCCGATCAGGCTGGCGAACAGGTACAACTGCCGTGCGCAGGCCATGGCGCGGTAGCGCTGCGGGGGCAAAGGCCGATGGTCGGCATCCAGGGCCTCATAGGGCAGCGCCAGGTCGGCATTCCAGCCCGGGCCATGCCAGAGCGGCACGATCAGGTCGTGGAAGTGCGTCAACACAGCGGTCAATTGAGGCTTGAGGGCGGAGCTTGGAGCGATGGGCATCGGCTGGCGTCGTCACGGCAGGGGTGTTTGCGCGACATGGTATCAGGCTTGGGATCGGTGTTGTCTTTACTGCCGCCTTCGCGAGCAAGCCCGCTCCCACATTCGATCGAGTTCCATTGTTGGAATGCAGTCGAATGTGGGAGCGGGCTTGCTCGCGAAGAGGCCCTCAGGAGCAACGAAAATCAGGCCGCGAGCAACCAAACCCCAGTCGCCGCCGACGCCGCACCCGCCACCCGCACCAACGGCGCTGCCGCCGCCGGCAGGAAGCGCACCACGGCATAACCCGCCGCATGCAGAACCGCCGTCGCACCCACGAACCCTACGGCATACGCCCAAGGGCTGGACATATCAGGCAGTTCCAAACCATGCGCCACGCCATGGAACAGCGCAAACAGTGCAGTCGCCGCCACCGCCACGAACAACGGTGGCCGCACCGCCAGCGCAACCGCCAAGCCCAGCGCCAGCACCGACGCGGCAATCCCGCTTTCCAGCGCCGGCAGTTCCAGCCCTTCAAAGCCCAGCATCCCGCCGATCAGCATGGTGCCGACGAAGGTGCACGGCAGCGCCCAGCGTGCTGAGCCTTTCTGTTGGGCGGCCCACAGGCCCACGGCGAGCATCGCCAGCAAGTGGTCGATGCCGCCCAGCGGGTGGCTGATACCGGCCACCAGGCCGTTGTCGCCGTGGCCGGGGTGGGCGAAGGCGAGGGCGGGAGTGAGCAGCAAGGCTGCGGCTGCGAGAAGTGTATTGAGGCGCATGGACAGGCTCCTTGTTGAGGTTGATCAGGCTGCGGTCAGCAAGCCCTGGCGTTCGATGAAGGCGACGATTTCTTCCAGGCCGACGCCGGTTTTCTGATTGCTGAAGACGAAAGGTTTACCACCGCGCATACGCTGGGTGTCGCTGTTCATCAGCTCCAGGGACGCGCCCACCAGCGGCGCCAGGTCGATCTTGTTGATCACCAGCAGGTCGGATTTGCAAATCCCGGGCCCGCCTTTGCGTGGCAGCTTGTCGCCGGCCGACACATCGATCACGTAGATGGTCAGGTCCGACAGTTCCGGGCTGAAGGTGGCCGACAGGTTGTCGCCGCCGGATTCCACCAGGATCAGGTCCAGGCCGGGAAAGCGCCGGTTCAGTTGGTCTACTGCTTCGAGGTTGATCGAGGCGTCTTCGCGAATCGCGGTGTGGGGGCAGCCGCCGGTTTCTACGCCGATGATGCGCTCGGGCGCCAGGGCCTGGTTGCGCACCAGAAAGTCGGCGTCTTCACGGGTGTAGATATCGTTGGTGACCACCGCCAGGTTGTAGCGATCACGCAGGGCCAGGCACAGGGCCAGGGTCAGGGCGGTCTTGCCGGAGCCGACCGGGCCGCCGATGCCGACGCGCAGGGGTTGGGTGTTCATATGATTCTCCAAAATAAAAGGCCCTAGGAACGGAACAGGCGGCTGTACTGGCGCTCATGGGCCATGCACGCCAGGGACAGGCCAAACGCGGCGCTGCCGTAGTGATCGGGGTCGAGTTGGCTGGCGTTCTGCTGGGCTTGTTGCAGCAGCGGCAGCAGTTCACTGGTCAAGCGCTGGGCGGCTTGCTGGCCCAGTGGCAAGGTTTTCATCAGCACCGCCAACTGGTTTTCCAGCCAGCTCCACAGCCAGGCGGCCAGGGCGTCGTCGGGGCTGATCTGCCAGGCGCGGGCGGCCAGCGCCCAGCCCAGGGCCAGGTGCGGTTCGGGTCGCTGGGCGAGAAACGCCCGCGCGGCGTCATCCAGTTCCGGCAAGCCGTTCAGCAGTTGGTGCAGGGAGTAACCCATCTGCCGGCTTTCCTGGTACAGCTCGCGTGTTTCGCGGCTGGCACGGTGTTCCTCACACAACTGCGCGAGGCGTGGCCAGTCCTGTTCAGCGGCGGCCTTGCAGTGGGCGAGCAGCAGCGGCGCTTCGAAGCGTGCCAGGTTGAGCAACAGTTGATCGCTGATCCAGCGCCCGGCACTCGCCGGGTCGGTCACGCGGGCTTGCTCCACGGCCATTTCCAGGCCCTGGGAATAGCTGTAGCCACCAATCGGCAACTGCGGACTGGCCAGACGCAATAGCGCCCAGGCTGGGTTCATAGACGTACGCCGAACTGATGCAGCTTGGGTGGGTAGTTGAAGTCTTCGTCGCCATGGCGGGAGTGATGGTGGCCACCGCCATAGGCGCCGTGTTCCGGCTGGAACGGAGCCTCGATGGTTTCAGTGGTGGCGCCCAACTGGTCGAGCATGGCCTTGAGCACGTAGTCATCCAGCAGGCGCAACCAGCCGTCACCCACTTGCAGCGCCACGTGGCGGTTGCCCAGGTGATAGGCGGCGCGGGTCAGTTCAAAAGCACTGCTGCAGGTGACGTGCAGCAGTTGTTCAGGCCGGGCGCACACGCGTACGACACGTCCGTCTTCAGCCTGTAGGAATTCGCCATCGTGCAGCGGCGGTTGGCCGCGCTCCAGAAACAGGCCAACGTCTTCTCCGTCGGCACTGAAACAGCGCAGGCGGCTTTTGCTGCGGGCTTCGAAATTCAGCAGCAACTCTGCGGCCCAGACGGGTTCGGGGGCGATTCGGCGGTGGATCACCAGCATCAGAAAGCTTCCAGCTATGAGCGATAAGCAAGCTAGAGCAAGGGTCTTGCCAACCACGCGGGGAGTAGGAATTCCCTGTAGGCAGGCGACTTATGCCACCTGATGGCGCAGGAAATTATTCCAAAATGTTTCATTTTGGTGCGTGAGTGGATTTATAGCACCGGATTCGGGCGCTCAGCGTTGAATTCCATGGCGTACTGCATGAAATTTCTTTCATCTTTGGCGGGTGGGTGAGCGGTTTCGGATTTTTCCTACGTAATTGTAGGATTGGGCGGTCATCAGGTTACGCGCTGTTTCATTAGGATTCCGCTCCGTGTTTAATTCTCAGCGGTTCCACCATGTACAAGTCATTTTTCTGTTTAATCATTGTCAGTTTGTCACTCGCTCTTTCATCCGCTTCGGCCAATCTCCAGCGGGCCCCAGCCTTTGTCCCGCGGCCTGCTATCGACAATGTGATCGATCGTGCTCATGCGCTGCTGGGGACGCCCTACAAGTGGGGCGGAACCTCGGTGAGGCAGGGCTTCGATTGCAGCAGCTTCCTGGTATACCTGTTCAAGACCGAAGCCGACATTCATCTGCCCCGCACCACTTCGGCGATGCACCGCTCAACGGCAGCCACGGTCAAGCGCGAAGCATTGCAACCGGGCGATGCGGTGTTTTTCAGAGGCAATGGGCGCGGCCAGGTCAGCCACGTCGGTCTCTATATAGGCGAGGGCAAATTCATTCACTCGCCACGCACTGGCAAAAGCGTGCGCATCGATTCACTGGCCAACAGTTACTGGAACAAGAACTACACCACCGCCAAGCGTTTCCACGCCGTGCGCTGATTTATTCTGTGCTGCCCAGCCCCTGCCAATGCTTGAGGCCAATGAAGATAAAACGCAGTTGCTGGGTGATCTTGGCTTGAGGGGTGAGGTGCGCAGGCAGCGCTTCGGCGGGCGGGTCGATGATGTCGGGCAGGGTGGCGAACACGCTCTTGACGATCAGGTCGGCCATCACGTGCAAGCCGTCGGCATCCAGGTGCTGGAGCTTGGGCATCAGGGTCAGGTCGGCGGCGAGGTCGCTGGTGATGTCTTCGCGCAGGGCACCGATTGCTTGGCGCACGGCGAGGCTGCCACCGTATTGCTCGCGGGCCAGGAACAGGAATTGCGAACGGTTGGCGGCGACCACATCCAGGAAAATCCGTACCGAGGCATCGATGATGCCGCCCATCACGAATTCATTGTGGCGCACCAGGCGAATCGTCGCGCGGAAGGTCTGGCCGACTTCACTGACCAGTACCAGGCCCAACTGATCCATATCGGCAAAGTGACGGTAGAAACCGGTGGGCACGATGCCGGCGGTCTTGGCCACTTCACGCAGGCTCAGGCTGCCAAACCCACGGCCACACTCCATCAGATGGCGGGCTGCGTCCATCAGGGCGAGTCGGGTCTGTTGCTTCTGTTCGGCACGGGGCAGCATTGGCAGGCGGGCTTTGTGGACAAGGACAGCGACGCACTCTAGCAAATCAGCTTTGCCAGCGTCGAACTTCAAAAGGGAGAAGGGCGTTGCGGTTCACACAAAGTCAAAGCCCGATCGGCTGATCGGGCTTTTTTCCAGGGCCAGCACGGGCTTAGCTCTGTGCTTGATGCAGTTCTTGCAGACGGTCAGCACCGCCTTCCACTACGCCGTCAGCATAGGCGCGTTTGTTGGCACGGCTCGAACCATCTTCAACCAGACCTTTCTGTTCCAGGCGATCACGGCCACCTTCGGCAACAGCGTTGCGTTCCATCAGGCGATCAGCGCCACCTTCAACCAGGCCTTTCTGTTCCAGACGATCACGGCCACCTTCAGCAACGCCTTCGGTGTAAGCGCGTTTGTTGGCTTGGTCCGAACCGTTTTCAGTGATGCTGCCGTTGTAGTCGGTGTTGTTCTTGTCCGAAGCGCCGCTGCGAGCCAGGGTTTGGCTTACGTGGGAAGCGTCGGCTTTCACTTGCGGAGTAGCCTGTTCAGCAGCTGGCAGGGCAAATGCGCTGGTGGCCAGGACGGAAAGTACAAAGCTTGCGAGTAATTGGCGTTTCATGATGGGTTGCTCCTTGGGAGGGCGATAAATTGGGTACAGGGCTAATGCTACTCTTGATAAGTCGATATAAAAGTTCATAAACACAATGGTAATAATCAACAGAATTGATTGTTCCCTGCGAAGGCTCTATCTCGCAGGTCTCAAACCCACGCTTTTGCACCGAGGTGGGTATTTTCGACACGAACGTGGGTAACAACGGTGCGTGGCTGATGAGTGAAACTGTCTGGTTGGTCAGGAAAGGCGATTTTTACCGCTAATTCATCAATGGGGTTAAACCCCCGTGCCGTTTGTCAGTCGTAGCCATATAAGCTGTAGTCAAAACGTGCGCCGCAAGGCGCCCGCTCAGTCGTAACCTGGAGTCCTGTGCAATGACGCGCACTCGTAAAATTCTCGCCTGGAGCTGCGCCAGCTTCGTGTTGTTAATCGCCATTGTGGTGCTGGTCCTGGTGTTCTTTGACTGGAACCGGATCAAGCCGCCGCTCAACGCCAAGGTCTCCGAAGAGCTGCATCGATCGTTTGCCATCAATGGCAACCTGGCGGTGGTGTGGCAGCGTGAGCCCGATGAAGGCGGCTGGCGCGCCTGGATTCCGTGGCCCCATGTGATTGCCGAAGACCTGACCCTGGGCAACCCCGACTGGTCGAAAACCCCGCAGATGGTCACCCTCAAGCGCGTGGAATTGCGCATCTCGCCCCTGGCGTTGCTGGCCCAGCGCGTGGTGATCCCGCGTATCGACCTCACCGAGCCGAGTGCGCAGTTGCAGCGCCTGGCCGACGGCCGCGCCAACTGGACCTTCAAGTTCGACCCCAAGGACCCGAATGCCGAACCGTCCAACTGGGTGGTGGATATCGGTGCGATTGGTTTCGACAAAGGCCACGTAACCCTTGACGATCAAACCCTCAAGACCCAACTCGACGTAGTGATTGATTTGCTCGGCAAGCCGATCCCCTTCGGCGAGATCGTCGGGGATGCCGACGCCAAGAAAGCCCTGGAAAAAGGCTCGGCGCCGCAGGATTACGCGTTCGGTCTCAAGGTCAAAGGCCAGTACCACGGCCAGAAGCTTGATGGCACCGGCAAGATCGGTGGTCTGCTGGCGTTGCAGGACGCGGCCAAGCCGTTCCCGCTGCAAGCCCAGGCCAGGATCGGCGACACCAGCATCGCGCTGGCCGGCACCCTGACCGACCCGATGAACCTCGGCGCCCTCGACCTGCGCCTCAAGCTCTCCGGCAGCAGCCTGGGCAATCTCTACCCGCTCACCGGCGTGACCCTGCCGGATTCGCCCGCCTATTCCACCGACGGCCACCTGATCGCCAAGTTGCACGAGGCCAGTGGCGCGTCGTTCCAGTATGAAAACTTCAACGGCAAGATCGGCAACAGCGACATCCACGGCAACCTTGGCTACGTCGCCAGTCAGCCGCGGCCCAAACTCACCGGCGCGCTGGTTTCCAATCAGTTGTTGATGACCGACCTGGCGCCGCTGATTGGCGCCGACTCCAACGCCAAGCAAAAAGCCCGTGGCGGCGAAAGCAAGCAGCCGGCAACCAAGGTGCTGCCGGTGGAAGAGTTCCGCACCGAGCGCTGGCGCGACATGGATGCTGACGTCGAATTCACCGGCAAGCGCATCGTCCACAGTGCTGAATTGCCGTTCACCGACCTTTACACCCACCTGGTGTTGAACGACGGCCAGTTGAGCCTGGAGCCCCTGCGTTTCGGCGTGGCCGGTGGCAAGCTCGACGCGCAGATTCGCCTCAACGGGCGCACCACGCCGATGGAAGGCCAGGCGAAACTCACCGCGCGCAACTTCAAGCTCAAGCAGCTGTTCCCGACCTTCGAACCCATGAAAACCAGCTTTGGTGAACTCAACGGCGATGCGGATATTTCCGGGCGCGGCAACTCCGTCGCGGCATTGCTTGGCACGTCGAATGGCGATCTGAAGATGTTGATCAACGACGGCGCCATCAGCCGCGGACTGATGGAAATCGCCGGGCTCAACGTCGGCAACTACGTGGTCGGCCGCCTGTTTGGCGATAAGGAAGTGAAGATCAACTGTGCGGCCGCAGACTTCGGTATCAAGTCGGGCCTGGCGACGACTCGTCTGTTTGTGTTCGATACCGAGAACGCGATCATCTACATCGATGGCACCGCGAACATGGCCAGCGAGCAGCTTGACCTGACGATTACCCCAGAGTCCAAAGGCTTCCGCCTGTTCTCCCTGCGCTCGCCGTTGTACGTCAACGGGCCGTTTATCAAGCCGAATGCTGGCGTGAAGGCGGTGCCGCTGATGTTGCGTGGTGCGGGTATGGTTGCACTGGGTGTGATTGCCGGCCCGGCGGCGGGTTTGCTGGCGCTGGTAGCGCCGAGCGGCGATGAGCCGAACCAGTGTGCGCCGCTGCTGCAACAGATGAAGGAAGGCAAGGCGCCTAAAACAGTGAAGGGCTAGCTGATGATCGTTCCCACGCTCCGCGTGGTAACGCCGCCTTGGACGCTCCGCGTCCGCTCTTGGGGCGTGACGCAGAGCGTCACAAGATGCGTTCCCACGCAGAGCGTGGGAACGATCGGGGAAAGGCTTACAGGTCCTTCAGAATATCCGCCATGTCGTCAGCGTGTTCTTCTTCCTGGGCCAGGATCTCTTCGAAGATCCGGCGAGTGGTCGGGTCTTTGTCGCCGATGTACTGGATGATCTCGCGATAGCTGTCCACCGCGATGCGCTCGGCCACCAGGTCTTCGTAGACCATTTCCTTCAGCGTATTGCCCGCCACGTACTGCGCGTGGGAGTTTTTCGACAGCAGGTCGGGGTTGAACTCCGGTTCGCCACCCAACTGCACGATGCGCTCGGCCAGCTTGTCGGCGTGTTCGGCTTCCTGGGTGGCGTGCTCGAGGAATTCCTCGGCGGCGACATGCGCCTTGACGCCATTGGCCATGAAGTAGTGGCGCTTGTAGCGCAGCACACACACCAGTTCGGTAGCCAGCGATTCGTTGAGCAGACGCAGGATTTCCTGGCGGTCGGCGTCATAGCCTTCAGTCACGGCACCGTTTTCGACGTTCTTGCGGGCGCGGTCACGTAAAGTGGCTACGTCAGACAAATGTGAGTCAGTCATCTCATTCTCCTGGTACTAATCCGGTTTTGCGCCACGCTCTGCCGGCGTGATCGCTCACTGGTTGTGAGTCCCAGGTAACCCGAAAAGTTTTATCGGATTTTCCAGCGTGTGTCCCGACAGCCGCGCTTCCTCCTGCAACCACTCAAAAAACGCCCGGACCGGCGGGTGCCGTTCCCGCCCCGGCACGCACAGGGCGCTGTAGCCGGCGCCGTTGACGCGGATCTGTGGCCGGTAAGGCACCAGCAACCCGCTGGCGACGCTTTCCGAGACCAGGATATTGCTCGCCAATACCAGGCCCTGGCCGGCAATCGCTGCTTGCAAGGCGTAGTGTTCTTCGTCGTATTCGCGCAGTGGCGAGGCGGATTGCAACCAATCTTCCCCGGCCTTTTCGCACCAGGCCTGCCAGCCCAGGGCGTATAGCTTGGAGTTGTGCCAGCGCACGCTGATCAGGGTCGGGGTGCGCTCGCGCGCCAGGGCGACTTGTTCGGGGGAGCCATACACGGCAAAACACTCATCGAACAGGCACAAACCGTACAGGTTCATGTAGTCGTCGATGCTGTAGCGGATCACCAAGTCGACGCTGGCGTCTTGCTGTAAATCCACGACGGCGCAGTTGGTGTCCAGGCGCAGGCTTATATCCGGGTGAGCGGCATAGAAGCGGCCGAGTCGCGGCACCAGCCACAGAGCAGCGAACGCCGGCGTGGTGGATAAGGTGAGATTGCCGGCGCTGCGTTGCGGGCGCAGGGTGTCGACGCTTTGCGCGACGTCCAGCAGGGCGCCATGCAGGCTGTGGAACAGGCGCTCGCCGCGTTCCGTCAGGCGCACCTGGCGCGGCAGGCGCTCGAACAGCAGCACGCCGAGCCAGGTTTCCAACGAGCGAATCTGATGGGACACCGCCGTCGGCGTTACCGACAACTCCTGGGCGGCGGCCTTGAAGCTCAGCAGGCGCGAGGCCGATTCAAAGGCGCGCAGGGCGGTCAGGGGCAGCGAGGCAAACATGTGAGGCTCCATGGATGAGTTCAGTTCATCCAAAACAACTATTGCTCATTTGTGAGGTGAGCCAGGCATCTCTAGATTTGTTGGCAAGATAGGCGGCCATTCAGGTTGCCTGAGTCTAGCGCATGAAGGTCATACAGATGAAAAAAATACTTGCGATCCATTCCAGTCCCCGCGGCGAACGTTCCCACTCCCGGCGCCTGGCCGAGGTGTTCCTGGCCGCCTGGCACACCGCCAATCCCGACGCGCAGCTGACCCGCCGCGAAGTGGGCCGGGCGTCTATCCCCCACGTCAGTGAAGCGTTCATTGCCGCCAGCTTCCACCCGGAGCCCCAGGCAATGCCGTTGTCCATGCACGCCGATTTGCAACTGAGCAATGAGCTGGTGGCCGAGTTGGTCGAGCACGAACTGCTGGTGATTTCCGTACCGATGTACAACTTCGGGATTCCCAGCGGCCTCAAGGCCTGGATCGACCAGATCGTGCGCATGGGTCATACCGTGGATATCACCCACGACAGCCAGGGCATCGCCCAGTACCAGCCGTTATTGTTAGGCAAAAAGGCCTTGATCATCTCCAGTCGCGGCGGCAGCGGCTTTGGCCCGGGCGGGGAAAACGAGGCGATGAACCACGCCGATTCGCACCTGCGGACCGCGCTGGGGTTTATCGGCATTGAAGACGTCACAGTGATCGCCGCAGAGGGCGAGGAGTCGGACCCGAGCGTTTTCCGCCGTTCCTGCGATGCAGTCGAAGGGCAACTGCGCGACCTGGCCGGGAGCTTCTGAAGTGTCGTGGCTTTTCCTGCTGATCGCCGCCGGCTTTGAGGTGACCTTCGCCATGGGCATGAAGTACGCCGAGGGATTCACCCGGCTGTGGCCATCGCTGGTCACCGTCATCGCGGCCGTGGGCGGGATCTACTTCCTGACCCTGGCCATGCGTGAGTTGCCGGTGAGCGTGGCTTACCCGATCTGGACCGCCATTGGCTCACTGGGCACGGTTTTTCTCGGGTTCGCTTTGCTGGGAGAGAGCCTGACGATGATCAAGCTGGTATCGGTGGGCTTGATCGTCGCCGGTGTGGTGGGGCTCAAGTAGCTTCAGGCGCGCTGACATTGCTGCGAACCGGTGTCGTCCAGCGCTCCGACAAAATCACCCCGCCCAAGGTCAGCAAGCCGCCCACCAGGTGATACATCGCCAGTTGCTCCTTCAACACCACGGCGGCAATCAACGCGGTGATCAGCGGCAGCAGGTTGAAAAACAGTGTGGTGCGGCTTGGGCCGAGGGTCTTCACCGAATGCATCCACGCCAACGGCGCGAGCATCGAGGCCAGCAGGCAGGCGTACAGCACCAGCGGGATATTCGACCAGCCAAGGCCGGCCTTGTCGGAGAACAGGAACAGCGGAAACAGCACCACCACCGCCACCAACACCTGCAAATACAGCAACACCAGCGGCGGCAACCGCAGCTGCCATTTTTTCAGCAGGGTGCTGTAGACCGCGTAGGCGAGGGTGGCCACCAGCATCATCGCGTCACCCATGTTCAGCCCGTGTTGCAGCAGCGCGCTGAGGCTGCCGGCGGAAACCACCACTACCACGCCAGCGAACGACAGTACGGCACCGGTCAGCGCGCCGAAGGTCAGGCGTTGGCCGAGGCTGATGATGGCGGCAGTGAGGGCCATCAGCGGCATCAGCGAGAGGATGATGCCCATGTTGGTGGCCGAGGTCAGGTTCGCGGCGTAATACGCCAGGCTTTGATACACCGCCATGCCCAGCACGCCGAGGATGAAAATCTTGCCCAGGTTGGGGCGAATCAGCGACCAATTGGCGATGACGGGTTTGAGCATGAACGGGGTAAACAGCACGCCGGCCAGCAGCCAGCGATAAAAGCCGATCTCGGCCGGGAAAATCGTCCCCACCGCGAGTTTGTTGACCACGGTATTGCCGGCCCAGATAAAAATGGCCAGTAATGGATAAGCGTATTGCATTGAAAAGAACCCGTTGCGTCTATGAGCTGCGATTATCCTTTGTCTGGATCGAAGCCTATACTTCGATCCAGCCATCCGACCTCTGTATCCAGACAATATGCTCAAGAAGTACATCAACCTTCCCGATTTCGACCAGTTGCCGTCACCGGTGTATTTCCGCTATTCGGAATTCGAGGCCGACACCCATGCCAGTGCCCACCAGCATGCCTGGGGTTCCCTGGACTACTCGGCCCGAGGCGTGATGCGCTTTGAAGTAGCCGGCAGCCGCTTCATGTCGCCGCCGCAGTACGCGGTGTGGATTCCACCGAATACCCAGCACAGTTCCTACAATGCCCAGGCGATTGTCTATCGCTCTGTGTACTTGGCGCCCGCGCTGTGCGAGCAATTGCCGGCGCAGCCGTGCACCCTGACCATCAGCGATATCCTCAAGGCGATCCTCAGTGATTTCGCCGAACGTGACGTCAACATTCCCGAGAGTGAAGCCGATGTGCGCCTGGCCCAGGTGCTGGTGGACCAGCTTCGGCAGGCCCCGGTGCACGATTGTTTTCTGCCGTATGCCAGCCATCCCGGGTTACTCAGCGTGCTGGAGGGCATGCAGGCCGATCCAGGCGATAACCGCGCGCTGGCCCAGTGGGCCGAGCAGGTACATGTCAGCGAGCGCACCCTGGCCCGGCAATTTGTGCGGGAGCTGGGGATGAGTTTCGGCGAATGGCGCCAACGCCTGCGTTTCCTTGCCTCCATCGAAGCGTTGGACAGCCCGCGCAGCGTCCAGGAAGTGGCCTTTGACCTGGGCTACAGCACTGCCTCGGCGTTTATCGCGATGTTTCAGCGCCAGGCCGGCTGCACCCCGGAGCAGTACCGTCGGACGAATATTCGTAGCAGGTGAACGTGTAACAGGGTTTGACTACACTGCTGGGGAGGCCGTGCCCCTCGGCACGGTAACAGGGAGAAAACTCCATGAAGATGCTGCGTATTCCGCTGTTGATGATGGGCTTGCTGTTGTGTTCCCAAGGCTTTGCCGCGACTGCCGCACAGACGGCTCAGCAACAAAAAATGACCACTTGCAACGCCGAAGCCAAGACCAGTGGCAAAACCGGTGATGATCGCAAGGCATTCATGAGCACCTGCCTGAAGGCCGCCCCGGCCGCCAACGACGCCAAGACCCTCACGCCACAGCAGCAAAAGATGAAAGACTGCAACGCCACGGCGAAAACCCAGGCGCTGACCGGCGATGCACGTAAAACGTTTATGAGCACCTGCCTGAAGAAATAATAGCCGGGTGCCATAGAAGGCTGCGACACTCGCACACAGCCCTCTGTTATCTGTAGGAGCGAGCTTGCTCGCGAAGAACGTCAACGAAAACGCGTTCATCCTGAATAAACGTGGCTTCCTTGCGTTTTTCGCGAGCAAGCTCGCTCCTACAAGTAACAGCATCCTTTAACGCCGTTCGTTTTGAGGCTGTATGCCAACGTTTTCTCAGCGTCACGTGTTGTTGTTGGTCAGTTGCGTGCTGATTTTTGGCGGGCTGCTGCTGGTTTTGCCGTTGAAGTTGCTGCCGAGCCTGCTGGCCGGGCTGCTGGTGTATGAGCTGGTCAACATGCTCACCCCGCAGTTGCAGCGATTGATCGAAGGCCGGCGTGCGCGCTGGTTGGCGGTGGCGTTGCTCGGGACTTTGATCGTCAGCATCCTCACCCTGATCTTTGCCGGGGCCATCAGCTTCCTGCTGCACGAAGCGGAAAACCCGGGGGCTTCCCTCGATAAATTCATGGGCGTGGTCGACCGTGCCCGCGGCCAACTGCCGCCGTTCCTTGATGCCTACCTGCCGGCCAGCGCCGCCGAGTTCCGCGTGGCCATCGGCGAATGGCTGAGCAAACACCTCAGCGAATTGCAGTTGGTGGGCAAAGACGCCGCGCACATGTTCGTGACCTTGCTCATCGGCATGGTCCTTGGCGCAATCATCGCCCTGCAGCGTGTGCCGGACCTGACCAAGCGCAAACCCCTGGCGGCCGCGCTGTTCGACCGCCTGCACCTGCTGGTCCAGGCCTTTCGCAACATCGTCTTCGCCCAGATCAAGATCGCCGCGCTGAACACCGCGTTCACCGCGATCTTCCTCGCCGTGGTGCTGCCGCTGTGCGGGATTCACCTGCCGCTGACCAAGACGTTGATCGTGCTGACGTTCCTGCTGGGCCTGTTGCCGGTGATCGGCAACCTGATGTCCAACACCCTGATCACCATCGTGGCCTTGTCGCTGTCGATCTGGGTGGCGGTGGCGGCGTTGGGCTACCTGATCGTGATCCACAAGGTCGAGTACTTCCTCAACGCGCGGATCGTCGGCGGGCAGATCAGTGCCAAGTCGTGGGAATTGCTGTTGGCGATGTTGGTGTTCGAAGCCGCCTTTGGCCTGCCGGGGGTGGTGGCGGGGCCGATTTATTATGCGTACTTGAAGAGTGAGTTGAAGCTGGCGGGGATGGTTTAGGCATTGATGTTGCCTGGACTGGCCCCTTCGCGAGCAAGCCCGCTCCCACATTCGGCTGCATTCCAAAGTTGGAACTCGGTCAAATGTGGGAGCGGGCTTGCTCGCGAAGGGCGCGCCACGGTTTCAGCTAAAACTCAGTAGCCGTAGCGCTTGCTGGCCTCAATCGCCAGACCACTGCCGATACTGCCAAAGATGTTCCCTTCCACATGCTGCGCATTCGGCAGCATCGCTGAGATGCTGTGGCGCAGCGCCGGAATCCCGCTGGAACCCCCGGTAAAGAACACCGTGTCCACCTGGGCCACGTCCACCGAGGCGTCGTTGAGCAGTTGCGTCACCGCATTGCGCACCCGCTCCAGCAGGCCGTCGATGGCCGACTCGAACAACGCCCGGCTCAGTTCCACGCTCAACCCTGGCTCGACCCGGTCCAGCAGCACATGGCGGCTGTCCTGCTGGGTCAGCTGGATCTTGGTTTCTTCCACTTCCATCGCCAGCCAGTGCCCGGCGCGCTGTTCGATCAGGTTGAACAGGCGGTCGATGCCGCCGGTGTCCTCGATGTCGTAGCGCATGCTGCCCAGCGCCAGCTTGGATTTCTGTGAGTACACCGAGTTGATGGTGTGCCAGGTTGCCAGGTTCATGTGGTGGCTGGTGGGCATGTAGGCGCCGCTTTTCATGCGGCTGCCGTAGCCGAACAGCGGCATCATGCCGGCCAGGGAGAGTTGCTTGTCGAAGTCGGTCCCGCCGATGTGCACGCCGCCGGTGGCGAGGATGTCGTCGTGGCGGTTATCGATCTGGCGACGCTCGGGCGACAGGCGCACCAGGGAGAAGTCAGACGTACCCCCGCCGATGTCGACAATCAGCACCAGTTCTTCTTTCTCGATGGTGGACTCGTAGTCGAAGGCCGCGGCAATCGGTTCGTACTGGAACGAGATGTCCTTGAAGCCGATCTTGCGGGCCACGTCCACCAGGGTGTTTTCGGCTTCCTGGTCGGCCATCGGGTCGTCGTCGACGAAAAATACCGGGCGGCCCAGCACCACTTCGTCGAACTCACGCCCGGCGGTGGTCTCGGCGCGGCTCTTGAGTTGGCCGATAAACAGCGCCAGCAGGTCGGTGAACGGCATGGCCGTGCCCAATACGCTGGTGTCGTGCTTGATCAGCTTGGAACCCAGCAGGCTCTTGAGCGAGCGCATCAGCCGGCCTTCGTAGTTTTCCAGGTACTCGTGCAAGGCCAGGCGTCCGTACACCGGGCGGCGTTCTTCGAAGTTGAAGAACACCACCGACGGCAGCGTGATCTTGTCGTCCTCCAGCGCGATAAGCGTTTCCATGCCGGGACGAATCCAGCCGACGGTGGAGTTGGACGTGCCGAAGTCGATACCGCAGGCACGGGCTGGGGATGGGTTTTTCATGTCAATCGGGTTCCGGTTGAAAAACGGCCGCGCAGTGTATGCCACCCGCGTGCAGATGCGTAGGCCGACTATCCGCTAAATACAACGGACTTGTTACCTTGAAAGCCCGGTGTTTGCCCCCAAATCCTCCCCATACGGTTGGTGGCTGCAGGATTCTGCCCGCAGCGCCGATAAACTTCTGACGCACCCTTCGGTCACAAGATTGAGATCGGTCAATCCAGACGCCGCAAACAGGCGCATGCTGTGACGCTGGCAGTGCGATATCGATAACGGACGGTGATACTCCCGATGGACTTCAAAGACTATTACAAGATTCTTGGCGTCGAGCCGACTGCCGACGACAAGACGATCAAGGCCGCCTATCGCAAGCTGGCGCGCAAATATCACCCGGACGTGAGCAAGGAAAAGGACGCCGAAGCCAAGTTCAAGGACGCGTCCGAAGCCTATGAAGCGCTGAAAAGCGCCGACAAGCGCGCCGAATACGACGATTTGCGCAAATACGGCCAGCATGGCCAGCCGTTCCAGGGCCCGCCAGGCTGGCAGAGCCGTGGTGGCTATGGCGGCGGTGGCCAGGACACCGGCGACTTCTCGGACTTCTTCAGCTCGATCTTCGGTTCGCGCGGCAATGGTTTTGGTGGTGCCCAGGGCCGTAGCGCCGGGCGCCGGGGGCAAGATGTGGAAATGGAACTGCCGGTCTTCCTTGAAGAGACCCTGTCCAACGAGTCCAAACAGGTCAACTTCCAGGTGCCGCAATACAACGCGGCCGGCCAGCACGTCAGCAACACCACCAAGAGCCTGAACGTGAAGATCCCGGCCGGTGTGGCCGACGGCGAGCGCATCCGCCTCAAGGGCCAGGGCGCGCCGGGGATTGGCGGTGGGGCCAATGGTGATCTGTACTTGATCATCAAGTTCGCGCCACATCCGAAATTCGATGTGGAAGGTGAAAACCTGATCATTACCCTGCCGCTGGCCCCGTGGGAGCTGGCGTTGGGCACTGAAGTGGCGGTGCCGACCCTCACTGGCAAGATCAACCTCAAGGTGCCGGCCGGCAGCCAGAACGGCCAGCGCATGCGCGCCAAGGGTCACGGCTTGTTGAACAAGGCCGGGCAGCGCGGTTACCTGTTTGTGCAACTCAAGGCGGTGATGCCGAAAAACACCGACGACGAGGTCAAGGCGTTGTGGCAGGAACTGGCACAAAAAGCCGCCTTCGATCCAAGAGAATCATGGAGTAGCTAACGATGAGCAGTCCCCGTTTGGTTCAAGTGAACATGGCAGAATTCTGTGAGGCCACCGACCTGTCGGTGGCCTACGTGATCGAAATCGTCGAGCACGGCATCGTTGAACCTGTGGGGACCAGTCCCGAGTCCTGGCGTTTCACCGATTACGAACTGGCCCTGGCCAAGCGTGCCTCGGCGCTGCAAAAGGACCTGGAGCTGGAATGGGAAGGCGTCGCCCTGGCGCTCGACCTGCTGGAGGAAGTCCAGCAACTGCGGGCCGAGAACCAGATGCTCAAGCAACGGTTGGGGCGGTTGGTGCAGACACCCTGACGCGTCAGACGATGAGGCAACCTTCTTTGCATGGCTTCAGGGCGCCGATCCAATCCTTGAGGGTCAGTGATTCAACCAGCCTTGCCTCTTCAATCGACAGCTGCAATTGCACATCCTGCGCCTGGGTTTCGTAGTCGGCGTCGGTCAGCACGCCCGCCTCGTGTTGCTCGGACAACCCTTGCTCACGCAGTTGGAACGGCTTCCTGAGGGCCTCGAACTGTTCGGCATATCGGTTACGGATAAAGGTCTGCCAAAACTCTCTGCCCAGTAGCGAGTGCAGGTACAGTTCGGTGTTATCCAGTCTTTCAATCTGTGTGGCAGTGCTGTCGAGCATCGCTTGGGACACCCTTCCCGATGCGGTGTAACGCGCGTCCGAGGGTTGGCCGGGCAGCTCAAGGCGTTCGCTCAGGCCCATGCGGTAGGCCAGGCGGATTTCGATGTCTTCCAGTTTGGCGATATCGGCGAGCTTCTGTTCAGGTGTGCGGTTCGACAGGCGGATTTGTGCTTCCCGGCTGCCGATGTTCCGACTGGCGACCTTTTCAACCTCGTCCAGGCGAAACAGACCCCGGGCCAGGTGCAGCAGGGGCGTGCCGACATCGCCGTCGCCTGCCATGCGCGTGGCTTTCCAGGTCATGACCTTGATTTCCATGTCGCTGAACACCAGCGCCGCGCGATCGCCGCAGCGTGGGTCGCCGGCTATAGCGAACAGCTCTTCGCGCAAGTCGTGAGCGCCAGCGGCCTCGATCATTGCCCAGACACGCGCCTGCAAGTCGGCATACGCGGAGCGGTATTCCGCCGACTCGCGAAGATTGTTCAGGATACCCAGGAACACCTCGGCGCCCGGCTGGGTGGCAATGGTCTCCCACATGGCTTTTCGGCGAGTGACCTGCTCGGGCGCCAGACCCTCCATCCAATGCCTGGATTGCGTTTCCACCTCCGACTCGTCAGACGCTTCAATGGGCTCTTCCTCTGCCGGGCGGGGCCGGGGGGCTTGATAGCGCATGCTTCCCTGCAGCCGTCCGGTGGCTGTTTCGGGGTACTGTGCAAGGGTATTGAGCCGGTAGTTCATCAGCTCGACCTGAGCGTCCTCCGTCAGTGGGTTGCCCTCAATAAACGTCACGTTGTTGGCCCGAATGGCAGCCACTGCCTGGTCGGGTGTCGGGTTGATTTGGGCCTGTGGCAGCGTGCTGATGTGGTTGTCGCGCAGATCAATGAGGTCCAGCACCGGCTGTACGCCAAGCCCGTCGGGCCACTGGGTGATGCCGGTGTTTCTCAGCATCACGCCGCGCAACTGCGTCAGCGCGCCGAGGTTTGGCGCACGGGGCAGGGGGGTACTGCTCAGGTCAAGGGATTTGAGGGTCGTGATGCTTTCAAGCACGGCCAGGTCGGCCTCCGTCATCGTCAATTGCAGGCGTTGAAGGTTCAGCCGGGTCAACCGGGTCAGCCTTGCGAGCGAAGGTGGGATCGCGCTCAACCTTGATTGTGACAGGTCGAGCCAGCGGGTGAAGGTGAAGTAGTCCAGAAAGCGATCCAGCCCGGCATTCAACGGCATGTCACGGACAGTGAGCACCCCGACATGGCTGAAGTCCGCCTCCAGGGTGGGCAGCTCGCCGATATTCAAGCCGGACAGGTCGAGTTCGTGACCGATGGGCCTGCCGTCGTTGGAGCGGGCGATGGGGGTGCTGCGTTGCCAGCATTGCTTGAGCCGTTCGGAAAATTGGCGCCGTTCACCGGCGTTGCCGCGGCGGATGTGATCATTGCCGGCGTCTACCATGAAGTGTTCCTCGACCCAGGTATCGAGGCGGGTGCTCAGGGCTTGCCACTCGGTTTCCAGGCGGGTCAATGCCGGTTGCGCATCGGTGCCTGCCTGCAGCACAAAGCGCTCGGCGTCTGCCTGGTTGAAGCCGGGGAACAGATTGCGCAGGCGCGCCACCTGTGGGTCGTTGCTCATGGGCACCCGGAACGCCTCTGGCAACCCGGTGTTACGCCATCCGGGGCGGGTACGCGCCATGCGTGAAAGGTAGGCGCGCATCTGCTCGTTGGCTTCAAGGGTGAACGGGTTGTGGTGCAGCAGGGTCACGCGGTTGAGCCGGATGCTGGCCTCAACCTGAGCGGCGGGAGGGTTAAGCTGGCTCTCGGGCACTGCTGTCAGGCGATTGGCCGACAGATCAACCACCTCCAGCGCCGGCAGGTCGAGCAACCCTGGCGGCCATTGATCAATGCCGGTGAGGCGAAGATTGAGCGTGCGCAGTCGGGTCATGCCGCTGAAGTCGGGCAGTTGGCCCAACGGGTTGCTTTTCAGGTTCAGTACTTCAAGCCGGGTCAGGCCCGCCAGTCGGGTGGCCGTGGACTCGGTAAGGCGGATGGCATTGTCGCTCAGGTCCAGATAGGTGAGTTCTTTCATGGCCGTGATGGCTTCGGGCAACTCCGTCAGTGTGTGTTGCTCCAGGCCGCCGAGAAACTGCAGGGTAAGACGCTTCAGGTTCGGAAAGTGGCTCAGGAACTGCTCCGGCGTATCGGTAAGGCTCACTTGGTCGAGTATCAACTCGTCAACATGGCTGAAGTCGGCGCTCAAGCTCGGCAGCTTCACCTGCGCATTGATTTTCAGTTGGCGCCCGGTCATCTCACCTGCGCTATCGATGGACTGACGGCGCCAGCAGTCCTTCAACCGCCCGGCAACTGCTTGCTCCCTGCTCCCGGGCGAATAGGAAGCCGAGTCGCGGGAGCGCTCCTCGCGGGCGCTTTGGGTCACCCAGGCTTTCAGCTCGCGCTTGAGGGTGGCGTATTGCTCTTCCCGGCGTGTCAGCTCGTTGCGTACGTCAGCACCCTGGGTTTCGATAAACCCGTTGACCTGCTCTTCGGTGAAGCCCGGGTACAGCTTGCGTACCCGGCCGGCGGGGCTGCGTAGTTGGTTCAGTGACAGTAGCGGCATGCCCCCCAACAGCCTTGGATTTCCTGTCAGGGGCTGCCTGAACACGGGGTATTCCAGCAGTACGGGGCGCAGTGCATCGCGGTTCAACGGCGCCTGCCGTACTCGCGCTCTCAGGGTTCCGGCGTCGCGTGCTGTATTGCCCAAGGCGCGCCGCTGGACATGGTTGAGTGCTGCCAGCACCGCGCCATAGAGGTCGGTTTGGCCGAACAGGTTATCCGGGTCCATGGCCAGCACCCTTTTATAGGGAGCGGATTGCGCGCCGATGGCATCTACCAGTGTCCCTCGCTCGCTGCCCAGGCGGACTTCCAGGCGCAGGTCTTGCGGCCAGCCCGGAAGGGTTTCCAGGGTATGCAGGGCCAGGCGCCGGCTGTCCTGGCTTTCCAGGGCGTCAAGGAATAGTCCTTCATAGGCCCGATCGAGGCGCACTTCCTGTTGGTATTCGCGAGCCAACGCTCTCAGGCGCGGCGATATCCCCGGCTGTGCCGCCTCGGTGGTGGTTTCCAGCAATCGGCTGGCCACGCGGCTTGGCAAGTCGCTGAACTCATCCTTGAGGCGCTGTACATGCGGGTCCCGTGTGGCGTCATACGCACGATAGCGTGTGTCGAACAGCGACCTGCGGATCTTGCTCGCCTCGCGGGCCATATCTCGACGCCAACGGGCCAATTGTTCAGCCAGTTCCTGCCGGGGGCTGCCAGGAGCCGGTTCATGGCTGAGCCCGCTGTGATCGACGACTTGCTCCTGCAACAGTGGGTCTGCCTGGGTATAGACGAGGGGATCATCGCTGCTCATTTGCTGGATAAACGTGTCGATCTGCTGGTTGATCCGAAACCGTTCCAGGCTATCGGCCAACAGCGCGGGTGGCGGTTGATGCTCGACGTGCAGTTGGCGCAGTTGATCCTTGCTGGTGCCACTGGCCAGGCGCACCTGTTCCAGTTGCGCGTCGCTCAAGCCCTGGGTGCGGTAACCCAGGCGGCGCATCAGCATTGGGCCGTCCCAGGTCGACGGTTCTTCGCCTTCATGGCGCCAGGCGCCGGCACCGTTATGCGCCACTTCGGGGGCATAGGCGTCCGGTCGCGTCGGATGCTGCACACGGTAGGTGTCGTTGTCTGGCTCGGGCTTGAGTTGGTAGAGCTGATCGTCGAGGGGCAGCAGGGGTTGTTGCTCATGACGGTGCAGGCCCAGGTCATCGACGACGGCGTCCTCGGGCAGGGTGACCTCGCTGCGGTAAGGAGCCAGGTCCGGCTTCCACAACCGCTGCTCGCCACTGGGCAATTTGACTGGCTTGAGGCTTTGAATCAGTGCTGGCGCCGGCGGGAGAGTGAGTTTTTGCAGGCCTTTTCCGGCGCCGGCCAGCACAGCCATGACGGCCAGGTTCTGGGCGACATCAAGCACGTGCTGTTTCGCCGCTTCCCGGTCGCCTTCGCTCCACTCCATCACGCCCTCGAATGTTTCATACAGCAACTGTTCGGCCATGGTTGCCATCATCAATTCACCGAGTACCGGGACGAACATCGACACCAGGCCCAATACGGCCGCGCCGCCCTCCAGCAGATGCGCAATCTTTTCCGCACGTACCCGCGCGTCGACATCGGCAGTCGGCACGGCCTGCGTGCGGGCGTCGCTCAGGTGTTTGTCGCGACCCTGTTCGTACAGGTCGTTCCACAGGTCGACATTGGCCGCCCACAGGCCGCGCCTTGAAACCACCATCGGATAGAGATTGGGGCTTTCGGCCCTCACCCGGGGGCCTGGTTGTGGCGGCGGAAACTCCTGCGGCACGGCCAACTGCGTCAGTGTAGGGAAGGCAATTTGCAGCAGCGTCTGGGTGATCGGTGAGCGCGCAACCGCTTCGCCTGTCAAGAGAGGGCCGGGAGCCGGTTCGGTGAAGCGGTTGAAGAAGGGGGCCTTGTCCGCTTCGTCGAAAAACTGGCTGATAAAACGCTGATAGCGGGTGGGGGCCGGGTGGCCTTCGGTGTGGGCTTCGACGGGTTGCTTATCCTGTGCAAGCAGTTGGCGGTTCAGCGCTGTTTTCAGATCGGCAAAGCTGTCATAGCGCTTGAGTGGGTGCTCCGGGTCGTGGGGGATGTAGACGATGAAGTCTTCGGCATAACGGTATTTTTCCACCGGGGTGAAGACCACGCAGCCCTTGAGCACACGGTTTGCCAAGCTCAGGCAACTGAACCACACCGGCTTGCCTGCAAGGGTAGGGTTGCGTTCGCCGTCGATGACTTGCTGCATCAGGATGAAGTCTGCGGGGCGAATATCCTGCTTGAGCAGTGCCAGGTAGGCCGCGGCCCTGAGGGCGTCTTTCTGACTGGTGATCACCTTGTTGCGCCGCTGGGTGGCGATGGCTTCATCGGCGGGCAGCAGGGTCTCCTTGAGGTGCGCCTGGTAGCGGGCACCGATGTCCAGTGTGCGGCACAGCGTTATAAAAGCCGGCACCTCCAATGTGGGGGTAATGCCAGGCGAGGTGCCGGTCTTGTCTGGATACTGGGTAAACCCTGAGGAAACATCAAAGGCGCCGGCTTCACATTCGCTGGCTTCAAAGTTATGCAGGGCCGCCTGTAACAGCGAAACCTCCATGACTTTAAACGTGTTCACTTTTACGCCGAGCGTGCCCAGTTTCAAGGGCTTGTACAGGCGAAGATAAGTGCCTTCTATATCCAGGCTGATGTTGAACGTGTCCTTGAGCGCCTTATTTAACAAAGGCGCAGCGAACGCCTTGAGTGTCTGTACATTTTCCAGCTCTTTATCCACCGCCTGTTGAGACTTCAAGCAGGCTTCGTTAACGCTTTTCAATGTCCTGCGCTGCAGCGGCGACAGGCTGTCCATCCATAGCGAACGCTCGAGATCGACCGAGCTAAACGCACTGATGCGCTGGACTGACGACTGGGCCAGCCAGTCCGGGATGGACTGTTTGATAAATTCACTGTTGTCGTCGTTCCCATGAACGGCGGGCACTGCGGACGTCTCTGATATGATTCATTCCTTTGATAAACAAAGGAAAAGAGTACCGAGTTGAGCGAAAGATTAATAAGTCGAAAAGGTGTTGGGTGACCTGCAATAGTTAATGAAATAGCCCGGCTTTATCAATGCGACGCATAGTTAAGTACCACGCGGAAGTTTCAAGTTATGAGGTCGCATGAGCTATGGGGTTGTGCATCTTCCTTTGATTTATATAGCTACCACCGAACACCGGCAGGGGCTGGCTAAGGTCCGTACTTTATTTCCACCAAGGTACTTGGATATGCCAGCACCTCAAGCCCCAGCGCCCCTCTTGCCGGGCAGTGAAGGGCGCCACTATGAACAGATCAAGGCTGCTATTCCCCAAAGTCTGATCAACGCGTCACCTTCTCTGCGTGCTGCGATCAGGCAAGTCAAAGCAGCAGAGATCCCCGCTTGGTACTCGGCCATTTCCCCGGCGCAGAAGGACCAACTCAAAAGGCTGATCGAGGCCAGTTTCAAGTCCCATGCTGCCCTGGAGCAGTCCATGCACAAGGTGCAGGAGGCCAGTGCCTTTGGCCAGCCGTTGCTGGAAGCCGCGTTAAGGGCCAAGGGCTATGTGCTGGATGTGAACCAGACCTATGTGCGCCTCTATAACCCGGTCGAGGACAGCTTCGGGCGGCGCACGGGGGGCTTCAAAACCCAGACCTTTTCCCTGTTGCAAGCCGCCTTGAACAACTTCGAGGAGCCCGCGACACGTGCCGGTTTCTTTAACAGCGCCTCGGGTTTTATCACCGCCCCGGATGCCGAGGGCCACTTCGAGCGCCATCCCACGTCACTGACCGTTGAGGTGTTCGCCCAGCTGTGTCGCACGCTGGACCTGGGGCGTCAGTACCAGGATCACCTCACCACCTTTTTGCGGCCCACCCAGACCGTCTCGAAAAACCTGCTGCATGACCGCTTCATTGCCCGGCAAAAGGACGCCTTCAAGGCCGCGGCCTACGTGGCGCTGCTCAAGGGCGACATCGGTGCCGATGACCACGCATTGCTGATGCGGGTCGCCAGTGGGGAACGGCGGGTCATGCTCGGCGACAAGCAAATCTGGTATCGCCGGCCCTGCATCATGAACCTGCATCTGCATGGCTGCGTAATCATTGATCCCTGTGTGCAGTACCGCTATTCAAACTGGTTTATCGCCTACATTCCGGATGACCCGGAGCACCCGATCAAACGCTACGAGTCGTTTGCCGAGTTTCGTCAGGAACTGACCCGGCAACTGACTCAGTGGCCCAACCCGGCCGGTGCCAGGCCGACCGTACCCGTACCGACTGATTACCAGCATTTCCTCAGCCGCTTCATCGCTCGCAAAGACCTGGCGTATTTCTATCGACGCTTCACCGAGGAGGTCGAAGACGCGCCTGATAGAGGCTGGGCCGTGACGTGGCTGCGTTCAGAAAAGGGCCAGTTCTGGTCCTCGATCCTGGAGCCGAGCATGCGGCCCATCGCATCAGTGCTGGGGGAGCCGGGGCATACCGTAAGGGTGCCGCAGCAAGGGCCCAACCTGAATATCCAGTGCGATTCGATGAAAGGCCTGTGGGTCGACGTGGACCTGTGGGAAGAACTCTACGACGGCGGCCGCAAGCGTATGTTCGAGGACGCCCTGGTCATGGCGGTACCGACGATCATGGCGGATGCCAACCATCGTCATCGTCGCCTGTCGCACTACCTGAACCTCGGCCTGCTGGTGCTGAACCTGGTGTCGATGGCCATTCCGCCGTTGGGGGCGTTGATGGCGGTGGTCACTGCCGGCCAGCTGCTGTACGAGGTGCTGGAGGGGGCGATCGAACTGAGTGAAGGCGACCGGGAGGCAGGCTGGTCACATGTAGGCGACGTATTGGAAAACGTGGCCATGCTGGCAGTGGGCGGGGCAGCGTTTCATTTCACCGTGTCACCGTTTATCGAAGGTTTGAAGTCGGTCAGGTTGCCTTCCGGGGCGCAGCGCTTGTGGAAGCCGAACATCGAGCCGTACGCGCTCAAAGCCGGTCCGCCCGCCACCTCGACGCCTGACGAGGTGGGCGTGCACCACCTTCCCGGACGCCGGGTGCTGGCCCTGTCCGACAGGCACTATGTGCTGAACGAAGATCCCTATTCCGAGCAATACCGCATCCTGCACCCTGAGCGGGCCGAGGCTTATCAGCCGCAGATCCGCCATAACGGTTCGGGCGCCTGGTCACACGAGGCGCAGCGACCGCTGCGCTGGCGAGGCCCGACGCTGATGCGTCGTCTTGGGCCGGTGCTGAATGCCATGAGTGATGGGCAACTGGAGGCCATCCGGCGCATCAGTGATGTGGACGACAGCGTGCTGCGCCGGCTGCACGCGGAAAGCGAGCCAACCCCTGCGCTATTGCGTGACACGACCCGCCGGTTTCAGGCCTACAGCGACATGGGCGTTCTCGGCGAGCAGATACGCGCGGGGCGACTGTCCGAGTCGTTGTGCGATTACGCGGCCTTGCTGATGGTGGATATGCGGGGATGGCCTGCAAGCAAGGCCATCGAAGTGTTTCACGGCACGGGGGAGCCGATTCAGTACGGCGATGTGGCCGCGCGGGACCTGATCCGCATCAGCCGCGCTGACCTCATGGCTGGCAAGTTGGCCGAGCGGGTGGTCGACGCGCTGGGGGAGCAACCGCTCAGGGCACTGCTCGGTCAGCACCTGCCCGAGGGCAGGGTATTGCGTAGCGAGCAGTTGCAGGCGCGTTTGGCGGACCATGCGCAAAACAATGTGTGGCGACTGTTCCAAAGCCGCTACAGCGAGGCGCACTTGCCCCGCAGCCCTGAGGTAGAGACGGTGCAGCGCGATTTTCCCGGGCTGCCGAACGTGGTCGCCGAAGAGCTTTTGAGCAACGCCACGCCCGGCGAGCGGGAAGCGCTCAACCGCACACGCAAAATTCCCTTCCCGGTGGCCCGGCAAGCACGTCTGCTGCAAGCGCAACTGCGCCTGACCCGAGCCTACGAGGGGGCATACCTGCCGGGGCTGGCGGGTCCCGACACCGAAGCCCTGGTACTCAATACGCTGGAGCAACTGCCGGGTTGGCGTGACAGCCTGCGCCTTGAGGTCCGCGACGGAGCCTTCAACGGTACCTTGCGCGCCAGCTCTGGCTCGCCGCAGGCGGCAGCTCGCAAGGTGCTGGTGCGGGTGGGCGCCGGACGATACCAGGCCTACGACACAAACGGCCAAACCCTGCACGGCATCGATGGTTTGTACGAGTCCTTACAGCACGCGCTGACCGATACACACCGCATTGCGGTGGGCTTGCGGGACGTGGGGCAGGGCCTGGCGTTGCAGGAAAAGGTCCAGCAGCACCTGCTGCCACGGGACCGTTTGCGGGCGACCCTGGGGATGCAGCCGGTCAAACGGCCATTTTTCGAACCGCCCCGGTTGCTGGCTGATGGACGGCGGGGCTACCCGTTGAGTGGGCGCGGGCCGGGGAGCAGGGTTCAACAAATAAATGACCGTATCCGTGACCTCTACCCGGACATTACCGATGAAGAAATCGAAGCCATCAAGCCCGATCAGAATCCGCTCAATGTCGGCTGGCTCACCGTGCTTGAGAACGAGCACCGAACCATGATGACAACCTTGCAGGGGTGGGCCGCCCTGCACAAGGAGGGGGTGGAACAATTCGGCCCGGAGGACCGGGCAGCGCTAAAGGCCAAGAGACAGATTATTCAAACCCTGGACGACGCCTGGAGGCGTGTCGGCCCTCGGGACGACGACAGGAACGGCGTTTACCAGGGGCAGAAAATCATCTGGGATGAGGTCGAATTGCACGAGCAACTGCGCACACTGCCGGCGTTGAATGCCGATTTCAATCACGTCAGCCGCATCGAACTGGTGAAAATGAGCGTGACCAACGATGACCTTGAGCCATTTCTGGCCAACTTTCGCAGGCTGCGCCGTTTGAACGTGGAAGTCTGTGAGCTGACACGCTTGCCGGCAGCAATTGCACGGATGCCTCATCTGAAAAAACTGTACCTGGGCGCCAATCAGATTGTGCTGACCCCGCAAGCCGTCCTACAGCTCAAGGACATGACTCAGCTGGAGGAGCTGGGCCTGGACAATAACCCGTTGGGTATGGCTCCCGATGTCAGTCGCATGGCTGAGTTGCAAATGCTGTGGTTGGGCGGCACCGATTTGCAGGAATGGCCGGCCAGCGTGTTTCGCCTGCCCCGGCCGCGTCAGTTTATTTTGGACATGCGTGACAACGTCCTCAGCCGTATCCCAGTATTTGCGCCGGGCTCCGATAATGCGCTGATCGTGGCGCGAACGGCGCTGTCCCGGGAACAGTTGGCGCCGGCGTTGCTCGATCAGTTCAACCTGTACGTCGAGGCGGCGGGTATTGACCCGCAGCGTCAGTTCGGTGTCCGGGGCAAGTACGACAGTCGTCTGTGGAAAACCGGTCTTTCGGAGGATGAATGGCTGGGCAAGCAACCGCTGTGGGATTTTCTGGAGCAGTCATTCGGCTCCGAGCCTTTTTTCAACGAATTGCGTGCCCTGCGCAACTCCGGTGATGCCTCGGTTGATGGTGGCCGACTGTTACCGGAACTGACCGAGAAGGTTTGGCGCATGCTGGAGGCCATGGGGGAAGACGCCGAGTTGCGCGAAGAATTGTTCCGGATGGCAGGCACACCGACGGCCTGCGTGGACGCCGGGGCGCAGTTGTTCAATGCGATGGGGGTTGAGGTGCTGCTGCGGGCGGCGTATCTCAACGACGACCTCAATGTGGTAAGGCGTGCGGTATTCAAGCTGGCCCGGGGCAAGTGGCGTCTGGACGAATTGGGCCGCATCGCCCACGACCGCGTGGCGCAACTGGTGGCGCTTGGTGTCAGGTACCCGGAGTACGACGAGGCCGGCATGCAGGTCATTCACGTCGATGAGGCGGGTGAAGAGATACCAGACATTGATGAGGTCGAGATCTACCTGGCGTATACCGCACGACTGGCCACGCGTCTGGATTTGCCATGGCAGGCCAAGAGCATGCTGTACCGCGAGGAATACGTGACGCCGCAGATGATTGAGGCGGCTTTTGAGCGCGTCATGACCCTGGATCAAGGTGAGCAGCTGCGTACCAATATACTGGAGCAGCCGATGTGGACCGACTTCCTGCAACGGGCCCATAAAGCGGACTACGCAAAGATCGAGGCCAAATTCGAGGCGCTGATCGACTATGAAACGGCGCAAACGGATTGGGCCAGGGATGGCAACCTGTCGGACGCGACCAAGGACACCCTGCGCCTCACCATCGACCGGACCGCTCGCCTGCTGGGCCGTTCGAGCAACGACAGCTTGCCGGGGACCGTCATGAGCCAGCAGGAGTACAACGCTTCGTTTGCCCGCATCGACAGCGAGTATAAAGCCTTGGGCGAGACGCTGACCGACCAGGCGATCAGAGCCATCCTCGGGACCTAGAACAGGAAATAGCGCTGGGCCATCGGCAGCACATCCGCCGGCTCGCACCACAGCAACACACCGTCGGCCTTGACCTGGTACGTCTGCGGGTCGACCTCGATATGCGGCAGGTAATCGTTGTGGATCAAGTCGGTTTTCTGCACCTCGCGGCAACCCTTGACCACGGCGATCTGCTTCTTCAACCCCAACTGTTCGGGCACGCCTGCCGCCAACGCTGCCTGGCTGATAAAGGTCAGGCTGGTGGCGTGCAGCGAGCTGCCGAAGCTGGCGAACATCGGGCGGTAGTGCACCGGTTGCGGCGTCGGGATCGAGGCGTTGGCGTCGCCCATCAGGCTTGAGGCAATCGCGCCGCCCTTGAGGATCAGTGTCGGCTTGATCCCGAAAAACGCCGGGCGCCACAGCACCAGGTCGGCCCACTTGCCCACTTCGATGGAGCCCACTTCGTGGCTGATGCCGTGGGTGATCGCCGGGTTGATGGTGTACTTGGCGATGTAGCGTTTGGCGCGGAAGTTGTCGTTGCCTTCGCCGTCGCCGGGCAGTGGCCCACGCTGTTTTTTCATCTTGTCGGCAGTCTGCCAGGTGCGCGTGATCACTTCGCCCACGCGGCCCATGGCCTGGCTGTCGGAGCTGATCATCGAGAACGCGCCGAGGTCGTGGAGGATGTCTTCGGCGGCAATCGTCTCGCGGCGGATGCGGCTTTCGGCAAAGGCCACGTCTTCGGCAATGCTCGGGTCCAGGTGATGGCAGACCATCAACATGTCCAGGTGTTCGTCAATGGTGTTGCGGGTGAACGGCCGGGTCGGGTTGGTGGAGCTGGGCAGCACGTTGGGGAAGCCGCAGGCCTTGATGATGTCGGGCGCGTGGCCGCCACCGGCACCTTCGGTGTGATAGGTGTGGATGGTGCGGCCCTTGAAGGCGGCGAGGGTGGTTTCGACAAAGCCGGATTCGTTGAGGGTGTCGCTGTGGATCGCCACCTGCACGTCGTACTCGTCGGCGACGCTCAGGCAGTTGTCGATGCTCGCGGGCGTGGTGCCCCAGTCCTCGTGCAGCTTCAAGCCAATGGCGCCGGCCTTCACTTGTTCGATCAACGGCTCCGGCAGACTGGCGTTGCCCTTGCCGGTGAAGCCGATGTTCATCGGAAACGAATCGGAAGCCTGGAGCATGCGCGCCAGGTGCCACGGGCCAGAGGTACAGGTGGTGGCGTTGGTGCCGGTGGCCGGCCCGGTGCCGCCGCCGATCATGGTGGTGACGCCGCTGGTCAGCGCCTCTTCGATTTGCTGTGGGCAGATGAAGTGGATGTGGGTGTCGATGCCGCCGGCGGTGAGGATCATGCCTTCACCGGCGATCACTTCGGTGCTGGCGCCGACGCAGATGGTCACGCCGGGCTGGATGTCCGGGTTGCCGGCTTTGCCGATGGCGGCGATGCGACCGTTCTTCAGGCCAACGTCGGCCTTGACGATGCCCCAGTGATCGATGATCAGGGCGTTGGTGATCAGGGTGTCGACCACCTCATGGGCGAGCAGTTGGCTCTGGCCCTGGCCGTCGCGGATCACCTTGCCGCCGCCGAATTTCACTTCTTCACCGTAGACGGTGAAGTCCTGCTCGACTTCGACGAACAGCTCGGTGTCGGCCAGGCGGACCTTGTCACCCACGGTGGGGCCGTACATGTCGGCGTAGGCTTGTCTGGAAATCTTCATATGTTTGGTTCCTGATCGTTCCCACGCTCTGCGTGGGAATGTCGCCCTGGACGCTCTGCGTCCGCTCTTGAAGGTCGTGACGCGGAGCGTCACAGGATGCATTCCCACGCAGAGCGTGGGAACGATCGTTAATCCAGGTCGCCCATGATGCGTCCGGCAAACCCGAACACCCGGCGCTTGCCGCTCAATTCCACCAGTTCCACTTCACGACTCTGCCCCGGCTCAAAGCGCACGGCGGTGCCGGCCGGGATGTTCAGGCGCATGCCACGGCTGGCGGCGCGGTCGAACGTCAGGGCGTCGTTGGTCTCGAAAAAGTGATAGTGGGAGCCGACCTGGATCGGCCGGTCGCCGCTGTTGGCCACGCTCAAGGTGGCGGTGCGCCGACCCGCGTTGAGTTCGATGTCGCCAGGCTGGATCTGAAATTCGCCAGGAATCATGCAGGTTGTCCCAGGGTCTTGAAGTAGATGGCGGTCGGGGTGAAGCGCCCGTCCGGGCTTTGGCAGTAGTTGGGCAATTCGCCGATCTTGGTATAGCGCAGCGACTGGTAGAAGGCTTCGGCGTCGGAGCCGGCTTCGGTGTCCAGGTACAGCAGCCCGCGTTTGTACTGGCGGGCGCTCAGTTCCAGGGCGCTCATCAGTTGCTGGCCGAGGCCTCGACGCCGAGCCTCGCTGTGCACCAGCAGCTTCTGCACTTCGGCACGGTTCAGGCCGTTGGCTTTCATGCACAACGCCAATTGCACGCTGGCGATGACGTGCTCATCACGCACCACCACCCACAGCAGCAGGCTGCCCTCGTTAAGACTGGCCTGCACGCCGTTGAGATAAGCGCTGGCCTGGGCTTCATCGAAGTCGGCCATGAAGCCCACCGAGGCGCCGTGCTTCACGGCGTCCAGCAACAGCTCAATCAAACCCGGGCGGTAATGGGCAAAACTTTCGGCATTGACTCGACGCAGTTGGGCGTTCATCGGTGTCACTCCTTGGGCGGCGTAGCGCCTGGGTTGAGCGTCAGTTGCATGAAGGTCAGGTCCAGCCAGCGCCCGAACTTGGTGCCGACCTGGGGCATCTGCCCGGTGGTGATGAAACCCAGGCGCTCATGCAGGCGGATCGAGGCCTGGTTGCCGCTTTCGATAGCGGCAACCATCACGTGTTTGTCGCAGGTTTTCGCCCGCTCGATCAGCACCTGCATCAGCTGTGGGCCGAGGCCTTTGCCGCGCTGGTCGTTGCGCACGTACACCGAGTGTTCGACGGTGTGGCGAAAGCCTTCGAAGGGCCGCCAGTCGCCAAACGAGGCATAGCCGATGACCTGCTCGTCTTCGACGGCCACCAGGATCGGGTAAAACTGCGACTGGCGGGCACTGAACCAGGCCTGGCGGTTGCCCAGGTCTACCGGTTGTTCGTTCCAGATCGCCGTGGTGTTCAGCACCGCGTCGTTGTAGATATCGCGAATCCCTGGCAAATCGGCGTGCACCGCATCACGAATCAAAAAGGACATGGCCGGGCCTCAGGCGATGGGTTGGTGGACGGTGACCAGCTTGGTGCCGTCGGGGAAGGTGGCTTCTACCTGGATGTCCGGGATCATTTCCGGAATGCCTTCCATCACCTGTTCACGGGTGAGCAGGGTGGTGCCGAAGTGCATCAGCTCGGCGACGGTGCGGCCATCTCGGGCGCCTTCCATCAGCGCGGCGGAGATGTAGGCGATGGTTTCCGGGTAGTTGAGCTTCACACCGCGCGCCAACCGTCGCTCGGCCACCAGGCCGGCGGTGAAAATCAGCAGTTTGTCTTTTTCCCGTGGGGTCAGGTCCATCGTTCAAGGTCCACTATGAAATACATTCGTAAAAACACCGGAGATCCAATGTGGGCGCGGGCTTGCTCGCGAATGCGGTGTGTCAGTGAATGCATCTTTGGCTGACCCACTGCATTCGCGAGCAAGCCCGCTCCCACATTTTTAATCTTCATGTGCTCCAGATTCTCGGTGATACAGCCTCGCGGCCCAGCACGGCCGGGCGCAGCAGGCGCCACAGCGCGATCAGCCAGCCTCGCGCCAGCAGCGCTTCACTGGCCAGGCAGCGGGCCACCAGCAGGCCGGACAATTGGGTCAGGTCGCCGCGTACCGCGTGGGGCAGGGAGCGGCATTGTTCGAGTAGATCAGGGTCGATCTCGCCGGTCACCAGCAAGGTGGCGAACACCGGTTGCCCATCCAGCCCGATGGGTGAGTCGAGCAAGCCGTCGGCGCCCACAATGCGCTGGCGTTCATGCCAAATCAACTGGCCATCGCGGCGGATATCCAGGTGCGACTGGAAGTGCCCGAGGTCGAAACGCTCGCCACTGGCGGGGCGCCCAAGGGCCACCACGTCCCAGTAGAACAGCCGGGCATCGCCTTGCAGGTCAATGCGGGTGGTGAGTTCGGCCTGGGCGGCGCTGAACACGATGGTCTCCTGCGGCAGCCATTCCAGCGTCGCGCCAGCCTCAACCGTCAGCTCCAGCTTCTGATAGGCCGGCCCGCCGGCGCGGTACCACTTGGCCGCGCCGGGGCTGGTCAGTTGCGCCCAGGCACCCTCGGCGACATGGGCGCTGATATCGAGGCGATCACCGCCGGCAATCCCGCCCGGCGGGTGCACGATGATGTGCTGGCACACTTCGGGGCCTTCGGCGTACAGGTGCTTTTGCACCCGCAGCGGGCCGAGGTGGCGGCGCATTACCGGGCGCGTGGTGTCGCCGAAACGCGCGTAGCCGAGCTCCAGCTCGGCGTGCCAGCTGGGGGTGAACAGCGCGGTGGGGGCAGGTAGGGTCATGGTCAGTGCTTATCGTTAGGACGCTACAGATTAGATCGTAACGAGCCCGCGCACACCCTCGCTTTCCATATTTTCTCCGCGCCCCTGCTGGACGATTTCGCCCCGGGACATCACCAGGTACTGGTCGGCCAGTTCAGCGGCAAAATCATAGAACTGCTCCACCAGCAGAATCGCCATGTCACCGCGTGCCGCGAGCTTCTTGATCACCGCACCGATCTCCTTGATCACCGACGGCTGGATGCCTTCGGTGGGCTCGTCGAGGATCAACAGGCGCGGGCGGCTGGCCAGGGCTCGGCCGATAGCCAGCTGTTGCTGCTGGCCGCCGGACAAGTCGCCGCCCCGGCGTTGCTTCATTTGCAGCAGCACCGGGAACAGCTCGTAGATGAAGGCCGGCACTTCCTTGGCTTCGGAGCCGGGGAAGCGCGACAGGCCCATCAGCAGGTTTTCTTCTACTGTCAGGCGGCCAAAAATCTCCCGGCCCTGGGGCACGTAGGCGATACCGGCGTGCACCCGCTGGTGCGGCTTGAAGCCGGTAATGGCCTTGCCTTCCCAGTTCACCGCGCCTTCCTTGGCCGGCAGCAAGCCCATCAGGCACTTGAGCAATGTGGTCTTGCCCACGCCGTTGCGGCCCAGCAGGCAGGTGACTTCGCCGACTTTTACCTCAAAGGAAAGCCCGCGCAGGATGTGGCTACCGCCGTAATACTGGTGCAGCTTGTCGACTTGCAGCATGTTCAGTTCCCCTTAATGATCGTTCCCACGCTCTGCGTGGGAATGCCGCAATGGACGCTCCGCGTCCGCCGTGTGACGCAGAGCGTCACCGGATGCATTCCCACGCGGAGCGTGGGAACGATCAGGTTCAGCGACCGAGGTAAACCTCGATCACCCGCTCATTTTCCTGCACCTGCTCCAGGGACCCTTCGGCCAGCACGCTGCCCTGGTGCAACACCGTCACATGGTCGGCAATCGAGCCGACAAAGCCCATGTCGTGCTCCACCACCATCAGCGAGTGCTTGCCCGCCAGGCGCTTGAACAGTTCGGCGGTGAACTCGGTTTCGGCGTCGGTCATGCCCGCCACCGGTTCGTCCAGCAGCAACAGTTGCGGGTCCTGCATCAGCAGCATGCCGATTTCCAGGAACTGCTTCTGGCCGTGGGACAGCAAGCCGGCGGGGCGGTTGACCGAGGCGGTCAGGCGGATGGTGTCGAGGACTTCGCTGATGCGGTCTTTCTGCTCGCCGCTCAAGCGCGCCCGCAGGCTGGCCCACACCGACTTGTCGGTCTTCTGCGCCAGCTCGAGGTTTTCGAACACGCTGAGGGCTTCGAATACCGTGGGCTTCTGGAACTTGCGACCGATGCCGGCCTGGGCGATCTGCACTTCGCTCATGCTGGTCAGGTCGAGGGTTTCACCGAACCAGGCCTTGCCGTGGCTGGGCCGGGTCTTGCCGGTGATCACGTCCATCAGCGTGGTCTTGCCCGCGCCGTTGGGGCCGATGATGCAGCGCAATTCGCCGACGCCGATGTACAGGTTCAAGTCGTTCAACGCCTTGAAACCGTCGAAGCTGACGCTGATGTCTTCCAGGGTCAGGATGGTGCCGTGGCGGGTGTTCAGGCCTTTGCCGGCCGCCTGGCCGAGGCCGATGGCATCGCGGGCGCTGCCCTGGTCTTTGTTGGGTTCAAGGATAGGTTCGAGCATAAATTCCGCCGTCGCTGTGATCCTCATTGGTCGCCCCTTTTCTTCAGCAGGCCAATCACACCCTTGGGCAAATACAGGGTGACGATAATGAACAGCGCACCGAGGAAGAACAGCCAATACTCAGGAAACGCCACGGTGAACCAGCTCTTCATGCCGTTGACCACACCGGCGCCCAGCAGCGGGCCGATCAAGGTTCCACGCCCGCCGAGGGCCACCCACACGGCGGCCTCGATGGAGTTGGTCGGCGACATTTCGCTGGGGTTGATGATGCCCACTTGCGGCACATACAACGCGCCCGCCAAACCACACAGCACCGCGCTCAACACCCAGACAAACAGCTTGAAGCCACGCGGGTCGTAGCCGCAGAACATCAGGCGGTTTTCCGCATCCCGCAGTGCCGTCAGCACCCGGCCGAACTTGCTCTGGGCCAGGCGCCAGCCGATGTACAGGCTGGCCACCAACAACGCCACGGTGGCCACGAACAGCACCGCCCGCGTGCCCGGCTCGGTGATGCCAAACCCAAGGATGCTGCGGAAATTGGTAAAGCCGTTATTGCCACCAAACCCGGTCTCGTTGCGGAAGAACAGCAGCATCCCGGCGAACGTCAGGGCCTGGGTCATGATCGAAAAGTACACGCCCTTGATCCGCGAGCGGAAGGCGAAGAACCCGAACACCAGCGCCAGCAAGCCCGGTGCCAACACCACCAGGCACATCGCCCAGAGGAAGTGGCTGGTGCCGGTCCAGTACCACGGCAATTCGGTCCACGACAAAAAGGTCATGAACGCCGGCAGCTCATCACCGGACGCCTGGCGCATCAGGTACATGCCCATGGCATAGCCGCCCAGCGCAAAGAACAGGCCGTGGCCGAGGGACAACATCCCGGCATAACCCCACACCAGGTCCAGCGCGAGAGCGACGATGGCGTAGCACAGAATCTTGCCTACCAACGTCAGCGTATAGGCGGAAACGTGCAGCGGGTTTTCCGGTGACAACAGCGAGAACAACGGCAACGCCAGCAGCAGCATCAGCACCACTGCACCGACTGCGACGGTCACCTTGGGGCCGGCCTTTTGCGCGGCTGTGAGCATCAATGGCTGGTTCATCAGTCGATCACCCGTCCTTTCAGTGCGAAGAGTCCCTGCGGGCGTTTCTGGATGAACAGAATGATCAGCGCGAGGATCAGGATCTTGCCGAGTACGGCACCGATCTGCGGTTCGAGGATCTTGTTGGCGATCCCCAGGCCGAAGGCGGCCATGACGCTACCGGCCAACTGGCCGACGCCACCGAGCACCACCACCAGGAACGAGTCGATGATGTAGCTCTGGCCGAGGTCCGGGCCGACGTTGCCGATCTGGCTCAGGGCCACGCCACCGAGGCCGGCGATGCCGGAGCCGAGGCCGAAGGCGAGCATGTCCACGCGCCCGGTGGGCACGCCGCAGCAGGCGGCCATGTTGCGGTTCTGGGTCACGGCGCGCACGTTGAGGCCCAGGCGCGTCTTGTTCAACAGCAGCCAGGTCAGCACCACCACGAACAGCGCGAAGGCGATGATCACGATGCGGTTGTACGGCAGCACCAGGTTGGGCAGCACCTGAATCCCGCCGGACAGCCACTCGGGGTTGGCCACTTCAACGTTCTGGGCGCCGAACACCAGGCGCACCAACTGGATCAGCATCAGGCTGATGCCCCAGGTGGCGAGCAGGGTTTCCAATGGGCGGCCGTAGAGGTGACGAATCACCGTGCGTTCCAGGGCCATGCCGATGGCGGCGGTGACAAAAAATGCCACCGGCAGCGCGATCAGCGGGTAGAACTCGATGGCTTGGGGCACGTAGCGCTGCATCAGCAACTGCACCACATAGGTGGAGTAGGCGCCGAGCATCAGCATCTCGCCGTGGGCCATGTTGATCACCCCGAGCAAGCCGAACGTGATCGCCAGGCCGAGCGCTGCTAGCAGCAGGATCGAACCCAGGGACATGCCGCTGAAGGCCTGGCCGAGAATCTCGCCCACCATCAATTTGCGTTTGACCTGGGCCAGGCTGGTCTCGGCGGCGGTGTGTACCGTAGCGTCGGCTTCGACGCCGGGGGCGAGCAAGGCTTCCAGGCGGGTGCGGGCCAGCGGGTCGCCGGTGCCGCCGAGCAAGCGCACGGCCGCCAGGCGCACGGCCGGGTCGGGGTCGACCAGTTGCAGGTTGGCCAGGGCGAGGCTGAGGGCGACGTGTACGTCGTCATTGGTTTCGCCGGCGAGTTGCTGGTCGAGGAATTTCAGCTGCGCAGGTTGTGCGCTTTTTTGCAGGGTTTGCGCGGCGGCAAGGCGCACCTTGGGGTCGGCGGCGAGTAATTGCTGGCTGGCTTGCACGTTGTCGATCAAGCCGCGCAGGCGGTTGTTCAGGCGTACGGTCTTGGTCTCACCGTTGACCGTGATCTGGCCTTGTTGCAGGGCGTCCACCAGCTCGATGCGCGCCGGGTCGGGCTGGGCGGCCCAGTCCTGGAGCAGCTTGGCTTGTTGCATCGGGTTGGCGTTGATGAAGTCTTCGGCGTCGCTGGCATGTGCGGCGAAGGGCAGCAACAGCAGGGCGGCGAGGATGAAGCGGTATAGGGCAGTGGGCATGGCAGTTTCCTATAGATCGTTCCCACGCTCTGCGTGGGAATGCCGCCTTGGACGCTCTGCGTCCGCTGTGTGACGCGGAGCGTCACGGGATGCATGCCCACGCGGAACGTGGGAACGATCAGCGCGGCGGTCTTAGTTGCTCTTGACGGCGTAATCCGGCTTCTTGTCATTACCCGGAATGTACGGGCTCCACGGCTGTGCACGAATCGGCTCCTGGGTCTGCCACACCACCGAGAACTGCCCGTCAGACTGGATCTCACCGATCATCACCGGCTTGTGCAGGTGGTGGTTGGTCTTGTCCATGGTCAGGGTGAAACCGGACGGCGCGGCAAAGGTCTGCCCGGCCATGGCTTCACGCACTTTGTCGACGTCGGTGGACTTGGCTTTCTCCACCGCCTGCGCCCACATATGGATACCCACGTAGGTGGCTTCCATCGGGTCGTTGGTCACGGCTTTATCCGCGCCCGGCAGGTTGTGGGCCTTGGCATAGGCTTTCCAGTCGGCGACGAATTTCTTGTTCACCGGGTTCTCCACCGACTGGAAGTAGTTCCAGGCGGCGAGGTTGCCCACCAGCGGCTTGGTGTCGATGCCGCGCAGTTCTTCTTCACCCACGGAGAAGGCAACGACCGGCACGTCGGTGGCCTTCAGGCCCTGGTTGGCCAGCTCTTTGTAGAACGGCACGTTGGAGTCGCCATTCACGGTGGAGATCACCGCAGTCTTGCCGCCGGCCGAGAATTTCTTGATGTTGGCCACGATGGTCTGGTAATCGCTGTGGCCGAACGGGGTGTAGACCTCTTCGATGTCTTTATCCGCTACGCCCTTGGAGTGCAGGAACGAACGCAAAATCTTGTTGGTGGTGCGCGGGTACACGTAGTCGGTACCCAGCAGGAAGAAGCGCTTGGCGCCGCCGCCTTCTTCGCTCATCAGGTATTCCACCGCCGGGATCGCCTGCTGGTTCGGCGCCGCACCGGTATAGAACACGTTCGGCGACATCTCTTCGCCTTCGTATTGCACCGGGTAGAACAGCAGGCCGTTGAGTTCTTCGAACACCGGCAATACCGATTTGCGCGACACCGAGGTCCAGCAACCGAACACCACGGCGACCTTGTCCTGGGTCAGCAACTGACGGCCCTTTTCAGCGAACAGCGGCCAGTTCGACGCCGGGTCCACCACCACCGGCTCGAGCATCTTGCCGTTCACACCACCCTTGGCGTTGATCTCGTCGATGGTCATCAGCGCCATGTCTTTCAGCGAGGTCTCGGAGATTGCCATGGTCCCGGACAGCGAGTGCAGGATGCCGACCTTGATGGTCTCGGCGGCCTGCACCGTCCAGGTCATGCCCATCGCGGCGATGGATGCCGACAGTGTGAAAGCCTTGATCAAGCTGCGACGCTTCATTGTGCAATCTCCATGACTCAACGTTGTGATGAGGGAGTGATTGCAAGGGGTGTGCCTAGTCGGCAAAAGGCAGGAAATGGTCGTTTTTGCGCCTTGGCCAGCGACAGCGGCGCACCATGAACTGGCACCGAAGGCGCGCTGGTGCGCCAATGTGCGCTACAACGGGGCGATGGCGAAAGGGCGTCAGCGCTTGCGCATCAAACCGATAAAAAACAGCCCGCCGATGGCCGCCGTGGCCACGCCGATGGGCAGGTCTTCGGGGGCGATCATCGTGCGGGCGGCCACATCGACCCACACCAGGAACACGCTGCCCAACAGCACACACACCGGCAGCAAACGCCGGTGTTCGGCACCCACAAGGCGCCGGGCAATGTGCGGCACCATCAGCCCGACAAAGCCGATGGAGCCGCTGATGGACACCAACACGCCGGTCATCAGGGAGGCGATCAAAAACACTTTGAGCCGCACATTGCGCGCGTTCAGGCCCAGGGTTACGGCGGTCTGTTCGCCGGCCATCAGCGCGTTCAACGGACGCGCCATGCCCAGCAGCAACATCAGCCCCAGCAACACCGTGGCGAACGGAATCGCCAGCAGTTCCCAGCGTGCCAGGCCGAGTCCGCCGAGCATCCAGAACATCACCGCCGAGGCCGCGCGATGGTCGCCCATGAACAGCAGCAAGTTGGCCACCGCCATCATCACGAATGACACCGCCACCCCGCACAGCAGCAACCGGTCGCTCTCCAGTCGACCGTTGCGACTGGCCACCGCCAGCACCACGATCATGCTCAGCAAGGCACCGATGAACGCCGCGATGGGCAGGGTCAGCAAGCCGATCACTTCACCCACATGCAACACCACGATCACCGCGCCGAGGGTGGCGCCGGAGGTCACACCCAGCAGGTGCGGGTCAGCCAGCGGGTTGCGTGTGACGGCCTGCAACACCGCACCGATCAACGCCAGTCCGGCGCCCACCAGGGCACCGAGCAACATGCGCGGCACGCGGATCAGCCACACGATATGTTCCTGCCCGGCGCTCCAGTCCACCTCGCCCATGCCGAAGGCTTTATGCAGCAGGATCCGCCACACCACGTCCACCGGCACCCGCGCCGAGCCGAACCCCAGCGAGACCACGCACGAGATCAGCAACAACGCGCCGAGGGCACTCAGCAGCAGGGCATAGCGACGGGTGATCATTCGCCGTGGAACCCCTTGGCCAGGGTTTCAACCGCCACCACGTTGTCGATGCCCGGCGTGGCTTGCACGTAGGGGATGACGATAAAGCGTTGGTTCTTGATGGCGTCCACCGATTGCAGCGCCGGGTTGTTCAGCAGGAACTGCTCTTTTTGCTCGGCGGTGATTTCGCTGTAGTCGACGATCACGATGACCTGCGGGTTGCGCTCCACCACGGTTTCCCAGTTGACCCGGGTCCAGCTGGCGTCCACGTCGTCGAGGATATTGCGCCCGCCGGCGGCATCGATCAGCGCTTGGGGCATGCCCAGGCGGCCAGAGGTCATGGCGCGGTCTTCGCCGCTGTCGTAGAGGAATACGCGAGGCTTGTCGGCCGGCAGGTTTTTCTGCACTTCGGCGACCTGTGCCTGCATCTGTGCGATCAGTGCATTGGCGCGGTCCTGCACGTCGAAGATCTTGCCCAGGTTGCGCAGGTCGTTATAGGTATCTTCCAGGGTGGCCGCCGGGCGCTTCATCACGAAGGCACAGGACTCGGTCAGCTCGTAGACGTTGATGCCCAACGGTTGCAGGGTTTGCGGGGTGAGGTCGCCACCGACGCGCATGCCGTAGTCCCAGCCGGCGAAGAAGAAGTCGACGTTGGCGTTGAGCAGGGTTTCCACCGACGGGTATTTGCTCGCCAGTTCCGGCAGGCCGTCGAGGATCTGCGCCATTTCCGGGGTGACCGACTTCCAGCCGGTGACGCCGCTGTAGCCAGCCATGTGCGACTTGAGGCCCAGGGCGAGCATCATCTGGGTCATGTTGATGTCGTGGCTGACCGCGTGTTTCGGCGCCTCGGCGAAGGTCACCTCGCGGTTGCAGCTCTTGATTTTCAGCGGGTAATGGGTCGCTTCGGCGAACGCCTGGCAAGTGCCGAGCAGCAACGCGAGAGACAGCAGGGAGCGCAGGATCATGGTTGGGTTATCCAGGTAATTCGGGGGTAGCCGGACAAGGGGTGAGTGTCGATCAAAGCTTCAACGCCGAACACTTCGCGCAGTAATTCGGCGGTCAGTACCTCGTGAGGTGTGCCGCTGGCGACGATACGCCCGTGGTTGATCACGTACAGCCGATCACAGAACGCTGCGGCCAGGTTCAGGTCATGAATGCTGGCCAGGGTGCCGATGTTCAGGCGCTTGACCCGTTGCAGCAACTGCAGCTGGTAGCGTGGGTCGAGGTGGTTGGTGGGTTCGTCGAGGATCAGCAGTTGCGGTTGCTGCGCCAGGGCACGGGCGAGGATCACCCGCTGCTTTTCACCGCCCGAGAGGGTGGCAAAGGCGTGGTCTTCAAAGCCCAGCAGGCCGACGGATTCGAGGGCCTGGCGGATCAGGTTGCGGTCTTCAACGGTGTCGCTGTCGAACAGCCCTTTATGAGGCGTGCGGCCCATGGCGACCACTTCATCCACCCGCAGGCCGAACGCATCGGGAAATTCCTGGAGCACCACGGCGATACGTTGCGCGCACCACTTCGAGGATTGCTTCCAGACGTTCTGGTGTTCCAGCAGTACCTCACCTTCGGCCGGTTTGCTGAACCGATAGGCGCACCGCAGCAGGCTAGTCTTGCCACTGCCGTTGGGGCCGATCAGCCCGACAAACTCACCGGCACCCACCCGCAGGCTGGCATCACGCAGTTGGAACTGGTGATGGCAGTGCTCGTGGCCGGCAGGGGCCCAGGCGAGGTCGGTGAGGTTGAGTGAGGTCATCTTTACTCTCAGGTCCAACACAGGACAAATGTGGGAGCGGGCTTGCTCGCGAAAGCGGTGGATCAGTAACCGATACAGTGCCTGACACACCGCATTCGCGAGCAAGCCCGCTCCCACATTTGGACAGTGTTGCGTTCAGTTAGAAGGTGTAGTCCGCCGTCACAAAGAACGACCTGGGCTCGCCCAGGATCCATTGCTGGCCGTCATTGTATTGGCTGACGGCGTAGGTGCGGTCAAACAGGTTATTCAATTGCAGGCCCAATGTCGTGTTACGCATGGCTTTCCACGACACGCTGGCATCGACCATGGTGTAGCTCGGCACTTCGCTGGTGTTGGCGGCGTTGGCGAAACGCGAGTCTACATAACGCACGCCGGCACCGGCGCGAACGTCGTCAGCGATGGCCTTGCTCACCAACAGCTTCTTTTTGACGATGTGATAGGCCGCCAGCGTCAGGGCCTTGGCAGTGTTTTGCAGGGCGAGCAGGCACAGGCCGGACGCAAGGTACTTGTTCATCGGACGATAAATCGCTTCTTCGAGGCGGTACTCGCCGCAAGGCGCGGCGAGTGGGGGAGCGCATTAAGTGTTACAACATAACACTTTGTGTGGCGTGGGCGAAAGCCCGCGCAAGACTACATAACGCCTCCATGCAGGGCATCTCGCCTGTTTCACGCTGAACCTGAAGCCGATTCACGTTGGCCAAACCATCGCGAAAGCACCAGGCGATCCAGTGCCCAGACCACGATCAACGAGGCGCCCACCAGCGGAAAGACAATCGCCAGCCCGAGCATGATCACCATCGCGGTTTTCCATTTCGGCAGGTCATGGCGCAGCGGTGGAACCCCCAGCCCACCCTGCGGCCGGCGCTTCCACCAGATCACCACACCGCTGACGGCACTGAGCAGGATCATCAGGCAGATCAGCAGCACGATGATCTGGTTGACCACGCCAAACATCTTGCCCTCGTGCAGCATCACGCCGGATTCGGTAACCCGCGCCACGCTGTTGTAGTGCTCCCAGCGCACATCGGCCAGGACCTTGCCGGTGTATTGGTCCACATGCAGGGTCGCGTCATTGCGCGGGTCGTTGGCGAACACCGCGATGGTGAACACGCCTTCGGCGGTGGTGGGGAAGGTGATGCTGTAGCCGGGCTCGACCTTGCGTGAGTTGGCAAGGTCGACCACCTGTTGCAGGCGGATGCCCGGGGCTGCCGGGGCCTGGCTCATGACGGCGTGTTTCATGTGCTCGGCATGCTCGCCGGACATCGGCATCGGCGTGTTTTCCATCGCCCACGGCACGGTCTGTTGGCTCGCGGTGTTGAGGCTGCGGGCCTGTTGGTCGGACTGCGGTACGTTGTTCCACATCGCCGCCGGGAATCTATTCCACAGTTCCGCATATTGCTTGCCCCAGAAGCCGGTCCAGGTCATGCCGCTGAGCAGCATCACCAGCAGGAACGCCGCGCCCCAGAAGCCAGCGACTGCGTGCAAATCCCGCCAGAACAAGCGGCCGCGACTGCCCAGCCGTGGCCACAAAATGCCCGCTGCTGACTTGTTTCGCGGCCACCACAAGTACAGGCCCGAGATCACCAGCATCACGCCCCAGCCGGCAGCCAGTTCCACCAGACGATCACCGACGGTGCCGATCATCAACTCGCCATGCAGCGCGCGGGCGATGGCTTGCAGGTTGTACTTGGCGTCCTGTTCGCCGAGCACGGTGCCGCGATACGGGTCGATGAATACCGTCACGTCGTGACCGTCGTTATGCATCACGAATTGCGCGCTGCTGGTGGTGTCGGCAGGGGGCAGGTACTTGCTGATCTTGCCTTGGGGATAGGCGGCCTGGGCGCGTTGCAGTTGCTCGTCGGCACTCAGTGGGTGCTCGGCGCTTTGCACCGTCAGCAGGTTGCCGTACATCAGCGGGTCGAGCTGAGGCTTGAACAGGTAGATGATGCCGGTCAGGGCCAGCAGCACCATGAAGGGTGCGACAAACAGCCCGGCGTAAAAATGCCAGCGCCAGGCCAGGTTGTAGAAGGAAATCTTCGGTGGGTTCATCAGGGTGTGCTCCGCAAAGGCTTGGATTTTTTGTGTTATCGAGGACGCCATCGCGAGCAAGCCCGCTCCCACAGGGGTATGCATTGCAACTGTGGGAGCGGGCTTGCCTGCGATGCGCTTAGAAGCTCATGTCCACCTTGGTCCAGAGCGTACGCCCCGGTTCCTTGATGGCCTGCGGGTCATTGGCCGGGTAGCCGAACCCGGCGTTGCCGGCCAGGTTCAGGTGCTCGGCGTACGCCTTGCCGAACAGGTTGTCGACGCCGGTGCTGACCTTGAAGTTTTTGTTGATGCGATACGCCGCGTTCAGGGAGAACACGCCAAAGCCCGAGCTCTTGTCGAAGTCCTTGCCCACCACGTTGCCCTTGTTCTGGTCGATGCGGTTTTGCGCCGCGACCACCCGCCACAAGGCACCGGCGCTCCAGTCGTCCTGGCTGTAGGTGAGCCCGAAGCGCGCATCCAGCGGCGGGATCTGCGGCAGCGGCTTGCCGTCGCTGCTGTTCTTGCCCCAGGCGTAGGCGAAGGTGGCGTCGGCTTTCCAGTTGGCGGTCAGCTTGTAGGCTGCGCCCAGTTCACCGCCCATGATTCGCGCGTCCACATTGCGCGCCTGGGAGGTGGTGCCCATCATTCCCGGCTGGTAGTCGAACAGGATGAAATCGCGCACCTGGCCGACGTAGCCCGAGGCCCAGGCGTCGAGATCGGCGGATTTGTATTGCAGGCCAAAATCCAGCTGGGTGGTTTTTTCAGGCTTCACACCGTCGAAGGCATTCACGGAACCGACCGACCCGGTGTCGGGAGAAAACAGCTCCCAGTAATCAGGGAAACGCTCCGAGTGCCCAAGCCCTGCGTACAGGGTGGTAGGGCTGTCCGCCAGATCGTGCTCGTAGCGCACAAAGCCGGACGGCAGCGTATCGGCGCGGGTTTTACCGGCGGTGGGGTTGGGGCTGCTCATCATCCCGGAGCTGATGGTTTGCCGGAAATCCTTGGCCGAGGCACGGTCCACACGGGCGCCGGTGATCAGGCGGTCGCGGTCGGCGGCGTACCAGGTCAGTTCGCCGAACACGCCGTAGTTGTGGAAGTTGGCGTCCTTGCTACGGGGCAGGTCCTTGTAGGTGTCGACGCCCATGGCACTGCGTTGGCGGTGCTCATTGGTTTGCGCATCAAGGCCGCTGATCAACTGCACATCGGCCCAGCGCCAGGTGGCCTTGATACGGGCCCCCAGAGTACGGCGATCGACGTTGGCCGCCATGGGCCCGGCCATCATCCCGGTGCCTGAGGGGACGCGCAGGGTGTAGTTGTCCATCACATGGTCGGCGTAGTTGTAGTAGACCTGCGCTTCGACCTTATCCAGCACCTCGCCGATATTCGATTTCTCGAAGCGCAATCCGAGGCTCTCGCGCAAAAACTGCGAGCCATCCATGCCGCGCCCGGCGTAACGGGCTTCGCCATCGCCACGGCCAGCGGTGAGTTCCAGCAAGGTGTCGGCGTCCGGGGTCCAGCCCACGGCCACGTCGCCGTTCCATTTGTCGTAGCGCGAGGCGACGGTGTCGTTGTTGCCGTCCTTGTAGTCATCGGCGTGGGCCTGGTTGCCGATCACCCGCACATACCCCAGCGGCCCGCCGGCTGCCGCATCGACAACTTTATCGAAGCGCCCGTTGGAGCCCGCCAGGATGCTGGCGTTGACCCGCGTGCCCAACTCGCCGAACTGCTCGGGCTCGCGCTCGAACAGGACCGTGCCGGCTGAAGCACCCGGGCCCCAGAGTACGGTTTGCGGGCCTTTGATGACCGTCAGCTTGTCGTAGGTTTCCGGCGAGATATAGGAGGTGGGCGCATCCATCCGGCCGGGGCAGGCGCCGAGCATCATGCTGCCGTTGGTGAGGATGTTCAGGCGTGAGCCGAACATGCCCCGCAGCACCGGGTCACCGTTGGTGCCGCCGTTGCGCACCAGGGCGAAGCCGGGGATGGTCTTGAGGTAGTCGCCGCCATCGCTGGCGGGCACCGGTTGGCGCGGGTCTTTCGGGTTAGTGACGACGGTCAGCGGCGAGCTCGGGGCGATCGCGGTGATCACCGTCGGGCTCAGTTCATTGTGGTCGGCGTGCTCGTCGGCGTGGACCTGTGGAACCAGCAGCGCGCCACACAGAACAGCGAACACGGGAGTACATCCCAAACGGGTGTCAGCAGAAAACCTGGACATGAAAAATTCCATCAATCATTCGTAAACAACACGGCCAGCAGCCTGCGGCTGTCTGTCTAAAGTCGGCCGGGGTGAAGTAACGGTGTGAAGTGCTTACGCGATGATGGGCGGGGCGCGGCTGCGGGCACCGGGGAACACGGTTTGCCGGGCATGCCCCAGTCGTGGGGCGGGGGTGAGGGCATTGGCGGGTGGCGGGCTGCCAAGGGTGACAAACGACACACTGCCAGGCAGCGCCGGGCAACTGAAAAGCAGGCTGCAATAGCCGCACTTTTCCCAGAGCACGTGGTGTTCGTCGGGGGCCTTGTTGTGGTCGGTCGCAGGCGATGCGTCGCCATGGCAGCTCGGCGCGTCCATGGACATTTCCATGGACATACCGGCGTGATGATCCATCGGCATCGCTTGGGAAATCAGCGGACCGATAAAGATCATCAGCATGGCGAACAGGCTGATCCAGCTGCCGCGCATAAGGCTCACAGGCTTACGGCGGTGTGGGGACAACCTGGCGCGTGGGGCGCCCATCAAGCGTTATCTATTGGGCGTGCATGTGCTCGTGGCCGGCCATGGGCGGTTGCTTCTGCACCGACACTTCCACCTTCACCGCCCCGGCCTTTTCAAAATTCAGGGTCAGCGGGAAATGCTGGCCGTCACGCAATGCGCTGCGGTCCTTCAGGTCCAGCAGCATCACGTGGTAGGCCATGGGGGCGAACGTCAGGTCGCCTTTGGCCGGCACCGCGACGCTGGTCACCTGCTGCATCTTCATCAGGTCGCCCTGCATCACATGCTCATGCAGCTCGGCCTTGGCAGCCACGGGCGTGTCGACGCTGAGCAGCCGGTCGGCGTTTTCGCCCTGGTTATGAATCACGAAATACGCCGCGACGGTCGGCGCGTTGGGCGGCAGTTCCTGGGACCAGGGTTCGCTGACCACCAGTTCGCCGACCTTGAAGTCTTCGGCATTGGCAGCAGCACACACCGGCAGCAACAACGCAGCCAGAAGCAGGGAAGATTTGAGCATGGCAGTTCTCCAGAACGGTTCTAAACGCAGTTCACTTGCGAAGAAATCAGACCGTTGGAGAGGCGCGGGGATTAAGGCTTGGCCATTGCTGGCGCGGGGTAGGGGATTGCAATGACGGCGGTGGCAGGTCTTGCACCGCGTCGAATCGTGCGAAATACAGTGTTGGTGAGTGCCCCGGCAACGCCACTAATGGCGCCGAGCCCGAGCAGCACCAGCAATGCTGCATGGTGGAGTGATCGTCCTGCTGCGGCGCTGGAATCTCCAGCTTGCCCAGGGCAATCGCCGTCAGCTTGTTGGCATTGGAGGAGCAGAAACTGCCCCAGAGCAGTTGGTCGAGGGCATTGTTCGAACGCTGCATCGCCCCGGCCATCGGCATGGCAAACGCATTGAACAGCACTGCAAAGCAGGCGATCCAGGCAAATGCAAAGCGTTGACGGGCCATGGCGGACAATCCGTAGGGTTAAGCGATCAGGTGGGTATTTAGCCTGATCGGGGGGGATAAGTAAAAAGGAGCGGTGTGGTTTGGTGTCGCAGTGCTGGGTTTCAGGATAGACGGGAATCAGGGATTTCCATTTTTTTCAAATGGGCCCGATTCGAATGTGGAGGCCGTCCACGGAAATTTCCGGCTGATCAGTGCGACGAATACAACTCATCAAAACAAAGAATTGGCGCCGACAAACCGATCACCGTAAAACTTCAAAAAAAAGGAAAGTACACTCCATGACCTTACTGATGTTTGTCCTGCTCAGCTTATTCGCCGGCTTCGCAGTGCCCTTGCAAGCCGGGACTAACGCAAAATTAGGCAGTCTCCTGGGCCACCCTTTGTGGGCAACCGCAGTTTCCTTGTTGGTCAGTCTGGTCGTCCTCATCGTTGTCATCATTGTTGTCAAAGCGCCCCGTCCGAACTTGTCGGCGGTACAAGAAGGTCCGTGGTGGATTTGGATGGGCGGTGTCGCAGGTGTGTTTTACATCACCGTCGCCTTATTGATGGCCCCCCGGCTCGGTGCGCTGAACTTCATCATGGCGGTATTGGTCGGCCAGCTTATCGTTTCAATCGCGATTGACTACTTTGGCCTGATCGGCTTTCCCAAGCAGTCTCTTAATATTAATAAACTGGTCGGCGTAATCGTCGTCATTGGAGGTTTTCTTATTACTACGCGCACTTGAAAACAAACGACGGGGTCACCGAAACAGAAGACTTCTTCATGTTCCCGAGTCAGGGATTGACGACAGCTATTATTTTTAAAAGGTGAGGCAATGACTAACCAATCTGCAACTGCTACGTATGACGCCATTGGCGAACGCTTCGAGGCGTTCACGGACACGGCTTCCCAGCGCTCAGTAGAAACCGCGACGTTTTTCCATATGGTCGGTGATGTCAAAGGCAAATCCGTCCTGGACCTGGCCTGCGGCTTCGGTTTCTTTGGCCGTGAGTTGTATCACCAGGGCGCCAGCAAAGTGGTCGGGGTGGATATTTCCGCCTCGATGATTGACCTGGCTCGCAAGGAGTCGGCGCGTAACCAGGAAGCGATCGAGTTCCACGTCAGCGATATCTGCGACCTGGGCATCCTCGGCAAATTCGACCTGGTGACCGCCGCCTGGCTGTTCAACTACGCCGACTCGCCGGCAAAACTGGACAAGATGTTCCAGGTGGTCGCCAAGAATCTCGCCCCCGGCGGCCGCGTCGTGGCCTACACCGTGGAGCCGACGTTCCAACTGCAACGCGGCAACTTCACCAAGTACGGCGTGCATGTGCTGACCGAAGAAGCCCACGAAGGCGGCTTTCGCCACCACGCTGAATTCGTCACCCAGCCGCCCAGCGCCTTCACCTTTCATCGCTGGAGCCGTGAGCGTTATGAACTGGCGATCATGAAGGCCGGCTTCTCGCGCCTGCAATGGCAAAAACCCCTCATCTCCGAAGCCGAACGGGCCAAGCACCCTAAAGGCTATTGGGATGATTTCGAGCGCAACTGCCTGCAAACCGGGCTGATCTGCACCCTATGAAAGCCGGGCACGCGGCACCTGGGTGCGCGTGCCTTTTCTTTACAGCAGCAGGAAACCAAGCGTTATGACTTCCAAGGGTTTCAACCATTGGCCGGTGTTCGACGGCCCCTTGACCGCCGAGATGACCGACCGCTTTTTGATGGGCCTGCCTGAGCACTTCCAGGACGCGCTTAATCTGAAGCTGCCCCTGGCCGCCTGGCGCCAGGTCTCGGAAGAGTCCATCGAACAGTTGGCTGAACGCGTGGAAAACCCGGTCTCGCCACTGGCCTGGCGCTATGCCGCCGCCCAACTGCTGGCCCTGACTATGGACCCACGGCTCGACGTGCTCAACCCGGCAATGATTCACATCAGTGGGGGCCAGGTCGAAATCGGCCTGCCGGAATCGGCGGTGGATCAAGTCATGCACGACCTGCAGGGCCTCGGCCTGGACCGCGACTGGATCGCCAAGGAAGTACCGCGACATCCGGTACACCTGCAACCCTACGCCATTGGCAAATACCCGGTCACCAACCTCGAATACCGCGCCTTCCTCGAAGCCTCGGGCCAGGCGCGGATTCCCGATAGCTGGGCGTTCGGCCAATATCCCAACGCGCGCGCCAATCACCCGGTGTACGGCATCACCGCCGAAGACGCCGACGCCTACGCCGCCTGGCTCAGCGCAGCCAGTGGCCAGGCCTACCGCCTGCCCACCGAAGCCGAATGGGAATACGCCGCGGCCGGCCCGGAAAACCTCGAATACCCCTGGGGCCCGACCTTTCTGCCGCAGCACGCCAACACCGCCGAAATGGGCTTGTTCGACACCACCCCGGTCGGCCTGTTGATCGAAGGCGCCTCGCCCTTTGGCTGCCTGGACATGGCCGGCAATGTCGAAGAGTACGTCAGCGATGACTATGCCCCCTACCCAGGCGGCACGGCTGTCACCGACGACCTGGTCACCGTGGTCGGCAACCACCGGATCGCCCGCGGCGGCAGCTTCACCCGCTTTCGCGACCTGACGCGCAATTGCCGACGCCACGGCAAATACCCGCGACAGATTTATGTAATGGGTTTTCGCCTCGCCAAGACCCTGTAGACCCCTCGCTGTTTTACAACGAATAACTTCAAACAAAAACGCGTTAATCATTCAGCATGGAAGGAACCGCAAATGACCCGCCTAAGCGTACGCAATCACGTTGATATTCCCTTGGATGACACGTCGCATCCCGGTACTTTTTATACGTTCAGTGGATTGGAAACCGCCCTCGAACATATTGTCATTAAACTGGGGCCGGCTAATCCGGTCAGTCCGTTAGTGCGGATTCATTCCGAGTGCCTGACGGGTGACGTATTCAGTTCACAGCGCTGTGATTGTGGCCCTCAATTAAATGAGTCCATCGACCGTATGCGAGAAGCCGGTGGCTATTTGATTTACCTGCGCCAAGAAGGTCGCGGTATTGGCTTATATGCAAAGTTGGATGCTTACCGCCTGCAGGATTCTGGCATGGATACCTTCGAGGCGAATGCACACCTTAACTTCCCCGAAGATGATCGCGACTTTTCCATGGCCGCCGGCATGTTAAAAGCGTTGGATATCAAGCGTTGCCAATTGATCACTAATAATCCGGATAAAGTTCAGGCCCTGGTTGATAACGGCATTGTCGTCGATAAGGTCATTCCCACCGGCGTATTTGTCACGCGCCATAACACCCATTACCTGCAAGCCAAAGTCGATAAGAAAAATCACGTGATCAAGCTGGTGAAGTAACTCGCTTGCGCGGCCGCATCATTCAGGTCGCCCGCAATAAGCCAACCTCAACATTAAGGATAATGACGCATGAGACATTTTGGCCCTATCAGCGGTATTGCAACGTTCAACGATACCTACGTCGCCACCGCCGGCTATGACAACCAGGTCATCCTCTGGGACGCAAAAACCAAAACCCCGATCCAGCGCGTACTCCACGACCACCTGGCCAACCAATGCGCGTTCAACGCCAGCGGCACGTTGCTGGTCAGTGCCAGCAGCGACTACACCGCCCGCGTCTGGGAAATTCCTTCGCTGCGCCTGAAGAGCGTGCTGGTCGGCCACGATGACGACATCGAAATGGCAGCCTTCTCGCCGGATGGCCAGACCATCGCCACTTGCTCCCGCGACCACACCATCCGCCTGTTCAACCTCAGTGGGCAAACCCAGAAGATCCTGACAGGCCATGAGGCCGATGTGATCTCGGTGTGCTGGTCCGCAGACGGCCAGACCCTGGTGTCGAGCAGCGATGACGGTTCGATCCGCCGCTGGGACGCCGCTACCGGCGAGCAACTGGACATCATCGACCTCGGCGGTGTCGAGACCGATACCGTGGCCTTGTCCCGCGAAGGCATCATCTTTGCCGGTGACGACGAGGGCAAGATTTCGGTGATCAGCAGCCGCGGCACCTACCTGCAACCGGCCCACGCCGCCGGGATCAAACGCATTGTGTGGAACGACGCCCAGCGCCTGCTGGTCAGCCTGAGCTACGACCGCTGCGTCATGCTATGGAAACTGACCGCCGACAACCGCCTGGAAAAAACCGCACAGACCTCACTGCCAAGCATCATCTGGCCGCGCAGTTGCGCATTGCTCGGTGACCAGCGCATCGCCTTCGTGACCTTTGGTTCCACCTACGCCACCTGGGATTTCACTACCCAGCAATGGGACGTCAGCGGCATCGAGCCGGCCATCAGCCTGAACGCGGTGACGGTGGTCGGCGACGACATTTACAGCATTGGCGACGCCGGCATCCTGCAGATCAATGGCCAGCCCAGCACCAAGGCCGGCAGCCTGTGCAATTTCCTGCTGCCATTCGGCGACAGCGTGTTGACCGGCGGGCAAATGGGCACGGTGTTCGACGCCAAGACCGGCGACGTGATCTACCAGCACCGCTCACCGCTCAACTGTGGCACTACCTTTGAAAAGGACGGTGAGCTGCACGCTGCGATTGGTACCTACACCGGCGAGGCCTTGATCTTCAAACTGATGGATCAGCAGCCGCTGTTCCTGCGCGAAGTGCGCATGCATGAAAATGCGATCAAAGGCATCGCGGCGGATGAACAGTACTTGTTCAGCGTGTGCGCGACGGCGGCGGCGGCGTTTTTCCGCATTGCCGACTTCGAGCTTGAGACCTACCTCGACAAAGCCCACGACCGCATTTCCAACGGTTGCACACAGATCCAGGGCGGCTTTGCCAGCATCGGTCGGGACCTCAAGCTGCGCCTGTGGCAGGCTGGCAACAGCGAAGTCTATGACACCCCCCACAGCCACTCGATCAAGTGCATCGCCATCTCCAAGGACCGCAAGATGATCGCCACCGGCAGCTACGGTGGCACCGTGGCCGTGTTCGACCTGGCCAAGCGCAGTTGGGCAAAGGTGGAGAAGATTACCGCCAGCGGTATCTCCTGCCTGACCCACGACGCCGAAGGCAGCGGCTTCCTCGCCAGTGCCTATGATGGCCGCATCTACCCGATCACCGCCCAGGCTTCGGCACGGCAAACGCGCCCATGACCCACTTCAGCGAAATCGACTTTCAACATATGCAGCATGCATTGTCGTTGGCCGAGCGCGGCAGTCACTCCACCTGGCCCAATCCTCGGGTCGGGTGTGTCATCGCCCACGGTACGCATATCGTGGGTGAAGGCTGGCATCGGCGTGCGGGTGGCCCGCACGCCGAAGTGTTTGCCCTGCGCCAGGCCGGTTCCCTGGCCAAGGGCGCCACCGCTTATGTGACGCTCGAACCGTGCAGCCATGTCGGCCGCACGGGGGCCTGCCATCAAGCGCTGATCGAGGCCGGCGTAGCGTGCGTGATCGTGGCCCATGAAGACCCGTTCAAGCAGGTCGACGGGCGCGGCATCGCCGAACTTCGCGCCGCCGGGATCGAGGTCAAGGTCGGCTTGCTCAACGTCGCGGCGTGGGAACTGAACCGGGGTTTCTTGTCCACGGTCAAGCGCAAGCGGCCCTGGGTGCAGTTGAAGATGGGCATGAGCCTGGACGGCCGCACCGCGCTGAACAATGGCAGTTCGCAGTGGATCACCAGCGCCCGGGCGCGCGCCGATGTGCAGTACTGGCGCGCGCGCAGTGCGGCGATCCTGACCGGCAGTGGCACCGTGCTGGCGGATAACCCCTCGCTGACCGTGCGTGAAATGGCGTCCGCCGAGGCCATCGCGCCAGTACGGGTGATCCTCGACAGTCAGGCGCGCGTGCCGCAGACCGCACGAGTGTTCGACGACCGGGCGCCGAGCCTGCATGTGATGCACGAGCGCCATGTTCCGCAAGACGCCAACGGCGAACGCCTGCTCGGCCTGCCGGGCAATCAGCAGGGTCTGGACCTGCACGCCCTGATGGCTCACCTGAGCGAGCGCGGCCTGCATGACGTCATGGTGGAAGCCGGCCCGACACTGGCCGGCAACTTGTTGCGCGCAGGCCTGGTCGACGAGTTGCTGCTGTACGTGGCACCGCGTCTGCTCGGCGACCTGGCACGGCCATTGGTGCATTTGCCGGAGCTGGAACACCTGACGCACTCACTGGACTTTACCCTGTACGACGTCGCCCAACTGGGGCAAGACCTGCGTTTACGCCTGCGCCCCGATCAATCGACCAGTACGGTATGAGCCACCACTTGCTTGACTTGATCGCGCAACCACGCATGTGCCGGATCGTCACAGAAACGCTGGTGCCAGATCTGCACAAACGGAAAGCGCGGAATGCTGAACGGTGGCGGCAATTGCACCAGGTCCGGGTTAAGCAGAGTGTCCTCCAGGGTTCGCGTCGCGACGGTGAGGATCAGGTCAGTGTTGTGCAACAAACCTGGCGCGGTGCGCCAGTGCGGCACGCTCACGGCGATACGACGGCGCAAGCCCTCGGCGCGCAACACGCTGTCGACTTCGCCATTGGCGCCACCGTCCATGGACACCTGGATATGCGGGCGCTCCAGGTAGCTCTCCAGGTCCAGCATGCCTTCCTTGGGCAAGGTCCGCCGGTCGAGCAGGCAGGAAAAACTTTCCTCGAACAACACTTCCATCGACACATCGGGCGTCAGGCTGGGGAACACCCCCAGGGCCAGGTCGATCTTGCCCTGCGCCACTTGCTCGAACATCCCGTGCCGGCTGCCCTGGGTCACCACCAGGGTGGTGTTCGGCGCCTCTCGACGCAGTCGCACCAGCAATTTGGGCAGGATAATCGCCGCGCCATAATCCGACATCGCCAACTGGAAGGTGCGTTGAGAACGGGCCGCGTCGAAGTCGATGGACTTGCCGAACAGCGTTTCAATCTGGCTGAGAATCTCGCGCAGCGGGTCCTGGATGTTTTGCGCCAGGGCGCTAAGCATCACCTCATTACCCTTGCGGATCAGGATCGGATCGTCCAGCAGCACTCGCAACTTACTCAGGGAATGACTGATGGCCGGCTGGCTCAAATTCAGCCGCTCCCCCGTGCGGGTGACGTGTTTTTCGGTCAGCAGTGCATGGAGCACCACCAACAGATTCAAATCGATGTTGCGCAGTAAGACCGTGACCATGCGATGAATTCCATTTCAGGGAGCAACCCTTTAAAAAGGAGCAAAACATGCCTCAAATCAAACGAATTATTGAGACCGCGCTGTACGTGGATGACCTTGAGCGCGCCAAAGCGTTTTACAGCCAGCACCTGCAACTGGAAGTGATGGTTGAGAGCCGCGTGCTCGTCGCGTTCAACGTTGGCCAACAGAATACTCTCTTGCTGTTCAAACGGGGCGCCTCCGTGCAGACCAAGTATTTGAGCGGCGGCGAGATCCCGCCCCACGACGCCAGCGGGCGTATTCATATCTGCTTTGCCATCGATGCCGAAGACCTGCCGACCTGGGAGACGCACCTGGGCGCGGCCGATATCGCCATCGAAGGGCGTACGCATTGGCCCAAGGGCGGATCGAGCGTTTACTTCCGTGACCCGGATGCGAACCTCGTCGAACTGCTGACACCGGGCTGTTGGCCCATTTACTGATTGCTCTTCAAGGAATGAAGCTTATGCCTCACGTCAGCACTCCGGGACGTGCCGTTTCCCGAACCACCGTGGCATTGCTGATCGCCGCGCTACTGTTGCTCGCCCTGGCCTGGGGCTTATGGCGCTGGAGCCATCCGGCCGTTGCCTCCTACGCCCCGGCGCCGATAAAAGTCGCGATTGCGCCAGTCAGCGATGCACCGTTCACCCGCTACCTGGAGGCCATTGGCGAACTGGAGGCGGTGCAACAGGTGAGCGTGCCCGCCGAAGTCGGCGGGCGCGTGGTGCAATTGCCGGTGGAATCCGGCCAGCGTGTCGAGCGGGACCAAGTGCTGGTCAAGCTCAACGACGCGCCACAGCGCGGCAGCCTGATGCGCCTGCAAAGCGAGCTGGAAAACGCCAAGGTCAAGCTGGAACGTTCGCGCAGCCTGGTCAAGGTCAACGCCATCTCCCACGAAGCCTTCGACAATGCCCAGACCGAGTACACCACGGCTCAAGGAGCCCTGCAGGAACTCAAGGCGCAGATTGATCAACTGACCATTCGCGCCCCTTTTGCCGGCACCCTGGGGATTCGCAAGGTGCACTTGGGGCAGTACGTCAATCCGGGCGACAGCCTGATCAACCTGGTCGGCGACCAAGGCCTGTACGTCAATTTCAGCGTGCCGGAACAAGCGCTGGCGCAACTCAAGGTCGGCAACCGCGTGAACGTGCAGCTCGATGCCCTGCCGGGGCAACGCTACACCGCGCGCATCAGCAGCATCGACCCGTTCCTCGATCGCGCGCGCACCTTGAGTGTCCAGGCGCTGCTGCAAGCGCCGACGCCCGGCGCCTTGCCGCGCATGTTCGCCAAAGTGCGCCTGCCCCAGCCGCTGCCGAGCAATACCCTGACCGTGCCGGAAACCGCGATCACCTATAACGCCTATGGTGAAGATGTGTTTGTGGTGCAACCCTCGCCAGACGCCAACACCCCGCCGGTTGCACGGCGGGTGCTGGTCAAGACCGGCGAACGCCGGGATGGCCGGGTAGTGATCGACTCGGGGTTGAATCCGGGTGAACAGGTGGTGATTTCCGGGCAGATCAAGCTCAGCGACGGCGCCGCCATCGAACCCCTTGAGCGCACGGTGTTGAACGACGCCAACACGCCCCCGCGGCTGAGCATGTCCGGAGAGCAACCGTGAAATTCACCGACCTCTTTGTGCGCCGCCCGGTGCTGGCGCTTGTGGTCAGCCTGCTGATCGTGCTGGCCGGCCTCAAGGCTTACCTCGACCTGCCCGTGCGCCAGTACCCGCTGCTGGAAAGCTCGGTGATCAGCGTCACCACTGACTATCCCGGCGCTCCCGCCGAGCTGATGCAAGGCTTTGTGACCCAGCCGATCAACCAGTCCCTGGCCTCGGTGGAAGGCGTGGACTACGTCAGCTCGACCTCGGTGCAGGGACGCAGCCAGATCACCTTGCGCATGGCCCTTAATCAGGATTCGGCCAAGGCCCTGAGCGATGTGATTGCCAAGGTCAACCAAGTCAAATATCGCCTGCCGGAACAGGCCTACGACCCGGTGATCGAGCGCTCCGCCGGCGACGCAACGGCCGTGGCCTATGTGGGATTTTCCAGTGATTCCCTCAGCGCTTCGGCCTTGAGCGATTACCTCAGTCGCGTGGTGCAGCCGCTGTTTTCCACCATCGAGGGTGTGGCCAAGGTCGAGACCTTCGGCGGCCAGCGCCTCGCGATGCGCCTGTGGCTCGATCCGCAGCGCATGGCAGGCCACGGCATCAGCGCGGCTCAGGTCGAACAGGCCATCCGCGACAATAACTTCCAGGCAGCACCGGGGCAGATCAAGGGCCAGTACGTGGTCTCCTCGATCCAGGTCAATACCGACCTGAGCAGCCTGGATGAATTTCGCAACATGGTCATCAGCAACAATGGTGACCACCTGCTGCGCCTGCGCGATATCGCCACGGTGGAGCTCGGCTCGGCGGCCTATGAAACCAGTGCCCTGATGGATGCCAAGCCGGCGGTACACCTGGGGCTGTACGCAACGCCCAAGGGCAATCCGCTGCTGATCGTCGCCGATATCAAGCGCCTGCTGCCGGCCATCGAGAAAACCTTGCCGCCGGGGGTCAAGGTGGCGCTGGCGTTCGAGACCGCGCACTTTATCGAGGCGTCGATCATCGAAGTGATCGAGACCCTGATCGAAGCGATCCTGATCGTGGTGGTGATCATCTACCTGTGCCTGGGCTCGGTGCGCAGCGTGATCATCCCTATCGTCAGCATCCCGCTGTCGATGCTCGGCGCTTTGGGGCTGATGACGTTGTTCGGGTTCAGCATCAACCTGCTGACGCTGCTGGCGATGGTGCTGGCCATCGGCCTGGTGGTGGATGACGCCATCGTGGTGATGGAGAACATCCACCGTCACCTCAAGGAAGGCCGCACGGCCCTGCAAGCCGCGCTGTTCGGCGCACGGGAAATTGCTTCGCCGGTGATCGCCATGACCATCACCCTGGCCGCCGTCTATATGCCCATCGGACTGATGAACGGCCTGACCGGCGCGTTGTTCAAGGAGTTCGCCCTGACCCTGGCCGGCGCGGTGCTGGTCTCCGGGGTCATCGCCCTGACCCTGACCCCGGTGATGTGCGCCAAGCTGCTGCCCAGCCAGGAACACGAAGGGCGCATGAGCCGCCTGGCCGAGCGCTTCTTCCAGCGTCTGGCGCGCCTCTACCAGCGCGCGCTGCTCGGCTCGTTGCGCAGGCGAGGGCTGATCCTGCTGCTGGGCGCACTGGTGCTGATCAGCCTGCCCTGGCTGTACGGGCAGGCCAGCAAGGAACTGGCGCCGAATGAGGACCAGGGCAACCTGCTGCTGGCGATCAAGTCACCGCAACACGCCAACCTCGATTACGTGGAGCGCTACGCCTATCAGTTGAGCGAGATTCTCGGCCAACTGCCGGAGACCGTCAGTACCTGGATCATCAATGGCAACGACGGGGTGGCGGCCAGCTTCGCCGGCGTCAACTTCAGCGAGTGGTCGCAACGTTCACGCAGCGCCGCGAGTATCCAGGCCGAACTGCAACAGAGCGTGGATGCGGTGGAGGGCAACTCGATCTTTGTGTTCCAGTTGCCGCCACTGCCCGCTTCGACCGGCGGTTTGCCGGTACAACTGGTGATGCGCAGCACCGAGGACTACCGCTCGTTGTACCAGGCCATGGAAGAGCTGAAGACCCAGGCGCGGGCCAGCGGCCTGTTTGCGGTGGTCGATAGTGACCTGGCCTTCAACAACCCGGTGACCCAGGTGCGCATCGACCGCAGCAAGGCCAACAGCCTGGGGATTCGCATGCAGGACATCGGCAGCACCCTGGCGGTGTTGATCGGCGAAAATTACACCAACCGCTTCGCCTTGCAGGGCCGTTCATATGATGTGATCCCCCAGAGCCAGGCGTCGCGCCGCCTCACGCCTCAGGACCTGAATGCCTTCTACCTCGATACCGACGCCGGCCAGCAGGTGCCGCTGTCAACCGTGGTCAGCCTTCACAGCGTGATCGAGCCGAACAAGCTCAAGCAGTTCAATCAACAGAACAGCGCGACCTTCCAGGGCATCCCGGCGCCGGGGGTCAGCCTGGGTCAGGCGGTGGCGTTTTTGCAGGCGCACAGCCAACAGCTGCCGGCCAGCTTCAGCCATGACTGGCAGGCCGATTCGCGCCAGTTCATTCACGAAGGCAATGCGTTGATGCTGACGTTCCTGTTTGCGCTGATCGTGATCTACATGGTGCTGGCCGCGCAGTATGAAAGCCTGACCGATCCGCTGATCATCCTGATCACGGTGCCGCTGTCGATCTGCGGCGCGTTGATCCCGCTGGCCCTGGGTTTGGCCACGATAAACATCTACACGCAGATTGGCTTGGTGACGCTGATCGGACTGATCAGCAAACACGGGATCTTGATGGTCGAGTTCGCCAACGAGTTACAGCTGCTATACCGCTGCACGCCGGCCCAGGCGATCATCCGCGCAGCGCGAATTCGTCTACGGCCGATCCTGATGACCACCGCCGCGATGGTGGTTGGCCTGGTACCGATGCTGTTCTCGTCCGGCGCCGGCGCCAGCAGTCGATTTGGCCTGGGGCTTGTGATCGTTATCGGGATGCTGGTGGGCACCTTGTTTACGCTGTTCGTGTTGCCGTCGGTCTACACCCTGCTGTCACGAGCGCATAAGCCGGTAATTGATTGGGAGGTGATAGAAAAAACAGCCGCTGGCTTCAAGCCTCAAGCTTAAAAGCAAAACGGGCGTCCTGAGGACGCCCGTTTCAGTCAGTGCCTGTAGCCGATGGAATCCGCACCGAAGAGCTGTTGATCAACCTTATTGAAGCACTGGCCTCGGCCAACGGGCTGAGTTGCGACTTGGCATTTGTTCGTGTCAGGTCATAACGACTGTAAGGCTTGTAGTACCGAGTTGACGGTCGTGAACTCCCGGTCCACCTCCGGCAACACCGGCCGCTTCAACACCAGCACCGGCACCCCACGTTCCCGCGCCACTTCCAGCTTTGGCTCCGTGGCGCTGCTGCCGCTGTTCTTGCTGATCAGTACATCAATCTGCCGGCGCTCAAACAACGCCCGCTCATCCTCGATCAAAAACGGCCCACGGGCAGCGATCACTTCGCAACGTTCATTGCCCGGATATACGTCCAGCGCGCGCAGCGTCCAGAACTGCTCGGCGGGGATTTCGTCGAGGTGCTGCAACGGTTCGCGCCCCAGGGTGAACAGCGGTCGCTTGAAGGTTTTCAGGGCTTCGATCAACTCCGCCCAGTCACTGACCTCGCGCCAGTCATCACCGGCCTGTGGCTGCCACGCCGGACGGCGCAGGGCCCAGCAGGGAATGCCGCACATACCCGCGGCGCGGGCCGCGTTGGCGCTGATCTGCGCGGCATACGGATGAGTCGCGTCCACCACCCGTTCGATGCCTTCGTCGCGAATAAACTGCGCCAGGCCATCAGCGCCGCCATAGCCGCCGACGCGCACTTCACAAGTAAGGTCCGTCGGTACCCGACCAACACCCGCCAGGCTGTAGATATGCTCCGGCCCCAGTGTGCGGGCAATGGCCAGGGCTTCCGTCACGCCGCCCAGCAGCAGGATGCGTTTCATAGCGGCTTGATCACTTCCAGCAGAGTGATCGGCAGCGCCTGGCGCCAGGTATCAAAATCCCCCAGCGGCTGGGCCTGGGCCACATGAATGCGGGTGAGTTCGCCGCCGTGTTGTTCGCGCCAGGCCATCAGGGTCATTTCGCTTTGCAGGGTCACGGCATTGGCCACCAGCCGACCGCCGGGGCGCAGGTGTTGCCAGCAGGTGTCGAGCACGCCGTCGCGGGTGACGCCTCCGCCGATGAAGATGGCGTCGGGCGCTTCCAGGCCAGCGAGTGCGTGGGGCGCGGTGCCGCGAATCAACTGCAGGCCTGGGACGCCGAGTGCGTCACGGTTGTGTTCGATCAACAGTTGCCGACCTTCATCGGCTTCGATGGCCAGCGCTCGGCAACAGGGGTGGGCGCGCATCCATTCGATCCCGATGGAGCCGCTGCCCGCGCCGACGTCCCACAGCAGTTCGCCGGGCATCGGCGCGAGGCGGGCGAGGGTCATGGCGCGCACGTCACGTTTGGTCAGTTGGCCATCGTGCTTGAAGGCCGAGTCCGGCAGCCCCGCCAGGCGTGACAGGCGGGCTGTGTTGGCGTCGGCCACGCAGTCGATGGCCACCAGGTTCAATGCCGCAATCGGTTCACCTGGCCAATCCCGGGCGATGCCGTCGAGGCGCCGCTCATCCGGTCCACCGAGGTGTTCAAACACCCTCAGGCGACTTGCGCCAAAGCCACGCTCAGCCAACTGCGCCGCCATCGCCGCCGGGCTCTGGCCGTCATTGCTCAGCACCAGCATGCGCACGCCGCTGGCCAGGTGCACATTCAGCGCCGCCAATGGCCGGGCAACCACCGACAGCGTCACCACGTCCTGCAGCGGCCAGCCCAAACGCGCCGCCGCCAATGACACCGACGAAGGCGCCGGCAGAATCAGCAGCTCATCGGCGGGCACCTGCCGCGCCAGGCTCGCGCCTACGCCATAGAACATCGGATCGCCGCTGGCCAGCACGCACACCGCTTCACTGCGCCTGGCCAACACCGGTTCCAGGGAAAACGGGCTCGGCCACAGCTGGCGTTCGCCACGGATACATACCGGCAACAAGTCCAGCTGGCGCTGGCCGCCAACAATGCGCGAGGCGCGCAGCAGGGCGTGCCGGGCGTTTCTGCCCAGGCCCTTGAAGCCGTCTTCACCGATGCCTACTACCGTCAGCCAGGGCGACATATGAATTCCTTGAACGACATCCGACGGGCAGGCTTTTCATGCCGCCGGACAAAGCAGGCATAATACCGCGCCTTTACCCGTGAACCGGTAGCCCTGTGAAACCAATACCACCGTCCAATACCTTGCGCCCCTCGGCCTGTCCGGGGTTGCTGCGTATTGTCCAGGCGTTGGATGGCGGGATTTGCCGGATCAAGCTGGCCGGTGGTTCGATCCGCGCCGAGCAGGCATTTGCCGTGGCTGATGCGGCCCAGGCCCATGCCGGCGGGGTAATCGAGGCGACCAACCGCGCCAACCTGCAGATTCGCGGGATAGGTGCCGAACAGGACGCATTGATCGCCGCCTTGCTGGCCGCTGACCTTGGGCCCAGAAGCGCCGCCGGTGACGATGTGCGCAACCTGATGCTCAGCCCCAGCGCCGGCATCGACCGCGAGATGCTGTTCGACACACGGCCGCTGGCCGACGAAATCCTCGCCACCCTGGAAACCCACCCGCGATTCCATGAGCTGTCAGCCAAGTTCGCCGTGCAACTGGACGGCGGTGAAGCCCTGGCGATGATCGAGCATCATCACGACCTGTGGTTGTCGGCGTTCGACGCCAATGGCCAGACGCTGTTGGCATTCGGCCTGGCAGGCTGCCCGGCGCAGGACGCGCCATTGGCCGCCGTGCCTTTGGCGCAAGGGCATGCACTGGTGGTGGCGGTTCTGGAGCTGTTCCTTGAACTGGCCCGGCCCGATCAAACCCGCATGCGCCACCTGCTGACTGAAACGTCTGTGGATAACTTTCTGCGGCAGCTAAACCTGCCCTTGCAGCCGGTTGACGGCTTTTCACGCCATTCCAACCCCGCGCCGCTGCACCTGGGAAGTTATCCACAGCGGCAAAAAAATCGAGTCTACGTCGCTGCCGTCGCCCCCTTGGGCCGCCTGGATTCGGCGATGCTCAGGGGCGCCGCGCAGTTGGCCGTCGACCATGGCGACGCCACCCTGCGTGTCACGCCATGGCAGGGCCTGCTGCTGCCCAATATCCGTGACGCGGCGGCTGTCATTGAACGCCTCGAACGGCTTGGCTTTTTGTGCTCGGTGGACCAGCCCCTGGCGCGCCTGATCGCCTGCACCGGCTCCAGCGGATGCGCCAAAGGCCTGTCCGACACCAAGACCGACGCCCTGCAATTGGCAACACTCGCGCCTGGCCACAGCGTGCACCTGTCCGGCTGCCCACGTTCCTGCGCCGCCGCACACACCGCGCCCGTCACCTTGCTGGCGGTAAGCCCCGGCCACTACGACCTCTATTTCCGCGACGCAGGCCAGCCCGGTTTCGGCCGCCTGCACGCGCGCACTCTTTCCATTGAAGCGGCGGGCGCCTTGTTGCGCGCCCACCCACGGAGCAACACCGATGATTGATTACATCCGCGACGGTCAGGAGATCTATCGCAACTCCTTCGCGATCATTCGCGCAGAAGCCAAGCTGGATCGCATTCCTGCCGACCTGGAAAAACTCGCCGTGCGGGTGATTCATGCCTGCGGCATGGTCGACGCCATCGACGGCCTGCAATTTTCCGAAGGTGCCGGCAAGGCCGGGCGCGAAGCCCTGGCCGCCGGTGCGCCGATCCTGTGTGATGCGCGGATGGTTTCCGAAGGCGTGACCCGTACGCGCCTGCCGGCCAACAATCAGGTGATCTGCACCCTGCGCGATGACAGCGTGCCGGCGTTGGCCCGCGAGCTGGACAACACCCGTTCCGCCGCCGCCCTGGAGCTGTGGCGCCCGCACCTGGAAGGCAGCGTGGTGGTGATCGGCAATGCGCCGACAGCGCTGTTCTACCTGCTGGAAATGCTCGACGCCGGCGCGCCAAAACCCGCGCTGATTCTCGGTTTTCCGGTGGGCTTTGTCGGCGCCGCCGAATCCAAGGCGATGCTGGCGGCAGACAGCCGCGGCGTACCGTTCGTGATCATGCAGGGCCGCCTGGGCGGCAGTGCGATGGCCGCCGCCGCGGTCAACGCCTTGGCCACGGAGGTCGAATAATGCCGGCACGCGGACGTTTGATTGGCCTGGGCGTAGGCCCCGGAGACCCGGAACTGATTACCCTGAAAGCCCTGCGCCTGCTGCGGGAATCGCCGGTGGTGGCGTACTTCGTGGCCAAGGGCAAGAAAGGCAACGCGTTCGGTATCATCGAAGACCATTTGGTGCCGCAGCAAACCCTGATGCCGCTGGTGTACCCGGTGACCACTGAAGTGTTGCCCGCGCCGCTGTCCTACGAGCAAGTGATCAGTGATTTCTACGACACCGCCAGTGTCGACGTTGCCGCACACCTGGATGCCGGGCGCGATGTGGCGGTGATTTGCGAAGGTGACCCGTTCTTCTACGGCTCCTACATGTATTTGCATGACCGCCTGGCCGAGCGCTACGAAGCCCAGGTGATCCCGGGTGTGTGCTCGATGCTCGGCGGCGCGTCCGTGCTGGGGGCGCCGTTGGTGTATCGCAACCAGAGCCTGTCGGTGCTCTCCGGCGTGTTGCCCCATGACGAACTCAAGCGTCGCCTGGCGGATGCCGACGCGGCGGTGATCATGAAGCTGGGCCGCAACTTCACCAAGGTGCGTCAGGTATTGGAAGAGCTGGGGCTGGCGAGCCGGGCGTTGTACGTCGAGCGCGCGACCATGGCCAATCAGAAAATCGTCGCCCTGGACCAGGTCGATCCAACGTCTTCGCCGTATTTCTCGCTGATCATCGTTCCCGGTGAAAGGTGGCAAGGCTGATGACGGCTCCCGCGATTGTCATTCTGGGGCAGGGCAGCCTCGCCACTGCCCGGGCTATCCAGCAGGTGTATCCCGCCGCACTGATCCACGGCCTGGCCGGACGGGTTGAAGGTGCGGATCAGGCCTATAACGAATTCGGTGCCACTGTGCGCCAGTTGTATCAACAGGGCACGCCGATCATCGCGTTGTGCGCCGCCGGAATTGTGATCCGCACCCTGGCGCCGCTGCTGCTGGAGAAGGGCGTCGAGCCTGCGGTGCTGGCAGTTGCCGAAGACGGCAGCGCCGTAGTGCCGCTGCTCGGTGGCCTGGGGGGCGTGAACGTAATGGCGCGGGAAATCGCCGCGGCCTTGGGCGTGGCCGCCGCGATCACCACCAGTGGCGAACTGCGTTTCGGCACCTGCTTGCTCAACCCGCCCAGCGGTTATCAGCTCGGCGATCTGGAACTGGGCAAACGCTTTGTTTCCGATTTGCTGGCGGGGGAATCGGTACGCATTGAAGGTGCGGCGCCGTGGCTGGATCAGGCCAACTTGCCCCAGGACCAGCAGGCGCGTCTGGCGATTCACGTCGGCAGTGCCGAGCGTACGCCCGCGGCTAATGAGCTACTGATTTATCCGAAGAACGTGTTGGTCACCTGCCAGCCGGGGCCGAAACTGGCCGCGCGCATTCGTGCGGCGTTGCAGGATGCAGGGCTCGCCGTGCAGTCCCTGGCGTGTTTGCTGGCGGCTGAAACCGAGATGGCCGATTCGTCGCTGCATGAGGCTTCAATCGAGTTGGGCGTACCGTTGCGCTTCGCCGGTTTGGCGACCCAAACGGACATCGCCATTACGGTGGCCGACGCACCGCTGGACCTGTCCCTGATCGGTCGCCCCCGCGGCCGCCTGGCGGTCATCGGTTTGGGCCCCGGCGCTGCGGAACTGATGGTGCCAGCGGTGAAGGCTGAACTGGCCCGCTGCACCGACGTGCTGGGTTACGAAACCTATGTGCGCATGGCGGGGCCGTTCCGCCCGGATCAAATCCAGCATTGCACCGACAACCGCGAAGAGATGCAGCGCGCCCGTCACGCCTTTGAGCTGGCGGCGCAGGGACGTTCGGTGGTGGTGGTGTCTTCGGGTGACCCAGGCGTATTCGCCATGGCCGCTGCGGTGATCGAGGCCCTGCATGAGTCCAGCGACCCGGCCTGGCATCAGGTCGATCTGGAAATCCTGCCGGGTGTGTCGGCATCCCTCGCCACGGCGGCGCAGGCGGGGGCGCCGCTGGGGCATGACTTCTGCGTGATGTCGCTGTCGGACAACCTCAAGCCCTGGTCGATCATCGAGAAGCGCCTGGACCTGGCTTCCCAGGCCGACCTGGCGCTGGCGTTCTACAACCCGATTTCCCGTGCTCGGCCCTGGCAGTTGGGGCGCGCTCTGGAGATCGTCGCGCAGCACCGCACGGCCGAGACGCCGGTGGTGTTGGGCCGCGATATCGGTCGACCGGGCCAGACCCTGCGAGTCACCACCCTGGGGCAACTGACCCCGGAGCAGGTGGACATGCGCACCATGGTGCTGATCGGATCGTCCACCACCTGTGTATTTGCGCGGGCGGGTGGTGGCGAGTGGGTGTATACGCCACGTTGGTATGGCGAGAAACCGGTCTCCTGAAAACGACGGCGGCCTCGCCATGGGGCCGCCTTGAAACGTCAGTCATTGATGCCGGAAAGGTCTGCTTGCCGAGTTTTTTTTGCATCGACTCACGTCATACCTTTCTCTACGGTTTGAAGAAAAGCACGGCGTCTTTGTGCGCCGTCGCCTCATCCCCAGCGTTTACTCATCTGTGCTCCCTGCAGTGATTTTTCCTGCGGGTCGCGGCGCGTCCCGTGGTCAATTTCCAGCAGCTCAAAATCCCCGGCAAGTCGACTAGTGTTGGCGTTAAGCCCCATGTTGGGGGTTATGGAGAAATGGCTATGGAGCGAAATAACAGACGGATCAACAGCGCAAAAAGGAGGAAACTGATTGCCGCCTACCGGCTTCCGGGCGCGCCCGGCCTGGCGTCGGGGTTGCGCGCGCCGGAGAAGCTCGACGGTGATGATGAGCTGAACGCGGCAGTGGTGAACAACAGTGTCATGTCGTTTGTGGAAGGCATGACGAGCCTCAACAAGGAGTACACCCGCAAAAGCTATTTGCTGGCGAGCAGCTACGTCAGCGATGTGTTGCGGATCGCCCGGGGAACGGAGGCCTGGTACAACGAATTCATCAAGGTGATGAGCAGCCTGGGCTGGATGCCGGTCAGGAGCAGTTTCGAGCGGGTATACACGACCCGCAAAGGATTGTCGGTGCAGCTGGCGGCGCTGAACCTGGTGGCAGCGACCGTGGCCTCGACGTTCCTGTCGGGGCCATTGATCAGTGTACTGCCCAAGCGGGTGGGGGAGGCTATCGAAGCCTTGAAACAGCTCCCGGCCTCATTTGAGTTATTCAAACGAAATACCACGACCCATGAGGGCGGCGATTTCGGCTTGGCATCCTGTTCGGAAACGGCGGGGGAAGTGTCGATGGTGCTGGTGACTTACAGCTCCCACGGCGTCAGCAAGCAGTGGGGCATGCCGTTTCTGGAGTGGGACAGCGCGTCCGTTGAAGCCTTCAGTGGCCGCACCTGCCTGGTGCTGAACAGTTCGGTGGTCAACGAAGCCACGATTCAACTGATGCGCGACAGCGCAGGGGACAAGGTCCGCCTGGCCATCGCCCAATACAGGATTTGACCTACGGCACCAGGTAGCCGCGTACCCCGGTGAAGATGATTTGTGCGGCCAGGGCGCACACAAACAACCCCATCAAGCGGCTGACAATCTGCAGGCCCTGGTCGCCGAGGATGCGTTCGATACGGTTGGACAGGTATAGCACCACGCCCACCGTAAGGCTGGCCAGGGCGATGCTGAGGATGGCGGTGATCTTGTCGTCCCAGTGCGGCTGGCTGACGCCCATCACCAGCAGCGCACCGATGGTGCCGGGGCCGACGGTCAGGGGGATGGTCAGCGGGACGATGGTCACGTCCTGCTGCACGTTGTCGGTCTGCACCGCCGACTTGCCTTGGGCCATGCCCAGGGCCGAGATAAACAGCACACTGCCGGCGCCGATGCGGAAGGCGTCGACGGTGATGCCGAACACACTGAAAATCACCCGGCCGAACAGGTAGAGCAACACGCTTGATACCAGGGTGGCGAGGGCCACTTTCCAGGCCAGGCGCCGCCGCTCCTTGCTGGAGTAACCACGAGTCAGGCTGATAAAGCAGGAAAGCACGAAGAAGGGGCTGTAGAGCACCAGCATCTTCAGGTAAACGCTGAATAGCACATGGAGCATGGTGGGAGCTCGCAGCGAAGGAGGGCGAGCGGGAGTTTATCAGGCCTGTGGCTGAGCGCTATCTGTGAAGCGACAACAATCCAATGTGGGAGCGGGCTTGCTCGCGAAAGCGGTGTATCAGTCAAACATGTATTGGCTGACACACCGCTTTCGCGAGCAAGCCCGCTCCCACATTTTGATCTGTGCCATGCCTGGGTTAGGTAGGTGCGTGCTCAGGGCGCTGTTGGCGCTGTGCCACCCAGTACTCCACCAACTCGCGCAATTGCGACAACTCCACCGGCTTGGCCATGTGCCCGTCCATCCCGGCCTGGCGCGCACGCTCTTTGTGCTCCGAAAGAATGTGCGCCGTCAGCGCCACCACCGGCGTACGAATGCGCTGGTTGCTGACTTCCCACGCCCGCAGTTGCTGGGTGGCGGAGAAGCCGTCGAGGATCGGCATTTCACAGTCCATCAACACCAGGTCATACCGCTGGGTTTTCATCGCTTGCAACGCTTCTTCACCATTGCTCGCGGTGTCCGGCTGCAGGTTGAGCTTGCCGAGCATGCCGCGAATCACCTTGGTGGAGATGCTGTTGTCTTCGGCCACCAGAATCCGGAAGTCATTCGGCACGGTCACCGGGACCGGCGCGCTGATCGCCGCCTGGCGCGGTTGCACAGTGCCCTTGCTGCGCTGGGTCAACTCGTCGGCCAGGGTGGTCTTGAGGGTGTAGCCGGCCACGGGTTTGGCGAGGATGCGTTTGATCCCGCAGTTGCGCGCGATGATCTTGCTCGGCGCATTGCTGATGCCGGTGAGCATGATCAGCAAGATGTCGTGGTTCAGGCTCGGGTCTTCCTTGATCTTCGCCGCCAGTTGCATGCCGGTCATGCCGGGCATGTTCTGGTCCAGCAGCACCACATCGAAGTAATCCCGCAGGTGCGCCTTGGTGCGCAGCAGCGCCAGGGCTTCCTTGCCCGAAGGCACGGCACTCACGTTCAGGCCCCAGGCCGTGCATTGCTGCACCAGCACTTTGCGGCAGGTGTCGTTGTCGTCCACCACCAGCACGCGCGCGCCCTTGAGCGGGCCGTCGAGGTCGGAGGTGGGATGTTCGAGACGTTCCGGGTCCAGTGGCAAGGTCAGCCACAGGGTGCTGCCTTGTTGGCTGCCACTCTTGATGCCGAACTCGCCGTTCATCAGCAGGATCAACTGGCGGGCAATGACCAGGCCCAGATGGCCGCTCAAACGTGTGGCAGACAGGAAATTCTTGCTGTGCAATTCGCTGTGCAGCAGGGCGTCGCGCTCGGCGGGCTCCATCGGCAGGCCGCTGTCTTGCACCGCAATTCGCAAACGCGGCTTGCTGCTGCGCTCGTCCAGCGCCACGACGATCAGCACTTCACCTTCATCGGTCTTTTGCAGGGCGTTTTCCAGCAGGCTCAACAGCGCCTGGCGCAGGCGCGTCGGGTCGCCGCTGATGACTCGTGGCACCTGGGGCTGGATAAAGCTGATCAGCTCGACGTTTTGCTGCTCGGCCTTGGCGCGGAAAATACTCAGGCAGTCTTCGATCAACGCATTGAGGTCGAACTGCACGTCGTCCAGTTCGATCTGCCCGGATTCGAGCTTGGAGATGTCGAGAATCTCGTTGATCAGCGTGAGCAATTCGTTGCCCGCACTGTGGATGGTTTGCACGTAGTCGCGCTGCTTGACCGACAGTGGCGTGCCCAGCAGCAACTCGGTCATGCCCAGCACGCCGTTCATGGGGGTGCGGATCTCGTGGCTGATCTTCGCCAGGAACTCGGCCTTGGCGGCGATTTCGGCATTGCTGGCGGCCAGGTCGCGGCTGAGGCTGAAGTTGTCTTCGGTGATGGCGCGCTGGCGTTCGCCCAAGGCCAGGCTCATCAACAGGCCGCTGAGGCAGATAAAACCGAGCAGGGTGACGATCAAGCCTTGGGGCGCCACCAATGTCAGGCCCAGCAAGGCCGGCAGGATAATCAGCGTGCCGATGTTGAAAATCACCATCGCCACCATGAACAGGCGCGCCGGGCGATAACCTTTTTGCCAGTGATAGGCCGAGACGAACAGCATGCTCAGGCCGGCCAGCGCCACCAGGGCGTAGGTGATGATATTCAGTGGCAGCGTGTTGACGAACAGCAGCAACAGCCCGCTGAGAACGATCAGCAGAATGTCGGCCATCAACAGCTTGTTCAGCGGATGCGGGCCAAGGGGCGCAAAGAAGCGATAGGCAAACATCAGCCCGCACGGCGCCGTCAGCAGCAGGGCGAGGTACGCACCAGGGGTTTGTACCGCGTGCCAGTTCGGCAGCCACGGCCCGACCAGGTTGAGCAGCAGCGCCAGGCTGAGCAGCAACAACACTTCGCAGGCGGCGAGCCACAGGCTGCTGCGGGAGCGATGGTAGGCGTAGCGGGTCAGGTTATGCAGGATCAGCATCACCAGGCAGCCGAACAGCAGCCCGTAGATCAGCGTCTGGTTCTGGTTGGCCGCGGCGAGTACGGCGGGCTCCAGGGTGATGTAGGGGCGCAGCTCGTGTTCCGAGACCATGCGCAGGTACACGTCCAGCGGCTTCTGGCTTTGGGGCATCGGCAGCATGAAGTCGCTGCTGGGCAGCGGGCGCTCGGCCTGGGGCTGGCGGGGGCCGGTGGCTTGTTGCTCCACCAGGGTGTCGCCGTCGAGCACGTACAGGTTCAGGTGTGCCAGGTCTGGGGCGAATACCCGTAGCACTTGCTCGTGCTTGCCGGGTTGCAGCCTGAAGCGCACCCACAACGCACCGTCCGGTTGCGCGGCGGTAATCCGGTCCAGTTCGATGGGGCTGAATTGATTGATGTAGCGGGGCGAGCGGATGTCGCTCAGTTGCAGATCGGCCTGTTCGTCAAGCAATACCGCCCAGCCACTGCCTTGTGCCGCGGCCTGGGCCGGAAGCAAGCAGAGCAAGGTCAGCAGACTGACAGTGAAACCTATGGCGATCCTGAGCCAGCGCACGGCGAAATCCCTTCGTAGGTTGATGCATGGGTATAACTATGCGCGGGGCCACAAGCGTAGGGCAAGGGCCAAGGGCCCCTGCCTAACCGAACGGATAGCTGTTTACTGACTTTCGCCACGCTCACGGGCAATGGCGCGGTAGCCAATGTCGGTGCGGTAGAAGCAGCCTTTCCAGTCGATCTTCGCCGCCAGCTTGTAAGCCTGTTGCTGGGCGGCATCTACGCTGCTGCCCATGGCGGTGGCGCACAATACGCGACCACCGGCGGTGACGACCTTGCCATCCTTGAGCGCGGTGCCCGCGTGGAACACCTTGCCTTCCAGCGTAGCAGCCGCCTCCAGACCTTCAATCACATCGCCCTTGGCGTAGTCGGCTGGGTAGCCGCCAGCGGCCAGCACGATGCCGACGCTTGGGCGCGGGTCCCACTGGGCTTCGACCTTGTCGAGGGCCTGGGCCAGCGCCGCTTCCACCAGCAGTACCAGGCTCGATTGCAGACGCAGCATCACCGGTTGGGTTTCCGGATCGCCGAAGCGGCAGTTGAACTCGATGACTTTCGGGTTACCGGCCTTGTCGATCATCAAGCCGGCGTACAGGAAGCCGGTGTACACATTGCCTTCTTCGGCCATGCCGCGCACGGTTGGCCAGATCACCAGGTCCATCACGCGTTTGTGCACTTCGGCAGTCACTACGGGAGCCGGGGAGTAAGCGCCCATGCCACCGGTGTTCGGGCCGCTGTCGCCGTCGCCCACACGCTTGTGGTCCTGGCTGGTGGCCATCGGCAGTACGTTCTTGCCGTCGACCATCACGATGAAGCTGGCTTCTTCGCCGTCGAGGAACTCTTCGATCACCACGCGGGAACCGGCTTCACCGAAAGCGTTGCCGGCGAGCATGTCGCGCACGGCGTCTTCGGCTTCGGCCAGGGTCATCGCGACGATCACGCCTTTGCCGGCGGCCAGGCCGTCGGCCTTGATCACGATCGGTGCACCGACCTCACGCAGGTAAGCCAGGGCTGGCTCGATCTCGGTGAAGTTCTGGTAGTCGGCGGTCGGGATCTTGTGGCGTGCCAGGAAATCCTTGGTGAAGGCTTTCGAGCCTTCCAGCTGGGCAGCGCCGGCGGTTGGGCCGAAGCAGTCCAGGCCACGGCTGCGGAACAGGTCCACAACGCCAGCCACCAAGGGCACTTCCGGACCGACGATGGTCAGGGAAACGTTTTTCTCGGCAAAGTCCGCCAGTTGCTCAAGGGCCAACACGTCGATGGCGACGTTTTCGCACTTGGCTTCAATGGCGGTACCGGCGTTGCCGGGGGCGACGAATACTTTCTGGACGCGCGGGTCCTGGGCAACTTTCCAGGCCAGGGCGTGTTCACGGCCACCGCTGCCAATGATCAAAACATTCATTTCAAAAACCTCGGATGACGCTGAATTCTGATCGTTCCCACGCTCTGCGTGGGAATGCCTCTTGTGACGCTCTGCGTCAGGCTTTGGGACGCGGAGCGTCCCGGGCTGCATTCCCACGCAGAGCGTGGGAATGAGCAATCAGTGACGGAAGTGGCGCATGCCGGTGAAGACCATGGCGATGCCGGCTTCATCAGCCGCTGCAATCACTTCTGCGTCACGCATCGAGCCGCCCGGTTGGATCACGGCGGTAACACCGGCTTTCGCGGCGTTGTCCAGGCCGTCGCGGAACGGGAAGAATGCGTCGGACGCCATCACCGAACCGGCAACCTGCAAGCCGGCATGTTCAGCCTTGATCGCAGCGATACGCGCCGAGTTCACGCGGCTCATCTGGCCGGCGCCAACACCGATGGTCTGGCGATTCTTGGCGTAGACGATGGCATTGGATTTAACGTACTTGGCGACTTTCCAGGCGAAGATCAGGTCGTTGATTTCCTGTTCGGTCGGGGCGCGCTTGGTCACTACTTTCAGGTCGGCGCTGCCGATCATGCCGATGTCGCGGCTCTGTACCAGCAAGCCGCCGTTGACGCGCTTGTAGTCCCAGGCAGCGGCACGCTCGGCCGACCACTCGCCGCAGGCCAGCAGGCGCACATTGGCCTTGGCAGCAACAATGGCACGGGCCTCGATACTGACGGATGGGGCAATGATCACTTCAACGAACTGACGCTCAACGATCGCCTTGGCGGTCTCGGCGTCCAGCTCACGGTTGAAGGCGATGATGCCGCCGAAGGCTGATTCGGTGTCGGTGGCGTAGGCCAGTTCGTAGGCCTGGCGGATACCGCCTTCAGCGTCCGGGCTCACGGCCACGCCGCACGGGTTGGCGTGCTTGACGATCACGCAGGCTGGCTTGACGAAGCTCTTCACACATTCCAGCGCGGCGTCGGTGTCGGCCACGTTGTTGTAGGACAGCTCTTTGCCTTGCAGTTGGGTCGCGGTGGCGATGCCGACTTCAGCAGGCTTGGCCTCAACGTAGAACGCCGCGCTCTGGTGCGGGTTCTCGCCGTAGCGCATTTCCTGGGCCTTGATGAACTGGCTGTTGAAGGTGCGCGGGAACTGGCTGCGACCTTCAGTGCTCAGGGTTTCGGCCGCCTGGTTCACGGTGCCCATGTAGTTGGCAATCATGCCGTCGTAGGCGGCGGTGTGTTCGAAGGCCTTGAGCATCAGGTCGAAGCGCTGGGCGTAGGTCAGGCCGCCGGCTTTCAGGCTTTCCAGTACGTTGGCGTAGTCGCTGGCGTTCACCACGATGGCCACGTCTTTGTGGTTCTTGGCTGCCGAGCGAACCATGGTCGGGCCGCCGATATCGATGTTTTCGATGGCGGTCGGCAGGTCGCAGCCTGGCTTGTTGATGGTGGCTTCGAACGGGTACAGGTTAACGGCCACCAGATCGATCGGCTTGATGCCGTGCTCGCTCATGATGGCGTCGTCGATACCGCGACGACCGAGGATCCCGCCGTGGATTTTCGGGTGCAGGGTCTTGACCCGACCGTCCATCATTTCTGCGAAACCGGTGTAGTCCGCCACTTCCACTGCGGCCACGCCGTTGTCCTGCAGCAGTTTGAAGGTCCCGCCGGTGGAGAGAATCTCCACGCCCAGGGCTTCCAGCTCCCGGGCAAATTCGAGGATGCCGGTCTTGTCGGAGACACTGATCAAGGCACGGCGGATCGGCAGGCGGGTAGTCTGGTCGGTCATTTCAATTTCCATCAAAAGCAAAGGAGTCAGCAAAAAAGGCGTCCGTTTTTACGCGGGCGCCTTTCTGGTTTGATTGAATGCTTACAGCAAATCGTACTGCTTGAGTTTCTTGCGCAGCGTGCCACGGTTCAGACCGAGTAGCTCACTGGCCTTGGTCTGGTTGCCCTTGACGTAGTTCATTACGCTTTCGAGCAACGGCGCTTCGACTTCGGAGAGCACCAGGTTGTACACGTCCGTGACGGCAGCGCCCTCAAGGTGGGCGAAATAATTGTGCAGCGCCTTCTCGACACTCCCGCGAAGGGTCTGGCCTTCTTCGCTCGGCGTGTTGAGGTGCTGTTTCAAATTGACGTTGTCGCTCACGGGTGTTGTTCCACTCACTAAAGTCTCGGTCATCATCGTCATGCGGCCACCCCTTCTCCGTCCCCTGTCACCAGGCTCTTGTAACGCTCGGTGAAGAACTCACGAACGTTGGCGCACTGTGCTTCCGTATCATCCAAACGATTGAAGTGGGCGCGAAACTCCTTGGCGCCCGGCAAGGTTGCGAGATACCAGCCCACATGCTTGCGAGCAATGCGTACGCCCATCACGTCTCCATAGAAGGCGTGCAGCGCGGCCAGATGCTCTAGCAGAATACGTTCCACCTCGATCAGCTCCGGTGCCGGCAAGGTTTCGCCGGTACGCAGAAAATGCTCGATCTCACGAAAAATCCATGGCCGCCCCTGGGCCGCCCGGCCAATCAACAGGCCATCGGCGCCGGTCGCGTGCAGCACGCGCCGGGCTTTCTCGGCTGAATCGATGTCGCCGTTGGCAAAGACGGGAATCGACACCGCCTGCTTGATCGCGGCAATGGTGTCGTACTCGGCTTCACCGGTGTAAAGGTCGGCGCGGGTGCGGCCATGCACTGCCAGCGCTGTAATGCCCGCCTGCTCGGCGATCTTCGCCACCGTCAGGCCATTCTTGTTGTCCCGGTCCCAACCGGTGCGGATCTTCAGGGTGACCGGCACATCCACTGCAGCGACAACGGCATGCAGGATCTCGCTCACCAACTGCTCATCCTTCAACAGGGCAGAACCTGCGGCTTTGTTGCAGACCTTCTTGGCCGGGCAACCCATGTTGATATCAATAATCTGTGCCCCCAACTCCACGTTGGCCCGGGCCGCATCCGCCAGCATTTGCGCATCACCGCCGGCGATCTGCACCGAGCGGGGCTCGGGATCACCTTCGTGGATCATGCGCATCCGCGATTTGCGGGTGTTCCACAAGCTCATGTCGCTGGTAACCATTTCCGAGACTACAAGCCCTGCGCCCAAACGTTTGCAAAGCTGACGAAAGGGCTGGTCGGTGACGCCCGCCATCGGGGCGAGGATCAAGCCGTTGTGCAATGTGTATGGGCCGATGCGTACCGCCGACATAGGACTTCCCTGTTGTGGGGCCGGATCATTAGAGTTCGAAAAAGGGTTGGCATGATACCCGCTCTCGATGACTGGATAAAGGCTGAATTGGATAAAATCTGAACAGTTATTTTCTTATCGCCGCTGGTTTGGTCAAGGGCGGTGCAGTCAAGAATCCGCCGTCAAACCTTGCCCCGTGTGCCGGATCACTCGGGAGAATGGAAGCTCAGGCTGTAATTCACCGCTTTGTTTCCCGGGTCGAGGATGTCCAGGGCAATGTGGATCGGCGTCTGGGAGGGCATCTCGGTTACGCCGGCCAACTCACCGCTGAGGTATTCGGCGGGCTTGAAGCGACGACTGGCGATCATATTCCCGTTCATGTCGGCAAAGCGCAGCTCCAACAGCGGGAACGGTTGGGAGAAAGTCGCGCGGTTATAGATGATCGCGTCCACCACCAGGGCGCCCGCGAACTCCGGGTGGCTGCGCACGACCAGATTGCTGCTCTTGATGTGGGCGATATCGACCCGTGAGGGCACAGTGCAGCCCAGTTTCGGGCACAGTTCCTGGAACCATGGGCGGTAGGCGTCCTGGCGTGCCAGGTCGTCGAATTGGTAGGCGACGTATTGTCCCGCCAGGCCGGCGGCAGCCAGCAACACCAGCAAGCCCCAGAACAGGCGGCGACCCCAGCCGGAGGCGCGCTTCTGGGAGTAGAGGTGCAGCGGATCGTCTTCCAGGTCCGAAAGCAGGTCGTTGTGGACGCCGGCCTCGGGGCGAGGGCGCTTGCGTTTGGGCTGCGGGCGTTCCGGTTGTTCGGCTTCCGGCTCTTCTGCTACGGCGGTTACCGGTGGATCGAGTTCGTCATCGGTGGTGTTGGCGTGCAGCGCTGGTTCGTCGTCGGGCTGGACCGCTTCAAACGACATCGACGGTTCGGTGCGCTTGGGTTTGCCGGGGCCTGCCTTGGCCGGTTGCGGTTCATCATCGGCCGGTTGCGGGGCTTGCGCCCGTTCATCCCGTGGCTCACTGAACAGGCTGGCGGCCCATTGCTCTTCCTCGGCCTTGGCCGTATCGCGGCTGGCGCTGAGGGCGTCTTCCTTTTGCCGACGGTCGGCGCCGGGTTGGCGACGATCGGCTCCTACCGGCTGGGTGTGCTGAATCTCGCGACGTTCCAGCTTGGCCAGTTCTTCGTCGAGGTCCAGGTTATCCAGGTCAAGCTCTTCGGAGGTCCACTGTTTCTGGCTGATGGCCCGCGGTGCTTCGGGTGGCGGTTCTACTGCTGGCGGTGGCGCTACCGCCGGGAGTGCCTGGGGCGCGGGCGCACTGCCACGCTGCTCCAGCAGTTGGCGAGCGGCATTGAACACTTGCAGGCATGAGCCGCAGCGCACCACGCCACGGGCCACGCTCAATTGAGCGTGGTTGACGCGAAAGCGTGCTTGGCAATGTGGGCACTGGGTGACGAAACTGTCGGTCATGCGGCCATCCGATTCATGCAGGCGCTCATTCTAGCGCCGACGACCACTGATGCGTACCCAGCCATCACGGTTGGCGATCGGATCCAGCTCGAAATCCTGGGCGTAGGCGGCGGCTACGTCTTCGCCTTGTTCGGCGAGGATGCCCGACAGCGCCAGGCGGCCGCCCGGCTTGACCAGGCTCGACAGCTGCGGTGCCAACGCGACCAGCGGTCCGGCGAGGATGTTGGCCACCAGTACGTCGGCCTGCACCTGGGGCAATTGCTCCGGCAGGTACAGCGGGAATTTCTCTTCGGCGATGTTATTGCGCCCAGCGTTATCGCGGGAGGCTTCCAGGGCTTGCACGTCGATATCGGTACCGACGGCTTCCTTGGCGCCCAACAGCAGGGCGGCGATGGCCAGGATCCCCGAGCCGCAGCCGAAGTCCAGCACGTTGCAGTCTTTCAGGTCCTGGCCGTCGAGCCATTCCAGGCACAGGGCGGTGGTCGGGTGAGTGCCGGTGCCGAAGGCCAGGCCCGGGTCCAGCAGCAGGTTGACGGCGTCAGGCTCGGGGGCGGCGTGCCAGCTCGGCACGATCCACAGGCGCTGGCCAAAACGCATCGGCTGGAAGTTGTCCATCCAGCTGCGTTCCCAGTCCTGGTCTTCGATGATTTCGCTGTGGTGTTCCGGCAGTGGGCCGCCGGTGAGCAGTTCCATATGGGCCAGCACGCTGGCGGCATCGGTGCCGTCTTCGAACAGGGCCAGCAGATGGGTGTGGGACCACAGTGGGGTGGTGTTGAGCTCGGGCTCGAAGATCGGCTGGTCTTCGGCGTCCATGAAGGTCACCGACACGGCGCCCACTTCGAGGAACGCGTCTTCGTAGGTTTCGGCTTGTTCTGGGCTGATGGCGAGACGGACTTGCAGCCAAGGCATGGCGGGCACCTTTGAAAAATGAGTGTGCAGCGGGGTAGGGCTGCGAAAGACGCGCAAGTTTACGCGAGCGAACAGCAGAAGACGACTGTACTGCTGGTGTACACAGAACAAAAATGTGGGAGCGAGCTTGCTCGCGAATGCGGTGTGTCAGTCATGGATGGGTTGACTGGCATACTGCATTCGCGAGCAAGCCCGCTCCCACAAGGGGAATGTATCCATCCAGAAAAGTCGGGTGGGCACAAACAACAAAGCCGCCCGAAGGCGGCTTTGTTGGGTGGATCACTTCGCTTACTGATTAGCCAGCTTGTGTTCCAGGTAGTGAATGTTCACACCACCTTCGCAAAAGCCTTCATCGCGAACCAGATCCCGATGCAACGGGATGTTGGTCTTGATGCCGTCTACCACGATTTCGTCCAGCGCGTTACGCATACGGGCCATGGCCTCGTCGCGGGTGGCGCCCCAGGTGATCAGCTTGCCGATCAGCGAGTCGTAGTTGGACGGAACCTTGTAGCCGCTGTACAGGTGCGAATCCACACGGACGCCGTTGCCGCCGGGCGCGTGGAAATGCTTGACCAGGCCAGGGCTTGGGATAAAGGTTTTCGGGTCTTCGGCGTTGATCCGGCACTCCAGGGAGTGGCCGTGGATCTTCACATCATCCTGGGTAAACGACAGCTTGTTGCCAGCGGCGATGCTCAGCATCTCCTTGACGATGTCGATACCGGTGACCATTTCCGAAACCGGATGCTCTACCTGCACACGAGTGTTCATCTCGATGAAGTAGAAACGGCCGTTTTCGTACAGGAACTCGAAAGTGCCCGCGCCACGGTAGTTGATGTCGATGCACGCCTTGACGCAGCGAGCCAGTACTTCCTGGCGAGCAGTTTCATCCAGGCCCGGTGCCGGCGCTTCTTCCAGAACCTTCTGGTGACGACGTTGCAGCGAGCAATCGCGGTCGCCCAAGTGGATGGCGTGGCCCTGGCCGTCGGACAGTACCTGCACTTCCACGTGACGTGGGTTGGTCAGGTACTTTTCCAGGTAGACCATCGGGTTGCCGAACCAGGCGCCCGCTTCGGAGCGGGTCTGCTTGGCGGCTTCGATCAGGTCTTCTTCCTTGTGCACCACGCGCATGCCGCGACCACCACCGCCGCCGGCGGCCTTGATGATCACCGGGTAACCGACTTCGCGACCAATGCGCAGGGCGGTTGCCTCGTCTTCAGGCAGCGGGCCGTCGGAACCTGGAACGGTTGGCACGCCGGCCGCGATCATGGCGTCCTTGGCCGATACCTTGTCGCCCATCAGGCGAATGGTTTCGGCTTTCGGGCCGATGAAGGCAAACCCGGACTTCTCCACCTGTTCGGCGAAATCGGCGTTTTCCGCGAGGAAGCCGTAGCCCGGGTGAATACCATCGGCGCCGGTCACTTCGGCGGCGGCGATGATGTTCGAGACTTTCAGGTACGAGTTCGTGGCCAGTGGCGGGCCGATGCAGATGCTTTCGTCCGCCAGTTTCACGTGCATCAATTCGGTATCGGCCGTCGAGTAAACAGCGACGGTCTTGATGCCCTCTTCCTTACAGGCGCGCAGGATACGCAGCGCGATCTCGCCGCGGTTGGCGATCAGGACTTTTTGCAGTTTCTTCGCAGGTTTCAACATCGAAGGCGCTCCGCGGTTCAAACGATGGTGAACAGCGGCTGGTCGTACTCAACCGGCTGACCGTTTTCTACCAGGATGGATTCGATGACGCCGGCTTTTTCAGCTGTGATGTGGTTCATCATCTTCATCGCTTCAACGATGCAGATGGTGTCGCCCACTTTCACGGTTGCGCCGACTTCAACGAAGGCTGGCGAGGTCGGTGCCGGGGTGCGGTAGAAGGTACCGACCATTGGCGACTTGACCACGAAACCGTTCAGTTTTGGCGCAGCAGGGGCTTCGGCAGCAGCCGCAACCGGAGCAGCAGCCACTGGCGCAGCGGCCGGAGCCGGCGCTTGCATCTGCGGTGCGTAGAACTGTTGGGCCGGGGTCTTGCTGTGACGGCTGATCCGTACGGATTCCTCGCCTTCCTTGATCTCCAGCTCGTCGATACCGGATTCTTCCAGCAGTTCGATCAGTTTCTTAACTTTACGGATATCCATGAATCATCAACTCCCAAAGGGTCGGTCAGGGGCGCTTGGCCGTGTCTTCAAGCTGTTCCAGGGCGGCCTCCAGGGCCAGTCGGTAACCGCTGGCGCCAAGGCCGCAGATCACTCCTACCGCAACGTCGGAGAAGTAAGAGTGATGGCGGAAAGGTTCGCGTTTGTGCACGTTCGATAAATGCACTTCGATGAATGGGATGCTCACCGCCAGCAGCGCGTCACGTAATGCAACGCTTGTGTGCGTAAAAGCGGCGGGATTGATCAGGATAAAGTCCACGCCTTCGCTGCGCGCGGCATGGATGCGATCAATCAGTTCGTACTCGGCATTGCTTTGCAGGTAGAGCAGATGGTGGCCGGCATCACGTGCCCGTCGTTCCAGATCGAGGTTGATCTGTTCGAGGGTCACTGACCCGTAGACGCCCGGTTCGCGGGTGCCGAGCAGGTTCAGGTTGGGTCCGTGAAGAACCAGTAAGGTCGCCATCGGCTGTTCCTTGTTATTGATGTGGGCACGGTAGAACCCGGCGACTATGCCGCAAAGGCTTTGTGACTGTCCAGTTCTATGCAGTAGGCTGCACGATTAGCGAGGATTGCGCAAAATATGTGACCGCAAGGCTGAATCCGGTCAGTGTGGGAGCGGGTTTGCTCGCGAAGGCGGTGGTTCAGCCGCCACATGCGTTGACGGGTGCGCCGCCTTCGCGAGCAAGCCCGCTCCCACATTTTGATCTTCATAAGACAGGAGAGCCGGTTAGACGCGGAATGCCTGCACGGCGGTATTGAGTTGCCCGCCAAGTACCAGCAAGTGCTCTCCCTGGCGGCGTCCCTGGCCAATTCGCAGCAAGTTGTCCTCACCCAGCTGGTGAATCCGCTCACTGTTATCGCGGATTTCGCTCACGGCACCACTTTGCTGGGCGGTGACATCGGCAATTCGCACCGCAGTGTCGGAAATGGTCTGGATCGCCCCGACGATTTCATCCAGCGCGCCGTCAGCTGCCTGGGCCTGCTCGGCGGTGGCTTCGGCGTGCTCGACCTGGGCGCGCATGCCTTCTACCGATTGCCGGGCGGCGGTTTGCAGGCCGGCGATCAGGTGCTGGATTTCGGCGGTGGCGCCGGCGGTGCGCTGGGCCAGGGAGCGCACTTCATCGGCTACCACGGCGAACCCGCGCCCGGCCTCACCGGCCCGGGCGGCTTCGATGGCGGCGTTCAGCGCCAGCAGGTTGGTCTGGTCGGCAATGGAGCGAATCACCGTGAGTACGCCGCCGATGGTTGCGGATTCCTCGGCGAGTTTCTCGATCATCTGCGCATTGATCTGCACTTCGCCGACCAAGGCGTGCAACCCGGTCAGGCTCAGGCCGATCACCCGTTGGCCCTGTTCCACGGCTTGGCCTGCACTGCGGCTGGCCTGGGCGGCCTGGCTGGCGTCGCCGGCAACCTGCTGGATCGTGGCTTCCAGTTCGCCCAGGGAATCGCGAATCTGCGCGGTGTCACCGGCCTGGCGCTCGGCACCGTCGTGCATGCCGCTGCTCAATTCCGCCAGGGCGCTGCTGCTACCGGCCACTTGCTCGGCGTTGCCGCGGATGGTGCCCACCAGGTCCACCAGATAGGCACGCAGGCGATTCAGGGACTCCTCGATATCGTGCAGTTCGCGGTTGGTCTTGCCCAAGGCAATGTGCTGGCTGAAGTCGCCTTCGGCCCAGGTGGACAAGGCGGGCGCCAGGTTGGTCAGCACCCGCGCCAGGCGCCGTTGCAAGGTGTCGATCAACAGCGCGATCAGCAAAATCAGGCCGATCATAACGCCTTGCATCAGCCGCACTTCGCCCTGGATCTGCGCATGCTGGGCCCGCACCACCGGCTCCAGCCCGGCAATGGCTTGCTGCACGGCGTTGATTTTCAGGTGGGTGCTGCTGGCCAGTTCGGTGCGTTGCTGGATTTGCTCGCGGGTGCGTTTCAGCTCGGCGGGGTAGCGGGTCAGCAGGCTGTTGAGTTCGCGCTTGAGGTCGACGCCGGTGTCCTGGGCTACGGTTTTTTCAGCGTTTTCCAGGCCCATCATGGCCGAGAAGTCGTCGGTATTGGACTCGCTGCTGGCGGTCACTCCCAGCAACGGCAGTTGCCCCAGCACGTCAGCCTGGCTGCGGATATTGCTGACTTCGCGCTCCACATCGTCGGCCAGTTCGCTGCGCCCGCTGCTTACCAGCTTGTCCCGGGCCAGGGAGAGTTTGGCCAGGTGCTGGGACGCGGCGAGCAACGGCGGCAGGTAACGTGCCGCGTCGGGGGCAGTGACACCGCTGGCGTATTGGTTGAGTTGCTCCAGATTGGCGCCGAGCTCGCGTTCGGCTTGCAGCAGCAAGGCCTGCGGGTCGCCCGCCAGCTTGCCGGCGGCCAGCAGGTCGGTCTTGCTGAAGGTATCCAGGTCTAACAGGCTGGGGCGCAGGTTTTGCGCCAGGTCCGCGGGTAACTCATCCAGATGCTGCAACAGGTTTTCCAGGCTCTGGCTGGCGCTGCTCAGGCGCAGGGCGTCGCCGCTGGCGAGGTAATCGTCGATATTGCGCGCGGCCTGGTTTTGAAAGGTCTGCGACAGGCCCAGGTAGCGCTCCATCAACAGATAGGGCCGCTCCAGGGCGCGTTGCGACCACCAGAGCGTCGCGCCCAGGGCCAGGCAAACGGCGACCAGAAGGAGGGTGTTCAGATTCGTCAGCAGCTTCAGGCGCATGCGTGGTTTCAACCGACAGCAGAAGTAAGTGCCTGAAGTTATTGCGTTTCCATTACAGAGTTATGACGGATTCGGTGGATTCCGGTGAAAAGGTGGCACTTTGCTTTGATGCGCGCGCCGCCATCACCCGGTTACGCCCCGCATCCTTGGCGCGGTACAGCGCCTCGTCGGCCTGGGCCGCCATCATCAGGCTGTCGGAGCCATCACACAGCTCCACCACACCGGCACTGAAGGTGCACCACAAATCCTGGGGCTGTGCGGGGTAGTGGATCTCGGCAAAGCGCCCACGGATTTCGTCGAGCACTTTGCAGGCGGCGTCGAGATCGGTGTCGGGCATGACGATGGCAAATTCTTCACCGCCGTAACGGCCTATATAGTCGGTCTTGCGCAGGCGCTGCTTAAGAAACAGCGCGAGGCTCTTGATCACCCGGTCGCCCATGGGGTGGCCGTGGCTGTCGTTGACCCGCTTGAAGTGGTCGATGTCGAGCATCGCAAAGCTCAGCGGCTTGCTCTCGCGGCGTGCGCGGAAGCTGCAGTCTTCGAGCAATTGCAGGATGTGGGTGTGGTTGTACAGCCCGGTGAGGCTGTCGCGCACCATCCGCGCCTTGAGGTTGCGCGCCCGCGCCGCACGGTTGCGCACGGTGGTAATCAGGTGCCGAGGCTTGATCGGCTTGGTGAGGAAGTCGTCGCCGCCTTCGCTCATGGCGTCCAGTTGCTTGTCCAGGTCGTCTTCGGCCGAGAGGTAGATGATCGGCACGCTGACGTAGCGGTCATTGTGGCGGATCACCTTGGCCAGCTCGGTACCGGTGCAGGCCGGCATATACATGTCGAGGATGATCAGGTCGGGCTGGAAGTCCGCCAGCTCGGCCATGGCCTGGATCGGTTCGATCAGGGTGCGGGTGACGATGCCGGCGCTGTTGAGCAGGCGCTCGGTGTGCATCGCCTGGGCCCGCGAGTCGTCGATGATCAGCACTTTATAAGGTTCGTACTGGGCGACGCAGGTCAGTACTTCGATTTTTTCCAGCAGGCTCGACGCCTCCAGGGTTCCGGTGAGGAACTCCTGGCCGCCGGCGCGCACGGCGGCCAGGCGGGTGGGGGTGTCGGTTTCGTGCAGGCTGAAAAACAGCAGCGGCAGCTTTTGCTCCAGGCCTTCCTGGGCTTCGGCGGCGAGCTTCAGGCCCAGGCCGGTGCCGCAGAAATCCACATCCATGACGATGGCCGCCGGCAAGCGCTCGGCCATCGATGAGCGAAATGCTGCCACGCTGTCGAGGGACTGGGCACTCAAGCCGAAAAACTCCAACTGCTTGGCCAGGCGCTCGGCACGGTCGTGGTCGGCCAGCATCACGTAGATCGGCTTGCGCATCGGCGGCAGGAGGGTTTGTTCCAAGTGGTCGCCCTGGCGCAGGCCGGTGCGGGACAGGCGCTGCATCAGGCGATTGAGTTCGGTGATCAGGTGGCTGCTCAGGCGGCCGCGGTTGTCGTCCACCGCCTTGAGTGAAGCGCTGATCTGGTGTGCCAGCTGGCCGTGTTCCGGCTGCTCGAAGCGTTCGGCAAAACGCAGCAGGCGCAGGTTGGCCTCGCCGAGTTCGGTCAAGTCGGCGGTCGACCATTCGCTGCGTTGCAGGCGCTGCCAGATCTCAAGAATTTGACGTGCCTGATGAATTACCCGCTGGGCAAAATGGTGCTTGAGACGCTCACGGCTGGGGTCTTCTGGCTCGGTCATATCCTGACTACTAGTTAGGCTGCATGCTGAGGTCGAACTGATGGCTCTATGCTAGCACCTCTTTTCCGTTGCACGAGTGTCATACGTCAATTAACTGCAAGGTCCTGGATATTCATTTACCGACCATGCAGTCGCGCGGGCGTAAACATCGTGCATCCTTTATAGTCGAGCCGCGCACTTGCGCCACCCCGACTAAAAGCGCCGCAATGCTCGGCACGATGGGGTAGGGTTGTGGTCGTAGCTATTGAACTCAAGTGATTGAAAGGATATCGCCATGCTGGACTGGAAAAACCGCGCAGGCAGTGCAAAGGGCCCGGCCCCTGAAACCAAGTCGGCCCCCCGCAGCTATTTCCGTAATTTGCTGATGAGCCGTGCGTTGCTCTCGCTGGTTGCGTTGTATCTGTTGGTCACCGGTGCCCTGGGTTGGTACTGGAGTGAAGAGCCCGCGTTGTTCCCGGTCCAGCAAAACGCGCAGATTGCGGCCGAGAAGGAAGGCAAGCAAATGGTGGTAGGCTTCACCACCGTCGAAACCCTCAAGACCGTGGCCGGCACCTTGCTGAACAAGCCGGGTGGCTATATTTCCAACGACCGTTTCCCGCCGGGCCTGTGGATGGACAACATGCCGAGCTGGGAATACGGCGTGCTGGTGCAGGTGCGTGACCTGACCCGTGCCCTGCGCAAGGACTTCGCCCGTTCCCAGTCGCAGTCGGCGGAAGACGCGGACCTGGCCAAGGCCGAACCGCGCTTCAACTTCGACAACAAAAGCTGGGTGCTGCCGTCCAGCGAGTCGGAATACCAGGAAGGCATCAATTCCCTGAGCCGCTACGAAGCACGCTTGTCCGACCCGAATCAGCGCGGCGCGCTGTTCTATGCCCGTGCCGACAACCTGAACAACTGGCTGGGTGATGTGGCGACCCGCTTGGGTTCGCTGTCGCAACGCCTGTCGGCCAGCGTGGGCCGGGTCAAGCTCAACACCGCGCTGAAAACCGAAGCGCTGGCGCCGGGTGAAGTGCCGCAGCTCGACGAAGAAGTGGTGGAAACCCCATGGATGCAGATCGACAACGTGTTCTACGAAGCCCGCGGCCAGGCCTGGGCCCTGTCCCACCTGCTGCGCGCCATTGAAGTCGACTTCGCCGATGTGCTGGCCAAGAAGAACGCCACCGTCAGCGTGCGCCAGATCATTCGTGAGCTGGAAGCCTCGCAGGAACCGGTGTGGAGCCCGATGATTCTCAACGGCAGCGGTTTTGGCATCCTGGCCAACCATTCGCTGGTCATGGCCAACTATATTTCCCGGGCCAACGCTGCAGTGATCGACTTGCGTCAGCTCCTGAACCAGGGTTGATGATGGACGCTTCCACCAGGGAGGCTGCGCACCGCGCCGCCTCCGACGCCGAACTGATTGCCTGGGTCGACGAGCAGGACAACCTGCTCGGCAGCCTGGTGCGCTCCGATTTGCGCCAGCGCGGGCTGATCGGACGCTGCACCTTTATCTTCCTGTTCAACTCGGCCGGTGAGCTGTGTGTGCACCGGCGCACCTTGAGCAAAGCCATGTACCCGGGGTTCTGGGACACGGCGGCGGGCGGGATGGTGGCGGCTCATGAGTCCTACGCCGAGTCGGCAGCCCGGGAGCTGGAAGAGGAGTTGGGCGTCAGCGGCGTCGAATTGACCCCGCACGACCACTTCTATTTCGAAGACGGCGACAGCCGGCTCTGGTGCACCTCGTTCTCGGCGGTGTGGGACGGGCCCCTGCGGATCCAGCCGGAAGAAGTCATGGAGGCGCGCTTTCTGCCACTGGCGACGGTGCTGGAGGAGGCCGAACAAAAGCCCTATTGCCCGGATGCACAGGAAGGGCTGCGTCGTTATTTGGCCCTGCGTCGCTAAAGTTGCATAAATTGGCGCCATTTGGCTCTTAGCAAGGGGCCTTTTTGCCGTTACACTGCGCGACTTTTCAGGCTGAACCGCTCTCGCGGCTCAGTAGCGCTGCCCCTGCCTGAGTGGGGCTTCGCGGTCGATGACCCCATCGATCAGTCTTTGTCCTCCCAAGAGGATTGCCGGTGGCCAAAAAAGCCGCATCCTTCGCCGCCCTTGGTGGCCTGGTATTTTCCACCGACGCAGGTCGACACTGCCCGGACTGTCGCCAGCCCGTGGACGCGTGTACCTGCAAAACAACCCTGATTCCCGAAGGCGATGGTATTGCCCGCGTCCGTCGCGAGAGCAAGGGCCGTGGCGGCAAGACGGTGACCACCATCACCGGCGTGCCCCTGGCCGAAGAGGCCCTGAAGGAGTTGGCCACGACGCTGAAAAAGCGCTGTGGCACCGGTGGCGCCTTGAAAGACGGTGTCATCGAGATCCAGGGCGACCACGTCGAGTTGCTGTTGGCCGAGCTGATCAAGCTGGGTTACAAGGCGAAGAAATCCGGCGGCTAGCAGCCTCTGTGAAAACCACCCCGATGACCCGCTTGCTGAACGCAAACTGTCGTCTCCATGGTTTTCACAGAGCCTGTTCCTGACCGGTGTCTAAACTCTGTCCTGCAAGTGGGGTCTACCCCTCTCACAGGCAAATCGTCATTTTCATTCTTTAGACTGCGCCAGCCTCTGATCAGGCCGGTGCACTTCGACTTCATTTATAGGGGACTTCGATGTCCGTACGACGCACACGCAAAGACGATGGCAGCCAATGGACAGTTGCGGACAGCCGCAGTGTTTACGGGATTCGCCATTGGGGGGCCGGGTATTTCGCGATCAATGATGCCGGTCGCGTTGAAGTCCGTCCGAACGGCCCGAACAGCACGCCTGTCGATCTGTACGAGCAAGTCGACGAGCTGCGCAAAAGCGGCTTGTCCCTGCCGTTGCTGGTGCGCTTCCCCGACATCCTGCAAGACCGTGTTCGCCAGCTGACCGGTGCCTTCGATTCCAACATCGAGCGCCTGGAATACCAGAGCCAATACACCGCGCTGTACCCGATCAAGGTGAACCAGCAGGAGGCGGTGATCGAAAACATCATCGCCACCCAGGACGTGTCCATCGGCCTCGAAGCCGGCTCCAAGCCCGAGCTGCTGGCCGTGCTGGCCCTGGCGCCGAAAGGCGGCACCATCGTCTGCAACGGTTACAAAGACCGTGAGTTCATCCGCCTCGCGCTGATGGGCCAGAAGCTCGGCCACAACGTGTTCATCGTGATCGAGAAAGAATCCGAAGTCGGCCTGGTGATCGAAGAAGCCGCCAACCTCAAGGTCAAGCCACAGGTGGGCCTGCGGGTGCGCCTGTCGTCCCTGGCGTCGAGCAAGTGGGCAGACACCGGCGGCGAGAAATCCAAATTCGGTCTGTCGGCGGCGCAACTGCTGTCGGTGGTCGAGCGCTTCCGCGCGGCGGGCCTGGACCAGGGCATTCGCCTGCTGCACTTCCACATGGGCTCGCAGATCGCCAACCTGGCCGACTACCAGCACGGGTTCAAGGAAGCCATTCGTTACTACGGCGAACTGCGCAACCTCGGCCTGCCGGTGGACCACATCGACGTAGGCGGCGGCCTGGGCGTGGACTACGACGGTACGCACTCGCGTAACGCCAGCTCCATCAACTACGACATGGATGACTATGCCGGCGTGGTCGTGGGCATGCTCAAGGAATTCTGCGACGCCCAGAGCCTGCCGCATCCGCACATTTTCTCCGAGAGCGGCCGTTCCCTGACCGCCCACCACGCCATGCTGGTGGTGCAAGTCACCGACGTCGAGAAACACAACGACGACGTGCCGCTGATCGAGAACAAGGAAAGCCTGCCGGAAACCGTGCAATGGCTGGTGGACCTGCTGGGCCCGACCGACATCGAAATGGTCACCGAAACCTACTGGCGCGCCACTCACTACATGAGCGACGTGGCCACCCAGTACGCCGACGGCAAGATCACCCTGGCCGAGAAAGCCCTGGCCGAGCAGTGCTACTTCGCCGTCTGCCGCCGCCTGCACGACTCGTTGAAAGCCCGTCAGCGTTCCCACCGCCAGGTGCTGGACGAGCTCAACGACAAGCTGGCCGACAAATACATCTGCAACTTCTCGGTCTTCCAGAGCCTGCCGGACACCTGGGCCATCGGCCAGGTGCTACCGATCCTGCCGCTGCATCGCCTCGACGAAGAGCCGCTGCGCCGTGCGGTGCTGCAGGACCTGACCTGCGACTCCGACGGCAAGATCAAGCAGTACGTCGACGAGCAAAGCATCGAGACCAGCCTGCCGGTGCACGCCGTGAAAGAAGGTGAGGACTACCTGCTGGGGATCTTCCTGGTAGGTGCCTACCAGGAAATCCTTGGTGACATGCACAACCTGTTCGGTGACACCGACTCGGTGAACATCTACCAGCGCGAAGACGGTTCGGTGTACAGCGCCGGGATCGAGACCCACGACACCATCGAAGACATGCTGCGCTACGTGCACTTGTCGCCGGAGGAGTTGATGACTCACTACCGTGACAAGTGCGCCAGCGCGAAGATCACGGCGGCGGAGCGGACTCAGTTCCTGGATGCGTTGCGTCTTGGTTTGACCCGTTCGTCGTACCTGTCCTCGTAAGCACACCGCTCCCAGGCTGACAAAGATCTCAACGTGACAGAGATCCAGTGTGGGAGCGGGCTTGCTCGCGAAGGCGGTGTGTCAGTCAATACATGTGCAGACTGATACACCGCCTTCGCGAGCAAGCCCGCTCCCACATTTGGATCGCCGCAAGTCCTGCAGTTTTTATAGGGCCTGAATAATGTCGAAAAAGCTCCTGCAAGTGTTCACCCTGGCCATCGCGACTCTGCTCGCAGCCTGCTCCCCCATCAAAGTGCTCAACGCACTCACCCCCACCAGCACCTTCACCAAAACCTCCTCCATCGCCTACGGCGATGACCTCCGCCAGAAACTCGATATCTACCGTCCCGTCACCGCCTTGCCCGACGCGCCCGTCGTGGTGTTTTTCTATGGCGGCAGCTGGAACAGCGGCTCCAAGGATGACTACGGTTTCGTCGGCGAAGCCCTGGCCTCACGGGGCATCGTGGTGGTGATTGCTGACTACCGACTTTATCCACAGGTGCGTTACCCGGCGTTTTTGCAGGACGGCGCCCAAGCGGTGGCCTGGGCGTATCAGCACAGTGCCGAGTACGGTGGCGATCCCCGCAAGCTGTATGTGATGGGCCACAGTTCCGGTGCGTACAACGCGGCAATGCTGGCGCTGGACCCACAGTGGTTGGCCGGGGTCGGCCTGTCGCCGTCAGTCTTCAAGGGATGGATCGGCCTCGCCGGGCCGTATGATTTCCTGCCGATTGAAAACCGCGAGGTGCGCCCGGTGTTCTTCTTCCCGGATTCGCCACCCGATTCCCAACCCATCAACCACGTCAGCCATGACGCGCCGCCGAGCCTGTTGATTGCCTCGGTGGACGACAACCTGGTCAACCCCACGCGTAATACCGGCGGGTTGGCGAACAAGCTGCGGGCGGCGGGCGTGCCGGTGGAGGCGTTCTACTTCACCAAGACCAGCCACGCGACATTGGTGGCCTCGATCTCCCGGCCGCTGCGCTGGCTGGCGCCCGTGTTGGACCGGGTCACGGCGTTTATAAAATTCACGCCGGGCCAGTGAGCCAGCGGTCCTGTTGGTTCAGGCGCCAGGCAATTGCCCACAGCGTGAGGCTGCGCAGGGCCATGAACAGCAGGAAGGTTATCCACAGGCCGTGATTGCCCAGGCCCTGCAAGGCCCAGGCGAAGGGCAGCACAATCACCACCGTCAGCAGCATGCCGTTGCGCATTTCCCGGGCGCGGGTGGCGCCGATAAACAGGCCGTCCAGCAGGTAGCTCCACACGGCAATCAATGGCAGTACGGCGAGGTAGGGCAGGTAGATGTCGGCGGTTTCGCGCACGCTCGGGATGTCGGTTTGCATGGCGATAAACAAGTGGCCGAACACGGCGAACAGGATCGCAAAACCGATACTGGCCAGCAGCGACCAACCACAGGCCACCACCAGCGAGCGGCGCAAGGCCTGGCGGTCGTGGGCGCCGATGGCGTGGCCGCACAAGGCTTCCACGGCGTGGGCCAGCCCGTCCAGGGCGTGAGCCGTCAGCAACAGACCATTCAGCAGCAGCGCGTTCGCCGCCACCGTCGCATCACCCAATCTGGCGCCTTGCACGGTGATCATGAAAAACACCGATTGCAGGGCCAGGCTGCGGATGAAGATATCGCGGTTTACCGCCAGCAGCGGGCGCCAGCTTTGCCACAGCGTGAGTGCGGCCCAGGCGATATGGCCGGGGTAGGCGCGCAGGGCTTTTTGGGTGAGGGCCAGGCCGAGCAGGGCGCCGGTCCATTCGGCGATCACCGACGCGCGGGCCGAGCCGACCACGCCCCAATCCAGGCCCAGCACGAACCACAGGTTGAGGGCGATGTTGACGAGGTTGGTGGTCAGCAGAATCGCCAGCGGCGCGCGGGCGTTCTGAGTGCCGAGGAACCAGCCCACCAGCGCGTAGCTGGCCAGGGCTGCGGGCAGGCCGAAGAGGCGGGTGTGGAAGAATTCCCGGGTCAGTTGGTTTAGCTCAGGGGAGGGCTGCATCCAGTCCAGCACCAGGCCGCTTAACGGAATGCCGATGCTGCCGAGCACTATGGCCAGGCCCAGCGCCAGCAACAGTCCTTGCAACAGAATCTGCCGCAGCGCCGCGCCATCACCACGCCCGGCGGCCTGGGCGGCAAACCCGGTGGAGCCCATGCGCAGGAAGCCCATGGCCCAGGCGAGGAAGGTGTACAGGCTGGCCCCGACGGCCACGGCACCGAGTTGATGGGCGTGGGGCAGGTGGCCGATGACCATGCTGTCCACCAGCGCCACCAGCGGCACGGAGATGTTCGACAGGATCATCGGCGCGGCGAGGGCCCACACACGGCGGTGGGTGGGGCGGTCGCGCCAGTCGGTTAGCAGGGAAGTCATGCGGGCTCCTTTGGGGAGCGGTAGTGTAACTGTCCATTAGCTGCGCCGCAGGGCCAATGTGGGAGCGGGCTTGCTCGCGAAAGCGGTGTGTCAGTCGCCGGATGTATTGGCTGATCCACCGCTTTCGCGAGCAAGCCCGCTCCCACAGTTTTGACCGCGTAGTGTCAGGTTTTGCGGGGGTGCAGGCATTCGATGGAGCGGTCGACGGTGGTCTTGGCAATTTCCAGCAGATGCCAAACCGCCAGGATCTTCGCCCGCTGTGGACTCTCCAGCAGTTCGCCGCAATCAAGCGCAGTGGCCGAGGCGCTGCTGAGCAGGCTGGCGGTGTAGAGCAGGGAGTCTTCGAAGCTCAGGTCTTCGTTGATGGTGTGGAAACCCTGCGAGGGCAGGTAGTGTTCGAGGGCGCGATTGAAGGCGGCGCGGTCGTTGAGGAGGTCGCTGGGTGGGTCGGGAACAGGCTTATGCATGGTGTAACTCCACTAGTAGGTAAGGAGCTGACACCCGCGCGACTAATCGAGGGTGGCGGCTGTACGCAGGTTAGTCGACCGGCTAGTGGAACCCGGCGCACCCGAAGGTGCCCTGCGCACAGCCGCCATGAAGCATGGCGACAACTTGCGCTCACTAATTCCGGGCGACTAAACCCGATCACTGATAGGCAGTGAAGGAGCGAAGACTAGCCACCGGTCCGGGCAGGCACAAGGCTGAAAGATTGTCTCGGAAACGTCCCTCAAATTAAAGGGATTTGCCTTGCTGGCCCTTTATTAATGCACCACCCAACTAAGCACCCAGAGCCCGAGCATCAACCAGATAATCCCCATGATGATCGAAGCCCGCATAAAGGCGCGCACCGCCGAGTACAACAGCATCAAGCCGATAATCAGCATGAGGATGCTGATGATCGAGGTGTCCATCCCTAAGGATCTGGACAGCCCGTCGACAAAGTCGCCGCCCGCGTGGGACAGGGTGTTGAACAGCCCGCTGAACAACTCGACGATAAAGTGGATGATCTGGCCGATTTTGAGACCCAGCCATCCGAAAAAGTCTGTTTGCATGTGTGTGTCCTGATAAGACGGTGGGCGTAGCTGCCGAACCTGAGCCTTTGTTCGTTATTGGCCCAAGCTAGTTCCCTTCTAGCATAGAGGTTTACGGGCCGCAGGGATTCACTTGCCTTCGCGCGGCTTGCGCCCGAAGCTATACACCTTCAGGAGCGCCCCATGAATCTCGACCACCTCACCGAACGCCTGCACCGCATCCGCGATACCAACGACTGGAAGCAATTCCACAGCCCCAAGAACCTGGCGATGGCCGCCAGCGTTGAAATGGCCGAGCTGGTGGAGATATTCCAGTGGCTGAGCGAAGACCAGTCGCGCCAGTTGCCCGCCGACAAACTCGCTCATGCCGGCCAGGAAGTGGGTGACATTGTGCTGTACCTGCTGCTGTTGTGCAGCGAATTGGGGTTGGACATGGATCAGGTGGTACAGGCCAAGCTGGCCGACAGCGAACGGCGGTTTGCCAAATGAGTGACCGTCATTTCGACCAGCTGGCCACCCGTTTCGCCGAGAAGATCTACGGCGGTGCCAAGGGTGCGATTCGCCTGGCGGTGCTCCAGGCCGACCTGATTGAAGCGCTGCCGGATCGCCCATTGCGGGTACTGGATATCGGTGCCGGCCTGGGCCATATGTCACTGTGGCTGGCCGAGCGCGGCCACGACGTGACCCTGGCCGAACCCGCTGAGCCGATGCTCGAAGGCGCCCGCCAGCGTTTCGCCGAAGCCGGGCAGACCGCCACCTTCATTCAGGCACCCTGGCAAGACCTGCTCGGCCAGCTCACCGAACCCTACGACCTGGTGCTGTGCCACGCCGTGCTGGAATGGCTGGCCGAACCCCACGCGATCCTGCCGGTGCTGCACCAGTTGACCGCGCCCGGTGGCTGGCTGTCCCTGGCCTTCTACAATCGCGATGCCTTGATTTACCGCAACCTGCTCAAAGGTCACTTCCGCAAAATGCGCAAGAACGACATGGCCGGCGAAAAGCAGAGCCTCACGCCGCAACAACCCCTGGACCCACGGGAGTTGGCGACGCAACTAGAGGGCTTGTGGCAGGTCGAAACCCAAAGTGGCGTGCGGGTGTTCAACGACTATATGCCGGTGGAATTCCAGGCCCGCGCCGAGTTGCAGGATTTGTTGGAGATGGAGCTCGCACACCGTCGTCACCCAAGCTTTGCCGGACTTGGGCGTTATTTGCACTGGATCTGCCGTCCGGTTTAAGCGGCCCAGTCTGCGGAGGTCGAAATGAAGCGCTGTCTTGGACTGATCCTGCTGGGCCTGGGCCTGGCGGGTTGCCAAAGCCCCAACCCGTATGTGGCGGCATCTGCCCCGATGCCGCCGGCCCCTGCCCAGGCGGCCAACACCTTTGATGCCAGCGCCTACCCGGCGCCGGTGCGCGACTATGGCGCCTATCGCAGTTGGGCCTGGCTCAACAACCAACTGCCGGCGGGTTCGGCCTGGGCCGATTCGGCGCAGATTGCCGAGGCCGTCAGCGGCGCCCTCGACCAGCGCGGCCTGCGCCCTTTGCATGACAACCGCGCCCCCGACCTGCTGGTGAGCGCCGATGTGCGCCTGGAAAAACGCCTGCGCCAGGTCCAGGACGACTATGGCTACGGTTACGGCGGCTATAACCGCTACGGCAACGGCTACGGCATGTACAACAGCGTGCCGGTGGTACGCACCTATGAAGTGACAGTGGCGGTGGCGCGCATCAGCCTGTTCGATGCCCGTAGCCGCCAGCCGGTCTGGAGCACCAGCGCCGAAACCACGAGCCAGGGCAGCCTCAGCGAACGCGCCGACTCCCTGCGTGAGGCGATGCAAAAGGCAATGACTGCCTACCCACCCAGTTAGCAGCTATTCTCATCTCAGGCCCGGATCGTCTTTTGGAGAACAACCATGCTTCGTCGTATTGCTGCACTTGCTGTTGTTGTGTTGCTGGGCGGTTGCCAGACCAGCCAGGTCAACCATGATTTCGACGCCAGCCGGGACTTTGGCGCCTACCGCAGCTGGAGCTGGAAAGAGCCCGCATTGCAATACCGCCCGGATGACCCGCGGATCAAGAGTGACCTCACCGAACAGCGCATCCGCCAGGCCGTGGGCGAGCAACTCGACCAGCGTGGTCTGCGCCCTGCGGCGCCGGGTACCAAGGCTGACCTGAATGTGCAGACCTATCTGATCGTCGAAGACCGCCAGCAGCAAGTCACCACCAACTACGGCGGCGCCTGGGGCGGCCCATGGAATGGCTACTGGGGCGCGCCGATGTATAACGAAACCCGCAACATTACCTACAAGGTCGCCACCATCCAGATCGACTTGCTCGACGGCAAGGACGGCAAACTGGTGTGGCGTGGCAGCGATGAGCAAATCCTCGCCAGCTCGCCTGACCCTCAAGACCGTAGCGCGGCGATTCGTGCAACGGTGACCAAGGTGCTGTCCAACTACCCGCCGCATTGATTCGTTAATCCGCCCTCCGCCAGTCGCCTGCCCATGGCGACTGGCCTGCAGCCCCCGCCGCTCTTGACTACACTCCCAGGCAACACAGGAGAGTAAGCGCTCGGCAGTGTGCCGGCAAAGGAGTGCTCGATGTCTCTTCGACTTCGTTCCGGTCGCCAGGGCGGGCCTGCAAGGCAACGCGGTGCGATTGGCCTGATGGCGGCCCTGACCCTGGGGATGGCCTTGCTATTCCTGTTGCTGGTCATCGACAGCAGTCGCCTGTACGTGGAAAAGCGCAAGTTGCAGTCCGTGGCCGATACGGCAGCCCTGGAAGCTGCCAATCGGGGCGGGCAATGCGCATCGAGCACCACGGCCAACGATTACGCCACGCAGAACGCCACGCGCAATGGCTTCACGATAGTCGCCAACACCCGGGCACTGGTGGTCACCTGCGGCACGTTGGTGACCAATGCCAGCAATCAGCGGGTGTTCAGCGCCAACGCCAGCCAAAACGATGCGATCCAGGTGGTGGCCTCCGAGACTGTGGCGACCAGCGTTGCCGGCGGCATATGGAATATGGTCAACGGTACCGCGGTGGCCGCACAGACGACGGTGAGTGCAGTGGCGGTCGCCGCATTGGGGCCACCGCTGGCGTCATTGACCATTCGCAGCACGGCGTTGGTGGTGGATACGAATAACGCGCCCCTGCTTAACGCGCTGACCGGCGGATTGTTGGGTGGCGCTGTGAACCTCTCGGTGGCGGGCTGGAACGGCCTGATCAACACCAACATTTCTTTGCTGAGTTACCTGAACCAACTGAAGCTCGACCTGGGGCTGACGGCCGGTGGTTATACACAGGTACTGGGCAACACCATCGCGGTTGGCCAACTGATTCAGTCGGCAATCAATGTGCTGGACCCCACGCATACATTGTCGGCCACCGCGACCATTGCCAGCCTGCAGGCCCTTAAAGTCGCAGCGGGGGCGACCACGGTGGTGCTGGGCAATGTGCTGTCGGTGGAGAGTGGTGCCAGCGTCGCCGCCCTGGCGGTCAACATGCGGGTATTCGATCTGATTCAGGGGTTCGTGCAATTGGCCAACAAGCAAAACGGCCTAGTGGCCAGTTTTCCCATCAACTTGCCGGGGGTGGCGCAAATCACTGCCAGCGTCCAGGTGTTGCAGCCGCCACAGCTGTCGGCCATCGGTAACCCGGCGCTTGCCACGGCGCCCGGGCAGAATCCTATGACCGGCCCAAACCGGATTTACGTCCAAACGGCTCAGTTACGCACGAAGCTGTCGGTTAACCTGCCGATACTCAACACCGTCTCCACGCTGACGAACGCGGTGAACGGGTTGGCGAGCCCGTTGCTGGGCACCCTGGATGCGCTGCTCAGCCTGAACCTGGTCGGGGTGATCAATTCGTTGACCTGCGCGGTCTCGTGTACGTCGCCGGTGTTGCAAGTGCTGCCGCCGCCGGTGGGTATCGATATCGAGCTGGATGCGGCGAGTGCCGCCAGTTGGGTCACAGGTTACAGCTGCGCCAGCCCGACCAGTAAAACCCTGACCACGGCCACCAACACATCACTGGTCAATCTGCGGATGGGCCAGATTGCCAGCAGCAGCGTTTTCGGCACTGGCCCTACACCCCCTACGGTGGTGGTGACGCCGTTGAAGATCGTCGATATCGGTACGAAGACCTGCACGTTAATTGTGTTCTGCAATCCGGTGGTCACGGGCGTAGGCGGTGGTTTGGGATTGTCGGCCAATATTCAGGTAGGCGGTACTTACAACATTCCCTACACCTACCAATCGCCGAATTTGCCGGAGATTTCCCAGCCGCCATATTACTCCAGCTACAGCACCACCAATATCGTCAGCGGCCTGACCGATCCGGTGAACGGCGTGACGGCCGGGCTTAACCTGAATATGTACGGGCCTACCCCCGGCAACGCGAACGTGCTGGGCAACCTGATCGGTGGGCTAGGATCCGTGTTGAGTGGTGTGACCACGCTGCTGCTCAACGTGTTGAATGCCACGCTGATACCCTTGATCAATTCGTTGGTGAATACCCTGTTGCTGGGGCTGGGAGTCGACCTTAACCAGGTCGGCGTGGGCGCCAACCTCAGTTGCCACTCGGGTAATGCGTACCTGGTGATCTAAACCTCGCTCACCAGCGGCAACTCCACACAAAACTTCGCCCCATGTTCACTGTTGGCGACGCTCAACCGGCCGCCCATGTTCTCGACAATGCCATAGCTCACTGATAACCCCAGGCCGGTGCCCACGCCAATCGGCTTGGTGGTGAAGAACGGTTCGAAAATCCGCTCCAGCAGCCGTGGGTCGATCCCGCCGCCGTTGTCCTCGACCCAGATGCGCACGTGACGGCTGTCGTGTTCGATCTGCACCGAGATCCACGGCCGCAGGTCGCGGTCGTGTTCGCGCTTGCTCAGCAGGGCATCGCGGGCGTTGACCATCAGGTTGATCAGCACCTGCTCCAACTGGTCGACGTAGCCTTTGACCTGCACCGCAATGTCCGTCTGCGTCACCCGCAGTTCTATGCCTTTGCCACGCAGGCCTTCAGTGAGCAGCGACAAGGTGCCTTCCACCGCCTGCGCCGGGTTGAAGGGTTGTTGTTCGACTTCAGAGCGGCGGCCGAACACGCGCATATGGTCCACCACGCGGGCGGCTCGCTGGACCTGGGAATCGATGCGTTGGAGTTTTTCCGTCAGGTAGTCGATCTGTGCATCGCCGTTGCTCAAGCGTTTGAGCACGTTGACGATGGCCATGCGCATCACATTCAGCGGCTGGTTGATCTCGTGGGCCAGGCCGGTGGCCATTTCGCCGAGGGTGGCCATTTTGGCGCTTTGGGTCAGTTGCTGCTGGGAGCGGCGCACTTCGGTGTTGTCGCGGCCCACGGCCTGCACTTCCTGCAACTGGCCCTGTTCGTCGAATACGCCCCGGTCCGACCACACCCACCAGGCATGTGTGCGCCCCGGCAGTTGCAGGCTGATTTCGGCGGTGCTCACGGGGAACTCCGGGGTCAACTGCCGGATGCGCTGCACAAATGCCTCGCGTTGTTCTTCGGACAACCACTGGCTGAGGTTCATGCCCGGCAGTTGTTCAGGCAAACACTCCATGTAATTGGCCAAGGGAGTATTGCCGAAGGTCAGGGTCAGGTCCGGGCGGTAACGGCAGATCATCGCTGGGGAGTCTTCCACCAGGATTCGATAGCGTTCCTCGCTCTCCTTGACCCGTTGCGCCGCCAGGGTGGTCTCGGTCACATCCAGCCACAGGCCCACGGCTTCCACGGGCAAGCCCAGGTCGTCGCGTAGCAGCCGGGCTTCATCCAGCAGCCAGTGGTAATCGCCCTGTTTGTCGAGCACTCGGTAGCGGCTGCGCACGCTGCCTTCGCGCAGCAGTTGGCGGGTACGGTCGAAGTAGAGGTCGCGGTCTTCGGGGTGGATCCATTGGTTCAGCGTCGCCGGGGTGAAATCAGCCAGGGTGCGGCCAAGCAGCGGCAGCAGGCTGTCGCTGAAGAACACCGGTTGCAGCGTGCCTTCGACGTAGCGCTGCACGTAGATCACGGCCGGGGAGCTGGCGATCAGGTTGTCCAGGCGTGCGTGGGCGGCGGCGGCCTGTTGTGCCTGGTTTTTGATATCGCTGATGTCGAGCATGAAGCCCACCAGGCGGCGGTGCCCGCCCGAGCCCAGCGCTTGCCCCTGTACGCGGTACCAGATGGGGTTTTGCGTCGGGTCGGTAGGTTGCAGGCGAACGCTGGTGGACAGCGGCTTGCCCAGGGTCTTGAGGTCTTGCAGGCGGCTGGCGAGTTCTTCCCGGTCGGCCGGGTGAATCAGCTTGAGCCACATCGGCAACGAGAGCCGTGTGGTGGACTCGCCGTGGTTGAGGGTGTGCAGCAACTGCGGGGCGAGTTCAATGTCCTCACTGTGTGGGGGCAGTTCCCACCAGCCGGTGCCGAGCAGTCCTTGCAGGGCGTCGAGGCGCTCCAGTTGCTGCTGATGGTGCTGTTCGCGCAGGCGGCCGAGCAACGGTGCGGCGAGGGCGGCGGTCAGTTGCAGCCAGTCACGGTCGCTGGTGGGTTCCTGGCGGCTATAAAGGCCGCACAGCAACCATGCACCCACGCCATGACCATCGTGATAGGGCACCAGAAAACCATCGGTATTGCCAAACAGCCCTTGCAGGCGCGGGTGGTCACTGTGGCCTCGGTTTACCCCCAGGCTCACCGGCGCTGTACCGCCCAGGCTGTCGAGGCTGGCGCCCAGGGCTTGCCCGTTGCTCCAGAGTGCCGGAGCGTCGTGGGATGTGTAACAGCCCTGGATACACCACTCCTGGCCCTGTTCGTCCAGCAAGGCAATGGCAGTGCAGGGGATGTGCCAGTGCTGGGAGATGGTCTGGAGAGTGTCTTGCAGCACCTCGGGCAGGCGCGTCAGGCTGCAGACCCGCAGTTGCTCGCTGATCTGGTCGTTTACGCGCTGATTGTGTTCGCGTCGCTGAGTCAGTTGGCGATGGGCAATCAGGTCGCCAATGTCCAGCAATTGAAGGAGCCAAGCCTTGCCCTCGGGTTGAACCCAGCCGCGGGTATGCAGGGTTTGCCCGGCAAGCCCTTTGAACTCCAGGTCCAGGCTTTGCCCCTGCCAGTCGCCCGGCGTGCCTTCGATCACCAGGCTGCTCATCGGCGTGAGGTAGTCGAGCAGCAAGGCAGGCTGGTGCGGTTGCGCGGCGGGTTGTTCCAGTCGATGGCGCAGCGGGCCGTGGATGTCCAGCACCCGGCCCTGGGCGTCCAGGTAGAACAACAAGGCGGCGGTGGGGGGCAGCGCTGCGGGTGCGTCCGCATCCAGGTGGTTGCCACGGCCGAGCAGGCGGCCGAACAATTTATCCCCTGAGGTCAAAACTGCATGCTCGATTGGGCCGAAAGCGTGGGAGGCAGGGCGGGGACGGTCCCAAAGCCTGGCAGTACCAGAAACGGCAACACGTTCTGAAGGCTGGACGTTGGATAGTTGATTTGCACTGTCAGCAGCGAGCTCGCGCTATAGGTTGCCGTGACATACGTGGGCAGGAATTTGAACTGGGAAGGGATCCAGGACAATTGTGCCTGGGCCGCCGTGACGGCCTGCTGGGGCAGTGCCGTTGTGTAGCTTGGCGTGGAGGGGTCCAGCGCGACGCTACGCCTTACGCCTTCAGCGGCGGCTTGGGTAAAGGACTGCATCAGCAGTAACGGCAGGCTGTAGCTGACCAGACCATAAAACACGGCAAAAAAAATCATGAAGACCATCGCGAACTCCAGCGCGGCGGCACCTTTTTGCTTTCTAGGGAGGCCTTTTTTCATGACTCGTCTACCCTGACTACCACTACCTGATATCAGCATAGAATCAATCAGCAAAAAGGGATTTTTTTTACGTGATTCAAAGCCTCGTCCTATTCGTTTGGCTGGCGCTGTGCGCTGTGCAAGATATCCGTCTACGTCAGATCTCTAACCGCTTGACCCTCGGCGCAGGCTTGCTGGCGCTGGTTTACCTGCTCTGGAGCGGTACCACCTGGCTCGGCGCGCCCGCCGCCGAGGGTGGCGGGGCATTTGCCCTGGCGCTGTTGTTTACCCTGCCGGGTTACGCGCTGGGCCGTCTGGGGGCCGGTGACGTGAAGTTGATCGCGGCATTGGGGCTGGCGACCAACTACCTCTACGTATTGGGCACTTTTATCGGTGCAGGCCTCGCCAGCGCGGCTTGGCTGCTGCTGGCCCCGAGGCTGTGGCCGCTGATGAATCAAGGGCTTAAGAACACCTTGCAGTACCTGCACCCGGAACGCTCGGCCAGACAGCCGTTCGTGCCGTTTTTATGGGTCGGGTTTTGCCTGGCCTGGCTTTGGATCCCATTAGTCGCCACGTAGGCTATCGCTATGTACATAGTAGGAAAGTACGTCTACGTTTATGAGTATGTTGTATAGGAAAGTGGTCGGAATGGATTGGTCGGTCTTTGGCTTGCCCAGGCATGGAGTAGCGCGTGAACAAGCTTATATCTGAAGTGAAAGTGCTCGTTGTCGATGATCAGCCCCTGATCGTGGAAGAGCTTTGCGAATTTCTTGAAAGCAACGGTTACCGTTGCGTCCCTTGTGCCTCCAGCCAGCAAGCCATCGAGCGTTTTCGCGACGATGCCGAGATCGGCCTGGTGCTGTGCGATCTGCATATGCCGGACATGGATGGCATCGAACTGGTCCAGGCCCTGCAACGTCTGGCCGGCAAGCAACGGGTGTTTGAGGCCATCATGTTGACGGGGCGTGCGGACAAGCAAGACGTGATCAAGGCCCTGCGTGCCGGGATTGCCGATTACTACCAGAAGCCCATCAATCTGGGCGAATTGCTTGAAGGGTTGCAACGCCAGGTTGTGGCGCTGCAAGACCGGCAGAAAAACCTCGACCTCGGGCATCTGAACCAGAAGCTGCAGTTTCTCTCGGCGTCCATCGACGATCTTTATCATGACCTCGACAAGGTGCGCAGCAGTCCGCAATCGACCCTGTCGAATGAAGCCGATGGCGAAGTCAGCGACATTGACCGCGTTGAAATACCGGCGATCTTCAATCAGTTGTCCCCACGCCAACTGGATGTCGCCAGGCTGGTAGGCAAGGGCCAGACCAACTATCAGATTGCCTGTGAGCTGGGCATCACCGAAAACACGGTGAAACTCTACGTGTCCCAGGTGTTGCGCCTGACCCATATGCACAACCGCACCCAGTTGGCGCTGGCGCTATCGCCGAATAACTCACCGGCGCGCCAGCGCGTGACGGCCCACTAATTACTGCTGCCGCCGCCTGGGGTGCTGCCACCCTGTTTCTGGTCGTAATACTCAGGAATAGGGTGTTTGTAACTCTCCAGCAGGCGTTGCATGACCAGGTCGCGTTCAGCGGGCGTGGCCTTTTGTGGGTTGGAGGATGCCCGTTCGCCGCTGACTTGCAGTTGCAGCCAGCCTTCGGTCTGTTTTTGCTGTGGCGAGGAAGGCCCAGGTTCAATAGCCAGCGCCGTCAGCGGCAGGCTGGCGAATAGCAGAGTGGCGAGCGGTGTGAGTTTCATCCTGTGTACTCCCTTCAAACCTATTTGACCGGCGCTTGCAGTGCGTCGCTTACGGTTGCGACCTGATCTTTTGGCGGTGTCGTCGTTGAGGCCGGCGCCTTGAGTTGCTGCGCCCGGGCCTGGGCTTGCGTCACTTGTTCCGGGCTCAGGCCCATGCGGCTGGCCACTTGTGCGGCCTGTTCCCAGTTGTCCTGGTAGATCATCAGCGTCACCAGGTTGATGGCCGCCAATTGATCACTCTGCTTGAGCTCCATGGCTGTGAGGAATTCAAAGCGTGCGTCTTCCAGGCGTCGCTGATTGAGGTACACCACGCCCAGGTCGTTACGGATTTTCTCGTCGGTGGGCGACATCCTGGCCGCGCGTTGCAAGTGCGCCATGGCTTGGCCGTTGTCACCCCTGGCAGCCGCCAGCTGGCCAAGGCCGTGCTCGCCTTCGGCGGCCATGCAGGTGCCGAGCAGGCTGCGGTACAGCGGTTCGGCTTCGCTTCTGCCCAGCAGGCGGTACACCTTGGCTTGGCGCTGGCGTACCTGGGGCAGGTTGTCCGGCAGGTTTTGCAGGTTGGCCAGGCTGGCGTGAAGCTTGCCCTCGTTGGCCATGTCGTCGGCCAGGTTCAGTGACAACTCCTGATTGGAATTGGGCTTGGCACAACTGCCTTGCGCGCTGAAGCCCGCCCACGGCAGTTGCCCGTTGCTGGCACAACCGCCTAACAACAACAGGCTGCAGGCGATCATCAATCTCTTCATTGCATGTCCTCTCAAGGCGCGAAGGCTTTGGCAATGGCGATAAAGCCAGGGCCGGCCAATACGATCAGTAGCGCGGGAAACAGGAACAGCATCATCACGACGGACATCTTGGCGGACATCTTGGAGATGTATTCCTGCAAGCGGGTCAGGCGCCGGTCATCCAGCAGTTGCTTGAGCGACTGCAGCGACTTCATCGCGCCACCGCCCTGATGCAGCAGTTGCTGCAGGATCAGGCATGTGTCGCTGAGCTCATCGACGGCCAGCATCTCGCTGGCCTTGTTCAGTTCCTCGCCCAACTCCAACCCGGAATCGACGCGCGCCAGCACCAGGCGCAGTTCGGCGGTGAGCACCGGCAACAGTTTCTGCGCGTCGTAGGCCATGACCCTGAGCGCCTGCTCTACGGCCATGCCTGACTCAAACAGAATGCGCACCAGGGGAATGAAGGTTGCCACTTCCCGGGCGATTTTGTCCTGGCGCCGTTTGGCGAGTGAAACCAGGATTCGCTTGGGCAGCAGGTAGCCGATGATCAGGGCCAGCAGGGGGATCACCCACCCATGCTCGGTGCCGGAAAAAAACAGCTCCAGTGCCAGCGCGGTCAGGCCCATCAGAAGTATCGGTGAAGCGATCTGGCAGGCGGCGAACATCGAACGCTGGCTGGCCTTTCTCCAGCCCATGCGGTTGAGCAGGGCTTGGGTTTCATTATCGAGGCTGACGGTGCGCTGGCCGATCCGGGTGCTGCCCAGCTGGTGCAGCCACTCACTCATTTTGTCGTTACGGCTTGGCTCGCCTTGCAGCCGTTGAGTGACCAGGCGTTGCTGACGACGACTGCTCAAGATATTGGCCACCAGCAGCAGTAGCGCGGCAAGAAACAATACGGCACTGATCACTATCGCCATCTCAGATACTCCGCAACATGCGCCACAGCGCCACGCAGCCGATGACTTGCAAGGCGAACGCACCGAGCATCAGGCGTTGCCCGCTGTGGTCATCCCACATTGCCATCAGGTACACCGGATTAACGATCAGGAAGTAGCCCGCAACACTCACCGGCAGCACTGCGAGCACCAATGCGGTCACCCGGGTTTCACCCGTCATGGCGCGTAATTGCCGCGCGCCCTGGTCGCGCTCGCGAATCATCTTGATCAGGTTTTCCAGCAGATCGCTGGCGTTGCCTCCGTAGCGGTGGTTGACCTTTAGGCCCAGGGCAAACAGGCGCAGTTCATCCTGTTCATAAAACTCGGCATAGTCATGAGCGGCCTCTGGCAGGCTGACACCCAGTTGCACATTGCGCTTGATACGGCCCATGGATTTTTTCAACGGGTCGTCACTGGCCTCGATGCCGCTCAGGATGGCGTCCGCCAGGGTGCGTCCGGATTTAAGGCTGCGCACCGCGTGGTCGAGCAACTGCGGCAATTGCTCGATCATTCGGCGCAGCCGGCGCTGGTAGCGTACGGCGATGTACAGGCGCAGTGCCAAGGGCGGTGCCGCCACCATGACAAACAGGCCTATCCACTCACCTGCCAGCCACCCCAGCAGGGCGCCGAAGGCCCAAAGGCTCAGCCACAGGCCCAGGCGTTCGGTCGGCCTGCCAAGGCCTGCACGGATAAAGGTGCGTTCCAGGCGGGTGGCTACTGTGTTGTCTTTCAGGGCCTGGGGTTGCCCTTCCGCCAGGCGTTCCAACACCCGGTCGGTCTGGGCCTTGCGCAAACCGTTGCGCATCAGGCCTATCCCCAGCACCAGAAGGGCCACAGCCAGCAGGGCGAGCAGAATCGGACCGATCATCGGATGGCCTCCTAAACCGGCAGGTGACTTTCTTGGCGCAACTTGTCGCCGGCCGGATTGACCGCTTCCCGCAGGAAGCCGAAGCCGGTGCGCTTGTCGTGGCGAAACAGGGTATTGGTGACGTACACGTCCTCGCGTATGCCCACCACTTCCACCACTTCGCTGACACAGCGGCGGCCATCGGGCAGGCGCGTTAGCTGGATCACCACATCCAGCGCCGCGCAAATCATTTGCCGCAGGGTTTTTTCCGCCACCACCCGCCCGGTCAGGCCCACCAGGGTTTCCAGACGCAGCAAGGCGTCCTGGGCGTTGTTGGCGTGCACGGTACTCATCGAGCCGTCGTGGCCGGTGTTCATGGCGGTCAACACATCGATGACTTCTACGCCCCGGATCTCGCCGAGGATGATCCGGTCGGGCCGCATCCGCAGGGCGTTGCGGATCAAGTCACTGGCTTTCACCTCACCATGCCCCTCGGCGTTGGGCGGGCGGGTTTCCAGGCGCACAACGTGGGGATGGACCAGTTGCAACTCGGCCACGTCTTCGATGGTGACCAGGCGTTCGCGAGGGTTGATCAACTGGCTGAGAATGTTCAGCAGTGTGGTTTTACCGGTGCCAGTACCACCGCTGATCAGGATGTTGCAGCGCTTGCCGACGGCGTCCTGGAAGAATTCGAAAATCCCTTGGTCGATGGTTTGCATGGCCACCAGGTCGCTGCTTTTCAGCATGTCTTTGCGAAACTTTCGAATCGACAGGCAGGGGCCGTCCAGGGCAATCGGCGGGATGATCGCATTGACCCGGCTGCCGTCGGGCAGGCGCGCATCCACCATCGGCGACGACTCATCCAGCCGGCGTCCCAGGGGCGCAAGGATGCGCTGCATGACCCGCTCCACATGGTGGTCGTCAATGAAGCGCAAATCACTTTGTTGCAGCAGGCCATCGCGCTCGACGAACACCCGGTGCGGGCCGTTGACCAGGATTTCAGTGACCGTCGGGTCCCGCAGCAGCACTTCCAGCGGGCCGAAACCGGTCAGTTCATCGACGATCTCTTCGGCCAGGCGCTCCATCTCGTAGCGGGAAATCGCCAGGTGCATACGTGTGATGTATTCGGCCACCTTGTCGATCACGAACTGCGCCAGGGATTGGCGTGTGCTCTCCAACAGGTTTTTTCCCGACTCTTCGATGGCATCGATGATGTAGCGATGCAGCACCAGTTTCAGGCCGTCGTGATCGGTGTTGCCGGCGCTGCCACGCGGGGTAACGCCAAACAGCTTCTCGCCGTTCATTTGGTCCCCAGAAGGCGGTTAAGCCAGTTGGTAGAGGGTTTTGCCAGGCCTTCGGAGCGTTTTGCCAGGCGCTCGCCCAAGGCACGCAGCGCTTGCGTCAGGCTTTCCCGCGGGGCCAGGGAGAACAAGGTCTGCGCCTGGTTTTTGGCACTCAGGCGAACTTCCGGGCTCCAGGGCAACACGGCGATCACTTCCAGCCCGAAGCTTTTGCCCAGCGCTTCCGAGTCGGGGGCGGCACCTTTGAGGTAGCGGTCGACCAGCAGCCGGGCATGGTCCAGCTTCATGCCTTTTTCTCGCCACAGGTTAAGTACCGCCAGGTTGCGGCGGCAGTCCGGCACGCTTTGGTCGGTACACCACAGCAGTTTGTCGCAATGGCTGACAAAGGTGCGCAAGGCTTCACTGTCGGGTTGGCCGGTCAGGTTCACCACGATGTGCTGGAAGTGCTGGCGCAGGGCACTGAGCAACATATACAGCTCGGCTGCACTGGTACGGTCCAGCGGCTCATCGTTATTGTGATAGGCGAGGATGCGCAGGCCGGCTTCGGCCGAGGTGAAGGCGCTGTTGATCAGGGTGGAGTCCAGGCGTCGCAAGTGGCGCAGGGCGTCGCCGAAATGAAAGGAGCTTTCCAGCCCTAGCAGCGCCAGGCTGTCGGCGAGTGGCAGACCCAGGTCGAGCAACAACGTTTGCTGCCCGCTTTTTTGCACCACCAGCGCCAGGTGGCTGGCGATCAGCGCACCGTCGGCATTGCCTTGGGTGCCGTAGAGTACGGTCAGCCCGCCCAGGTGGGCATTCGGGGTGACGGCCGGCAAGCGTTTGCTCAGGCGCCGAACCAGGCCGGCAACCTCACTGGCGCGCGAGCCGTAGGCGACGAAATCCCGCGCACCGGCACGCATCGCGTTCAGCACAAGCTGGTTGTCCATGCCATCGCCCAAGGCCACGATGGCAAGCAGAGGCTTGGCCTCCAGGGCGCCTTCGATCAGCGCGCACTGGGTGGTCACGTGTTCACGGTCCAGGCCAATAAACACCAGGTTGGCGAACGTCACGTCCACCAGTGCCAGCAGTTCGTCGAGGCTGCCGGCGCCGGCACTGACCACTTGTCCCAAGGGCGCGAGGGCCCCCTGAAGCCATTCCAGATCCGTGTTGTTGCGGGTAATTGCCAAAAAGGTCTGGCTCAGGCTTTCGCTCATTCGGACAGTCCACTGCGGCGATCGAAATTGCCGTTTTCGAGGAAATACAGGCGGTACCAGTTCGGGTCGTAATTGCGCAGTTTTTCTCCTGGCAATGAGGGCAGCTTGGCGTTGGCGGCCAGCGGCTGTACCAGGTGCGGAGTGACGATCATCAGCAGCTCTTTTTCCTGGCGGCTGACGTTGGAGTCGCGAAAGAACGCACCGAGGATCGGGATGTCCCCCAGGCCGGGGAATTTGCTGACGCTTGAGGTGTTATTGGTGCTGATCAGGCCGCTGATCACGAAGCTTTCGCCGTCGGCCAGGGAGATGCTGGTGTCGGTGCGCCTGACCGTCAGCGCCGGCACCGAGATACCCTGGATGGTGACGGCGTTGCTGTAGTCCAGCTCACTGACCTCTGGCGCGACCTTCAGGGAAATTCGCCCATGGTCGATGACGGTCGGGGTCAGGGTCAGGCGGATGCCGAACTCCTTGTATTCGATGGAGATGGTGTTGCTGCCGCTGCTGGGCACCGGGATCGGCACTTCACCACCGGCGAGGAAGGTCGCACTTTGCCCGCTGAGCGCCACCAGGCTCGGACGGGCCAGGGTGTAGGCAAACCCGCTGCTTTCCAGGGCGTTGATCATGGCCGAGACACGGCCGCCGCCGAAGCCGATGTTGAAGGTGTCATTGTTCACCGGCAGCCCGCGAAATCCCGTGGCCGCCGCGTTGGCGACATTGTTGGGGGCGCCGAACAAAAAGTTGCCACCCCGGCCAAAGATCGAGGTACTGGCTTCCTTGAGTTTGGTGCGGCTCACTTCCACAAAGCGGATGTCGGTTTGCACCTGGCTGGGCAACGTCGGGTCATCGGACGGCGACAGGGCCAGGCTGGTCAGGGCCGACGTGGCCTTGCCCTGGACGAACACCATGCTCTGGCGCGGGCTGCTGGAACAGGCCGTCCAGACCATCAGGCTGGTGGTGCCTGAGGCGATGCCGGTGAGCAGGAACGCCTGGTTGCCATTGACCTGCACGTCGGCCACTTTTGGATCGCCAATGGCCAGCCGCGTAATCGGTACCGGCGATTGGATCGCCTGTTGAGCACCTTCACCCACCTCCAGTACCGCCGGCAGTTGGCCCAGGCCCGTGCAATTGCCAGGCGCCGCCAGCGCCACCTCCACAGGCAGGCTCAAGGTGAGGAGACCCCAGAATACTCGTGAAAAAAACCACACGGAACGACTGCTCATTCAAGGCATCCTTAGCTCTTTCAGGGCGTTTGTTGAGTCACCTGGTTGCCGCGTATCACCTCGACTCCCGAGCGTTTTGGAACACCATTGGCGGTGGCCGGGCCGAAACTGTTGAGAGGCGCCTGGCTGAAGGATAGTTGGTTGAACTGATAGAGATCGCGCTGGGTGTTTTCCAGGTTGATCGCGGACTCCGTTTCACCGGCCCAGTAGTGGCTCAGCAGTTGTTCGTCAGCACTGCGTACGGCCAGGCGCAATACGCCGGATTGGGCCGCGAGCATCAGCCGGCTCATGAGCTGCTCCGGTACGGCGAGGAGTACCGTACGTGCACTGGCGCGACTCTGCTGGGCCTTGAGTTTTTCATCCGGGGTAGTCGGTGGTACAGAGCCGGGCTTGCCATCGTTGGTCAGCCCCAATTGGTCGCCCACACCCAGCAGACGCAAGGCGGGCACCACGACTTGTGCGGACTGCTGCGGGTTGCTGGCTTCCTGGCGCAGGAAGAGCAGGACGTCCACATAGTCGCCCGGGGTCAGTTGCCCGCCGGCACCGATCACTTCATCCACCGCTACGGCGAGGGCGCGCTCGTTGGGACGGATCATCCGCGCCAGGGTGCCGCCGGGATTGAAGCTTTCCTCCGTCAGCCAGGTACCGGCCGACAGCGGCCGCCAAGGGACTTTGCCCACGGCCTGGTCGAGGCGGGTCAGGCTGCCGGCAGGTACGGTGCGCAGTCTTTCCAGGACTAGGTCGGCGGCGGTGAGCTCAACAAAAGGTGCAACGTCATGGGCCAGGACCACCACCGGTTGGCGTGTCTGGTCTTCGGTGACGGGCTGCGCCACTTCAGGTGATTGGGCCACGGGCGGGAGGACAGGGGCAGGGCGGCTGAGTACCAGGCCCCAGTAGCCTGCAATCAGTGCACCTACCAATAGCAGCCCGGCGAGGATCAAGCTAATCCGACTGTTCATGAAGGCTCTCCCTTTCCTGCTGCATCCACTGCGCTTTCCTACTAATGCCTGCGTATTCGGATCGCTTCGAGCGTCTAACTATTTCGCTATTTGAAGGTAGTTCAGCTAGGACAAAACGCCATTACCGGGCGAAAAATATCTCCAGATCCTCTGCGAAAGTTGATTTTTTGGCGTCAGCCTGCCGACTAATACTTTGTGATTAATCCGTTCTTACAGTTGTTGGTATGGGGTTTGTTGACAATGCTCTAGTGGCACACCGAAATCATTTTTGTGATGCCGCGATACCAGCGCCGTGAGCGCAAAGGAGAAGTCATTATGTTCCTTGATCTTATTCGCATGGGATTCATCAAAGTCCAGGTTTTTTTCTATTCGAAAGAGGGCGCGTCGGGTATCGAATATGCACTGGTTGCAGCGATGGTTGCTGTGGCGCTGGCGGCCTTTATCACACCCATCAGGACGGCGATAACCGGCGTCTTTACTGCGATACAGGGCGCCATTCATACCTGACTCTGGTCCTCGCGCAAGCACGTGCAGGTTCCGCTGAATGATCTATTGCGTATCAGGCATTTCCCCATGAACGCCTCTTTGTCCCCCCGGCAACAAATCCTTTTGGTGGACGACGAAGAGGACGCCCTCATTGAGCTGGCCGAGTCGCTGGAGAATGAGGGCTTTGTCTGTTTTACCGCCACCTCGGTCACCTTCGCTTTGCAGGAGCTGACCCTGCACCCCGATATCGCCCTGGTGATCACCGACCTGCGCATGCCCGAGGAGAGTGGTATTTCCTTGATCAAGCGCCTGCGCGAACACACCGCTCGCCAGCATTTGCCGGTGATCGTCATGTCTGGCCATGCCGAGATGGATGATGTCAGCGACATGCTGCGCTTGCAGGTACTGGACCTGTTTCGCAAGCCGATCTATCTGGTGCGCTTGATCGACACCCTCAACAACCTCTTCCCCATCCCGAAAATCAGACTGATGTAGGAGCGAGCTTGTGTGGGAGCGAGCAAGCTCGCTCCTACAGGGTTCAGAGTTGGTAGCTGAAACTCAGCGTATACCGCGGCCGCCGATTGAAGCTGTCCAGGGCGATGTCCGACATTGGCTTGGCCGCTTCCAGCGCAATGTTGTAGTACTTGTTGTCCCCGAAACGCAGGCCCACCGCCGCCGATGACATGTTGTTGCCCTTGACCGGCAGCTCGTTGAACCAGGTCTTGGCCTTGTCCAGCACCACATACGGCTGCAGGATTTTTACCCACTCGCCACTGCGGTTGAAGCTGTAGTTGACCTCATACGCCACGCCCCAACCCTTGTCGCCCGAGCCCTGGTCATCCGGATAACCACGCCCGAAATTCTGCCCGCCGAATGTCGCGCGTTCGCTGTCGGGCAGGGTGTCGTTGCTCCAGTAGAAGGCGCCCGATGCCACGCCTTGCCAGTGGTCGAAGAACTTGTTGCTTTGCACCCCCGACAGACGCAGGCGGAAGAATTCCAGGTCCGGCTGCGTGCCTTCGATATCACTGTGGGTGCGTGCACCCAGGCCGTTGATTCCCTGGTACAGCCCGGCGCTGAGAATCCGCAGTTGGCGGTCGTCGGACTTGCGCCAGTCGCCCTCGAACGCAAGGGCTCGCAGGTCGGTTTCCACGTCGAAGCGCAGCGGGTAGCCCACCAGTTGATAGCGGGTGGTTTGGTCCACCGCGTAAAGGCGCGTGCCAAGGGTCAATGACTCCGTGGGGGAGGCGATCAAGGGGTGAGACAGGCCGATGGAGTAGCGGTCAATCGCCTGGTGCGGCTTGAGTTCGAAGCCACCGTCCAGTTGTACGTTGCTGTTGGGGTCGGCGCGGTAGCGTTCAGCGTTGAGTACCAACTGGCTGCCTTCGGCATTGATGAACTGGCTGTAGCCCAAGCGGTAGTAATGCTCATCATCCTTGCCCGGCGGGAACAGGCCACTGAGGCTCAATTGCTCGCCCATTGAGGTCTGGGAGTTACTGGTGGCGGCCAGCAGCGCCTGCGTGCCGTTACGGTTGTCTTCGTTCAGGCTCATGCTGGTGGTGAACGGCTTGCGGCTGGCCTGGATCTGCATGTGCGTGCCGCCGTCGGTGGTGCCCGGTGGCGGTACTTGTGCCTGCAACGTCACACCCGGGATACGCCCCATCAGCGTGGTGTAGCGCTCGAAGGTCTTGCGGGTCAGCGGGCGTTCACCCAGCAGCTTGGCCGCCAGCTTGTCGACGTAGGCCGAGACTGCGCCGATGTCGCCCTGCACGTTGTAATCCTTGATGTAGCCCTCCACCAGCACCACGTGCACCAGGCCTTTTTCGAAGCGCTGGTCGGGCAGGTAGGCGTAGGACAACAGGTAGCCGTCCTGCTGGTAGCGGCGGGTGATGCCGCGGGTGGCTTCGATCAGTTGGGCGAGGGTGGTTTCGTGGCCAATCAGCGGCTCGAAAACCTGGGCCACGTCCTTGAGTGGGTAGATCGTGCCGCCGTCGATTTGCAGCTTGCGGATGGTCACTTTGGTGTCCATCAACAGCGGCTGGTTCTGGGTGGCGGCCGGCTCGGGCAACTGGGTTTGCGGCGTGACCGGGCGATAGGCGTCGGCGGGGAGATTGGGCACCGGCAGGTTGCGAATGGTGTCGTTGCTATTGAGGAAGCTGGGCAGGGTCTCGGCGTGGACACTGGCAGCAATCAGGGTGAGTAGAAACAAAGGCGTCAAGGCGCGCATAGGACACTCCATGGTCAAACTGCAGCAGCGTTTCGCGGATTCCCGCCGGGCTCTGGGGCGCGGTTCGGGAGGGCCTTTCACTGGCCAATAAAAAAGACGAGAGACTCATTGGAATCTCTCGTCTCAACCAAGCGTAGGCGCTGGAGGGGAGGCCGTCTAATGGCCAGGTGCAATTCTATTTTTTGCCGGTCAGCCCGCCGAGCAAGCCGCCCAGGCCTCCACCGGTGTTTGTGTTTGCAGTGCCTCCGGCGGATGCGCTGGCACCCACGTTCAAGCCGCCGAGCAGGCCGCCACCGCTACTGCTGGTACCTCCGGTGACCAAGCCGCCCACCGAGCCGACAGTATTACCCACTGCATTCAGGGTACCGCCTACGGCGTTGGTGATCGGGTTGGCATTGGCTGCCGTCAGGTTGGTGCCCAGACCGCTGACTGCGCCGCCGACTTGGGTCACCAGGCCGTTCACTGGTGCGCCGATACCCGTGCTGGTACCGATGTTTTGGGTCAGCCCGGCAACGCCCGTCGTCACTGGGTTCAGTGCGGCGCCGACATTGGTCGCCAGCCCCGCGACCGGAGCCGTGGCGCCGGTGTTGGCTACGCCGTTGCCGCCAATCAGGGTGCCGAGGGACGCGACGGTGTTGCCCACGGCACCACCGGTTACGCCCGCAGCACTGACAGTGCCATTGGTGTTGCCGATATTCAGGCCGTTGCCGACGTTGGCGACGAGGCCACCGACCAGTTCAGGCAGACCCGATTGCGGGGTCGTGGTTGCCGGATTGACGTAGCCACTCGACTTATCAAGGGTGGTGCCGACGCCAGTCAACACGCCACCGACGAGTGTCCCGACTGGGTTGCCTGCACCGCCGGCACTGGCCACCTGGCCACCCAGGCCGGTGACAGTGGCGCCCACTTTATCGATCAAACCACCGACCGGGTTGCCCAGGCCTGTCTTATTGCCGAGGTTACCCGTGGTGTTTTCCACCAGAGAGACGACGGGCACCAGTACGCTTTTACCGACCGTATTGGTCAAGCCGCCCAGTGGCCCGGTGGTGCTGGCCGTGCTCAAGGTGTCGCCGAGCATGGTCACGGTTTGGCCGACTTTATCGACCAGGCCACCTGCTGCGCCGCCTACACCGCCGGTCAAGCCACCGACCACGGGAATGCCGCCCAACGTAGTGCCCAGGGACTTGCCGGTGTTGGACACGCCGGTACCCAGGTCGGCCACGCCATCGGCCACACCGGCAACGGTGGTGCCCAAGGCGTTGCTATTGGTGCCCAGGGTGCCCAGGCCGTTAGTCAGGCCGCTGCCGATGCTGTTGACGGCTGTGCCCGTAGCGGTGACTAACCCGCCAGCGGTAGTACCGACAATTGGCACCGTGGTCAGGGTCGTACCCAGGTCGCCCACCGCGGTGCCGACATTACCGACGACACCGCCTACAGCGCCCACTACCTGGCCGGTGACCAGAGGAGTGGTCGAACCTGTGCCACCGCCTGTGCCACCGCCTGTGCCGCCGCCAGTGCCGCCGCCTGTGCCACCGCCAGTGCCGCCGCCTGTGCCACCGCCAGTGCCTCCGCCGGTGCCACCACCTGTGCCGCCGCCAGTACCGCCGCCTGTGCCACCACCAGTACCTCCATCCGTGCCGCCACCGGTACCACCGCCAGTGCCTCCGTCAGTGCCACCGCCGGTACCGCCGCCAGTGCCGCCACCCGTTCCGCCGCCAGTACCACTGCCACTGCCAGCATCCGGAGATGACGCCGCGACGCTACTGTGATGACCACCACCACCGCTGCTGCAGCCTCCGAGGCTAACTGCCAGAATCAGGGCCAGCGCGGTACTTGCTTTCCACAACACGACTTGAGTTTTCATGATTGAGTTCCTTGCACCAGGTACAGCCTTTGCTGTTATCGAAGTTCGCTGTTTCTATAGGCAGCGATACATTCGTCCGTTGTGGCTATAACAGACCCGGGTGCGTTATCTCGCAATGCTCAACTTGGTATTAACGATTTATATACAGATAGGGTTAGTCTGCTTAGCGACTAATACCAAGGGTGTAGTGGGGGAGGGTGTAGAAGTTTCGAGGCGTTTAAAATCATAGGGTTAATAAAGATAGCGGGCTATTGATAGCCCGCTATAACTTAGGATGTATATATACAATTTATCAGGAGATTGGCCGCCAACGCCCCGTCATGTGTTCAATATCCCCGGCGCCCTTTAGTTGTAACTCGCCACTGGAGCCGGCGGCACTTGTCAATAAAGTTACTTCACTGGGTAAGCGCACCGGCTTTTTAAACTCGACGTCTATTTCGATATTGGCCGCAGGCAAATGTTCGCTCAGTGCGGCCAGTGTGCGTGCCGTGTTCCATAACCCATGGGCGATGGCCTGGGGGAAGCCAAACAACCTGGCCGTGAGGGCACTCAAGTGAATCGGGTTGTAGTCGCCGGACACCCGGGCGTAGCGGCGGCCGATGTCGGCGGGGGCTTTCCAGCGGGTCAGCTCGCTGACGCTGGTAGGGGCTTGCAGGGTGTGGTCCGCCGCAGCGCCATCGAGTTTCACCCCGCGACAGAGCATCCGGCTTTCGGCTTCCCACAGCAGCCCCAGTGAATCCTCGACCGTGGTTACGATATCGAAGGTCGCGCCCTTGGCATGGGGCTGCAAGTTCTGCGTGTAGACACCGACGGTCAGGTCACTCACACCTCCCAATGGGCGCAGGATGCGGATCCGGTTGCTCAGGTGGATCAACCCCAGCAGCGGGAATGGAAACGCCTTGTCGGTGAGCAATTGCATCTGCAGGCCGAACGCCAGGATATGGGGATAAGTGGCCGGCAGTACCGGGCTCTCGGCAAACCCGCAGACCTTGCGATAGGCGTCCACATCCTTGGGGTTAACGCTGACCCGGCAGCGCAGCCCTTGTTGCGGCAACGTGGTACCGGTGATCTTGCGCTTGAGCGCCGCACGCCAATACAGCGGCGGCAGAAACGGGGTGCTGCCTAATGTGTGCCACTCCATGCTTACGCTCCCAATAGACTTTGCCCACACACCCTCAACGCTTGCCCGCTGACCGCGCCCGAGCCCGGTTGGCCGAGCCAGGCCACCGCTTCGGCAACGTCCTGGGGCAAGCCGCCCTGGCCCAGGGAGCTCATGCGCCGCCCGGCCTCACGCAAGGCGAAGGGAATATGTGCGGTCATCTGGGTTTCGATGAAGCCTGGGGCCACGGCGTTGATGCTGATCCCGCGTTCCCCCAGCAACGGCGCCCACGCCTGTGCCAAGCCGATCAGCCCCGCCTTGCTCGCGGCGTAGTTGGTTTGCCCGCGATTGCCGGCGATTCCGCTGATGGACGCCAGCAGCACCACGCGGCCGTTGTCGTGCAGGGTGCCGCTGTCCAGCAGCGCCTTGGTCAGCACTTGCGGCGCGTTGAGGTTAACTGCCAATACCGCGTCCCAGTATTCGGGCGTCATGTTGGCCAGGGTTTTATCGCGAGTGATGCCGGCGTTGTGCACCACGATGTCGAGGCCGTCCGGCAGCTGTTCGATCAACTGGGTGGCGGCGTCTTCGGCGCAGATATCCAGGGCGATGCTGCGGGCGCCCAGGCGCGCGGCCAGGGCATCGAGGTCGGCCTTGGCTTGAGGCACATCCAGCACGATCACTTCGGCGCCGTCACGGGCCAGGGTTTCGGCAATCGAGGCGCCGATGCCTCGGGCCGCCCCGGTCACCAGCGCCTTGCGCCCGGCCAGTGGTCGGGTCCAATCCTCGACCTGGGTCGGGCAGGCACTCAAACGAATCACTTGGCCGGAAATGTAGGCGCTTTTGGGTGACAGGAAGAACCGCAACGCACCTTCCAGCTGGTCTTCGGCGCCTTCGCCCACATACAGCAACTGCAGGACGCCGCCGCTGCGCAGCTCTTTCGCCAACGAGCGGCTGAAGCCTTCAAGGGCGCGCTGGGCGCTGGCGGCGAACGGGGCGCTGAGGCTTTCCGGAGCGCGGCCAAGGATCACCAGATGCGCGCTGTGATCGAGGTTCTTCATCAGCGGCTGAAAGAATTCCCGCAGTTGCTTGAGTTGATCCGTGTGCTGCAACTGGCTGGCGTCGTACACCACGGCCTTGAGCTTGGGCCCGTGGCCGGGAATCCAGGTGGTTGCCGTCGACGATTCGGTGCCGTAGCTATAGATAGCGTCGGTCAGCTTATTGGCGAATGGCAGGATTTTTGTTGCCAGCGGGCCGCCGCCGATCAGCAGCGCACCCTCCACCGGGCGCAGGCGTCCAGCCTGCCAGCGTTCCAGGCGCACCGGTGACGGCAGGCCAATGGCGGCGACCAGGCGATGGCCGAGGCTGGAGTTGGCGAAGTCGATATAACGGTCAGACATGGAACGCTCTCCGAGTGCTGGGGTTCAAACGGTGGACCATCAATAGGTGAAAGTCGTTCGATTGAGCCTAGGCTAGGCTCAGAGATTCACCCCATAACCTCAAGGGAGCTTTCCATGACTCAATTGCGCCGTGTAGCGATCATTGGCGGTAACCGCATCCCCTTCGCCCGCTCCAACGGCCCTTACGCCACGGCGAGCAACCAGGCGATGCTGACCGCCGCCCTGGAAGGCCTGATCGAACGCTACAACCTGCACGGCCTGCGCATTGGCGAGGTGGCCGCCGGGGCGGTGCTCAAGCATTCCCGGGACTTCAACCTGACCCGCGAGTGTTTGCTGGGCTCGCGCCTGTCACCGCAAACCCCGGCCTACGATATTCAGCAGGCCTGTGGCACGGGGCTGGAAGCCGCGTTGCTGGTGGCGAACAAGATCGCTCTGGGGCAGATCGAAAGCGGGATTGCTGGCGGCGTCGACACCACGTCTGATGCGCCCATCGGGGTGAATGAGGGGTTGCGCAAAATCTTGCTGCAAGCCAATCGCAGCAAATCCATGGCGGATAAATTAAAAGTCCTGTTACAACTTCGTCCCCATCACCTTAAGCCGGAACTGCCGCGCAACGGCGAACCGCGCACCGGGTTGTCCATGGGCCAGCACTGCGAATTGATGGCGCAGACCTGGCAGATCCCCCGCGCCGAGCAGGATCAACTGGCGTTGGAAAGCCACCAGAAAATGGCCGCGTCCTACGCCGAAGGCTGGCACAACGACTTGCTCACGCCCTTTCTCGGCCTGACCCGCGACAACAACCTGCGCCCTGACCTGACCCTGGAAAAACTCGCCAGCCTCAAGCCGGCCTTCGAGCGCAGCGAAAAGGGCACCCTTACCGCCGGTAATTCGACGCCGCTGACCGACGGCGCCTCGTTGGTGCTGCTGGGCAGTGAAGCCTGGGCCAAGGAGCGGGGCTTGCCAATCCTCGCCTACCTGCGCGATGGCGAGGCGGCGGCGGTAGATTTCGTCAACGGTGCTGAAGGCCTGCTGATGGCGCCGGTGTACGCGGTGCCACGCTTGCTGGCCAGGAATGGCCTGACGCTGCAGGACTTCGATTACTACGAGATTCACGAAGCCTTCGCTGCCCAAGTGTTGTGCACGCTGAAAGCCTGGGAAGATCCGGAATACTGCAAGACCCGCCTGGGGCTGGACGCACCGTTGGGCTCCATAGACCGCAGCCGCTTGAACGTCAAGGGCAGTTCACTGGCGGCCGGCCATCCGTTTGCCGCCACTGGCGGGCGGATCGTCGCCAACCTGGCCAAACTGTTGGACGCGGCCGGCAAGGGCCGGGGGCTGATCTCGATCTGCGCCGCCGGGGGGCAGGGTGTCACCGCGATTATTGAGCGCTGAATTACACTCTTGATGAACAACAAGCCCTGTAGGAGCGAGCTTGCTCGCGAAGGTCGTAAACGATGACGCTGGCATACTGAATCAACGCGGCTCCCTCGGGTTTTTCGCGAGCAAGCTCGCTCCTACAGGGGATCGCAGATTAATCTGGCATATTGGATGCATTCTTAAGCGGTCAAAGGTCGGTACCCTCTCCCCGCGGCGAGAGGATTGCCGTATAACGAGTGCCATACGCGTGTTTGGTAATAAAGGACCCACAATAAAAGCTGATGAAGACTCCTAAACGCATTGAACCCCTGATCGAGGACGGTCTGGTCGACGAGGTGCTGCGCCCACTCATGAGTGGTAAAGAAGCAGCTGTTTACGTGGTGCGCTGCGGCAACGAGTTACGTTGCGCCAAGGTCTACAAGGAGGCGAATAAACGAAGTTTTCGTCAGGCGTCCGAATACCAGGAAGGCCGCAAGGTCCGCAACAGCCGCCAGGCCCGGGCCATGGCCAAGGGCTCCAAGTTCGGCAAGAAAGAAACCGAAGACGCCTGGCAGAACGCCGAGGTCGCGGCGCTGTTTCGTCTGGCTGGTGCGGGCGTTCGCGTGCCCAAGCCGTACGACTTCCTTGAAGGCGTGCTGCTGATGGAGCTGGTGGCCGATGAATACGGCGACGCGGCGCCACGTCTGAACGACGTGACGCTGGAGCCGGACCAGGCCCGTGAATACCACGCCTTCCTGATTACCCAGATCGTGCTGATGTTGTGTACCGGCCTGGTGCACGGTGACCTTTCCGAGTTCAACGTGCTGCTGACGCCGACGGGCCCGGTGATCATCGACCTGCCCCAGGCGGTGGATGCGGCGGGCAACAACCACGCGTTCACCATGCTGGAACGGGATGTGGGCAACATGGCTTCCTACTTCGGGCGCTTTGCCCCGGAGTTGAAGAAGACCAAGTACGCCAAGGAGATGTGGGCGCTGTACGAAGCCGGCACTCTGCACCCGGCCAGCGTCTTGACCGGCGAGTTCGACGAGCCGGAAGAGCTGGCTGACGTGGGCGGTGTTATCCGCGAGATCGAAGCGGCGCGGCTCGATGAAGAGCGTCGCCAGGCGATTCGCGCGGCAGACGATGCGCCACCGAGCAAGGCATCGGAAGAGCCTCCACCGCCGCCTTGGATGCAGTGATCTAACGGCGAGTGGATATCCAACTGTGGGAGCGGGCTTGCTCGCGAAAGCGGTGGTTCAGTCAACTGATGTATTGACTGACACTCCGCATTCGCGAGCAAGCCCGCTCCCACATTTGGTTCCGCGCATGTCTGGTTAAACTTGCTCAGGCGCAACAACTGCCCGACGCCAATTCCTTGAGAATCGGGCAATCCGGCCGATGATCGCCCTGGCAGTGTTCCACCAGGTCCTGCAACGTATCGCGCAACTGCCCCAACTCGCGGATTTTCTGGTTCAGCTCATCGATATGCTGGCGGGCCAGCGCCTTCACGTCGGCACTCGCGCGCCCCCGGTCTTGCCAGAGGGCCAGCAGCTTGCCGACCTCCTCAAGGGAAAACCCCAGGTCCCGCGAACGCTTGATAAACGCCAGGGTGTGCAAATCCTCGGCGCTATAGATGCGGTAGCCGCTGTCGGTGCGATGGGCGGCTTTCAACAAACCGATGGATTCGTAGTAACGAATCATCTTGGCACTCAGGCCGCTTTGGCGTGCTGCTTGGCCGATGTTCATGGACGCTCGTCCTCCAGATCCTTGGGTTTCCAGGTTTTCAACAGCAGCGCATTACTCACCACGCTGACACTGGACAGGGCCATGGCCGCGCCGGCCATCACCGGGTTGAGCAGGCCGAACGCCGCGAGTGGAATGCCGACCAAGTTATACACAAAGGCCCAGAACAGATTCTGTCGAATTTTCGCATAGGTCCTGCGGCTGATTTCCAGGGCGGCGGGCACCAATCGTGGGTCGCCGCGCATCAGGGTAATACCTGCCGCGTGCATGGCCACGTCGGTACCGCCGCCCATGGCGATGCCGATGTCGGCCGCGGCCAGGGCCGGTGCGTCGTTGATGCCATCGCCGACCATCGCGACGACGCCGGTCTTTTTCAGCTCGGCGACCGTGGCGGCCTTGTCGGCGGGCAGTACTTCGGCGTGCACGTCATCGATGCCCAGGGCGTCGGCGACCACGCGGGCGCTGCCACGGTTATCGCCGGTCAGCAGGTGGCTGCTGATATGCCGCGCCTTGAGTGCTTGTATCGCTTGCAGGGCGCCCGGTTTAAGCGTGTCACCGAAGGCGAACAAACCCAGCACGCGAGGCTGCGGGCCTTGCTCGATCAGCCAGGACAAGGTGCGGCCTTCGGCCTCCCAGGCGCTGGCCGAGTCGGCGAGATCGCCAGTGCTCAAGCCGGTCTCTTCCAGCAGGCGGCGGTTGCCCAGCGCCAGTTGCCGACCGTCGAGAGTGCCTGCGATGCCGCGCCCGGTCAGGGACTGGCTGGCGCTGACATCAGCCACGTTCAAGCCCTGTTCGGCGCAGGCATCCAGCACTGCCTTGGCCAGCGGGTGTTCACTGCCGCGTTGCAGCGCGCCGGCCTGTTGCAGCAGGGCAGCTTCATTGCCATCGACGGCGGCCAAGTGCGCAATTTTCGGGGTGCCGGAGGTCAGGGTGCCGGTCTTGTCGAACACCACGGCGCTGACTTCATGGGCGCGCTCCAGGGCTTCGGCGTCCTTGATCAGGATGCCGTGGCGGGCGGCGACGCCGGTGCCGGCCATGATGGCGGTGGGGGTGGCGAGGCCAAGGGCGCAAGGGCAGGCAATCACCAGCACGGTCACGGCATTGATCAGCGCAACTTCCAATGGCGCGCCATACAGCCACCAGCCGATCAGCGTGGCCAGGGCCAGCACCAGCACCACCGGCACGAACACCTGGCTGACTTTATCCACCAGCTTCTGGATCGGAGCCTTGGCGGCCTGGGCGTCTTCCACCAGGCGGATAATCCTTGCCAGTACGCTTTCTGCGCCAAGGGCCAGGGTGCGTACCAGCAGCCGGCCTTCGCCGTTGATGGCGCCGCCGGTGACGGCATCGCCCGGCTGTTTCGGCACCGGCAGGCTTTCACCGCTGATCAGCGCTTCGTCGGCGTGGCTTTGGCCTTCGACCACTTCGCCGTCCACCGGGAAGCGTTCGCCGGGTTTGACCAGCACCAGGTCATTCAGCTTGAGGGCGGTGATGGCAACGTCCTGCTCGCGGCCGTCGATCACTTGAATCGCCCGCTCCGGGCGCAGGGCTTCCAGGGCGCGGATGGCACTGGCGGTCTGGCGCTTGGCGCGGCTTTCCAGGTATTTACCCAGCAGCACCAGGGCGATCACTACGGCCGAGGCTTCGAAATACAGATGGGGCATCGTGCCGGCGGACGCCGTGAGCCATTCATAGAGACTCAAGCCGTAACCGGCGCTGGTGCCGATGGCTACCAGCAGGTCCATATTGCCGGCCCCAGCGCGTACGGCTTTCCAGGCGGCGATATAGAAGCGTGCGCCGAAGATGAACTGCACCGGGGTGGCCAGGGCAAATTGAACCCAGGCCGGGAGCATCCAGTGCAGCCCGAACGGTTGCACCAGCATCGGCAGCACCAACGGCGCGGCGAGCAGGATTGCCAGCAGCAGCGACCAACGCTCATGGCTCAGGCGTTGTTCCTGGCTGGCCTGGGTGGCGGTTTCGCTTTGGGGCAGGGTGGCGGTGTAGCCGGCCTTGTCGACGGCGGCGATCAGGACGCGGGGGTCCATTTGGCCGAGCACTTCAATGTGGGTGCTGTCGTTGGCCAGGTTGACGCTGACGCTTTGCACCCCGGGCACTTTGCCCAGTGCCCGTTCAACCCGACCGGCGCAGCTGGCGCAGGTCATGCCGCTGATCGGCAGGTCGAAGGTGGTGGATCCGTTCATGGGCAGTACTCCAGGAGAGATTGCCCCTAGGATCAACCTTGACCTGTGGGGAAGGTCAAGGCTTCAGATCAATGTTTCAATATTCCAATGCCGCCGGCTTCAGATACATGCCGTCCGGCCCTTGCGCAATACGCAGCTTGCGCACGTCACCCGCCTTCAACGTAATGTTTTGCGCCGGTGGCGCGAGCATGCCCGGCAAGCAACCTGGCGACTGCCCCGGCAATAACTTCAGGCGCAACGACACATTCCCGGCCGGCAAGTTGAATGAGGTGGCCTGCTCCTGGAACAGCCGCCCGGCCAACTGGTCCTGGATGTACAAGCCAATCTCGCAGTTGGTGGGCACTTCCAGGCGCTCCCGCGAAATGATCAGCACCGCATAATCTTGATCTGCGCTGGCCGGTGGCACAGCAGCAAACAAGCCCAACAGGCTGACAAGGCCAAAAAATGACCAGCGCATGGCGAATTCTCCGAGGTTCACATCGTGGATAGGTGCAGCTTGGCCGAGGGCGCGAATGAATGCCAGCCCGGCCGATTTTTTCAGAACTTGACCTTGCCATCGTGGCAAGGTCAAAACTGTGGGCAACCTCATCAAAGGAGTCATGTCATGCAAGTATTCAGCGTTGAAGGAATGACCTGCGGCCACTGCGTTCGCTCGGTCACCCAGGCGGTGCAGGATAAGGACCCGGCGGCCAGCGTGCGCGTCGACCTCGCGGCAAAGCAAGTGTGCGTAGAAAGCAGCCTGCTGTCGCCGGCGGAGGTGATCAACCTGATCAGCGAGGAAGGCTACAGCGTCAAGCTCGCCTGATTTTCTGATAGTTAGCGAGCTAACTTAATGTTCAAGGCACCCATGCCCGGCTAGACTGTCGGGCTGCCGACTCACCTGGGTGCCTGATGAACCTTCGTATAATTCTGATCTTGGGGGCCTTGAGCGCGTTCGCGCCGTTGGCCATCGACTTCTACCTGCCGGGTTTCCCGGCCATGGCCGTGGCATTCGGCACCGACGAAAAACATATTCAGCTGACCTTGGCCGTGTACTTCACGGGCCTGGCAATCGGCCAGTTGATCTATGGGCCGCTGGCGGATCGTTTTGGCCGACGCGGGCCGCTGCTGAGCGGTGTCACCCTGTTTACCCTGGCGTCCTTCGCGTGTGCGTACGCGCCTTCCCTGGAATGGCTGATCGGTGCGCGTTTCGTCCAGGCCTTGGGTGGTTGCGCGGGCATGGTGATCTCCCGGGCGGTGGTCAGCGATAAATGCGACGCGGTGGGCTCGGCCAAGGTGTTTTCCCAATTGATGCTGGTCACCGGGCTGGCGCCGATACTCGCACCGCTGGCGGGCGGGGTGATGGTCGGTGTGTGGGGCTGGCAGTCGATCTTCCTGGCGTTGACGGCATTCAGTGTGATGGCGGCCATCGCGGTGGCGGTCGGGCTGCCGGAAAGTTTCCCGGCCCATCAGCCGCGCCAGCCGCTGTCGGGTGCGCTGCGCCAGTACGGCCGGTTGCTGTCGGACCGGGTGTACCTGGGCTATGCCTTGACCGGCGGTATCTCGATTGCCGGTATGTTTGCCTACATCGCGGGCTCGCCCTTCGTCTTTATCAAACTCTATGGCGTGCCCGCCGAACACTATGGCTGGGTATTCGGCTCCAATGCCGCCGGCTTTATCCTGGTGGCACAGGTCAACGCGCGTTTGCTCGCTTCCCGTGGCCCGGCATTTTTGCTGTCGCGCACGGTGTGGGTTTACCTGGCGGCGGGTCTGTCGTTGCTGGCCATTACTGCGCTGCGCACGGACGCTTTGTGGCCGCTGCTGGTACCGCTGTTTATCTGCATCGCCAGCCTGGGTTGCATTTTGCCCAATACCTCGGCCTGCGCCATGAGCGGGCAGGGCGCACGGGCGGGCAGCGCGTCAGCGTTGCTCGGGTGCATTCAGTTTGGTGTGGCAGCAGGCGCTGCATCGTTGGTGGGCGTGTTGCACGACGGTACGGCGATGCCGATGGCAATGGTCATCAGCTTGTGTGGCGTATTGGCCGTAACGTTCGCGATGCTGACCCGGCGCCTGCAGCGCCAACGGGCACTGCAAGCGGCGGACTGAGCAGGTCAGCCAGCAGAACGCTGCTGGCTTTCGGGGAATCGGTGAGGGGCCTGAATACGGGTTTGCAGGGTGTCGGCAAACGCGCGGGCTTCAGCCTCAGTGCGGAAGGTAAAGGCGTTGTGGTCGAGACGGACCTGCCATTTGTTGCCTTCGGATCTCGCTAGCGCTTTTATCAGGATCTTCATTGCTGACTTCCTCACGTAAATTGCGTGGCAAAGGCGGCCAATATAAACCCGAATACGCTCACAAATATGACAAGGATCAAGTCTCTGACTAGCGGTGTCGTCCATTACTCACATGAATAACAGACGACACTGACAGAACCTTTCGTTAGAACCCTTCCAGCACGATCTTGCCCTTGGCCTTGCCGCTTTCCAGTAGCTCGTGGGCGCGGCGCAGGTTGGTCGCGTTGATCACGCCAAAGTGCTCGCCCACTGTGGTTTTCAGGGTACCGGCGTCGATCAGTTCGGCGACGCGATTGAGCAGGTTGTGCTGCTCGATCATGTCACTGGTCTCGAACATCGAGCGGGTGTACATGAACTCCCAATGCAGCGACAGGCTCTTGCGCTTGAGCTTGCTGACGTCCAGCACCTTGGGATCATCGATCAGCGCCAGTTTGCCCTGGGGAATCAGCGCTTCCACCAGTTGGTCCAGGTGCTGGTCGGTCTGGGTCAGGCTGGCGACATAGTTCACCTGCGGATGGCCGGCGCTTTTCAACTCTTCGCTCAACGGTTTGCTGTGGTCGATCACCAGGTCGGCGCCCAGGTCCTTGGCCCACGCTTGGGTTTCAGGGCGGGAAGCGGTGCCGATGACTGTCAGGCCGGTGAGCTGTTTCGCCAGTTGGGTCAGGATCGATCCCACGCCACCGGACGCACCGACGATCAGCAGGCTCTGGCCTTCATCGGTCTTGCCTTCACGCACTTGCAGGCGTTCGAACAGCAACTCCCAGGCGGTGATGGCGGTCAGCGGCAGGGCGGCCGCGTCGGCGAAACCCAGAGTTTTCGGCATGTGGCCGACGATGCGCTCATCCACGGTGTGCAGTTCGCTGTTGCCGCCGGGACGTACCAGAGAGCCGGCGTAGAACACCTTGTCACCGACCTTGAACAGGCTGACTTCGCTGCCCACGGCCTTGACCACACCGGCCACGTCCCAGCCCAGCACTTTGGCGGCACCGTTTTCCGGGGCGACGTTCTGGCGCACCTTGGTGTCCACCGGGTTCACCGAGATGGCTTTGACTTCCACCAGCAGGTCGCGAGGGCCGGCGACCGGTTCTGGCCGTTCGATGTCTTGCAGGGATTTTGGATCGTTGATGGGCAGTGCGGCGTAGTAGGCGATGGCTTTCATGAGGGTTTCCAATAAAGGGGTCGGTTGATCAGGCAAGAAATTTCAGGCGTTTGAGTTCGAAATGCTCGAGCACGTCGGCAGCCTTGGCGCGGAAATTCTGGATATGGGCGCTCTGGTCGTGGTCGGCCAGCGCGGCGTCGTCGCTCCAGCGCTCGAGCATGTAGAACGTCTCGGGGTGTTGCAGGTCCTGGTGCAGGTCGTACTGCTGGCAGCCGGCTTCGACGCGGGTGGGTTCCAGCAGCTCGCGCAGCAGGGTTTCCAGGGTGGCCTGTTGGCCGGGTTTGGCGATCAGCGTGGCGATGACGTTAAAGGCAGCGGACATATTCGACTCCAGACACGTGATGAACGGGATGAACAGATGATTGGCTATTTCTCTCGAAGATAAAACCCGCTAAAAGAGCAGTCTCTTTCAATGTTTTTTTGATAATTGGCGGTCAACGTGCTGCGTTTTGATGACTTGCAGTTGTTTGTGCGTGCGGCAGACCTGGGCAGCCTTTCGGCGGCGGCGCGGGTCATGGACATGTCGGCGGCGGTGGCCAGCGCGGCGTTGAAGCGTATCGAGCAGCAACTGGGTGCGCGATTGCTGGCGCGCTCCACCCGCAGCCTGCGCCTGACGGCCGAGGGTGAAGGCTTTCTGGAATACGCCCGGGCCGCCTTGAGCAGCCTCGATGAAGGCCGGCGCTTATTGGCCAGTGGCCAGGACCAGGTCAGCGGGGTGCTGCAACTGTCGGCACCGTCGGACTTCGGGCGTAACCAGCTGCTGCCCTGGCTGGATGAGTTCCAGCGTGAATACCCCGGCCTGAGCGTACGCTTGCTGTTGGGCGACCGGATTGCCGACCTGTTCCGCCAGCCGGTGGATATCGCCCTGCGCTACGGTGAACCCGAAGATTCCAGCCTGATCGCGCTGCCCATCGCCCCGGACAACTACCGCGTGCTCTGCGCCGCCCCCAGCTACCTGGCGCGGCATGGCGAGCCGCGCCATCTGGAGCAGCTCACCCAGCACAATTGCTTGCTGTACATGCTCGGCAGCCGGGTGCATGACCATTGGGGGTTCAACGATGGCAAGCGCGACGTCGGCCTGACGGTGACCGGCGACCGCTTCAGTGATGATGCGGATGTGGTGCGACGCTGGGCGGTGGCTGGGGTGGGTATCGCCTACAAGTCCTGGCTGGATGTGAGCTCTGATGTGCTGGCCGGGCGCCTGCGCCTGATCCTGCCGGAGCTGCGGGGCGAGCGCACGCCGCTCAACCTGTTGTGCGCCCATCGCGCGCAACTGAGCAAGCCGATCAATCTTCTGCGGGAAATGCTCGTTGCCCGATGTGCGACATTGACTGCGCAATTGCCGGAGCGATCAGCCTCTACACCATAACCCCGGGGATATCGGGAAATTTCCTTCAGCTTCTGTCCTTGGTTGCGCTGTAAGACGGCACGGAACCGGGCGTTTTCACGCTTATACTTTTCTTCGAACTGCAGCAGACGAATGATTCAACAGGGAGTGAATGCGCACATGGAACAGGCACCTTGCATCAGTCAGATCGCCACTTTGCTGGCCGACCCGAAACGTACCGCGATGGTCTGGGCGTTGATGGATGGCTCGGCCAAACCCTCCGATGAATTGGCTCTACTGGCGGGGCTGTCGCCGGCCTCGGCCAATGCTCACCTGACGCGACTGACGGCCGGCGGCCTGCTGCGCGTCGAAGCCCGTAGCGGTAAACGCTTTTTCCGTGTGGCCGCTGCCGATGTGGGGGCTGCCGTGGATGCCTTGGCCTGTACCACCATGGCCAGAATCGCCCGCAGCACGCCCGCTCATTCCCAGTCCCTGATTGCGCCTGCAGCTTTACGGCGGGCCAGGCTTTGCCAGGGGCATCTCGGTGGCGAGCTGGCGGCGGGGTTGTATCAACGGATGATGGCGGCAGGGTGGATCGAGCGCGCGGAGCAGCGCACGGAAGTGACGCCCCTTGGCGCACGCAAACTCGCTGCGCTGGGGATTTTTACCCAGGCACTGGCTCAGCCGATCGTGTGCGATTGTTTTGATTGGAGCGAACAGCAGCCACACCTGGGCGGTGCGTTGGGGGCTGCGCTGTTGCAGCTGTGTTTGCAGTCGAACTGGGTCAGCATGATCAATGAGTCCCAGGCGTTGCAGGTCAGCGAAACCGGGCAATCGGAAATTGCCCGGCTCGCCACACCGGACGGTGATTAAGGCTTCACCAACCGCGCATCCAGGCTGTTTTGCGCCAGGCGTTTGGCCTGGTCCTGGGTCATGCCCAGGGAGGTGTACAGCGCATGGAAGTTCTCGGTGACATAACCGCCGAAGTACGCCGGGTCATCCGAGTTCACCGTGACCTTCACGCCACGCTCAAGCATGTCGAGGATGTTGTGTTGCGACATGTCGTCGAACACGCACAGCTTGGTGTTGGACAACGGGCACACCGTCAGCGGGATCTGCTCATTGATGATCCGCTGCATCAGGCGTTCGTCTTCAATGGCGCGCACGCCATGGTCGATACGCTGGATTTTCAGCAGGTCGATGGCTTCCCAGATGTACTCCGGCGGGCCTTCTTCGCCGGCGTGGGCGACGGTCAGGAAACCTTCGTGACGGGCACGATCGAACACGCGCTGGAACTTGCTCGGCGGGTGACCCATTTCCGAACTGTCCAGGCCCACGGCAACAAACGCATCACGGAACGGCAGCGCCTGGTCGAGGGTTTTCTCGGCCTCTTCTTCGCTCAAGTGGCGCAGGAAGCTCAAGATCAAACCACTGGTGATGCCCAGTTGTTGCTCGCCGTCTTTCAATGCGGCAGCGATGCCATTGAGCACCACTTCGAAGGGCACGCCACGCTCGGTGTGGGTCTGCGGGTCGAAGAACGGTTCGGTATGGATCACGTTCTGCGCCTTGCAGCGCAGCAGGTAGGCCCAGGTCAGGTCGTAGAAGTCCTGGGAGGTGCGCAGTACATCGGCGCCCTTGTAGTACAGGTCGAGAAACTCTTGCAGGTTGTTGAAGGCGTAGGCCTTGCGCAGGGTTTCGACGTCGTTCCACGGCAGCGCGATCTTGTTGCGTTCGGCCAGGGCGAACAGCAGCTCAGGCTCCAGCGAGCCTTCCAGGTGCAGGTGCAATTCAGCCTTGGGCAGGGCGTTGAGCCAATCGTACATTTATAAATTCTCATCAGGTGCAATGGCAGCATTCTACAGGCGCACGCCGAAATAATCGGCAAAACCTGACCAAGCGGTGAGCATCCGCGATCGTCGTGCAAGCGATGCATGAACTAAGGTGTAACGAAACGTTATCGGCGCGGTGCAGTCTGTACCCCATCAATGACGGATTCACCGTGTTTAAAAGGCCTGCAATGCTCACATCTATCAAGCAAGAAAAATTCATGCTGCTGGCGCTGATTGCCGCCGTCGCCGCTTACCCGCTGGAGCACTGGATGCTCGGCAGCGGGCAGATGGTGGCGCTGCTCAGCGGCATCGCGCTGATCGGCTTTATCGTCGTGGCCTCGATGCGCGTGGCCCATCACGCCGAGCAACTGGCGGAAAAGGTCGGCGACCCCTACGGCACCATGATCCTGACCCTCGCCGCGGTGCTGGTGGAAGTGGTGATTTTGGCGATCATGATGAGCAACGAGCCGTCGCCGACCCTGGTGCGCGACACCATTTATTCGGCGGTGATGCTCGATATCAACGGCATCCTTGGCCTGGCGGCACTGATGGGCGGGATCAAGCATGGCGAACAGTCCTACAACGATGATTCGGCACGCACTTACAGCGTGATGATCCTGACCGCCATGGGCGTGTCGATGGTGGTGCCGGAATTTATTCCCGAGGCCGATTGGAAAATCTACTCGGCCTTCACCATTGGCGCGATGGTGGTGCTCTACACCCTGTTCCTGCGGATGCAGGTGGGGCCCCACAGTTATTTTTTCAGCTACAGCTACCCGGAAAAACGTCGTAAGAAACAGTCGGAAGAAGAGTCGCCACCGATCAACCTGGCGTTCTCCATCGGGACTTTGGTGTTTGGCGTGATCGTGATTGGCGCGTTGGCCGAGGTGATGTCCAAGACCCTCGACCTGGGCCTGGAAGGAACGGGTGCCCCGCCGGTGATCACGGCGATCATCGTGGCCGCGATTTCCGCTGCCCCGGAGATTTTGACCGCGTTGCGCGCGGCGCTGGCCAACCGCATGCAGTCGGTGGTGAACATCGCGCTGGGAGCGTCGCTGTCGACGGTGATCCTGACGGTGCCGGTGATGGAAGCCATGGCCTTGTACACCGGCCAACCGTTTCAGATGGCAATGACGCCGGTGCAGACGGTGATGGTCTTGATTACGCTGATCGTCAGCGCGATCAACCTCAACGACGGCGAAACCAATGCCATCGAAGGAATGACCCATTTTGTGTTGTTTTCGACGTTTATCATGCTGTCGCTGTTGGGGTTGTAACCGATTCTGAAAAAACGCAGAAATAATTGTGGAAACCGGGCTGGTGTGGGAGCGGGCTTGCTCGCGAATACGGAGTGTCAGTCGCCAGATATGTTGACTGACCCAACGCTTTCGCGAGCAAGCCCGCTCCCACATTTGGAAAGTGTTTCTTCAGTTAAGTCCGGTTGATCAGTTCCCGCGCCGCCTGGCTGTGATCGGCAATCAAACCTTTCAAATCAAGGCCCTCGACCTGCCCGTCGATCACCCGCCATTTACCGCCAACCATCACCCGGTCCGCCCGGTCGGCGCCGCACAGCAGCAGGGCTGAGATCGGGTCGTGGCTGCCGGAAAAGCGCAGCTCATCCAGTTTAAACAACGCCAGATCGGCCTGTTTGCCTACGGCCAGTTCGCCGATATCGCTGCGGCCGAGTAACTGTGCCGAGCCTTTTGTCGCCCAACCCAGCACCAGTTCCGGGGTGATCTTCTCTGCGCCGTAACGCAGCCGCTGGATGTACAGGGCCTGGCGCGTTTCGAGGATCATGTTCGATGCATCGTTGGATGCCGAACCGTCCACGCCCAGGCCAATGGGTGCTCCGGCGGCGAGCAGGTCGAGGGTCGGGCATATTCCGGAAGCCAGGCGCATGTTCGAACTCGGGCAATGGCAGATCCCGGTACCGGCAGCACCGAGGCGCGCGATTTCTTCCGGGTTGAAGTGAATGCCATGGGCCAGCCACGTGCGTGGGCCGAGCCAGCCGACGCTGTCGAGGTAGTCCACAGTGCGCAGGCCGAAACGCTGCAGGCAGAAGTCTTCTTCGTCGAGGGTTTCTGCCAGGTGGGTATGCAGGCGCACGTCGAGGTTATTGGCCAGTTCGGCGCTGGCTTCCATGATTTCCGGGGTGACGGAAAACGGCGAGCAGGGCGCCAGGGCGATCTGGATTTGTGCGCCGTCACCGCGCTCGTGGTACTGCCGGATCAGGCGGCGGCTGTCTTCAAGGATCACCTCGCCCTGCTGCACGGTTTGTTGCGGTGGCAGCCCGCCGTCGGCCTCGCCAAGGCTCATGGAGCCGCGAGTCAGCATGGCGCGCATACCCAGTTCGCGCACGCTGTCGACTTGCACGTCGATCGCCTGTTCGAGGCCGTCCGGGAACAGGTAGTGGTGGTCTGCCGCAGTGGTGCAGCCCGAGAGCAGCAATTCAGCCAGAGCCACTTTGCTCGCCAGGGCGAGTTTTTCCGGGGTGAGTCGGGCCCAGACCGGGTACAGGGTTTTCAGCCAGGGAAAGAGCGGCTGATTAACTACCGGCGCCCAGGCGCGGGTCAGGGTTTGATAGAAGTGATGGTGGGTGTTGATCAGCCCTGGAAGGACGACATGCTCGCGGGCATCGACGACTTGTCCGCAGGGCATGGCAGGCTCTTGGCCGAGGCCAAGGACTTCGACGATCACACCGTCTTGCAGCACCAGGCCGCCCCGGGCGTCGAGGCCATTGGCAGTGAATATCGCGAGAGGGTTTTTTAACCAGATACGGGTCGCAGGCATTGGCCGGCTCCTCTGAATGATGGGTTCAGGTTTGCCAGCTCAGTGTTGCCCTGTCTGCTGATCCAGGGTCGCCGGGAAGGGCGAGGTGCGCAGTTTACGTGTGGATCGTTATCGGCGGCAATCCGCCGATAACGATCCTGGGGTTTTTACCAGGCGATGGTGTCGCCTTTGTAGTCCACAAAGTGATGGCCGCCCTTGCCGCTGTAGGCATTCACCTGATCGATCAGGCCGCGCACGCTGGTGGGCACATCGATGTGTGCGTTTTCGCCGCCCATGTCGGTTTTCACCCAGCCCGGGTGCAACGACAGCACGGTCAATTTCTGATCACCCAACTGGGTAACGAAACTATTGGTCATGGAGTTGAGGGCAGCCTTGCTGGCTTTGTAGAGCGCCAGGTCGGAGCCGTCGGGGATGGTGACGCTGCCGAGGATCGAACTCATAAAGGCCAACACGCCAGTATCCGGGCGGATCTGCCCGACGAAACGCTGGGCCAGGTTGATTGGCGCCACGGCGTTGGTGAAGAACAGTTGGCCGACTTCAGCCAGGGTGGCGTGGCCCGGTTCCTGATTGGCCGGGCCTTTGACACCAGCGTTGACGAACAGCAGGTCGAAGGTTTTTTCCTTGAGGCGCTGGCTCAGGGCGATCACGGCCTGTTGGTCATCCATGTCGAGCTTTTCGATCTGCACCGGGCCCAGGGCCTTCAAGGCATCGGCCTTTTGCGGATCGCGTACAGTGGCGATTACGTCCCAGCCGTCCGCCAGCAGTTGCTTGGCCAGGCCAAGGCCCAGGCCCCGGGAGGCGCCGATAATCAGTGCGGTTTTTGAAGTGGACATGAATGGCTTCCTTTGACGGTGGAGGTTCACGGGTTCAGTGGACAACGCTGGCCGAGCCTTTGCTGCAACTCGTGGCGCAGTTGGTCGAGTTCGGCGATGCGGGTTTCGATCAGGTTAAGCTTGTCTTGCAGCAGTTGGGTCACGGCGCTGTCGGGATCTGGAGCTTGCCATAGTGCGCCGACGCTGTTGCCGATTTCACCCAGGCTGAAGCCCAGGCGCTGGGCGGTCTTGATGTACAGCACCAACTGCACCATGTCGGCGGGATAGTCACGGTAGCCGTTGGCACTGCGTTGCGCGGCAATCAACCCGCGTTGTTCGTAGAAGCGCAGGGTGTCGCGGCTGACCTGGCTGGCCTGGGCTAATTCGCCGATACGCATGCAGAGGGCTCGAAGGGGCTTGACCCTGGAGCATACTCCAGGCTTTAGCGTGCTGGCTTCTTGAATTGAAGGAGCTTGCTGCTATGTGGACTGCACACCAATACCGTCAACTGGTTCGGGCCAGCGGCTGGTACGACTTGATCGTCACCGCGGCGCTGGTCACCCCCTGGACCTTTGTTCTGCTGCACAACGCCTTGGTGGCGTTGAATCTGCCCGGCGAACTGCCACCGTTCGCGCCTGTGCATATATTGATGGCCAACCTGATGGGCTCGATTGTGTGCGTGTGGTCAGTGCTGCGAATCCGCGATCCCCAAGCGGTATTTGGCCGCTATGACGCCGCCGGCCGGGTGTTATTTGCCACTTGGCAGATTTACGCGCTGGCCCACGGCGCCAGTTTAGTGCTGGTGATTGTCGTGGTGTTTGAAGTGCTGTGGGCGGTGGCGCAGTTGATGCCGGTGCGCCGGGCGGCAAGTTGATCAAAAAATGCTCAGTTACGCCGGGGCGTTGCGGGCTCTGCCGCCGGCTCACTCTTGCACGGGTTATCCACAGATTGCTCCACAGTAATTGTGCGCAAGCGTGATCGGTGGATATAAGCGCTGCGGCCCTTTGTTCTAAAGGTCATAACCCGGCTAACTGACTGTTTTTGAGCTGGATTAATACTTTAGTGTGGCGGGCTGAGCAAAAACTGAACAACCGCCTGAAAGCCTTGTGACAGAAGGGTTACAGGCGAGTGTGCTCAGGTTATCCACAGGCAGGTGCACAGCAGATGTGGGCAGTTTCAGCGCTCTAGCAGAATGCGCCCGCGGCTCAGGTCGGCGAGCTGAGTTTGCAAGGTGTCGATATGCGCTTCGCCGAGGGCCAGTTGCAGGTCGACGCCATTGGCGGTGAAGGTTTCTTCCATCACCAGCCCGCCCAGTTCGGCCACCCGTAGCTTCACCAACTGCAGCTCGGCAAAACCACAGGAGCAACTCAGTGGCACACGTTTGATCAGCTCGACGCGTTCGGCCGCTTGCAGGCATTTGTTGGCGCCGCCGCCATAGGCCCGGGCCAGGCCGCCCGTGCCCAGCTGGATGCCGCCGTACCAGCGGATCACCAGCACTACGACCTGGTCGCAGTCCTGCGCTTCGATCGCGGCCAGGATCGGGCGCCCGGCCGTGCCGCCGGGCTCGCCGTCATCGTTACTGCGGTATTGATCCCCCAGTTTCCAGGCCCAGCAGTTGTGCGTGGCATTCAGGTCGCTGTGCTGGTCGATGAAGGCCTGGGCGTCCTGGGGGCTGCTGATGGGGGCGGCGAGGGTAATGAAGCGGCTTTTGCGAATTTCTTCGCGAAACTCGCAAAAGCCGGTAAGCGTGAAAGGCATGGGTAACTTCGTTTAGAGGGCCGGCTTGATGCCACAGCCTTTGAGAATGATGTGGATAAGGTTGGTGCCAGCGTCTTCCATGTCCTGCTTGGTCAGCTTGGTGCGCCCGGTCACGCGGCAGATTTGCGTGGCAAAGTCGGCGTAATGCTGGGTGCTGCCCCACAGCAGGAAGATCAGGTGCACGGGGTCGATGGGGTCCATCTTGCCGGCGTCGATCCAGGCCTGGAACACCGCCGCACGGCCGCTGAACCAGGCGCGGTAGTCCTGGCTGAAATATTCGGTCAGGCATTCGCCGCCACTGATGATCTCCATCGCAAAGATCCGCGAGGCTTGTGGCTGGCGGCGGGAGAATTCCATCTTGGTGCGGATGTAGCGGGTCAGCGCTGCGGCCGGGTCATCCTCGGCGGTCAGGGTGTTGAAGGTGCTGTCCCAGAGTTCGAGGATGTTACTGAGCACGGCAATGTACAGGCCCAGCTTGTTGGTGAAGTAGTAGTGCAAGTTGGCTTTCGGCAACCCGGCACTCGCCGCGATGGTGTTCATGCTGGTGCCTTTGTAGCCATGACGGGCGAACTCGTCTTCGGCAGCCTGCAAAATCGCTTGTTCGTTCTTTTGCCGAATGCGGCTTGCAGGTTTTCCGGCGTGGTTGCTGTGGGCAGGAACTTCGAGGCTCATGGAGGTTTCCGTGCAGATCGATGAATACGACGTGTGCACAGATAACCCACCCTCAAGCCCCAGACAAGTCCCGATACGATAAAACCGTCAAAGCGGCTCCAGAGTGTCGCTTTCCAGGGCCCGGTTTGCGGCATCTGCGGTGGTCTTGGGTTCGGGCAGTAACAAGCACAACACAATGGCGGTCAGGCCGCCGCTGGTGATGGCGGAGTCGAACAGGTTCTGCACCAGCGTTGGCATCAGGTGCAGCAGGTTCGGTTGGGCCGCGATCCCCAGGCCGACGCCGAACGAGGTGGCGATGATCAGCATGCTGCGCCGGTCCAGCGGGGCCTGGGCGAGGATGCGCACGCCGGCGGCGGCGACACTGCCGAACATCACCAGGGTTGCCCCACCCAGCACCGGCTTGGGGATTTGTTGCAGCACCGCGCCGATCAGCGGAAACAGCCCGAGGCAAAACAGCACCACGCCGATGTACAGGCCGACGTAACGGCTGGCGACGCCGGTCAGTTGGATCACGCCGTTGTTCTGGGCAAAGGTGGTGTTGGGGAAGGCGCTGAAGGTGGCGGCGATCATGCAGCTGATGCCGTCCCCCAGCACGCCGCCCTTGAGCCGGCTTATATAGGAAGGGCCGCTGATGGGTTGGCGGGCGATCATGCAATTGGCGGTGAGGTCGCCGACGGTTTCGATGGTGCTGATCAGATAAATCAGTGCCACCGGCAGGAAAGCGCTCCAGTCGAAGTTGAAACCGAAGTGAAACGGTGTGGGCAGGCTGATCAATGGCAAGTCAGGCAGCGCTTGGGGCACCAGTTTTCCGCTGAACCAGGCGGCGAGGCTGCCCAATGCCAGGCCGATGATAATGGCACTGAGGCGTACCCATGGGGTGTTCGAGCGGTTGAGCAGGATGATGGTCATTACCACGAACACACCGAGTGCCAGGTTGGTCGGGGCGCCGAAGTCCGGGGCGTTGAAGCCGCCGCCCAAGTCGGTGATGCCGACCTTGATCAGGCTGATGCCAATCAGAGTGATGACGATGCCGGTGACCAGGGGCGTGATCACTCTTCTCAGTTGGCCGATAAACCGGCTCAACACCACCTGCACGGCTGCACCGAAGAAGCACACGCCAAAGATCATCGCCAGGATGTCCTCCGGGCTGCCGCCGCGTTGCTTGACCATAAACCCGGCCGACAATACGGCGCCGAGAAACGCGAAGCTGGTGCCTTGCAGGCAGATCATCCCGGCGCCAATGCCAAACGGCCTGCGCGCCTGGATGAAGGTACCTACTCCGGAAACCATCAATGCCATGCTGATCAGGTAGGGCAGGTGAGCGGTCAGGCCGAGGGTGGAGCCGATGATCAGTGGGGGAGTGATGATGCCGACAAACGCGGCCAGTACATGCTGCAACGCAGCAAGCAATGCAGGCAAAGGTTTGGGCCGATCGTTGAGGCCGTAGATCAGGTCACTTGGGTTTTCGGATTCTGGCGACATGGTGGGGAGCTCATGGCTGATGGTTCGAGATCCCCTTGTCTTGCAAAAAGCTGTCCAGCTGCTCAGGTTTTTCTGCAAGGCCCGTGTTAGCGCGTTGCGGCCAGACTTTCGAGGAAGCTTTCCAGCACCAAATGAGGGCGACGGCCCTTGCGCGTGACCGAAGCGAGGCTCAAATCGTAAAAGCGTGTAGCTGGTTTCAGCGCGCGCAGTCGGCCTTGTTGTACCCACAGACTGGCGTAGTGGTCGGGCAGGTAGCCGATGTAGCGGCCGGTCAGGATCAGGAAGGCCATGCCTTCGCGGTCCGAGGCGCTGGCGGTGCAGTTGAGTGCCTGGTAGTGCGCCTGGATATCGGCGGGCAGGCGGAAGGTCGGGGCGATGGCGTCCTGGCTGTTGATGCGTTCGTCGTCCAGTTGCTTATCGTCGGCATAAAACAGCGGGTGGCCGACTGCGCAGTACAGCAGCGAGCGCTCGCTGTACAGCGGCTGGTATTCAAGGCCGGAAAGGGCGCTGGCCTGGGGGACTACGCCGACGTGCAGGCGGCCATCGAGTACGCCTTGTTCGACCTCATTGGGGGCGATCATGCGGATCTGGATCTGTACGTCCGGGCCGCGCTCCTTCAATTGCGCCAAGGCGTGGGTGATGCGCATGTGGGGCAGGGTGACCAGATTGTCGGTCAGGCCGATGATCAGCTCGCCGCGCAAGTGCTGGTGCAGGCCGTTGACCTCGGTGCGGAAACTTTCCAGGGCGCTGAGCAGCTGCAACGCCGACTGGTACACCTCGCGCCCTTCCTCGGTCAGGGAAAACCCCGCCCGCCCGCGTTGGCACAGGCGTAGGCCGAGGCGTTGCTCAAGATCACTCATTTGCTGGCTGATGGCCGAGCGACCAATCCCCAGGACGGTTTCCGCCGCCGAGAAGCCGCCGCATTCCACCACGCTGCGAAAGATGCGCAACAGGCGGATATCGAAGTCGCTGACTTGGGCCAGTGGGTCGGGTCGACGGCTGCTCATAGTTTAGTGAAGGCCTGACTGAAGGTTAGAAGAGTTGGATTTCACCGACTTTATCCCCGTGGCAATTTAGCTGCAACAACGCTTTTCAAATCCCTACGCTGCCTTTCGCCTTGCGAGGTTTTGCTCATGAACATGCCCGAAAACGCTCCGTCCACCCTGGCCAGCCAACTGAAGCTGGACGCGCACTGGATGCCGTACACCGCCAACCGCAACTTCCATCGTGACCCGCGCCTGATCGTGGCGGCCGAGGGCAGCTGGTTGACCGATGACAAGGGGCGCAAGGTGTATGACTCGTTGTCGGGTCTTTGGACCTGCGGCGCCGGGCACACCCGCAAGGAAATCCAGGAAGCGGTTGCCAAGCAACTGGGCACGTTGGACTACTCGCCGGGCTTCCAATACGGTCATCCATTGTCGTTCCAGCTGGCAGAAAAGATTACCGACCTGACCCCGGGTAACCTGAACCACGTGTTCTTCACCGACTCCGGCTCCGAGTGTGCCGATACCGCCGTCAAGATGGTGCGTGCGTACTGGCGCCTGAAAGGCCAGGCGACCAAGACCAAGATGATCGGCCGTGCCCGTGGTTACCACGGTGTGAACATCGCCGGTACCAGCCTGGGCGGCGTCAACGGCAACCGTAAGATCTTTGGTCAGGCGATGATGGATGTTGACCATCTGCCTCACACCCTGTTGGCGAGCAATGCGTTCTCCCGTGGCATGCCGGAGCTGGGCGGTATTGCCTTGGCGGATGAGCTGCTCAAGCTGATCGAGTTGCACGATGCGTCGAACATCGCCGCAGTATTTGTTGAACCGATGGCAGGCTCTGCTGGCGTGCTGGTTCCGCCACAGGGTTACCTGAAGCGTCTGCGTGAGATCTGCGATCAACACAACATTCTGTTGGTCTTCGACGAAGTGATCACCGGCTTCGGTCGTACCGGTTCGATGTTTGGTGCGGACAGCTTCGGTGTGACCCCGGACCTGATGTGCATTGCCAAGCAAGTCACCAACGGTGCGATTCCGATGGGCGCGGTGATTGCCAGCACTGAGATTTATCAGACGTTCATGAACCAGGCGACGCCTGAGTACGCGGTGGAATTCCCACACGGTTACACCTACTCGGCTCACCCGGTGGCCTGCGCGGCCGGCCTGGCGGCACTCGACCTGCTGCAGAAGGAAAACCTGGTGCAGAGCGTGGCCGAAGTCGCACCGCATTTCGAGAATGCGCTGCACGGCCTGAAGGGCAGCAAGAACGTGATCGACATTCGTAACTACGGCCTGGCCGGTGCGATCCAGATTGCGCCGCGTGACGGTGATGCGATTGTGCGTCCGTTCGAAGCCGGCATGGCTTTGTGGAAAGCCGGCTTCTACGTGCGCTTTGGCGGCGATACCTTGCAGTTCGGGCCAACCTTCAACAGCAAGCCGCAGGACCTGGATCGCTTGTTCGATGCGGTCGGCGAAGTGCTGAACAAGATCGACTGATTTCTCCTTCTATATAGAACAACTTTTCAGGAGCCCTGCATGAGCCTCATCCAGCATTTGATCAACGGCCAACTGGTGACCGAGAACGGTCGCACGGCTGACGTGTATAACCCGTCGACTGGCCAGGTGATTCACCAGGTGCCGTTGGCCAGCCGCGAAACCATTCAAAGCGCCATCGACTCGGCCAAGGCGGCCTTCCCGGCCTGGCGCAACACGCCACCGGCCAAGCGTGCCCAGGTGATGTTCCGTTTCAAGCAATTGCTGGAACAGAACGAAGCGCGGATCTCCCAACTGATCAGCGAAGAGCACGGCAAGACCCTGGAAGATGCGGCGGGTGAGCTGAAGCGTGGGATCGAGAACGTGGAGTACGCGTGCTCGGCGCCGGAAATCCTCAAGGGTGAGTACAGCCGTAACGTTGGCCCGAACATTGACGCATGGTCTGACTTTCAGCCGTTGGGTGTGGTGGCGGGTATTACGCCGTTCAACTTCCCTGCAATGGTGCCGCTGTGGATGTATCCACTGGCGATCGTCTGCGGTAACTGCTTCATCCTCAAACCGTCGGAACGTGATCCAAGCTCGACGCTGCTGATTGCACAACTGTTGCAGGAAGCCGGTTTGCCTAAAGGTGTGCTGAGCGTGGTGCACGGCGACAAGGGCGCGGTGGATGCGCTGATCGAAGCGCCGGAAGTCAAAGCGTTGAGCTTTGTGGGTTCGACGCCGATCGCCGAGTACATCTATTCGGAAGCTACCAAGCGCGGCAAGCGTGTACAGGCGCTGGGCGGGGCGAAGAACCATGCGGTGCTGATGCCGGATGCAGACCTGGATAATGCAGTCAGCGCCTTGATGGGCGCGGCCTATGGTTCGTGCGGTGAGCGTTGCATGGCGATCTCTGTTGCCGTGTGTGTCGGCGACCAGGTGGCGGATGCGTTGATTGCCAAGTTGGTACCGCAGGTCAAGGCGCTGAAGATTGGTGCGGGCACTTCCTGCGGCTTGGACATGGGGCCGCTGGTGACTGGCCAGGCGCGGGATAAAGTCAGTGGCTATATAGAAGACGGCGTTTCTTCGGGCGCTGAGTTGGTGGTCGACGGTCGTGGGTTGAGTGTTGCGGGCCATGAAGAAGGTTTCTTCCTGGGCGGTAGCTTGTTCGATCGCGTGACCCCAGAGATGCGTATCTATAAAGAAGAGATCTTCGGGCCGGTGCTGTGCGTGGTTCGGGTGAGCAGTCTGGAAGCGGCTATGCAACTGATCAACGATCACGAATATGGCAACGGTACCTGCATCTTCACCCGTGACGGTGAAGCGGCGCGGTTGTTCTGTGACGAGATCGAAGTGGGCATGGTTGGCGTCAACGTGCCGTTGCCGGTGCCGGTGGCATATCACAGCTTTGGTGGCTGGAAGCGTTCGCTGTTTGGCGACTTGCATGCCTATGGGCCGGATGGGGTGCGTTTCTACACCCGTCGCAAGGCGATTACCCAGCGCTGGCCGCAACGGGCCAGTCATGAGGCGTCGCAGTTTGCCTTTCCCAGCTTGTAGGTTCGGTCAGTAGAAGGCCGGCCCCTTGGGGCCGGCCTTTGCTTTTCAGGGCTTTTTTGACCGATATGACAGTATTGTGAAAAAAGGTGTTGACGGCAGATTCTGGAAGTCTATAATTCGCCCCACTTCCGGCGCAGTCGAAACGGAAAACTCCTTGGTAAACAAAGAGTTATGTAAGTTTCGACAGCGAGTTGCTTCAGGTCATCGAAGCCCAGAAGGAGTTAGTAAGGCCGTGTTGTTTAGCCCTATTAACGGTTCGATCTTCTCGGTCGAAAGCGGAGAAAAAGAGGTGTTGACAGCAGCGTGTAACGCTGTAGAATTCGCCTCCCGCTAACGAGAGATCGGAAGCGCAAGTGGTTGAAGTTACAAAGGAAACTTTGAAAACTTCTGAAAATAATCACTTGACAGCAAATGAGGCTGCTGTAGAATGCGCGCCTCGGTTGAGACGAAAGATCTTAACCAACCGCTCTTTAACAACTGAATCAAGCAATTCGTGTGGGTGCTTGTGGAGTCAGACTGATAGTCAACAAGATTATCAGCATCACAAGTTACTCCGCGAGAAATCAAAGATGTAACCAACGATTGCTGAGCCAAGTTTAGGGTTTCTTAAAAACCCAAAGATGTTTGAACTGAAGAGTTTGATCATGGCTCAGATTGAACGCTGGCGGCAGGCCT